>JAUMVK010000002.1:5585-243480 GCA_030530205.1 Thermoguttaceae bacterium | reverse complement strand
TCCGGGGTTCACAATTTGGTGCTGGAAAGGTCATGAGCTTTATTCTGTTTGGAATACTGTTCCTGGATGTGTGCATTTTTACTATCCTGGCTCATGGTCTCTGGAAAGTGCACCGTTTCATTAAACGCTCAGAAATGGAATCTACGAAGTATTGATGGTGGAACAGACCTTGTTTTTAACCATCCAGTCACTTTTCAAGATTTAACCGGTCAAGTGCAAGCGAAAAGTAGACAGTTGAGTGCAAAATTTTTGTCATTGGGTGTCTACTTTTGCTTGCACTTGGAGGGTTCAAAAATTGGGTAATTGTCCAAAATTTGGACTAAAACGATTTTCATAAAAATCAAAACACGGTATTGAAATTCCCGTTGGGAGGCTGAGCCGTGCGGCTCCTTGGGAAGTTCCGGAACGAAATCCGAGAGAAATTCGACGAGTTGCTCGAAGATCGATTCCTCAGGATGATCATATCGGAATTCCAGCTCCTTCAGGTAAAGCGGAAATTTTTGCGGCGAAATCCCGTGGTGTTTGAAAAGCCGTTCTTTCGCCCACGACCTGTCCGCGTGGCTGAAAGAATCGGAGTTCGTCAGCCATGTGCCTTCCGGCGTGGCACAAGAGTTCGAGGCAAGGTACTCCGTTGATCCCAATCAGCTCAGATTGCTGCCGAAATCCTTGCCTAAACGCTACTCCCTCGAACAGTTTTTCATCTACAAAGAAGTCTGCAAAGCCTTTGGCGTGGCTCCTTATGCTCAAGATGTGAAGTAGCTTAACGCTTGACAGTCAAGTGTAAGCTAAGAAAAGGCAACGATGTGCGAACATGTTGACATCGTTGCCTGGATTTCTGTGTGATTCTCATTTACTGGAATTTGATCACTTGTGCTCCACTAAACCAATTGAATACTGCTCGCATTTCACAAATTGGCGTTTTTATGTTGTTTGGGCTTGTAATAATCTCAAACAAGGAACTAAGTGAATCAGGTTTATATTGTATTTTTTAGGCTTTTCAAAACCCAATTGGGGGCTTCGTGGGCTTTCCAATACAAATAAAAAACTATAGATTTACTGCCTGATTGGCTTTGTTTGAAAAACTCCTTGGGCGTAATATCATTTTTGTAAATTATCCGTCCACAGTTCACACTGTCCAATAACTGTTTCAAGGGCAGCTTCCTGACCTTCCGGCGGGTACTTATAAGTACGCAGAAGACGTTTCACCATTCGGCGCATATTGGCACGAGCAGATTCTTTTTTCTGCCAGTCTATGGTTCGATTACGCCGGAGCATATCGGTCAGTTCATGCGTCAGGGCGATTAGTGTCTCATGACTGTAGCAGTCCTTAATCGCTTCCGGTTTGGACAATGCATCATAAAAAGCCAGTTCCTCTTCGGTCAGGCCAAGTTTCTGACCTTCCTGGGAAGCCTCGGAAATTTCTTTTGCAATGTTGAGAAGTTCCTCAATGACCTGTTCGTTCGTCAAAAGACCGTTCAAATAACGATTCATCGTCCTTTGGATGATCTCCGAGAAGTACTCAGACTTCACAAGGTTGGTTCTGTGATATACGGAAACCTTCTCCGCGATGAGTTTTTTCAGAAGTTCCAACGCCAGGTTTTTCTCTTTCATGCGGGCGATTTCTTCGAGAAATTTCGGGTCGAAAAGCGAAAACTCCGTGTGAATATCGGAGAAAAGATTCAGGATGCCCTCACTCTTAATACTCTGCTTCAACAATTCATTGATGCGGCTGTTGACCTCTGCCAAAGAAAGTTTTTTCCCT
The DNA here is from genome assembly GCA_030530205.1 of Thermoguttaceae bacterium. GTDB lineage: Bacteria > Planctomycetota > Planctomycetia > Pirellulales > Thermoguttaceae > RGIG3701. The sequence continues at coordinate 241,718 of JAUMVK010000002.1, read as the reverse complement.
GTACCCGTTGATGTTACTTGGACGATGATCGTCCGAATTGCTTCAAAATATGCCGCCTCCAGACGTTCCCGAGCCGTCGCGATGCTTGCGCATAGAGAAAGGGCCTGACGGAGAAGAAGCGCCTCTTTGACATACACATATTGGGTTCGTTCCTTTTCAGGTTTCCCTTGGTCTTGCACATTTTTGCCCAAGAGGAAGTTCACCCCTCCAGTGATAATTTGAGCGCGAACAAGATCATTTGCCTCAAAGAATTCCGAATAATCGAAACCGTGCAAAAAGTCCCGGCAAACATCCAGTTTTTCCTTAAATTTAGGGTAGGCCGTCTTGCGGATGTCCGTGTCGCCATACTTTTTTTGATCGTCGCGAGTATAGTCTTTCATCGCCTGCTTCAGAGCCGCGGCAATTCCGACATAATCCACGACCAGCCCCCCTTCCTTGTTGCCGAACACACGATTTACCCGGGCGATGGCCTGCATCAGATTGTGCCCCGCCATCGGCTTGTAAACGTACATCGTGGCCAGAGAGGGAACGTCAAAACCGGTCAGCCACATATCCACAACGATCACGATTTTCAGCGGCGATTCGTTATCTTTGAATCGATTGGCGAGTTCCTCTTTGTGGGCCTTGTTTCCGATGATTTTTCGCCATTCCTCCGGGTCTTTATTGCTCTGGGTCATTACGACCGCAATTTTTTCAGTCCAGTCGGGCCGCAGTTCGAGAATCCGATGATAGATTTTCAGGGCAATGGACCTGGAATATGCCACGATCATCGCCTTGCCTGTCAGCAGATTCGCCCGATGGCTTTCGTAATGTTCCAGAATGTCATCAACAAGGGAATGAATCGTCTGTTCTGCGCCAAGAATCGCCTCCATTTTGGCAAGTTCTTTTTTGCTTTTTTCCAGAATATACGGATCGGTATTCTGGGCCATCAGGTCGTATTCCTGATCGATGAGTTCGAGGATATCCTGATCCAGTTTCAGGCAAATCACACGGCTTTCGTAATATACCGGGCGTGTCGCTCCATCTTCTACGGCATGGGTCATGTCGTAAATATCGATATAATCTCCAAACACCTCGCAGGTGCAGCGATCTTTATAAGAAATCGGTGTGCCTGTGAACCCGATATAGGTCGCGTTGGGCAAACTGTCACGTATAACACGCGCGGCTCCAATGACGGTTCTGATTTCCAGCTTGCCTGTCTCGTCCCGCTGCATTTTGATTTGTTCGTTCAGGCCATACTGTCCCCGGTGGGCTTCATCAGTCATTACCACAATATTGCGCCGTTCAGAAAGCGGCTCGCCGGTCTCGGTAAACTTCTGCATCGTCGTGAAGATAATACCGTTCGCCTCCCGATGTGCAAGCAGCTCGCGCAGATGTTCCCTGCTTTGGGCCTGTTGGGGGATTTGCCGGAGAAATTTGCTGCAATAGCAAAACTGATGGTACAGCTGGTCATCCAAATCGTTTCGGTCGGTGATCACGACGATCGTTGGGCTTTCGAGCGTTTTCTGAAGGAGATGGGCGTAAAAAACCATAGAGAGGGATTTTCCGCTTCCTTGGGTATGCCAGAAAACACCGCCTTTCCCGTCCGTCAATTCCGCGCGCCGGGTCGATTCGATCGCCTTATGAACGGCAAAATACTGATGATACCCCGCTAAGATTTTGAAGACTTTGGGCCCGTCCTCATTGAAACAGATGAAATTCTGCATGATATCCAGGAATCGGGCAGGTTCAAAAATCCCTCTTAAAAACGTGTCAAACGTCGCGGACTGTGTATTTTCATAACTTCCGTCAACGGTTTTCCACTCCATGAACCGGTCTTCGCCTGATGTAATGGTTCCGGCCTTCGAAATCGCAAGATTACTGATAACACAAACCTGATTATAGACGAACAGGGACGGAATATCCTGCATATAATTCCGAAGCTGGCAATACGCTTCCGATTCGTTGGTTTCCTCTCGAGACGGCGATTTCAGTTCCATCACGACCACCGGGAAACCATTTACGAACAAAATCACATCCGGGCGTTTTTCAACCTGTTCCTGAATGGTCCACTGATTCGCGACCGTAAATGTGTTTTGCTCCGGACAGGAAAAATCTGCAAGACGCACAATACCCGACCTTTCCTCCTTCCCCGTGTAATATCGGACGGGCACGCCATTCTGGAAATAGTCCGTAAAAACCTGATTTTTCTGCACGAGAGAGCCATTCTCAATCGATTGGACTTTTCGTATCGCCTCCTCCAGCGCTTCTTCCGGCATTTCCGGATTGATACGCCTTAACGCAGGCCGCACCTCCTCGAGAAAAAGCGGCTCGCGAAAGTCTCGATCCACATTATACCCGCACAGGTGCTGGTACCCCAGTTCTTCCATGAGCAAAATAATCGCATTTTCGTAGTTTGCTTCGGTGAAATGGCTGGACATGGTTCTCTCCTTTAAAAAAACAATTAAACGATAATTTACATAAACAAACTACGGCTCTATTCAAGTCTTGGTTTCTCGATTATGATCCTTGGGATGGGGTTATACCATCTTCATGGATCCGTGGTAAATTGGGTGACTTTACCGAAATCAAACGTGGAGGCTCTCCCAGACCTATTCAAAAGTATCTTTCCAATTCGGGACTTAGATGGCTTAAAATATCCGATGTAACAAGCCTTCAAACTCCGTTTGTAATCGACATTAAAGATCACATTATCGAAGAAGGGTTGCGAAAAACTGTATATCTTAAAGCGGGATCGCTTGTCCTTTCCAATAGTGCAACCCCTGGTATTCCGAAAATCCTTGATGTCGACAGCTGTATTCATGACGGTTGGCTTTATTTCCCTGAATCAATGTTTTCCAATGAATATTTGTATTTGTATTTTATGTACATCCGACAGCAACTTGTTAATCTCAGTAACGGAAGCGTGTTTAATAACCTTAAAACGGATATACTTAAATCATACCCGACAGTATTTCCAGAAAAAGGAACACTCCAACACTTTGATTCCATTGTAAAGCCTATATTTAGGCAGATGCAGAATCTCACACGTGAATCGCATAAACTATCCGAAATCCGGGATACGATTCTTCCGAAACTTATGTCCGGCGAACTCGACGTTTCCGACCTTGATATTTAACCGCTAAATTATCGTTTATTTGCTTGTTCTTTTCAATCTTCAGTGAAAAGTCAAAGTAAATATCTCCGATTTTTCTTTGTACCTCCAGAGGTGGTATTGGGATGAGCAGTTGATCAAAGAACTGCTTTTTAAAATGAGGAATTACATCTCCCACACTTGTATTCGTAATTTGCTTTTGAATCGGCCTGCTACGTAGTATGGCCAAAAGATATCGGTTGTAAACTTTAGTATCATCAGTTCGAAGAGCAACCATATCTTGTGCTATACAAAAATCGATAGGGTCCGGTACCATACATACTCTGCCCGGTGTTCCTTTACACACAAACAAAATGTCACCCGGAACTGGATGCGCACGGAACCAATTGTCGTATGTGTCTTGGGATAGCCAGCGGATCTTTTCGTAGGAAGGATACAAATTTTCGTTGCGTATGCAGTTCGTAGCAATCAAAACGTGATTGCCTCCATCTGAAAGAGGGACACTTTTCCCTCTATTATCAACAACAAATGAAAGCAACTGCGGAAGTGGAATTTTAGGAAAATCTGTCCAAATGTTCATTAGTGGTCTCCATCTACCCTATATATTTCTTATGCGCCATTTTCACATTACTCTGTTTAACCATGGCATACTGCAAGGTCGTATCAATGCGTTGATGTCCCAGGAGTCGCTGTAACTGCTCAATAGGCATTCCTTTATCGATCGCCATTGTTGCCAGCGTTCGCCTGAACTTGTGCGGATGTACTTTCGGCATATTTAAGCGCTTCCCCATCTCCCGGAGCCGATGCTCAATACCGCCAATCTGTAACCGCTCGTGAGGAGCCTTCAGGGTTACAAACAACGCGGGGTTTTCATCAGTCCGACTGTTGAGATACTCCTGCAAATGGAGCTTTGCTCTGGCGTCGAAGTACACAATTCTTTCCTTATCACCTTTGCCGAGCACCACACATTCCCGTTCCGTAAAGTCAATGTCTTCACGGTTCAGAAGTACCATTTCTCCGACACGCATTCCCGTTGAGGCCAGCATGTCGATCATTGCCAGGTCGCGCAGTTCCTCACAATTATCACGCATTTTTTCAAGGTCCTCGTCGGAATACGTCTCCTTGATATTGCTTGATGTTTTCACCTTGTGAATCCGGCGTACAGGGCTTTTGATGATGTAATCCTCATCCTCCAGCCACGAAAAGAAGCTGGACAGGATTCGGCGGATATTGTCAATCGTTACCCGACTTGACTGATTCCTGCTTTGATATTCGGTAAGGTATGTCCGTAAATCCTCTGTAAGAATATGTCGGACATTTTTACCTAAAGCTGAAACCATTGCCTCGATTGTCGTCTGGTAATACTTCAGCGTTTTCTCCGAACAACCTTCAATCCGCTTGGCGGCAATAAATACCGCGATAAGGTCATTACTATCGTCCTTTTCCGGCTTGACTTCCGTCTTGGTAACTTCGTAGTGAAAGAGGATTCCCTCCATTACCTGTTTTAGCTGTTTCAGCTGTACATTGTCAAGGCAAGGCAACATTTGCTGCATTACCTCCATCATTAGTTCCTTTTTCATGTCATTTCTCCTTCCATGTAAGTATTTCCAGAGAACGACATCAACGGCAGTTCCATTGGTTTGACTCTCGCCGTTGGTGAGAGTTGATGGTATTTGTTAAACGATAATTTAGCGGTTAAATATCAAGGTCGGAAACATCGAGTTCTCCGGATAGGAGTTTGGGTAATAAAGTATCTCGTAATGTTGTAAGCCTTGTGTTTTCAAATTCATTAGCTGAAATTTCGTTGAACATTGGCATAACCAAATCATCAAATGTTCGAAGATCATTAGTACATGGAATTCCTATAGGAAAGCCTGCAATATCTGAGATAAACAAGCACTGCTGAACTGCTCCATGAGCAGTATTTACAAGCTTGGCTTTTTGAGCAACAAGAGATTCATATAAGTATGGGGAACTTACAATCTTTTGATTGGGTTTAACAATGGCCACACTTCGCTGAAATTCATAATTAGAGGGTTCCGTATTGAGAAGCAATAATTCACCGACTGTTCCAACAGATGAGATGAGTACATCACCTTTAGCCAATTTTGTTCGACGGCGCAGTTTTTCAAAGGTTGCTGAACTTATCTTACGTTCTGAAGGACCAATATTTAAAGATCCACCTTTGATATTCTTACAACTTAAAAGAAGATATTGGCCTTCAGGATCGTCTTGGACAGTACTATGGACACCATCTGTGACGTTCAGTGAAACCTCAGCAATCGTGGCAGGAGTTACGGATTTACAATTGGTAAACATGTTTGTAAATACAGCCTGTGCTTGTTGAGCTAAATTATCGTTTACCTCCTTATTAATTTGTATTTTTCTATCAAATACTCCTAAAATCTCTGCGATTTTGTTTTGAACGAAGAGTGGTGGTAAACACACTTCTATTTGTTTAAGAGTTTCTTGAGTTAATAGGGGTTGACTTGTTCCAATGTGATAATTATTCAATCTCAAATCTTTGAGTAAATAATAAACAAAAACGATATTTGAGTTTTCTTTACTAATAGCAGCAATAGCATTATCTGAAACCCAACATCGATTAGGTGAATAATAAACACTACCACAATATGCCCCTACACGTCCAATAATAACAGTGTTTTCATAGTTTGACTGAGTGGTATAGCTTAATATACCATTGCCACCGTACACAGGAATGACTCCATTAGCACTGGGACGTTTTTTTCCATTTTTAAAATCGATAAATGCTGATAAAGCCACTTTTTCAAACTTTTTCATATTATTCCTCAAATGAAATTTTCATCTGATCTTTGTTTTGATACTGAGCGATATTCTTTGAGTTTTTTTTAGGGTGAGGAGTTTTGACTTTTATAACGGTATATTGGGTTTTATCAGTTATGTATTCATCCATATTGGGGTCGTATTTTTGAACAATCTTCATTGTAACATCTAAAGTCGTTGTTGATTGAAACGAAATGAGACCGTTATTGACTTGGTTTAAAAACTCTTGGTCTTGAATCATCACACTGATATTTTCAGATTGACATATAGCTTTCCATTTCCCCCCATCAAAATTAACTGTACGGAGTTTTAATTCTGTCTCTATTATTTTTTCACGTATTTTTGTATCGCAAGATATATCTTTGGTAAATATATGAAAGTCCTCTCTTGGTACTTCAACACAATCTTGAGGAGATGATTGTTTACAAAATCTAATAGATTTTAAGCCTGGGTCTTTTTCTGCAGCACTAAATCCTTCTTTAATTCCATTATTTATTGAGATATCGCCATTATTAATAAAGTAATTACAATTTATTATCGTAGAAGATTCTGCCTTTCCTGTCTGGGTTACATCTTCTAATTTTTCTAATTTTTGAGAAGGATTATTCATCGTCAATCGAAACTCTAACCAATTTTTAATAAATTGCCAAATATCATTTGCAGTTGTAATGAAAGTAGGAATTATGCTGATTACTGCTTGAGTAATACTTAAAAGAATTTCAAGACTACCTTTTTGGATGGCCTCAACTTTTACTAGAGGTGTATCACTATGTCCTTGCTGAACTACAGCTTCATTGGCAAGAAGAATCATAGCATCTAACATTTTAGCTACAACTTCTGCCTGAACTGCATGTTCTTTTTCATTAAAAAGAACAAATTTTAATACCAAGAAATCATCTTGTGAATCTTCTGTGCCTGAAATTTGTTGAAGATTATTATCCATTTGACTCTCCTACTTGCTAAATTGTAGTATTGTTACTTCTGCCTTATCTTGATAGTCACACCTTCCACCCAATTTTGCCAAGTTTCTCACGAATTTCTTCCTCAAGTTGATGGGATTTTTCAAACAGGCCGGCGAGTTCATCTGTCAGCCTTGCCATCTTTTCATCAAACGGCTCGTCATCGTCTTCCTGTTCCTCGATACCGACGTATCGGCCAGGGGTGAGAATGTAGTCCTGCCGCGCGATTTCTGAAGTGGAAGTTACTGCGCAGAATCCCTTGACATCTTCCAGTTTTCCTGCATTGTAAGCCTGATAAGTGTCGGCGATTTTTTGAATGTCCGCGTCCGTCAGCTCCCGATTCTTGCGAGAAACCATCGTCCCCAGTTTGCGGGCGTCGATGAAAAGCGTTTCACCCTTCCGTTTTTTATTTTTGGCGAGGAACCAGAGCGAAACCGGGATTTGAGTCGTGTAGAAAAGCTGCGTGGGCATCGCGACGATGCAGTCCACAAGGTCGTCCTCAATGATGTTTTTGCGAATCTCCCCTTCACCGCCAGACTGTGAAGAAAGCGAGCCGTTTGCCAGTACCATCCCGATTCGTCCGTTTGGGGCCAGGTGCCAGATCATGTGCTGAAGCCAGGCAAAGTTCGCGTTTCCTGCCGGAGGGAGGCCATACTTCCAGCGGACGTCATCCCGGAGTTTGTCCGCTCCCCAGTCCGAAAGGTTAAAGGGTGGGTTGGCCATGATGTAGTCAGCCTTCAGCTGCGGGTGGCAGTCATTGAAAAATGTATCGGCGTTAAACTGCCCCAAATTGGCATCAATCCGACGGATCGCAAGATTCATCTGCGCCATTTTCCAGGTCGTCGGGTTGGAATCCTGACCGTAAACGGAGATGCTCTGAAGGTTCCCACCGTGATTTTCAATGAATTTCGCCGACTGAACGAACATTCCACCCGACCCGCAGCAAGGATCATAGACCCGCCCGTCAAACGGCTCGAGTACCTCAACGAGAGTGCGCACGACGCAGGACGGCGTGTAAAACTCTCCCGCGTTCTTTCCTTCCTGCTCGGCAAATTTCGAGAGGCAGTACTCGTAACAGCGTCCCAAAAGGTCCTTGCGGTTTCCATGCTCTACCATTTGAATGTTGGTGAAAAGATCCACCACATTCCCAAGGCGGCGTTTATCCAGCTCCGGCCGTGCGAAGTTTTTGGGAAGAATGTCTTTCAGCCTGTGATTTTCCTTTTCGATACTGCGCATGGCAGAATCGATGACAAGACCGATTTCTGGAGTATGAGCTGCCTCCCGGATGACTTTCCATCGGGCATTCTCCGGCACGAAAAAGATATTTTCGGCCGTATACTCTTCAATCTCCTCTTCCCAGCCTTCACCTTCAGCCAGAAGTTCATTATAGCGTTCTTCAAAGCTGTCGGAGATGTATTTCAGGAAAATCAGCCCCAGCACCACCGATTTATACTCGGAAGCATCCAAATTGCCACGCAGCACGCAGGCCGCATCCCAGAGTTTTTTCTCAAAGCCGATTTCGCTTGTATTGCTCATGATTTGTCTCGCGATGGAAAGAATTTACATTCAAAAAGTGTATTATAATACTCTTTTAGCAAATATTCAAGGGGGCAAATAAAAAAACACCCAGGATGAACCAGCCATTTCGGATGTTTTTCAAGACTGAAAATTGTTGTAAATCCTGGGAAAGTAACACTTCCAATTAAAAGTAACCTCTATTTCTTTTGATATTTCCCCAGAAATGAATAGGATAAAAGGAGATGTCTTAATGGAGAAAAAGCGGGAATTCAGACCAATCAGCAAAAACTTCCTTCTCATGGAACACAATTAAACAGAACGTTGAAAAGATGGATTACGAATGATTAGTCTTTAAATCCAAGCAAAGTTTGTCTCTGTTTGAATTCTAATGTGTAACCGCACTGCAATTGTCCCAAGGATTCTACTCTTTTTTTGGAATATTTCCTTCCCTCCCCCCTTGTTTGTTCTTCATTGCTGTGTTACTATAATATGTTATATTTTTATATTGGAATGGGGTTGCCTGTACGACTTTTGGGGGGTCATTGATTTCTGTTTTGATTCCTGGTTGCAATTTTGTATTCACGAAGCCGCCGAAAGTGTCGTCAAGGTATTGAAATAAAAGGAGGAATAAGATGTCACAAACAAAGAACCCATTCGATTGGGTGGATTTTTACAAGGAACTGGCTGAAAAGCTGCTTGCCTATAAGAATAATCGGAAAGAACTGGTCAAAAAGGTGGAGCAGATTTTCTTGGATACGGGGATTGATATGCCCACACTTGAAAAAAAGGGCTATCCCCTCATCGACATTGATCCATTTACTTTTTTTGGATTATTCAACAAATCCAGAATGAATGATAAGCGGGTAAAGATTGTCAATGCAGTCAAAAATCTTTTTGGCATTACCGCGCAGATCTCTTCATCCTTCTCAGGCATTCCGGTATTAAATAATCTGAGCGCAACATTCTATCAATTTTTTGGAGAACGTGGAGATAGTGACATCGATAACCTTTGGGGCTTGTTTGAATCCGCATTGTCTTATGCCACATCTCCTACAGCAGATCGAAGAGATGCCGTGTCTAAATTTTTCGAGCTTACTATCAATAAGAAGTACAACGGAACCAGTAAGATTACAATGGGATTGTACTGGATTGCACCGAATGTTTTTTTGAATCTGGATTCGCGGAATAGATGGTATATTTATGACTCTGGCAAGATGCCATCTTCATTTGTAAAGATGCTTCCTACGATTGATGCAAAGATTACCGCTTCAACGTATTTTGATATTACTGAGAAAATACGGGACTATTTGCAAAGTGGTAGATGTAAGCAGGAAAACTTTATAGAATTAAGCGCAGAGGCATGGTGCTATTCAAAAGAAATAGATAAGAAGTTGGATCAGGAAAAGGCTCAGGGAAATGAAACAAAAGGTACAGCTATGGCTGATGAGGATGTAGAGACGCCGCACTACTGGATTTATTCACCTGGTGAAGGTGCTGGTATCTGGGATGAATGCTATAACAGAGGATTCATGGCCATAGGTTGGGATGAAATCGGCGATCTGAGCCAGTATAAATCCAAGACTGAAATGAAGCAAGCCATGAAGGAGAATATTGACTCTGAAAGGCAATATAAGAACGCTGCTCACGCAACCTGGCAATTTGCAAATGAGATGAAGCCTGGTGATATCGTATTTGCAAAAAAGGGCCGGAGTACGATCATTGGACGTGGAATTGTTGAATCTGATTATGAGTTTGACGACTCTCGTGATGACAACAAGAATGTTCGTGAGGTCAACTGGACACATAAAGGCGAATGGCCGTATCCTGGTCAAGCTGCTATGAAGACTCTCACCGATTTAACTGACTTTCCTGACATCGTTGAGAAGCTGAAAACATTCTTCGAAAGCGATGAAATTGATGATGTTGAAGAGGAAGAAGTCCCATATCCCTCCTACAGCAAGGAGAAATTCTTGAAGGATGTCTATATGGATGAAGATGGCTATAAAACGTTGAGACATCTTGTTGAGAGACAGAAAAACGTGATCCTCCAAGGTGCTCCGGGAGTAGGAAAGACCTTTGTGGCAAAACGCTTGGCATACTCCATAATGGGAGTAAAAGACCAAGAAAGGGTTATGATGGTCCAATTCCATCAGAGCTATTCATATGAGGATTTTATTATGGGTTTTCGCCCCGTGGAGAGTGGGGGTTTTCAACGTGATCCTGGTACATTCTATAAATTCTGTAAGAAGGCGGAAATTGATAGCGACAATGACTACTTTTTTATCATCGACGAAATCAACCGTGGAAATCTGAGTAAGATTTTTGGTGAATTGTTGATGTTAATTGAGAAAGACAAACGCAGTTCTGTTAAACTTCAGTTACTCTATTCTAACGAGCAATTCTCTGTTCCGGAGAATGTCTATATCATTGGTACAATGAACACCGCTGATCGTAGTTTAGCGATATTGGACTATGCTCTACGTCGGCGTTTTGCATTCTACGAAATGCAACCAGGTTTTAAAACCGATGGTTTTATGAAATATCGTGATAGTTTAAAGAGTCCCCAATTTAATAGCTTGATTCAGTGTGTGGAGGATCTGAATGATAATATCGCTGAATCTCTCGGTGAAGGATTCTGTATCGGCCATAGCTACTTCTGTTTGGAAGAGGTGAATGATCAGATATTATCAGATATTGTTGAATATGCAATCATTCCGTTGCTGAAAGAGTACTGGTTTGATGACCGGGAAAAAGTAAACGAATGGGCTGAAAAACTTAGGAAAGCTATAGCGTGATTCGCATACAGAACATTTATTACATGTTGTCCTATGCCTTTAGAGTGCTGAAAGAACGGGACTACAGGAGTTTGGCCACAGAGGACTTCGAAAATACCGAGGAACTTTGTGCGGCTATTCTTATTCGCGGAATTACAATCCAGATCAAGCGTGGTCTTGTGAGAGAGTATATTCCACGAGCAGAGGCTCTTTCCACACTTCGTGGCAAAATTGACATTCCAGAAACCATCAAGATACAGGTACACCAGAGAAACAAAATATTCTGTGGTTATGACGATTTTTCGGTCAATTCCTATATGAACCGAATCATCAAATCCACGATGATTATGCTGATCGGCACAAAGATTAAAAAAGAACAAAAGAAAGAGTTGAGAAAACTCCTGGCGTTCTTCAATGATGTGGACACACTGGATCTCCAATCCACAAATTGGAATGTCCAGTACAATAGAAACAACCAAACTTACCGAATGTTGATTTCCATCTGCTATCTGGCAGTAAAGAGACTGCTTCAAACACAAAAGGATGGAACTACCAAGCTCATGGATTATGCAGATGATCTGCTAATGTCCTGGCTCTATGAGAAATTTATTCTGGAATACTATCGAAAAGAATTTCCTCAGATTAAGGCCAACGCATCCCAAATCCCGTGGCAATTAGACGTTGGTACGAGTGCGATGTTACCTGTAATGCAGACGGATGTTATGCTTGTCTATGGAGAAAAGACGCTAATTATAGATGCCAAATACTATCTTCAGTCGATGCAGAATCGATATGAAAAACAAACTCTTCGTTCTGGTCATCTGTTCCAGATTTTCACTTATGTAAAAAATAAGGCAGCGGAACTGTCTGATAAGCCTCATGATGTTTCCGGGATGTTACTTTATGCCAAAACCGATGAGGAGATTCATCCGAATGAAGAATACTGGATGAGCGGAAACCGGATTGAGGTCCGAACACTGGACTTGGATAAAGATTTTGACCAGATCAAATCACAGCTTAACGGTATTGTCGAGAAGTACTTTGGTATCAAGGCATCTAAAAAGTGATATTGTATTTGTAAACAGGAATCATGGATAAGATACTTACACTTTACAATCAACTTTCTGCAGCCGCGAATATTGACCAATATCGCCTTCATTTGGCGGCTTGGGAATGGAGTGTCATTGAACCGATTATTATTCGAAATGAATCAGACATCCAATCGCATACATGGCGAGAGTGTGGTTTGACACCGTTTAAGCATCAATTCCAGAATCTTATTTATTTTTTCCGAAAAATGCCCTGCTCACTTATCGCTGACGACGTCGGGTTGGGCAAAACGATTAGTGCTGCGCTCATTTTAAGTGAATTAATTTCACGCAAGAGAGTACTGCGAGCTTTGATTATAGCGCCAAAGATCCTCTGTTATCAATGGAAGGGGGAACTCCAAAATTTGTTTGGCCTTGATTCTTGCATTGCAGAAACAGGGAAAGAATTTGAACGATTAGTCAGCTCAAAGGATTGCTCTATTCTGATTACGACCTACAATCTTTTCTTGGGCAAGAAGTCTCTTATTAAAGATGATTCCTTTCAGATGGCCATTTTTGATGAAGCCCACAAACTTCGGAATCTTTTCGGAACCCCCAAACCACCTCGAACTGCCAAAGCGGTTGAAGAAGCCTTTCGGAGACAAGTTTTCAAATATGTCCTTATGCTGACGGCAACTCCTGTGCAGAACCGAATCTGGGACATTTACAGTCTGATCCATCTTTTGAAGCTCATTGAGGGCGAGGACAATCCATTAGGAAATCCGAGGCTTTTTTCTTATAATTATCTTGGAGACACCAAGGGAATAACGATTAATAAAAATCGCAAAGACACATTTCGCCAAATCCTCCAGAGAACCATTTGTCGTACTCGGCGAGGGGATACAAAACTCCCATTTCCGGGACGAATCGTTCATGATGTACCGTTCGAACTTGAGAGACACGAAAAGGAATTATATAAAATTCTGGAAACACTGTCTATAATCCCAGGATTTCCCGTTCTGAAAATTTTTTCGTTGGCTCGTGGTTTGATGAGTAGTCCTCAGGCATTTCTTGAGGAATTCAAAAAAAATCCCCTGAACCTACAGATAATCAACGACTGGCTTCCACGTGTGGAAAAGTTGGTTGAGGCCATTCCAATTTCCCAGAAAATGGAAAAAGTTCTTCATTTACTGGAAGAAATGCGAGAAAGGGCGCAAAAGGAATCGCGATCATGGCGAGCCATCATTTTCACAATGCGACTTGCAACCCAAAAACAGATCGCGAAGTGTTTGGAAGAAAAAGGGTTTGCCTATGATTTCATTCAAGGAGGAAATCCTGCATTAAATTGCGATACCATCCAAAAATACAAATGTGAACCTCCTCAAATTAATATAATTATATCAACGGATGCTGGCGCAGAGGGGGTAAACCTCCAGGAAGGAAATGTAATCATTAACTATGATCTTCCGTGGAACCCGATGATTATCGAGCAGCGAATTGGGCGCGTTCAACGTCTTGGTTCCAACTTTGAGGACGTGATAGTTTTCAACCCCTACGCCCAAAACACGATTGAGGAAGACATCGTAGAACGGCTTGTTTTGAAATTGATCGGAATCAGTCAGGCCATTGGGGACCTTGAAAGCATTCTGGAAATAAGCGAAAACGAAGAGGATTCATTTGAAGAAACCATTAAGCGCCTTGTGCTGAATGCATTAAAAGGCCAGGATATAGAGCAGCAAAAAAAGAAGATTGAGCAAGAAGTCGATCGAGCTGCCAAGTATTATGAGGAACACAAACACGAACTCGACGAGACTCTTTCCGCAACGAACTGGAATGAGGAACTCGCCGAAGAAAACCTTCCGCCAGAAATTGAGCCTCAGTACCATTCCATGACGGAACAGGAATTTCTTACTAAAGCGTGGGAAAATAATCAACCTCTCTATAGTTATGGAGAAAAACCATTTGGAATCTCTGAGAGAATCTGGAATCATCCTGAAGAACTGCGAAATTCCCGTGAATTTTCTGACTGCATCCAGGAATGGCGCAAAAAAGCCTCCAGTTTCGTGTACGATCTAACCTGTAAAACTTCTGAAAACGACGAATGGATTACAAAAGCATGGCTACATCAATTCCCTGAAACACAAATTGACCAAATTGTTAATTCAGGTCAAACCAGTCTGGATTTTCAGGGACATATATTGTTTCGCGCAGAAGTAAGCAACTCGGTAAACCGCTTTCAAAAAGTTCTTTCCAGCCCTGTTGTTACGTTAAACGATTCAATTCCAGACTATTCAAGAGTAGAAACAATCATTCCGGATGATTTTACCAAAAGTCGCAACTACAATGCTGAGATTGCGAAAATGGTCCCAGATCCAAGCGCATTGGCCAATCAAGCAGTCGAGAATGACGCGGGGCTTCAACGTTTTGCACAGTACTATTACAACGTTCTGGAGGCCAAGCAGGCAAAAACCGAAGATCCGAAAATTCAACGACGAAATAGAGATAATTTTATGCCAAAGTTTTCGGCAGAAATGTGTGGGATTCAAGGTTTTACTTATGAGATTTTCCCACTCCAGATTCATTTCCTGGCAGACTCTCATCCCTATTCAATTCCTGTACAATGGATTCCGCTTACTCATTCATTTCAGCCAATAGAAACAGGACATTGCGAAGTCACTGGAATCGCATGTCCTAATGACATTCTGGATGAATGCCAGCTAACAAACCAAAAAGTACTTCCTCATTTACTCGTCACAATCCGTAATAATTTTCGTGTTTTGGAATCGGAAACTGCCGTTTGCGGGATTTGCCACGAACGTGATTTGAAGAGTACCATGGAAATTTCCCCGGTGAACCACTTATGGGAACATATTTCTCACAAAATCGAGTGTAGTTTCTCCCACAAAATGGGGTTTCCAGAGGAAATGGACACCTCAGATTTCAGTGGACGAATTGCCTTTTCTCAATTCATTCGGGTTTCCGGGAAATCAGGTCGTAAAGGAATCATTGATGAATTTATACAGTGCGCCAAAACAAACGAGTTACTCCTCAAGGATGAAGTCATGCAAAGGCAGGCTGACGGTTTGTGGTACGACATCGATCTTTTTCAGAAATCCCCAATTTCTCAAAAATTTGAGCTTGAAGAATTAATGGACTATTGCGAATTAACTGGAAGTCCTGCTTTAATGGGTGAATTAGTTTTCTGTTGTATCTCCCGACAGTATATTCGTAAAGATTGGGCAAATGAAAGTAAATTT
Source organism: Thermoguttaceae bacterium (assembly GCA_030530205.1). Lineage (GTDB taxonomy): Bacteria > Planctomycetota > Planctomycetia > Pirellulales > Thermoguttaceae > RGIG3701. The sequence continues at coordinate 226,283 of JAUMVK010000002.1, read as the reverse complement.
TCTCATAGATTTTTCAATCCAAACCTTGGAATACTCACCAAAAATCGGTATCTTCTACCACCTGATGAGGTTTGTCCGATTTGCGAATTGCCTCTCTTGAGAAATGAAGAAAAAATAGATCATCCAGACTACGAAAGAGCGGTTCATGCTGATCACTTTGTCGAAAGTGCCGTCACCGGCAAAGAATTGCTTAAAGAAAACTCCAAACGATCAGATTACAGTGGGAAATACGCTGAGCCTGAGTACTTTTTAACCTCTGCCATTTCTAATCGTTGCGGACTTGAGAGCGAAATGTTCCGTTCTGAAAAATCCAACCGGCTTGGGCTGTTGGATGAAGGAAAAATCTGCTCGAGAACAGGAAAAAATTTGCTTTCAGACGAAGGTTGTTACAGCCCAACAGATGGTTGCTGGTATGACTCTGACTTAATGCGAAAATCAGCAGTTTCCGACTGTTGGGACCTGATGGAAAACATGGTTCAGTGTGAACAGACCGGTACCTGGGTTTTACCTGACGAATTAGTGTCATGTTGTATTTCCGGCAAGAAGATCCGCAAAGATATTATGCTCCAAAGTCCCATTTCCAACCGCCTTTTCTATGGGAATTTTGGGGTAAAAACGGCTGATGGTAAACTCCTCCCGCCAGATGAAGTCTGTCCGATTTGCAATCTGGAAATTCATTCTTCCGATCCTTGCGTAAAAAAAACAAGTACCGGAAGAAGGATGCACTCGTTTCACTTTGTCAAAAGCGCTGTTTCAGGAACGATCATTCTTAAAACCGAGGCTCTGTGTTCAGATTACAGTAAGAAATACGCAGAAAAGAACCTTTTCCAAGTATCCTCATCGGGACGGCTTGGACTTCCTGAAGAATTCTGTACTTGTGCCAAAACAGGCGAACGATTACTAAAAGACGAAGCGCTGTTTTCCAAAAAGCATCAGTGCTGGTACAAAAAAGACCTTTGCGTACAGTCAGAAGTTTCAGCGCAATGGGGATTGGCAGAAGACTTGATTATTTGTGAGCGCAGCCATAAGAAAATGTTCCCTGAAGAAAGTGGAATTTGTGCTGTGAGTGGTCAGAGAGTCGCAAAAAAATTCCTCAAAACCAGTTTCATTTCAGGGAAAACCTTCCTTCCGGAATTTGGTGTCAATTCAACAGAAAATGTTCCTTTAATGCGAGTGGAGGCTGAAATTTGCCATTGGCAGTGTGGTTACATTCCCAAGACCGAAGCTGGAATATGTTCTCTTTGCGGCCTGACATTCAGCAAAAAATATCTCATTGGAAACGAGTTTAAACATCTTCACGACTTACACAAGGCAATTACAACTTCCACTCGTTTGATGTTTCGCTGGCCAAATATCGAACCAAAATTTCGCAGTGCATTATACAACAACAAGAATTTCCAACCAGGTTTTGATATTTCTTCACCTTCGTGTTTGACCTACTTTTTATTAAATGAAAATCAGAAAGCTTTTGTGTTTTGCACACAAGTAATAATTCGCAAATCCTTTTTCCGTAGAGTATATGCTTACTATTTCGGTCTGGCGAACTATCAACATCATCAGTTTTTACTGAAGCACGCCCCTTTATATTTGGAATCGTCATGTGATATTTGGAACTTATGACAATAATTTCCTTGGCATATTCACATAGACACATATTTAGTTAAACAATGTGTTATTAATAACTGTTCATCCGGCAACCTCCTAGCGTAAAGAATATTTGGAGGACTTGGGAATGACATATGTTGTTAGTACATCCCAGAAGAAAATGTAAAAAAAGAGTACGACCGCTTCTGGAAATGCCTCACCTGAAATATTCAAGTGATTTCCCATTCTGACCGTACTCCGGGAAATCATTCATTTACAGCTGTGGAGGAACTCGGCGATCTCAGTGTTACCTTCGTGGGCAGCTTCTTCTGCCGGGGCATGGTCGTTTTCGTTCACAGAGTTGATGGCCGTGCCTTTTTCTACGAGGTACTTCACGATTTCGAGTGTTCCGTCTCCGGATGCATATAGACGAGTTCGTCATCTTAGTTCTTCGATCAATTGGGAAACAGGCTGACTGGTATCGGGCTGCTCACTAACAGCTTGAGCTGTAGTGATTTGCTTTGAATCGTTACAGGCAAAGGCACTCAAAGTGAAAACCAGAGCTACGGCCAGCAGAACGACGATGGAAATGGTGATCTTTTTCATGATATTTTTCATTATTGATCAAGTGCAAGTGAAAAGTAGACACCCAATAATATAAATTTCTTTCCGCTCGGGTGGGGGCTTTATGCCTGCACCTACCCACTGGCTTGTTATTAATAACAAATTTTCACCATTATTCCATCGAAACCCCGAATAGAGAAGAGGTTTTCAGGAATCGTGTCAACCCCCTTTTTAGAGACCTTTTGAAAGAACTTTAGTGAAACTGCGTTTGGGCAAGGCTTTTCAAAACCTGATGAGATTCGTGAAACCTCTTTTTTACTCGTAAATTGTTCTTTTTTTTCAAAAAAAGCCCCATTCCCCTTGACAGTGAACTTTTTTGTGTTATCATTACGAATGTCCCATCAATATTTATACTCGCTGCATATCCCTCGTAAATTACGGAACTTGCGCCCGACAGAGTTTGTAACGATTTCAACTCAAGTCCCGGCACAAGGGGATCTCGGACATAGAGAAACATCTTCCTATGGTTGTTCTAAACCTGATGGGGCTGAAGGTGCTGTGTAGACATCACAGCCAAATCTGAAAATCTGTTTTTTAGATGGCCCCAACCGCGTTATTATTTCTTGGCACAATGCTAGAAATGGGGGCAAAGGAAAGAAACCTTGGAGGAGACTATGATTGAGTTTTTGGTCAAAGAAACTTACAAATTCCACAAATACCTGGATGATGAGGATTTCCGTCATTTTGCACAACAGCTCGCGTACAAATGGGCGGATTACTATGCCGCTTCGGATGGAATTCTCGCCCCTGACAATGTGAAGTGCTGGATGCTACTCCAGGAAGTCATCGGCTCCGCCCGATTCTGGAACATCATTAACGCCGAATTCGCTCACGACCTGTCCGCATGGCTGAAAGAATCGGAGTTCGTCAGCCATGTGCCTTCAGACGTAGCACAAGGGTTCGAGGCAAGATACTCCGTTGATCCCAATCAGCTCAGATTGCTGCCGAAATCCTTGCCTAAACGCTACTCCCTCGAACAGTTTTTCATCTACAAAGAAGTCTGCAAAGCCTTTGGCGTGGCTCCTTATGCTCAAGATGTGAAGTAGCTTAACGCTTGACAGTCAAGTGTAAGCAAAAAAGGCAGCGATGTGCGAACATTTTGACATCGTTGCCTGGATTTCTCTGGGGTGTTTATATTAGAGAGTGTTCACACTTTTCCTGAAAATTTCTCAAGAGGGCAAATTAGAAGAATGTTTCATAAGTTCTGCCATCTTTGTCCATTGACTAATTAAAGCGCAGGAAGAAGCTTCGACTTTATTTCAACGGCAATAAAGCTTTGATCGTATTCCCGATTCAACTTGGGAGGAACCACTGGTATCATTCCTTTATCCCAAGCCGTCAGGCAAGTTTACGCCTCTTCATGCGCCTTTTTATCAATATGGTAAAAATGGTTCAAAATCTTCTTTTGAAAATAAACAGCACTAAAGCGCACACTGAATATTCATGTCTTTAATCAGCAATTCCCTGATGGCTCTTGGACGGTCCTGTGCGGCAACCCGTTCCATCAAGCGCTGTCTGGCGGCGACTCGCTGGGCTTGAATATGATCAATCCACATATCCAAAGCGGCGACAACAACGCCAACCACAACAACCACAGGAGCGGCAATCTTGCTGAACGGGTCTGGTGAAAAAACCATAACCAATCCAACCACGCCAACACCAATTTGTACGACTCCAAGCATCTTTTTATAGTTCGACAAGTCTGCGTCAAGCAACCCTTTTTCAAACTGGGATTCAGCATTGTAGATCATGTAAATGCCATTGCCGATGTCCAAAATTGAACCCGCTACACCAACAACGGTATTAACGTTTTTCCAAAAACGAACTTTGCGTAAAGCAGCTTCAATTTCTGGACTTACTGTCTTGGATTCGCGATAGATTTCAAGAGCTTCGTCTACATAAAAAGTTTTTCCTTCTATAATAATAAATTCTTCACCATTCCGAATAGCTTTTGAAAGTTCAGTTGCAATTTCATCTTTTAAATTATTAAAATACTGTTTGTACATTCTTTCAGTAGCTTCCTGATAAAAATTCATACTTTTAGCCTGAACGTCTAGTACTTTATCTGTCAATCTTCCACTTTCAAGAGCTTCCTCGATTACTTTTCGCTTTACAGGATCTTTAGGCAAATGCCGCTTAATATATTCCAACTGATCAGAGGTAGTTAAGATAAAATCACAATCTTTATATTTTTCTATATTTTTGGGGTTGGTAATTGCATCCATTGCAAGATCAGCACTGAGCTTTTGCTGAATTTTCAACTCGACTTGATTGGTCGTTTTGTTGATAACCAGCAAATCTGCAGAGTCATGCGGTTTTCCTAACGTCGCGGTGTTTTCAATAAAAAAGTTTCCATTTTGACGTGTCATCATGTTGTTAAATGACCGACGATAGCTTTCCTCAAAAGTTTTTCCTGCGGTTGAGTTCAACCCTCTTATTTTTAAATAATTATCAAAATCTAATCCTGCTTTTATCACCGTTTTGGCATGAACTCTACCGATGGTTTTCTCCACACGCATTCTTTTCGTCAGACCAAACGTTGGAGACAAATCCACCTTTTGACCAACGGTAAAAGCGTTAAATGTTTTTGCCTCCTGAATAGCAGATGTCGTAGGATTGCAAAGCGCTTTCCCTAATGAAAATGTAGATCTCGCAGAAGCATTATTAATAAAACTTCCGAGAAACACAAATGCAAACAGCGATATTCCAATGATTTGCTTAATACGTTTCATGGTACATTAAAACGCCGACAAGGGCGCTTTGTCTCTAAGAATCATTTTATATACATTCGACGAAATCTGATTCGGGTCTTTGATTTCCGTCAGGATACTTTCCATCTTGCGGTTGTACATGGAGGATACGACCGGATAAAGATATTCTATGGAAATCTTCGACATGGAGTCAAACTGACTTACATTATTAGCATTGGAAATAACCCTGTTTGCCCAAAGATTATATATTATTTGGTTAAGTATCCGGGTTTTCTCCATCAATTCTGAGGAAACTGTTTGATATTGAACCACTTTGTCAGGAGCAGCACTGGAAAGTGCTTGTGTCAGTTCCACATTCAATTCGGAAGCAATAAACGACTGAATGTCCAAAAGTAATTGATGCGATTCTCCAACTCCGTATTCAATCTGGTTTGAATTTGAGTTCAGAATCACGGGTTCGATCATTTCCTTTTGACACTTCTCTTTTATGGCATTGAAGCGATTTTTGAGGTTTTCAATCTTACTATCAATTCCAGAGACAATCTGATTGTTCGCACTCTGAACAATCGCATTAAAACGTTCCTGGTCCTGATTGGCCAGTTCTTCTGAATATTCAGTAAGAAAATTATACGCAGACATCAGGTTCATGTTATCGTCACCAATTTGTTTTTTCAGGACTCTAACAATCTGCCCCACATCGTTTTTCTCCGCGTTTTCCAATAAACTTAAAGCATTTTGGGCTTCTTTTTTAATGATTTCTTCACGATAAGAAGCGATACGTTCACTGGTTTTCCAAAGTCTTTTGTACTGATCAATGTTTTTACAAAGATTCAAGCAACTGTCGACCTGTTGGTTAAACAAGTCAATCGATCCAATTCGCGCTATGACAGAAATGGAGTTATTGGAATCTAGGTACTTTTCAAACAGCTGCCAAAAATCCGCAATCAGATCCGGATATTGGGAACATTGTTGAATTGCCACCTCAACCATTCCGTAATAAAACTCAGGGTTCTCGCCTTCGTTTCGAGCTGCATTTCCACTGATTTGGCTCTTCTGCAAACCAACCTTGAACATTTCTAACAATTCTTGCCGTTGCTGATCAATGCGATTCAGTTCGGAAAATTGTCGTTCTTCAGCGTGTCCATTGTTCCCAGGAAAAACAAGGAAACCACAGAGACAGATAATGACCAACAAGCCGATCCCAACAAATGTCTTGAACATTTTATCACTCATATAAGCCTTTCTTTGTATATAAGTTATTCCTTAACTTCCTCGAATTCGACTTTCGTACGTTTGTCTTTGTCAACGTCTGAACCCAAATCTTCATAAACTACCTTTTTGGAAAAATCCAGATCCGTTATTCCTGAAATCGCAGGTAATGCAATTTCATAAAACCAAGTATCGGCATCTTTAATTTGAAGTGAAAAATGTGCATCGATTCCTTCACGTATTTCAAATCGATTATTTTCATCGTTTGGAACATTGCAATCCCAAGAGCGTCTGCCAGGGGTTGCATAGTCTTTTTTGATTCCACACGGAACCCCCTCTCTCTGAATATATATACGCATCCAAGGCGCATAGCCTTTTTCAGCATAACGAGGGTTTTGCCTTGTGGGATGAGTGACAGGAATCGTCACTGTTGTAATGCGGTATATTTTTCTTATTCCCTCAAAACTCAATTCAATTTCAGACTGGTTTTTACTGGTGCATTTTACAAACCATTTTGTGTGGTCGTTCGGGAATTTCTGCATACAATCGTTAAGTTGTTTGATCACATCGTCAGTCGAAAGTTCAATAGTATCGAGCGTTCCCGTTTTGTTCTCGACTGTAAAAGTAACGGTTTTATTTGCCTTACAGGACAATAAAAACTCTCTCTTGGAATTATCTTTATTATCAAAAGACAATTCCGCAAAATCTGGTGTGTCCTCAGTCTCCGGGGTGAAATTTTTCTTGTCAAAATTCATCTGCTTATCCGCGATGCCTTCCTGGGAGACTGTCACCCAAGACTTGTACGCTTCATAGAGATACTTTTTGTATTCATTGTCTATTGAAGTAACCTTGTACGATACGATCTGGAAATAGTAGTACCGATTTTTTTTAATCTCCCCCTTTTTCAGTTCAACGGTGTTTCCTTTTGAAATCTCCAGTGTGAAGGTTTTACCGTCATTTTGGGGGTCGTCAGCCCATTTAAGCAGTTCTGCTATGTTGAATTGTTCACCTTTGGCTACCAATTCTTCTCCGGTATACCAATCTGAATGAACATTCAAAATGCAATCCTGATATTCCTTGTCAAAATAAAACTCAAAGCTTGACGGCTTAAGAACGTTCTCGCAAATTTGATTTCCTGCCTGCGAATGAGTCCCTGAAATATACTTCTGTTTTCCCTCTGTCATTCCATAGAGATAAAAGTAGGGATACAGCGGCAGGTCTTCAGACCTCAGCTTAACATTGGAAATCTGAAGGTACACATTGTCGTTTTCCGTAACTTTGTACGGACACGCTGTAGAAGATGCCTCAGCAGAGGCATTCCCACCCTCGGGTTTAACTTCACTGTCGGTTTGAGCAGAAACGCTGAAAACCAGTATGAAACTCAACAAGGCCGAAACCAAAAAAGCTCTCGTTTTCATAAATCTTTATACTCCAATCTGAAGAATTAAAGGGAATGAAACTCTGTAAGGTTCGAGGGAACTTCTAAAAATCCTATTTGATTTTATATATGGCAATTCGAAAGACCGGATTTTTTATCAAAGTTTCCACAATCATAGTGGATATTATAACATTGCCCAAGTACACTGTCAAGGGGTTGGGGCCGTGGATAAAAAAATAGTTGAAAATTTTCTGGTTTGTCCTGATCAGCTTTTTTCCACCAAGGCTTAGGAGTTGTTTTCGGTCCAATCAATGGCCGATGGACCGTTCTGAACCATCAAATCCCTGTTTTTCAGGATCATTAAAATAATGAATGAAATTTTTTAAGAATGTATTGGGGGGTCTTTGCTCAAATTTTGAGATAATTAAAAATACTCAAGAAATTTTTCTGGAAAGCCTCGGGACTGATCCCATTGACAAAACCATCCTTTGTAGTAAAATAATATTTATCACTTATGGTATTATTGTACAATACGAACCAGATAAAAATGAAATCAATAATCGAACAGGTTGTTTTTATACTTATAATCTTGGGAAATATTTCTTCACTAAGAGCCAGTGAAGCGTTCCCAGAAGGTGAGATGGCTAATGGAAATTACGTACCTGGAACCGTCTTGATTTACGATCACGGACAATGGAAGACGACCGAGGAAGAAAATTCCGTTGACCCATCAAAATACACTTTCGTCATCATTCATGGAGCACACAGCTCGATAAAGTCTGAGCTCATTTCACAACTGGCTGAGGCTCTGGTAGATAAAAGACCCGAGGCCAATATTCTGGCGGTGGACTGGAGTGTATGGTCATCTGTTGGGAGTAAGAAAATCTTTGGTTGGAGTATTGCTATTGTTCGTAAACTTTTAAGTAAAAAAAACAATGATGAAACCACGCTGACCAATATATTTACGGAAATTGTCAAGAATGCCATTCCGGTTGAACAGGCTAAACAGATACCTGAGGTTGCAAACCGATTGACATGGAAATTATTTGGAGAAGCGAGGAAAACACGGACTTTCACAACTCTCGACCCCACATCCCAAAAAGAAATTCAAAGTAAAATGACTTCCTTGGGCCTTGACCCGCAGAAAACGCACTTGATTGGACACAGTCATGGGGCACATGTGGCAGGACTTACTGGAATGTTGGTCCGTAAAAATGAACTGGGACAGCTTGACTGGATTTCGGCTCTGGATCCATCCACGAACCTGGTCCACGAGTACCCGGAAAATCATCTTGGTACAGGCTGGGACGAATCTGCAGCACGATTGGTGGCAGTTTTCCGTACAACCTATTTTTTCAGTTCGGAGAGGAAAGCAACCAAAGATTCTCTTTTCTTCGACTTGCGTGCCCCGAACAATCCCATCGACAAATTAAAGCCAACGTTTAGTAGTATCAAGGAAGCCTGTGAAGAAGAACTAAACAATCATTCCGAGGTCTTTAGTAAATTTACAGAGAAAATTCGAAAAACCGGGTATTTGGACGAGGTTTTTGAATCGTCAATTCCTGAAGAAAAGGAAAATGATGAATTGTCTCCACATTGACATCTTTGATGGAATCGCTCCTTGAACGGCATCTCGGATCACTTCGTGAAGTGCCTCGGCCAATCCAGTTTCTCTTCACGATCTGCTGTCGTGACAGAGGTGGAAATTCCCTCTGTTACGTTCAGGAAAGAGAATGTACTTTTGTTCGCAGCTTTGTTAATTAGGACATGTTTATATTTTTAGGAAAATGACTTCTTGAAACGGAAACCACCTCGAACCTTCAAAATGTCAAGGTTTGCTCACAAAGCGAGGCATTGGGAATTTAAAAAGAAAACTGAATGGATTCTGGGATGTGAAGGATTCCGGAGGAAAAGATGAAGGATGATTTCGTCATAGGGGCCTAACTTTCTTTTATTTCTTTCTCTGGATGTCCCTTTACAGGAAAATGTTTTGTTCCTTTTCTGAAGACTTCTAAACTGGTTCTGTTATTCCTGGCATAAAGATGAGGTAATATCACTAAACAATCTGAAAGTGGCCCCTCCCCCTTGTAATGATTTGAAAAGATGGTATTATAAAATAAGTTTGATTTGAACTCTTGAAATTTAGTAATAATTTGACTAAGGAATTAGTTCAATGCCCATTCCTCAAAATTATTTACGTCAAATAGCCCAAAGGAATGATATTTCATTTTCGATAAAAGCCGCTGAAAGAAATCCTTTATATAAAATTTTCTTATGTCATAGTCATAAGGATAAGGAATTAGTAGAAGGATTGTTCAAAGATTTCAAGAGACTCGGAATTTTTTTATACGTTGATTGGCTGGACCCATTACTTCCTTCGACTCCTGACCAAAAGACTGCAGAGGCTATTCAGAGAAATATTAAAGAAGCTAAACGTTTTTTCTTTTTGGCTACTGAACATTCCAAAGCATCTGTATGGTGTCCATGGGAAATTGGCTATGCAGATGCTTTGGGTAAAGAAATTGTTATAATTCCAACGTATAATGACATATCTGATGCATGTTTTGGTAATGAATATTTACACCTATATCCTCACATTGATATTGTAAGCAAAAATTCTAAAGTCAGTTATATTATGATCGGTCCTAATATCCCTTGGGGAAAGAATTTGTAAAAAGGGGTGAAAGAACTTTTATAATCTTTTCTAACATTGGGAAATTCGTTTTATCGTTTATGAAAAATATCCTACTATCACTTTAGAAAAAGGACTTAAGATTTGGGGAAATCCCTGAAACAATGATTATTATGTGTATCCAAAACAATGAATCTGGTGAAAAAATCCCAATTGAAATTTTGCATAAGGAAATTGACATTATCCAAGCCTGTATAACCAGAATGGCTCAAAATTCATTTTCAATGAAGAAGTGGGCTATTGGGATTTTGTTGGGTATCATCGCATTGATGAACCAAAAAGATTTCTTCAACACATATACTTATTTTTTAATTGTTCCTGTTCTCATTTTATGGTATTACGATGCGTATTTCCTATATCAGGAGAAAATGTTTCGTAAATTGTATGACTGGACAATTGAAAAGAGATTGGAGGGAACTCGAGAAAAACTTTACGACTTAACATTAGATCGATTTGAACAGAATCCCACACCCTTTCAACTTATGTTTGAGTCCTATCTGCTTTATTTTTATTTAATGATTGGGGGATCTGTATTTGGGATGATCTATTCGGTTTTACAGTCATAAAGCAATATATTACACAGACTCAGCCATTACAGATAAGCCTTGAGTTGAACCTGATAATATTCACTAAAATCCAATGACCCAATCGAATTGAGGCGACAGGATTGGGAATTGCTGGTACATGAAGGATGGGATAATTTGTGGGTAAAAGCTGGCACTTGTTCAATCAAATTGTTACAAAAGAGTTGCCTAAATGATCTACTTCGCCATAGATTTGTTTTCAAAGGATAAGAGCAACGGTTTCAGAAAAGCTGAACAAATTAATACATTGTGAGTTGTATTTGACCAATGACTTGTTTCATTTTACCAACTCCATCATTCGAAAATGGGGACTATCGTTTGTTACGGCCATTGAATTATAATTTTATTATAAGGAAGAAGCATGGCTAAAAAACCCAAAAATCTGACATTGGCTCATATTGAAAAAAATTCTACTTGTATTCGTGCTGTAAATAATATGCCCTCAATAGCTCCTCCCAAAGGAAGAATTTGGATTCAAGCTTTGACTCATAATCATGAAGATTATCCCTATGAACCTGCCATTCTTCACCATTTCCTGAATACAAGCAGACGTTTTGAAACCCAGATTTTTTGTGATGCCAATTTTTTTATTGGAAAAACCGATCCTGAATTATGGAAATATGTTCTTGAAAAAAAGGGAAGATTACAAATTGTCCCAGAGATTGCGGGTGAACTCAAGTTCTGGCTTAATGATAACAATGGTAACAATGGTGAAATTAAAAAATATGTTCAAGATGCTGTTGAAGGAAAAGAATCTCCAGTATCTATTTGGGAATTGCCAAACAAAGAATATATTCCAACCTCGTATTTGTATTACATACAGTGTCTTGCATTAAGAGAGATACTTCCAGGTCCTTTAGCACAATTCAAATACCCCAATAAAATTAAAAGCCAACAAATGGAGGCTGTTATCAAAGAGCTAGGCCCTCGTGTGCATTCTATCGCCAAAAAGGCTCCCTCTCCTGAAGTCGTTTCCGAACGTTTTACAATTGAGAAAGATGGGCCTAAAAGAATATACCCAGATGGTGCACTGGTTGTGGCGGCAATATATAATGCAGTAGTAAATGGAATTGAAACTTGTATTTTAACTCACGACAAGGATGTTTTTGAACAGTTTTACAAAGCAACAACTTTGATAGAGTGCCATTATTATTCCATGCTCTTTGGTGAAGCCTATTCAGAAGATCCAAAAGAGTTTAATATTTTGAAATGTGACAATCTTAAACTGGACTGTATGGAAGATAATTTCATCGCTTTAAAGCAGCATGCAAATACTGTGAGAGATTTGCTTTTTAACACTCACAATGTCATTTGTTATTGTATTTACATAGACCCAAACTATAATGTTTTTCAATCATTTACATATTGCGCAGTCAGAGAGTGGGAAAAGCTGTTCAAAGTCAAGGCAAATACCAAGGGACTCTCATCTGACTGTTTAAATGGCCGTAATTGTCATATTGAAATAGGAGGTTATCAAAAATTTTTCAGAAAACACCACAATCATCCCATTTTAATTGGAAAAGATCGAGTGCTCCCACTAGATCAGCCTGCCTTTAATATTTCCATGATTGATTTGGAATTGCTTCTTCATGACTTTGAACACTGCAATAAAATTGAATTCACCGTTAGAAGCAAAAAATAGACATATAATGACAATTTGGGCATTCAAATATTTACTTGCCTTTGTCTTTGACCTGTTATTAATAACAAAAATTCCCAAGGTTCCCATTCAAAGATTTCACCCACCAAGAAGCCCTCTTAAATTAGAGCTCTTTCGCTATAATTGATCTTGAAACTATTTCAATTCAAGTTAAAAGCAAAGGAATTTTGGACATGGACATGTTTTTTTCCTCTGGTTGTTTCCAACGTAGTGGGACTGAAGACCCACCTCTGCATCTGATAATTCTGAATTTTGGTTGGACCCCCTACAGCTTTATTATTTTTGGTTCATCCGGTAACCGCGTACCGGAAAAATAATTAAAACGCGGACAGGTTCAGTGTATAATGTAAAAAAAACAGCAAACCATATACACGAGGAAGAACCATGTCCGCATTTGAATTATACCACAAGCAGGGAATTCGTCAATACCGTGTCACGGACATTTCCAGAAAAAAAGATCACAAAATCGTAATCCGGGGAATTCGGAGGACAGATTCACTTCATTGTCCTGTGTGCGGGTCGAAGAATGTTTCGACAAAAGGGTGGAAAGAGCGGGTTTTTATCGGTGTACCATCGGGGAATCTCGAGACGGAAATACATCTGATGATTCCTCGCGTTAATTGCCATCATTGCGGCAGTTGCAGGCAAGTTCATTTGGAGTTTGCAGAAGAAAACGTACGATATACACGATTTTTCGCGCAGTATGCGAAGAAGCTGCTGGCGCATTGCACCTGTAAAGCCGCAGCGGAAATACTTCGCGTTTCCTGGGATACGATCAAGGAGATCGACAAAAAAGACCTTCAAAAACATTACGCCGACCCGCCCCTGAGAAAAGTGAAAAACATCGCCATCGATGAAATCGCTGTGAAAAAAGGACACAAATATATGACGGTCATTGTGGACTTGGACACAATGACTCCGTTGTATGTCGGTGAAGGCCGCGGCAAAGAAGCGGTCAAGGGATTTTACGAGAAAGTACGGAAATCAAGGTGCAAAATCAAAAGCGTGGCGATCGACATGTCCCCAGCCTTCACGCAAGCGGTAAAAGAGTACTTTCCCAAGGCCGTTTTGGTGTACGACCATTTTCATATTATCAGACAGATGAACGAGGCGATTACTTCCTGCCGACGGACAATATATAAAGAAGCCACCGATTCGGAAGCCAAAAGCGCAATTAAAAAAACACGATTTATCCTGCTAAAACACAAAGAGAACCTTGATCCATCCAAAAACGAGCCGCAGCGCCTCGAAAAAGCACTACGGCTGAACGACCGATTGTCGAAAATGTATTACCTGAAAGAAGACCTTTACCAATTATGGAGCCAGACCGACAAACAGTCGGCCAGAAAATTTGCGGAGGATTGGCTGAAGTAAGCGAGAGCGCTTAAAATAGAGGCTCTTACGTACTTTTGTATGACCCTTGAAAACCACCTTGAAAACATACTAACCTGGTACGAAGTCCCGATTTCCACCGGTCCATTGGAAGGACTGAACAACAAGATCAAGACGATGAAACGTCAGGCTTATGGTTTTCGCGATGGAGAATACTTCAAGCTAAAAATCCTGGGGATTAAAAGGTGTCGGTACGCACTTGTCGGATGAACCTTATTTTTTTGGTATAATGCACGTAATGGACATAAAAGAGTTAGCTGGGGAAATCCCGGGGGGAGACAATGATCGAGTTTTCTGCCAAAGATACTTATAACGTGCGTAAGACGCTGGAAGACGCGGACTTTCGTCATTTCGCGAAGCAGCTGGCCTACAGGTGGGCGGATTATTATGCCGCGTCAAAAGGGGCTATTTCGCAAGACAGCATTATGAGCTGGATGCTCGTTGAAGAAGCCATTGCCACCGCCCGATTCTGGAATATCCTTAACGCGGAATTCGCATACGACCTTTCGACCTGGCTGAAGGAATCGAAGTTCGTTGGAAATGTGCCTTCAGACGCAGCAAAAGAGTATGAAGCAAAATTCTCCGTTGATCCGAATTACATCCAATCCCTGCCGGAATCAGCGCCTAAACGATACAGCTACGAACAGTATTTCGTTTACAAAGAAGTCTGCAAAGCCTTGGGCGTGGATCCTGATGTTACAGACGAGGAGTAAGCCTGGAACCCGACAAATCAGGCACAAGCGAAAAGAAGACAGTTAAGCACATTGGTCATGATGTCTGCTTTTCGCTTGCATTTGACCTTCAGAAGTCAGGAAATAACTTCGAAATCATTCTAACCAATACGGGGAATCTGTTCTCTAATGCAATTCCCGGATTTTCTTCACAGGTTCGCTCAATCCTTTCTGCCGCATGATCTTCCAGCAATCTTCTTTCTTTGCCCATTCTGAAATTTGCCGACCTTGCGCAGTCTCAAGCAAAGCGTCAAATATTTCCTTTCCCCAAATCTTAAACTGGGTCTTCAGTTCATCTGAAAGATCCTGATTCTTCCAGATTTGGAGCAGATTCATTCTGTTGCCATACTTGTATGACAACAGAGAAATCAGATAGGTTGCGACGTTCATCGGCGAGGCTGGAATATCTTCTTTATTATTCCGAAATAATCCAAAAGCCTTATTGAACAGAATTGCCTTGGCTACAAGTGTCTTAAAGAAGTCCTGATTCAAGTCCTCCTGTTTCGGAATCCATTCATCTTTTTGAAGCTCTAATGCTTCCATAAACCGTGCAAAGCATTTTTCCCCTCCAAGGCTCACAATTTCCGGTCGCTGTGCCCAGGCAAAGAAATACTTGCTCATTTCCGTTTTCGTGAATTTCATACTGGTTGGACGTTCTTTTTTTAATTGTTTCAGCTTCTTTGGATTATTGCCGGCCTGTTTTTTGAGGGTGGTCATATACTTTCCACTCCCACGTTCATAGAACCAGCGGCTATGACCATCCGGGCAGTAGGTTGTATTTGCAAGTTTCTCAAGCTCGACATGAAACTTGTGGTTCGAGGAGAGATCGGCTGTTTTTACCTTATTCTGCGAATTGGAATAGATCGATACTTTGGAAATGAACATTTCATCAAAGTCCTGGTGTTCCTCCTGATCGTCTGACGGAGGAGGAACCAGAATTTTTGCCGGAACCACAATATCATTCAGATCAACCTCGTCCTTATATTTCTGTTTGGTAAAAAAGATGGAAGCAACCGTCTGTCCACCATTAACAATTTGCAACCCATTGATGCCTGTTATACAGTAACCTCTTTCCTGTTGCTCGCGAACAACGTTCATTGCCGTCATCACAATACCATTATTATAGGCCATAAAACGCTGGGGTTCTGTACGAATTGTATCACGAATCCCTTTATTGATTTTACCATTCTGATCGAGGAAGGATCTGACATTGGCTTCGAGAAGCCTTTCTCCATAATCCCGATAAACATCATACAGTATTTGAGCGGGAATAGCACAGAGAATACAGTCATAATCATAATTTCCACGTGTAACATAAACACAGGGGATCCCTCCATAGGGAGTGAGATTTGCGATAATATCGGATTGGCTTTCCCCTTTATCAACGTAATGCCAATAGCGTGTAAAGTCCACCAGCTCGATATTGTATGTAATCCCATTGATTTCCCTGGATTTCACTGTTCTGGAATTTTCAGAAATTTTGTAGTTCGTCAAGAGAAAAATGCGAACCCGTCCAAACTCGGTCTCACGAATGGTTTCCGCAAGTCCATAGACTTCGGAAGATGGATCCGTTATCGCAGAGACGTTTCCTCTCTTTGCGTACTGATAAAACCGGGCACACTGCTGAATTTTGGACTGCAATTGGGATGCCGTGATTTCTTCAAGTTCCGGTTTGTCATTATAAAGTGTTACAAAAAGATCCAGGACACCGGTTTCAGGGTTGGCGGCCTCGTCATTATTTACGGCATAAGCATTCAGAGAAACGTTACCACTGCGAATGACTGCCTGATACTGACAAAGACGTGCATCATCACAGGCAAGGCCGCTTTCAGAGATTTCATGAAGCACTGTTTCCGTAAAAATCCCCTCACGATAAAGATTTTTTTCATCGTCGGCATCCTGTATTCTTTTCTGATATTCTTCCTGAATATCTTCATAAAAACTCTGATAAAATTCTATCTCACTATTCATGGATAACCTCCTCGCAAAAATGATTAAAAGGGATAGTGTTCATTGCCATTTGCTCCAGTTGAAGCGTATAGCGTGCGGATGCGATTGTAACAGGGACATTATGCCGGGTCAGGCACGGGAACTGGTCATCGACCGGATAGAGTACTGCCTTTTGAACCCGAAATTTATCAGCATAACGTTCCGCATCTTTTGCCAAATAACCAACGTTCAAAAGGAGAGAATCAAAAAGGATTTGGGTTTGAGAGTCATCTCCGATGAGTTGGTCGATCTCCTCGATCTGTTCAGCCAAATTCAAACCATTTTCGGCAGTTTCCAAACGAAATGCTGACAAATAAAGCGGTACTCCATTTACAGGAGTAAGCTGTTCGAGGCTTCCAATGAAAACGGCAAAACCATTTTCATTACAGGAAGTTTTGATTTCAACATGAGCCGAAGCGAACTGAAAATCATGCAGATTATTTAACGGACCACGCCAGGTCTGAATAGCGGTTCTGAGCGGAACTCCATTCTCAACCAGTCTGCGGATGAACTCCAGTTCTCCCCAAAGTCCTCGTACCTGCTCTGTACTCAAATGGCGACTCGATTCCGACTGCATAAATTTCTGCCAGGCATAAATCCTCTGGAGAAACACTTCCGTACAGTTTTTCGTCGGATGTTGGGTTTGTTGCAATAAAAGGCGCAAAAGATCCTCGGACATTAAAGTGAAAAGTTCAAGTCCACCTTCCCGTTTTCTGCACAACGCAATTCCATATCCCTCAAATTCGGATTGAGGAGGTACAATCCGCACCGAAAAACCTCTTCCCTCAGGGAAATTCCACTGCTTCCCTGGAACAAAATCAGGAAATACAACCACCAGGGATTCGAGGTTGTCCGGGTAATATCTCCCCGCCAGAATACGACCTGCCGGTTGTTCCGAAACGGTAATCAGTTTCCACCCGGATTCTTCGTGTAAAGAGCCCAGCGACTCCCAGATGAATTTCAGACGATCAATCTCAGTCGTCATAGTACATTTCCTCCAGAAATACATTATTGACGCAATACCGAATGGTTACACTTGAGTTCCTGCTAAAGGGATAACTGATACAAAAACCGGCGATTTTCCCGCTCAAATCTGATGGAGAAATTTCTTCATCTTCTCTATGAACATTGACCAGATACAGCATCAACAGTGGATTTCCGGGCAAAATATTCGACTCCGGATTTCCAAATCCACGAAGACGACGTATGACGGTTCCGGATGGAACTTCAGGTTCTTTTTTGACATTGCCCGGATCCCGTCGCCAGGCAGCTTTAGACATTTCGAGGGCATCCTTCCACATTGGAAGATCCACATCAATACTTTCGTCACGCGAAGAAGGCAGACAGCCGATTGAATAGCCATTTTCCGTTATGGTAGTTGCACGTCGGAAAACGGGCTTGATTTGAATGTCAGGTGTAAGCTGAACAGGGTTATTACGTGTATTTCCCCCGATGACGGCTACGTTCCACTTCAGGAGTTCACCTGATTCATTCATCTCCCGAATAAATTGGGCACTCTGTTCACTACCGGCTTTTCGAGCTGCCGGGTGGGTTTTATATTGATCCAGAAATTCCAGGACTTTGCTGGCAGGTATGTTTTCCCACAATACACTGTTCCCCCACTTTTGGACAGTTGTTTCCCGGTCACGCTGAACATTTTGTATAGTCCAGGGACCCATATTTTTCAGGAAATTGGACAGGGCATCCAGATTATTCTGGAGCTTGGTGTCATCCCTGAAAAAATTGATGGTTTCCTGCAATGTACCACTCAGAGAAAGGTTCAGAGCTATTTCCTGAGCAGCTCTCATTTTCACGGGAGAAGTTACCATCAATGCCGGGTGATGCATGACTTTTAAACCATATTCCCTGGGAGTCAGATTCATCTGAATGGCTATATTAAATTCTTCACGCAATTCTTCGGCGGCTTCCGTAATAACGGTGAACCAGTCCTCCAGCGGTTGAGTCAAATAAAGACGGCACACATCCAGATAACCTGGTCTGTAACCGAACCACCGGCCCATCTGCATGAGAGTATCGTACATCCGGGAAGCTCTCATGAAATAGCTGACTGTGAGTCCTTCAAGAGTTAATCCGCGTGAAAGTTTATCGCCTCCAATAACAATAGTACGAAGACCTTCCTCTGAACACTCTTCATAGTTCAGAATGTCATTACTGCTTCCGTTAATACAGTAGATATGTCTGCCGATTTCATCGAGCATTTCTTCAAGCATCCCTTCCACATCATTCCAGGAAGGAAGTGGCTCAATTCCTGAATCAGATGGTCTGATTCCTTCTTCATTTGATTGTAGCAAAGCGTTTGTCACAGGAACAAAATCATTTTCCCAAAGGTCACGAAATAAGTTAATGGTACTTTCAACATTCAACCCATTCCTCAGACGATTATGAAGCCTTTTGACATAATCCTGAACAGCTCTGAAAACCTGTGCCTGTACATCTTTGAAACGGGTCACATGAATCAGCATGGAACAGTGTTTTTTCCCGTCTCCCCTGCATTTGCGAACGATACAGGAAAGCACAAAGGACATGATGGCTTTCTGAAGTGATTCAGGCAGGATACCCGGCAAAGAAGGCAACCTGTAATCCTTCCTATGGTGATCTGTAATCCAATTTTCTGCAGGAGGTATGTGATGAATAAGTGCATTTAAAGGTGAGGTTGCCTCATCATCCTCGATTGGCCTTCCAAAAAATTTTGCAGGACCAATATAATTTGAGGATGGGGAAAGATTAACAATAAAAGCCGATGGGAAAAGGTCATCCCCATGCTGATCTGTTGTCGCACGATTGTGGATAAAGATATTGGCAAAAGGCGTTGCTGTATAGCCCACATAGGCGGATTTTCCAAAATGTCTCAACAGTGTACGAATTTCGGCATTGATCGCAGACGGATTATGGTTTTTATCGGGATTGCCGCTGGAATCTGTTATATCTTTTTTAGTGTCCACAGACGCATTGTCAGCCTCATCGTCAATAACAAGCAGCGGAATATCTGGGACAAATTGTCTGGTTTGTCCGTCACATTCCATTGTAACAGTTTCCAGACGATCCGTTATCCATCTATTCAAAGCTTTCAGAACTGTCACATTCTTTTTGACGACACACAGGCATGGTTTGTTGCCAGGCGCCGTCCCATGCTGCATTTTTCGGGTGTCAAAATCCCCTTTCTCTGCACGAGTCGTTTCAAAATCAGGAATGAGCGATGGTTGTGGATTGATTATTCCAACACCAACTTTGCTATATGCTCCATATTTCATATAATCAATTGGCTTGACAGAATCACTAGGGGTCCTGATTCCCAGAAATCCTTCTTCAAGGCGAATTTGAGTTTGTGCACGCAGGTTATTGTGCATTCCCGCAAGTACGATAATCATTTTGTAACCGGCATCCGCAGCCTTGCAGATTAATCCTGTATAATTGGAAGTTTTTCCGCTTTGGACGTGACCAACAACCAACCCCCGCCGATCCCACGGGCCCTTATCTGCTGGATTTCTCAAAAGATTCAGAATCTGGTCTGTCGAACGGTCAATTTCATCTATGACACTTTGAGGAAGCTTTTTTTGCAAATAAACGCTGTAACGTTTCCAATACTCCCATCCTTCCTTTGCAGAAGGAACCCAGGGAAGAGATTTTTGGCTATCTGTAATTACAGAGCTTTCACCTACCCACACAGCATTTCGCTGTACTAGTGTTGTGATCATTCTGGCTTTTTCTTCATCCGTAACAGTAAATTTCAAAGTCATCATATAAAATTGTGCCGCGGCATCAACTTTATCCTGTAAATACTCTTTAGTCAAGAGTTGTTCATCGTTTGATATCAAACTTTGAGCAAGTGTCATCACTTTTTCCAGAAATATGGAACGATCATCCATCTTTTTTACCCTCTTTCTTTTAAAAATCTTTTGTACGTTTTTTCAATTAGTGCAGGCCACTGGAGAAATGGCATTGTTGTTTCCAGTATTTTTCGGATTGTATCTGGAGGATAACCGCTCATATCCCAGTTACAAAATAACTGATAAAAATGTTCTTCTCTCTGGGTATCGCTCCATGTAGCCATTCCAGTTTCAATATCTTGTGAACCATCGGCAGAGTCAAAACAGATTTTTTGTACAGGAACAGTATCTTCTATGAGTGACAACAGATTTTTCAGTCTGCCTGCTTCGTCACCTAATACTTTCAACAAATCTGAGACCAGCGGATGCCCCTTATTAATGCGGTAGGAAATTCCTTTTGATGACTGTATCGAATCCCAGACGGACTCGTGTTCATGGCGTTTATATTGGGTATATCCTCCACGAAATGCGTATACTTCGTGCCCTTTTTTTCGTGAGTATTCAGCCAAACGGGTCAGTTCTCTCCGAATAGCAGGTGGTGGAGTTGCGGTGGATTTTTTTATGTCGATATTCCATTCACTGTCCAGTGAGTTCGTAATATCCAGCCGGATTCGAACAAGTTGGTGAAGTTCATCTTTAATCCAACGTTTTCTTTCCTTGCCGAATTTGCCCAAACCAAGCCAACCACCTGCCTGTAAAAGCCTGTCATTCCGATAAACATAAAACCCCTGATGAGCTTTCCACCCATTCAGTAGTTGTCCTCGTTCATAATCTGCTTTGCTCAATTTGTCTTTGTGTGGCAAAATGAAACTTTGAAATATGACGCCTGCACCGATTGGCTGTTCCGGTGAAAAAACGGTCCCCGTGTTGGGTAAAAATGGATTGATGGGCTTGAGCAGTTTTCCATTTCTGTATAATTTAATTCGGGACGGCATACCTTCCAGAAAACGGTGAAAATACAGACAGATATAATTTTCAATTCTGTCCATGGTTTCCCCAAACAAATCCTCTGAGGTTTTGGCGGGACAGAATTTGTCATTCTTTTCCCATATAACAATCGTTCCATGTTTTAATTTTCTGGCAGTTTTCTTTAATTCCGGGAAATTTGGAATCTTGCCGGGAAACAAATTCCAACCCTGATGGTCTCTGAATCTTTTAATCAGATCCAAATCCCAACAAAAACACGAATCTTCGCTATTTTTTCTTGAAAAGACGGTCAGTCGTTTACATTGGCTCAGAGAAGCGGTTTTAAGCCCCATTCCGAACCTTCCAAGATCCTTCTCACCCCGTTTCTGAGAGGGATCAATGACTCCGGGACTCAGTGCCCTGATCAGTTCATCGCGAGTCATACCATCCCCGTCATCCGTAATGGCAAGCACCACATTAGGAATGTCTGTTCCATCAGGGAAATAATTGTCAATATGAATCTCGGTTGCATTTGCTGAAATACTGTTGTCTATAATATCAGCAATTGCAGATTCCGGAGTGTATCCCAATCCTCTTAATGCTTCAAGCATACAGCTTGCTTCAGGATACGCAGGTATCAGTTCTTTTTTGTTACTCATCGTCACAAAACTCCATCATCGTTATCAGGTCTTTTAAAGGCAGGTTTGACGCAAGATTTCGCAGAAGTTTTATTGCATTTTTTTCAATCTGACGTATGCGTTCCCGTGTCACTCCCCAACGAGTGGCAATCTGTTCAAGAGTTAATGCTTCCTTCCCTCCTAATCCATATCGTAAAGTCAGCACATTCCGCTGACGTTTTAACAGGTATTTAAATACGTTTCGAAAGGATTGGTATAAATCTTTGTAATTCCTGCATGTTAAATCTTCATAATAAATAACACGATTATCAATGCACCAGTTTTCAAGTTCACCTGAATTCATGGATTCAAATGATGGCTCCCTGTTTTTTTCTTCAGGCAAGAAATACAGGTTGAATGAATCTGTTTTTATTCTTATCTGATTTTCATCATTGGAAGGCTTTGGAATATGAGCTGGTAAACGAATAAACATTTTTTCATCGGCAAAACTACGTTGTATTCTCTGAAAAATCCAGAAGGAAATATACGCCTGAATATGGGTGTTCATCGTAAAATTATAATGCAGAACACCTTTCACGACTCCCATTAAAGCTGTTTGCAGGATGTCTTCCATATCATCAGGGAAATATTCTTCAAATTTCCTGATGTGGGAACGAACGGTATTAGTCAGGGCAAAAATTGCATCAGTAGCCTGCTCTTGAATTTTCTCAAATCGGGCATCCAGAAAGCGGAGACTGGACTCTTTTCCAACAGGATCCCGATGGCAATAATTACACAGATCGTGAAGGATCCTGTTGACGATTTCAAGATTGTTTGCAAGTTTGAAAAGTAAATTTTCTGCAGCTCTTTGGTGCTTTTTTAAAGTGTCATCAGATTGCCGATACTCGAAAAGTCGCTGAAACAGTCCCTGAACGTATTTGCGCTGTTCAAACGTCAAATTATTCAGGTATTCCTGATAGAATTGCCGTAAGGAATCACAAGTCATCACGAACAAAAAATAATCATCGCATATAAAACTCCAAAGATCTCTAACATCGGTCTTGATGGATTCCATAATTTCACGAGAAGAAGCTTTTGTCTTTTCGGGTGGTAATTGATAAAGACAATCTGCTGAACAAAACCGTACTTCCTCTTCCAGCGATTCCATAAATGATTCAAACCCTTCTGAGTCATCTTCACTTTCTGACCAACGTGAGTATTCGTCTCTGAACCAATCCTGAATTTCTTCAGGATCCTCCGAGGTAACGGAAATTCCATGGTCACTCAGTAATTCAGAAATCATACAGGGATAGTAATCATAAAGGCACAAATCTTCACACAGGTCATAAACCATGGAATCCGGAACAACGTTGGAAGAAGTGGCAAATGCGTAAAAACGCCGAATTTGTTCTGTTTCTGCTTTGGTAAATACCGGAAAATCCCGGAATTGTGGTATTTCAACATCTTCCAGAATTCCAAACAGTTCTTCCTCTGTGTCGGTATATTCTTCATGAAAATCCGGCACGAAACTGGATTGCTCGATTACGTCATCGCGAAAATCCTTTTCAGGATCCGACTCCGTTTGGGTTATAAATTCCCAGTCCGAAGTAAGCAGATCTGCAAAATCATCCTCATCTTCATCCCAAAGTTCACCATCCTCAGACTGGTCTGACTGCTGATTCAAATACTCCTGTAGCAAATGGAGATATTTGATCTGCCCCAACTGGGTCAGCCGTTCAGAAAGCGTTCTTCCCTCGCTGTCGCAACCCGAGGTGGATGCATTGTTATCCAATAAAAGGCGAAATATTGATTCCGAATCCCGGTCTGCTGCAATCATAAGCGCACTTCGCCCGTCCCGGTAAGGTTCATTTGGACTAATTCCCCGTTCCAAATGCTTCCGTACCAGTTCGGTATTTTTGGTACTTATGGCAAAATACAACAGATTATCCATCAACAGTTTCCGAGTGGCCCTGAATAACAAGTTCCTGTAATCGACTGCTCAACACAAAATCAACAATCCTTTGGACGATATGGTCATACTCCTGATTCCGATCACCTCCCGGAAAACGCCACGCACATTCATACACGGTCACGATTCGCCACCCCTGTTCAAGGAGAAGCCTCCGATTTCTCTCGTCTCGAACCCGATTCCCCGATAACTTTTGTTCCCAGAACTCCCTTCGGGTTTGAGGCATCTTAAACAATGAACAGGTATGATAATGCCAAAAACAACCGTGGATCAGGATTATGGTACGGTACTTGGGCAAAACAATATCCGGTTTACCCGGCAGGTTTGCAACATTAAGCCGGTATCTGAACCCCTTTGCAAAAAGGCGTTTCCTGATCGCGATTTCTGGTGTCGTATTTTTCCCGTGAATACCCGCCATCATTCGGCTTCGTGTTTGGGAATCAACAATGTCCATCAATTTCCTCAAATAAACGCAGGACTATTTCCGCGATCTGGTGTGCGAGATACGGTGGGACCGCATTTCCAACCTGATGATATTGCGATGTCCTGTTTCCACTGAAAAAATAATTATCAGGAAAAGTCTGAAGCCGTGCAGCTTCACGAACTGTTAAACTGCGGCATTGCTTCGCATCCGGGTGGATGTAGTAATGTCCGTCTTTCGAAATGTGCGATGTAATGGTTGTGGATGGACGGCCACTAACTTGGACACGAAAACGATCTCCAAAATTCCCCGAACCTGCATTTTCGTGATTTGGCAAAAGCCCCTTCGGATATTTATCCAACTTGGGGGACACTCCATGCTCCTCCGTATAACAGGCAGCAAAAAAATACCGCCACAAATCCTGATAGATATGCGATCGTGATTCATGCTGAACTGGAGAAGCTGGAGCATTTTGACTGCACCACTGAACGCAAGGTACGGTTTCTGTGCATTGTTTCCAAACCCCGGTTCCATCGGCATTCAGGTTCCCAAGATTCTTCTCCATAACCTTCCGAACAGGTTCTTCAATCTCAGAAAACCACGGTTGTTCGGTAATTTTTTTGATTATTTCCTTCCAATCCTTATTCTCATCTGTGTTTCTGGAAATATGACTTCTGAGACATGGGAATCCGGATAATGCCTGCTGAACCGACACCTGAACTTTAGCTTCTTCAAGTAAAGCCGGCTTAACGTCCAAGTCTTTTCTTATTCCCAGGACGATGACCCTGTGACGCATTTGAGGAACACCGAATCTTTCCGCCTCGATCACAAAATCACGAGGAACCGGCATTCCATCAATTAAGGAAGGCTTGACAAGAGAGTACAATTTGTACCCAGCTTTCTCAAGCACGGCTATAATATCCTCTATGACCAACTTATTGTTCAGCTTTGCAGTGAGGATCCCCACAACGTTTTCCATCAAAAACACCGCAGGCTTGTAGTTTTCGACAATTCGTTTGTATTGACGATAGAGTTCAAAACGCTCATCACCTTCAGGGGTATAGCCATCTTTGCTGCTATTTTTTACCCGTCCCATGATGGAGTAAGCCTGGCAGGGAGGACCGCCAACCAAAATCCAGTTTCTATTTTGATCAACTATTTGCTCGATTTTTTTATCTAAAGTTTCGTCAGGGTCCTTCCCCATGATCATCTGGAGTACTGTTTCCTCTGCTTCTGCATATTCCTTGGGAAAAAAAGACTTAAAACTCTCAGTTGAAGGGGTTCCTTCTAACCATTCAATGTATTGTTTCTTCTTTTTGGGGGCAAGCAGATGGTATGCGGACCGGATTCTGAGCGTCTCACAAGCATCCGTATCTTTCTCAACGGAAAGGGCAATACGAAACCGCAGCTTCTTCCCCTCCGTGGAAGAAAAACCTTCTCCCAAACCACCCGGACCGGCAAAAACATCAATAACTGGTATTATCTTCTTCATAATAACATAGTAAACTTTTAGTTTGAAAAACAAATTACCATTGTCTGTAAATTCCCTGGAAAAGTCAAGGGGGGGCTAAAACAAAAATCAGTATTTTCTTGTTCATTTTTGGTGTTTTATGGAAAATGTGGAAATTGCAGAAAATTTACGAAAGTGACCCCACTTTTTTTCAGGAGTCCATTTTCTGATTTATTTCCAGCAAGATCAGAGGTAAAATGTTTACCTGCTCATGGAAGCGAAGTGCCCAGCAAATGATGAGAACGTGGTTGAGAAATCTGTATTTTCCCTTTTCGCCCAAAAATGCTCAACCAAACTTCAAATCAGTACCAGAACTGCTTTAGGCAGAAATCTGTTATTTATAACAACTTTTCGCCAGCCCCCCCATCAAAAGCAGCCCCAAGCAGCAGTCTTAATTCCGAAATTTTCCCGAAATCTTCCCCTCGGTCATTTCCGCGCGAAATCCGGACCCTTGACAACGCGTTTTCTTAATATTATAATGGGCCTTATCGTTCATCTGCGGCTTGGAAGCCACCCGGGATGCCGGACAAAATTGAGTCAACCCCACTGAAAGAAAAAACCATGAAAAATTTTGAACCGGAACTTGCGGCCAAGCCTCGCTACGAGGTGCTGGACGGCTTGCGAGGCGTTGCGGCGGCGGTCGGCTTTGCCGTTTCCTGGGAGAACTGTCGTTTCCCGTGTACATCATGCACTTCCCGCTTGCCTATATGCAGATGGCGTGGGTGAAGGCCCATGCGGACGCGCCGCTCGCGCAGCACATTGCCGTCAACGTTTCCGTGTACATCCTCGCCGTTGCGATCACCTGGGCGGCTTACAAACTGTACGACATTCCGGTCCGTCAGTGGCTCTCCGGGAAACGCACGGGACAAAAACCCGACAAGAAGGAAATATAATATGAAGAAAACAGGTGAACTTGATATTAGAGGAACGGTTGTCCGCGTCATGAAAATCAACGGCGAGGATTTTGTATGCCTTACCGATATGGCGAAACTCAAATCGGAAGATGCACAACAAACCATTAGCAACTGGATGCGAAACCGTATGACGCTCGAATACCTTGGACTATGGGAAGAATTGTACAATCCGGATTTTAAACCCCTCGGATTCGAGGGGTTTAGAAAAGAGGTTGGACTTAACCATTTTACCATGAGTCCCAGCAAGTGGATAGAAGGCGTAAACGCCATCGGCATGGTCGTCCAGTCGGGGCGTTACGGCGGCACTTATGCCCGAAGCGACATCGCATTCAAGTTTGCCGCGTGGCTTTCGGTGGAGTTCGAGCTTTATCTGGTCAAGGAGTTTCAGCGGCTCAAGGCGAAGGAACAGGAACTCATCGGCTGGTCGGCAAAGCGGGAACTTGCAAAGATCAACTATCGCATCCACACGGACGCGATCAAGGAGAACCTGATTCCGCCGCAAGTCTCACGAGCGCAGATGAACGTCATCTATGCGAGCGAAGCGGACGTTCTCAACGTTGCGATTTTCGGTCAGACGCACCAGCAATGGCAGGCAGAGCACCCCGACCTCAAGGGTAACCAGCGCGACTACGCCACCGTGAATCAGCTCATTTGCATCTCCAACATGGAGAACATCAACGCGGTGATGATAAACGACGGGATCCCACAATCTCAGCGACTGAAGAAACTGAACGAAATCGCCATTCAGCAGATGCGGATCCTGTCCGAAGTCGAGGGACGAAGGTATTTGAAGTAACGTTTGTAACGCCCCGAAGGACTTCGTCATTTCGATCGGCGCAGCGGCGTTGATGTCGTCCGTCTTTTGGGAGAAGAACGTACACGGGTTTTAATTTAGCCACAAAGAACGCAAAGAACGCAAAGGAGAGAAGAAAAAAAGGAGGGGAATTTTTGCGAACCGAAAGCCCTTTCGACGCTTTTTCCCGAGAAGTTGCAATGCAAAAGGAAATAAACTTTCCCCTTTGCCCTCTTTGCGTCCTTTGCGTTCTTTGCGGCTTAAATAAAAGCGTGAAACAGGAGAAGAGATAATCCTCAAATATAGTACAAGGAGTTTCAAAATGATCCGATTAATTTTAGGAGCAATTCTCATGGCATTGGCTTTTACCGCAAACGCTGCGGAGCTCGAACTGACGCAGGAATACCCCCGGTGAAAAGGAGAGACTTCACGTGAAAAAGATCGCGTTTTTCTACACGAAGAGTTACGACCGGGAATCGTTCGACCGCCTGAACGTGGCGGAAAGACCGCCATCCCGTTCGACCGGATCGAGGCGTTTTACAGGATTATTTGAAGTAGGGAACGGCGTGTTTTCATTGGCCGGAAAGAACGCAAAGGACGCAAAGAGGAGAGAAATATGAAAGACGGAAAACTGTTTTCCATGTTTTTTAACGGAAGCCCACGCAAGGGCTGGAACACGGCAAAGGCGCTCGAAAGTGCCGCGGAGGGGGCGCGTGAGGCCGGGGCTGAAACGGAGATCGTGAATCTTTACGACTTCCCGTTTGCGGGCTGCAAGAGCTGCTTTGCCTGCAAGCTCAAAAACGCTAAGACCAACGGTATTTGCGCCATCCGCGACGACCTGCGACCCGTCCTTGAACGCGCACGTCAGGCGGACGTGCTTGTTCTCGGCTCGCCGATCTACTTCAGCTACCCGACCGGCGTGTATCGCGCTTTTCTCGAGCGGCTGGCGTTCCCGGTGTACAGTTACCACTACGAGGACGGAAAACCGCTCGTCTGCCGCGACAAGGTGATCGAGACGGCAAACATCTTCACGATGAACTGTCCGGAAGACATGATGAAGGACATCGGCTATCCGACCCTCCTCGAAGCAAATACGCAGACGCTGGCTGCTGTTTTCGGAGCGTCGGAAACCCTCTACGTCTGCAACACGTACCAGTTTCCCGACTACTCGCGCTACGACATGACGCTCTTCACCGAAGAAGAAAAGCGGGCCTACCGCGATGCGCATTTCGCTACAGACCTTGCCAACGCGCACGATCTGGGCAAGCGTCTGGTCGAACGGGCAAAAACGCGTTGATCCTCTGCGGGAAATTCGGAATGGCCCAAACAGTCGATCAAATTTAAGCCGCAAAGAACACAAAGGACGCAAAGAGGAGAGAAAATGAGACTTGAGAGTGATTGCTGTATGAGACGCACGCCGCTTGTTTGGATCATTGACTTGCTGTGTGTCGCTGCGCTGATCGGGATCACGATCTGGGTCGGGGGGCGTTATGCCGCTCTGCCAGACTCCATTCCTGTTCATTACGGCGCGAACGGAGTGATCGACGCGTATGGAAACAAAATCATGATTTGGTTCCTTGCTGCCATCATGTGGGGGCTCTTCGTCGGCATGACGGCGGTCGAACAGTTTCCTGGACTTTGGAACATTCCCTTCAAGGTCACGAAGGAAAACCAGCTGCGTTTGCTGACCCTGACATGGCATTTGCTCAGCACCACCAAGCTGGTCGTCATGGGGATTTTTGCGTATTTGATCGTAATGGCTGTTCAGGGCGGGAACCTGTCGCCGTATTTTACGCCAACGATCCTGACGGTATTGTTCGTAAATTTCCTGTATTGGGGGATTCGGCTCTTCCGGAATCGATGAACCCCTTTGCGTCCTTTGTGTCCTTTGCGGCTTAATAAAAACCGGGGGCTAATAAACCCCCTTTCTGTTATTAATAACAAAAACCCTAATTCTTTTCCCACGCAAGCGCGACGGTCCATAAAACAGTAAGAAAGGTCCTTTTTTTGTAGTTCAGCATGAGTTTAAGGGTAAAGGTAAAAGTTGCTCGAAGGGGATCTCGCTCCCCGGAAGCCTAATGCAATCGCACGACCGCCTCGACCGGGTAATGGTCCGACAGAAACAGGCCGTTTGCTTTGTCTTTAATGACCCGGGAGGAAACCGGTTCCAAACCCGGAGACGTCCATACGAAGTCGATGCGGACGCCCGACGATCTTCTCCCCCAGCCGTGGTATGTCGTTTCGTCCGTGTCGGGATAAAGAACGCCATAGACGTCCTGCAGCTTTACGGGAGAAACGGCGTCGTATTCTTTGTCCTCAATTTTCGTTTCGATCCTTTCGCCGGCAAAATACCGCATCGGCAAACTGTCTTTGGCGCAG
The DNA here is from genome assembly GCA_030530205.1 of Thermoguttaceae bacterium. Taxonomy (GTDB): domain Bacteria; phylum Planctomycetota; class Planctomycetia; order Pirellulales; family Thermoguttaceae; genus RGIG3701. The sequence continues at coordinate 196,372 of JAUMVK010000002.1, read as the reverse complement.
TTCATGTCGCCGGTAATGAAAACCGGATCGTCGTGTTTTCTTTTCGCGATGAATTCCGCCAGAATGATCGCGCCTTCCAGTTTCGCCTGAAATGCGAGATCGAGATGCGTGTTGAAGACGTAAACCGCCCTGTCCGTCGGCTTGCCGTTTTCCAGACGAATAAACCGTCCCCAGCAGACCGTGCGCGGAAGTCTGGAGCCATCGCACCGGGACCCCGGCACGTCCGGCGTCGAGGAAAGCCAGAAAATGCCGTGTTCTGTTTCGTCCAAAACCCAGCGGGAGCGATTGTACAGCAGCGGCGTCCCCTCGCCCCGATCTGCGCTTTCTCCGCGAGGCCGATAAATCATGCCGTAGCTGGGCAAGGCGGCTTTCAGGTGGTCCACCTGGTTCAGTCTGGATCTTTGAGGGGAAAAAATCGCTTCCTGGACCCCGACGAAATCATAATCGCCGCCCTGAATCAGGCCCACGACCCCCCGACGACGATTTTTCCACTCCTCCGGCTTTCCCACTTCGCCTCTGGAAGTCCGAATGTTAAACGTCAAAACGCGTATTTCAAACGACCCGGAATCGGTTTCGTCCGCCTGAACCGGCGACAAAACAAATGCCCAGGCCAGGAGCAGCAATCCATAAAACAATTTTTTCATATTGCGCCTGGCTGTTATAAAAACTTCTCCAGTTCTATTTTTAACGGAGTCAAATCGTTCTGAATCACATCCCAGATAATACACATATCGACTCCGGAATATCCATGAACAATTCGGTTACGCATACCGTAAATCTGTTTCCACGGTATCGTCGTGATCTGCTGTTTTACTTCGTCTGAAAGCCCCATCTTGGCCAATTCGCCAATCTGCATAAGATTAAAAACGCACGCTTCGATAAGCATGGAATTGGACTGAAAATCGTCGAGGGTTTCACAATCTTTACAGTACAGAAGAACCGAACTGATGTGGTTATAAATCTTCTGCAAAACCTGCTGATCCTTACTGTTCATAAATGACCACTCCGTTATTGCTTATTTCGTTATCGACCTCGGAACCAGTCGATACCTGGGTAACGTCCAGCAAATCAACGTTTTTGTCCAAAGCGGTCACGACGTCTTCCAGAAGGCCAAAAAACGACAGGCCGCGCAAGCCGCTGTCCACCAGAATATCGATGTCGCTGTTCGGAGTCGCGCACCCTTTGGCGTAGGAGCCGAACAGGATCGCTTTCCTGACCGAATATTCCGAAAAAACCGGGAGCAACCGTTCTTCGATTTCCGGCAATGTGTAAATTACTTGGTTCATCTTTTCGATCCTCACAGAAGGTCCCAGGCGAATCACCCTCTTTTTCTTTTCCGTGCGTAAAGCAGCCCGAACGCCCAGAGCAGAAGCATCTTCCGGCACGACATTGGCAAAGTCAATACGTAACACGATAAAATTATTATACCAGATGTTCCAGAATTTGATAGGCCTCAGAGGAAAAAAACCATAAATTTTGGGAAAGAATCGAGTAGGAGACCGCTCATTATTTAGGCGGTCGTCCTCTCACATCACTGTACGCGCCGTTCGGCAGAGGGTAAAGTGGGGCGAAGCCACGTGTCGTGAGGTCGGACCAGGACTTGCCTCCCACTTTTTCAGATTCCGCCTTGCAACGGACTCCCTTGCGTTTGACTACAGTTCCTGCTGCAAAGCCTGGTGGACTCTCACCACGAGTTAAGATTCAGGCAATACAAGACATACACAAAAATCCCCGGTTAAACCTGGGGATTTAGTTATTTAGTATTCGACTGTTTCTCAATCTTTAATATTTCCTCTAATATGCGGTAAACTCTCGTACCGGGCCGTTCAGGAATTGGTTCACTCTTGTTTATATCAAGGTCTTTAGCTTGATTTATGGCTATTGTGTGTCTTTGAAAAAGCGAAGTGTTAAAACGTGTTTTGCTAAAATTTGGATCTATATCCAGAAGTAATGTTCAAAGCCCCTCTTTAGAACAGAATGGCGTTTTATTCCGAAGATTTCTCTTCTTATAAAGTGCCAGCCAGACTTCAAAACACGGGTTGCTGATTGCAATTTGAATTGCTGGAAATTCATCTGGATGCTCAGCATTATGTTTGTCAATCTTTTCAATGGTTTGCTTCAAGTATGGATGTTCATCTACATCGCATACAATCCAATTCTGATCTGCTGGTTGACGGTTACTTTGGTCAATGTCTTGTTGTATTTCTGCTACGATCTGATCAAAGAGTTTCTCAGGCCCCGACTGGTTCTCTTCAGGCGGTAATACCTGTACGTGGATTCGCGGTGACGTTTGAACGCAATCACGGAAAAATTTCTTTTCCGTTTGCGCTCCCTCGACTACGATACGGATAATATATGATTCTTTTATATTAGCCTTCGAGTAGAGATCGTCTTCCCATTTTGTCCTGTACGATTTATATTTAGGAGTCATTTTATCCTCTTTAAAATTTCTCCGCAAGATTTGGAATACCACCAAACCGACCTGAAATGTAACCGTTTTCGAAATTTAAGCCATTGCTTACAATAAATTCGGAAAGACGCGAGAAAGACGAGGCTCCGTTAGCGTCTTTGTCTACAAACCAAATTTCATCACGACGTAGTGCCTTATTTGAAAGAAGACTTGTATCGTGCGTCGTAAAAACAAGTTGACTCTTATATTGTTGATTGAGGCTTAGGAACTTCTGAATAAACCAGCTGGAAAGCAAGGGATGTAAATTACTGCTCAATTCGTCGATCAGGAAAATATTATTTGTTCTCTGCTCCATCATATAAAAAACCGGTAAAAGATTCATCATTCGCAATGTTCCTGCTGACTCCAGCCAGGACGGCAATTGTGTTCCCTCAGCTCCAGCGTGATGTGTAAATAGTTGATAGGACTGATTCGCTGGGAGTACATCCTGTGTTTGTTTCAAATACGCCCGGACAGACATTGGAAGTTGATCAAGTGATTTTTCCGCCTTTTCTTTTTTTATGGAAATAATCTTATCAATTCCAGTATCGATTTCATGTAAAGACTCCGACAGGAATTTTGAAAATTTAGGATCTTGAAATACACTTTGACTTAATCCGGACAATTTTGAGTTTGGAAATATGATAATAAGTTTTAAAAACCACTCAAAAACAGGTTTGAGTAGTTCTGATTCCAAAAATGTAATTGCTAACATTGTTGACGGTAGCATAGCTCCGATTTTTTTAAAATTTTTAAGTTTAGCTCCCCACTGAAATATACTCCGTTTTCCATCTACTATACGATGAAACAAACGAGTTTCTTTTCTGGTAAAATACGCATACAGCCATTCCTCATGGATCTGTTTCTCTGAGATAGCAAAGCCGTAGTTATAGACTACTTCTTTATATTTAAATTGTACCTCAAAAACAGATGGTTCATTTCTGGATTCGGGATTTAAAAGAAATGGAACGACCGGCAGAAGCAACTCGCCTTCTGGACCTTGCTGCCTCTGAAGTGTCCCGAGAACGCATGACCGCATAAATGAAATAGCAGTGATGAAATTGGTTTTTCCACTGGCATTTGCACCGAAAATAACACCTATTGGAAGTGTATAGACTTCTTTCCCGGTAGAATCAACGTGTATATGCTTTCCCAAGTCCCCGTCTTTTTGAATTTTCTCGGGGCGCATATCAAAAACTGCGGGGTTCAAAAAGGACAAATAATTGGAAACACTAAAACGAATCAGCATCATAACCTCCTTTGTTTTATTATTATATCTATTATAAACGAAAAGTGAAAATATTCAAGCCATTTTACGGGGGTTTTGCCCGTATTTTGCCAAAATATTTCACATTTTAGATTATTTTCCTTCATATCTGTTAAATTTTAGTGTAATTAAATCGAGTAGGAGACCGCGTTCACTGTGTTATTAGTAACATCTTTGCCCAATCCTCTGAAAAATGGAACACCTTCACGGATAACCAATTAAAGCCAGACTTTCTGTTCCCAGGCATCCAAGATGGAATAATGACCAATTCCCGGCAGAGTACATTTGCTCACAAGCACCTGCCTGGATATTTTAGGGAAATCCTGTCCCAAAATCGCCCCGCTGGGGAAGTAAGTAGCATCATTTCCATAAATATTAAAAAAATCCAAAAAAATGATGAGAAATTTAATTAATAAACACTTTACTTTTATTAGATTCATGGCATAATCTAATACAACCAAAGCAGAGGCAGATATGAGCCCGCCTGATTATCTTCAATTGTTTCATTTTATTCCCGTAAACTTGGAGAAAGAAGAACCATGAACAGAATAGATAAACTGGACCCCGAATCCAAACATTTTCGGACTGTTTACTACTACATGTACGATGGTTTGCACAAGACTAATTATGGCAAAATCACATACGCTCTCTACGATGGCGGCAAAGATCGCTATGGACGAAACCATAGACCGTTGTGGCCCAAGCTTGTTGCCAAACTAAAAGAACATGACATCGATATAACTCACTATCTTGAAACCGTGATGGAAAAACATCACATCAACAGACCACAAGAGAGACGGTACTACCAGAATACATTCGTGAATACGTTGAAACCCTCAAAAACTACAGTGGAATTCGGAAATCAATGGAAATAGAGGAAAGGTTTCTCATTGATAAAGCCCGAATGAGAATGCACGACTACAAACTGGAATTTACGGATGCTGCCAAACGGATTTTAGGTGATTTAACTATTGACGCGTCACCTCTGGCAAAATACCTTTTTGGCCTAAAATTCCATGCAGGAGATAGTATTGATCGATGGTTTAAAGACGCATATCGCGAGTATCGAAGACTAAAGATTGCATACGACCGATGGTACTCCGATAGAATTCCGGAGGATTGGAAGACAGGTAACATTCACAAACCTTCCAATACCTAAAAAAAGGCACGTCTTCTTTGAAGGCGTGGCTTTTTCCCATTCGCCCCCAAGGTGGGCAGATGTGTTGCGCCTGTTTATTCCTCGTTTTCCTCTGGCTCCATGTTCCACGAGATCCGCTCGTTTTTGTCGGGCTTCCACAACTCCCGTTTGCCGGGCACATGGCAGCCAACCGAGTAGTACCGATCTGCGATCGTGTTCACGGGGAAGCGTTCGCCCGTCGTGGTGATCGCGACGTACTCCATCCGTTGGCTGTTCCAGAGAACGAGGCAGCCGGGGTCGTCCGGGCTTTGGCGAAAGACGTCCCCATCATAGATCAGCCGACCGTCCCGGCCTTGGCAGATGGGCGTGTGGTCCAGCGTCCAGCGACCGAGGACAGGGGATTCAAAATATTCCCGACGACCTCGAACTCCGCATACTGTCCGATGTTGATCATGCGGCAGCTATGGTCACTGCCGAAACATACGCACAGCTGTTCGAAGGTGTCGACCCACTTGATGACCCCATGATCCAGCTCCCGGTAAAGAGACCCGAAGAATCCGTACGGGTTCAGGCAATACCGAATCCAGACAATGTCGTGCTCGAAGACCGGGTTTCCCAGGGAATCGGTGGTGGCGTACATGCCGATGGTCGTCGGGAAGACGGACTCCAGCTCGAACACCGGCGCATCATGCGTTCCCGTGTTGACGATGATGGAGTCCCGACCCCGGCCAGGGACACAGCAGGGAGAACCATAAATAAACTTTCCCGTTTTGATGGAGATCGCCCGGACTGTCCCTCTGTTTACTTCTTTCATTTTTGCTCCTGGGTTAAAGAAAATGACTCATTTTGAAGGCTGCTTCATTTATATCCATGATTCTGATAAAAATCAGAACACTCAGACAAAATCAGCGCCCATTGACTGACTCCGAAAATCTTATTCAGAGTGACTGTTTAATATGCCACAAAAGAAAGTGGGATTTAAGAGTTTTATCAAAACACAACATCTGTTTACACATGCAAAACATGTTATTAATAACAAGACCTGTCAATTCTTTAACGTTTGCCGCTGAATAAGTTACATCCCCGGACTGCAACGCCTCTGAAGTGCTATTCCTTTCTCAGGAAGTGATGCTTGTGAATATCACCAGCAAGCACAAACTTGAAGTTCGACAGAGTGCTCAACGGGATCGACTGAGGTATAAGTAAATTTAACATCAGCTATTCTTCAGGTAACTCAAGAGATAATTCGTCTCTTCCTGAAGCGCACGCTGCCGGGACTCGAAGGGTCCAAGCAGCGTGTCGTCATTCAGGGGGAGAAAGCTGACGTACCAAAGTGTTTCGTCAGGATTGCCGATTCTTTTGCGAATGCTCTCGGGAAGATTGTTTCTGGTCTCGACATAGCTTGCCCGCCTGATGGAGCAGGTGCAGCACTCCTTTAATATGCTCCTTACGTCTTCGTCGTAAATAGCGAAACCTCTCATTGCTGGCTCCTTTCATCGTGGATTTCCTGTTCGTAGAATTCTTTGGTCTTTCTGTCGGTTTTGACATGAGCACCGCTTCCTTTCATAACATCCTGTAGTGCCTTTTCACACGCGGGATCACGGTCCCCAAGAACAATATAAAGTACATTCAATATTTTAACCAACCACAAAAAGCTCTACTGACCAATTACGGATTGCCGTCCTATCTTCTGGACAGAGCGGTCCGTATTCCGGAAGATGGTCTCCGGGAGTGGCTCGAAGCGCGCACAAGCAGCGGCGTCGAGTCCCACCGGAAGCCCGCCAAGCCGATGAAGGACTTCTGAGTCACGCGCTTTAGACTGTTTACCACCCCTTCTGACCTTCTATGGAGCCACGCTGGTGCATATCTGCGGAAGGGGTTTCCAAATTAAGCCCTCAAATGGAGGTCCTCATGGCTTGTGTTTCAGCACGAAAAAACAAAAGCGGCACGGTGTTCGATGTTCAGTTCTACATCGGCTCCGAAAAGAAAAAGATGTGCGGCTACAAAACCAAACGTCAGGCGGAACGTGCCGGAGACAAACTCGACTCGCTGGTTCGTTCACGCACCCGAGGCGCAGACCTGCCGCAGGATGTTGTGGACTGGCTTGCCGGTCTGGACGATAAATACTACGCGAAGCTCGTCGGTCTGGGGCTGGCGGACGTGCGTATCAAGGCGGGGACGATCAAAGACCTGGTCGAACTGTTCACCCAGGACAAAACCGTCAAGCCGCAAACCATCAAAAACCGGCGAATGACGGCAAATCATATTTTTCAGTTTTTCGGAGAAGAGACCGCCGTCGCCGCAATCACCGCGGAACAGGTCATCAAATTTGACCTCGCGATGAGGGAGCGCCTTGCCAGAACGACTTGGGGGCGTGAAGTGAAGACCGTGAAGCAGTTTTTCAACCGCGCCGTCGAGATGGGCTGGAACAAGACCAACCCATTCGCGAAACTCAAAGGCAGCAACGTAGCGAACAAAACCCGCTTTTACTTCGTCACCCTCCAGGAAGCCCGGCAGATCCTGGACGCCTGCCCGAACGCCGAGATGCGCCTGATCTTCAGCCTCGCCCGGTTCGCGGGGCTGCGGATTCCTTCTGAGTTAAAATTCATGGATTGGTCCGATATTAACCTCAATGGCGACCGCTTCAGCGTCCGGATCCCCAAAGCCACCAACAGGAAAGCGCAGGAAGCCGGTCAGTTCGAGACGCGCCCCGTGCCGATGTTCCCTGAGCTTCGCAAGGCGTTCCAGGAATACCGGGACACGCTCCGGAGGGAACGACAGGGAAGGTCTTTCCGAACTGCCTGAACGGTCAGGCGCTCACCAGCCGATTTGCGAAGATCCTGAAACGGGCTGGAGTCGCCCAATGGCCCAAATTCTTCCAGAATATGAGAAGCACCCGCGACACGGAACTCCGGCGCAAGTACCCGGAACAGGACGTCAACTTATGGCTGGGTCACACCAAGGAAGTGGCTCTGAACCATTATATGCAGACGACGGACAGTTTGTTCTCGGAAGCATCAAATGAAGAAGTCTCAGCCCCGGAAGAAAATCTGGGAGAAAAAATGTGGCAAAAAGTGCAGTTTATCCCGGAAAATACGGGCTCAACCCCCTCAGAAAAAATGGGTACAATTCTGGGTACATTCATAAAAAAAATGGGTATGATGATGGGTACGAAGTGCTATGAAGTAAAAAGAAGCGACATCGGTTTGAGCCCGCAAAATACGGCATTAAATCAAGAAAAAGAAAAGGACTTGAATTTACTTCAAGTCCCCAAAATACTCTAGGGGCTCCGGAAATATGCGGTTTTTCCCGTGTTTTTAAGGGTTTCTAAATTCAAACCGGGGAGCGCACCGGGAGAATTTCGGTTTTTTATTCTTTTGTTCGTCTGAACTATCTGAAAATTATTCTAATTCCTTTCTGCTGATTTCCTTTCCTTTTGTTGAGCTTCGCGGCGGGCTGGGCGTTCTCGCGCCATCGGGCGCGCTGCGGACTTTAGACGCGGTGGCGGTCCTGGCGTTCCCTTTGCGCGGGTCGTTGCAGCGCGCGGCAGCGGGATTAAAGCCGCGCGGCGTCAAGCGCAATGGGAAGAAAGGCGGGGCCGCTGCGCGTTCCGGCCTTTCGACGTTCTCAAGGGGCTGGGGGTTCAATTACCCCCTCCGAGGAATTCCCCCGTAGTTCAAGCACTGGCCAGCGGGCCTTGATCCGCGGCCGTGTTTGAACGGTTTGAGCCTCGGGCCGTTCCTTTTTTGGTTTTGTTTTATTTCGTTTTCATTCATAGAAAGAGGTTAAAATGAACACTTCTAAAGACCTGGAAGATTTCGCGGAACGTTACGCAGCGGAGAACGCTCATCCGTTTATGGTTCCCGATGAGTTGGACTTGGAATTTTACGAAAAGCCGCGGGTTTTCTCGGTTTCGGCTTCTGTTGCCGGGAGCGTCGGGAGCCCGATCGGCGATGGCGGCGATTCGCAAGACCTTGCGAACGGCGCCGAGCCAGAGGGCGACCACGCGACCACGCCGAAAACCGTTCAGGGCCCTGCCAGTAACACCGGCCCTGTGAAGTACCATTTCCCGACCGGCTGGGGCGGTTATGACGGCGGCTGCGAGGCGTCGTTTTCGGGAGAGTGGGACCCGAATTTCTTCCCCGCTCTGGTCCAGAAACTCGACAAAGCGAGGCAGGCGGCAGACGATAAAAAAACCGCGGATTCTTATATTTCGTTCGGCGGTTTTGTTTGGCTCGTTCACGCGTCGGGGCGTCGCTCGGCTTTTACAAATATAAATATGTGATGGAGAGCCACGGCGTGAAACTTTACATTCATAGCAACCCCAAAACGAACATTCCGCCGGTCTGCGTCCGCTTCGGGTTCGAGTGCCTGGCGCGAACGGATTTATTCAGGGCGGTCGATACGCTTAAAGACTGCCTGGCGGCTGAGGGTTTTATTCTGAAAGAGGAGAAAATTTCCCGGGTCGATATGCAAGTAATGCTCCTTGCCCCCATCACGGATTTTGTTCAGGCGATCCAGGCGGGGCCCCGTGTCTGTACCCGTTGCCGGGGCGGTTTTCAAATGTATGCCAGTCTGAAAACCGGAAAAATCGAAACCTTGACCATTCATTCCAAAAACTGTGAACTGTGCATTTATGACAAACACCGGCAAGTGATGACGAGCGATCCGGTTTATTATGATACTTTTTGCAAGACGTTCCTGGGGGATGAAATGGCACTCGTGCCGAAGGATTTGACGCGCGTGGAATTCCGGTTCAGGCGTGAGTATTTGCGGCGGTATGGAATCGAAACTTTCGACGATTTGCGAAACTCGGCCGCGGCTCTGGTCGAGATTGCTTCCCGTGACTGGTTCCGGATTCTCGCCCGGGACAAAGTGCGGGGAAGTGAAAACGAAATCCCAAACGCGCCGATTTGGGAGCGCACGCGGGCGGCGTTCGAGTATTATTTCGCAGAGACCCGGCCAAAAACCCGAACTCGGGACGACCTGAAAAAATATAAACCTCTCCCCTCGCCCCCATCGGCGGAACGGCTGATCAAGCAGGCCCTTGGCTGCCTGGCGTCGGTGGCTTCATTTTCGCTCGAAAAGGTTTTTGACGCGGCGTAGCTGGTGAAATACTATTCCGAGGTTGTCTCCCAAAAGGCGGAGCAGACCCTTTGCAAAGTAATCGAGAAACAGACCTTTAATCAGGTGGTTCGGGGGTTCACGAAGTCGAAAAAACCGGACTATTCCACGCTGGAAGAAATTCAAGAGGGCCTGGCTCCGCTGGGATTTCCGGAGTTCTGGGAATTTGAGGGGGGCGGCTGGGAAATTGTGTAAAATGCGCGTCTGATTGGTACAGGAAATAGGGCGATTTTACCCAAATTATCGAGTTTTTGAAAAAGTTTTTTTATTCATAGGGTCCTTGATTTACGGCACTTGGGGAAAATTTCAAACTTATTTTGGATTTTTTCTAAAGTTTTACTGTACCGGAAAGAATTTTGTTAAATTTTTGCCGATATTAGAGAGTTCTCCTTTTCGTCTCCAAACTGCAAGGTGCATTTTGGGGCGGAAATGATTCAAAATTAGAAAGGATTTGAAAAGATGAATCAGGAAAACTCTCAGGATTTAGGGCAAAATTACCCGGAACAAAAAACGCCGCAGCTGTTGACGCGTGAGGACTTAAAGAAACTGTTCCACTGCTCACTTCGGCACGTTGACAATTTGCGCACCCATCAGGGCCTTCCCTGGGTGCAGGTCGGTCGGAAAGTTTTCTTTCTGTTGGAAGATGTTCAGGAATGGATCTCCCGAAATCGGAAAGCGGAAAAAGTTCCGAATTTTGTTGAAATTTCAGTCAGGGGGGATTGCCCTCAAGAATAAATTTTGCTATACTAGAAAGAGATTGGAATGGCTTCCATATTCAAAAATAAAAATTGGAATTCCTTTGGAATTGAAATCGTAGTCAATCATAAACGCAAGCGCTTTTATGATTTCCCGACCCGAAAAGAGGCTGAATTTACTAAACAGAAACTCGAAGAACTGCTCGCGGCTCCCCAGCTTGGCGGGGTTTCGGTTCAAACGCAGCTGTGGTTAAAAAAGATATGGCAGAGCAAACGCAGTTTCTATGAAAAACTCGTCGAAGCTGGCCTCGCTGAACCTCGCGTTGAGTGTGGGACCCTCGGGGAACTGATTGAACATTTCGTCACCTTTCCAATAAATGGGCGGATTCCAAAGGCTCGAACCTCCCGGAATCGCCGCGTCGCGGTGAATATGATGGTCCGATGCCTTGCCAATCAACGCCCGGGGAATTACAAGGCCGACGAAAAAGAAATCCAAAAAGTCCTTGCGAAACGGGCCGATTTTGTCACTCCTTTACTTGCAAATCAGGTTTATACCTGTATGCAGTCCACTTATGCAGTAGGCACTTGGGGACGCCGAATAAAGCATTTGAAGGGCCTTTTCAATGATGGAATCCGGCTCGGCTGGTTTGAAAAAAATCCGTTTCAGGATTTCAAGGGAAGCTCGGAAACGAGCCGCTCCCGGGATTTTTACATCGGGCCAGAACTCGCGTGTCAGGTCCTGGAAGCGTGCCCGGATGCCCGAATGAAACTGATTTTCAGTTTCGGCCGCTGGGGCGGTCTGCGGCTTCCGTCAGAAATCGCTTTTATGACCTGGGCCGATATTCAGCCCGATCGAATCACGATTAAGATTCCCAAAAAAACGAGCCTCTCCCAACAGGAACGGGGCGAGTTTACGACGCGTCTGATTCCGTGTTTCCCCGAAATCCGGCGAGCCGTTGAGGAATACCGGCGGGAACTCGTGCAAGTCCTGGAACGGGAACCGGCAAAAACTGAAAAGGTTTTCCCGGACTTGAAACAGTCGGAAAGTTCTGCAGCGCTCCTGCGGAAAGAGTTGACGGGGATTCTGAAACGGTCGGGCCTTCCGGTCTGGCCGAAGATTTTCCAGAATTTGCGGTCAACCCGGGATTCAGAACTCCAGCGGATGGGTTACCCCATCGCGACGGTTTGCAAGTGGCTCGGGCATACTCAGCAAATCAGCGAAAAAAATTATTTTCAGGTTCCCGAATTTGATTACCCTGCGGCCTCTCGTCGAGAGTCTCCGCGGGATTCAGACGAGGGCACCGGGGACCACACCGGGGAGAACACCGGGGTGAAAACCGGGAAGAAATGAGAATCAATCAATAGAAAGGAAACGCAAGGAAAATTTTTAGGTGTGTCTCAAGTGTCGTAAAAAAGGGCACTTGAGACGCACGAACAAGAAAATAAAAAAAGACAGGTGAACCAAAATTCACCTGTCCCGATACTCTAGGGGGTTGGTTAGAGTCCGTTAATTACGATGTTTGGCAGAGGGCGGGGGCTTAAACGGGGGCTACTCGCCTGATTTAATTCCGTCCGTTTTTCAATTCCTCTCCCCCCTTAAACCCCTCTCTCTGGTTCGCTCTAACAGGTGGACGGACGGAGAGAGGGAAAGCAAACCAGAAAGAAAACTTTTCGGCGATTTCTCCGGCGGTGGATCCCGGTCGATTCTGTTTAACCTCTCTCTTGGTCCGCTCGCTCTGCTGATCCCTGCTCCGGTCCGATGACGGCTCCGGCCTCCGTTCCGATTCTCTGCTCCTTGCTCTCTGCTCTCCGGCCTCCGGTCTCGGTCGCTTGGAGTACTTCCCGAAATCCGCTCCGGCCTCCGGCGTTTTGTTTCGCGCTGCTCCCTGCCCTCTCTCTGGTTCGCGAACTGAAAAGGTGAGAGGCACTTGCCCTGCTCTCATACCTTGCGGATCCGCTCGGACTTTTGAGAGGGCCTGATTCCCTCTCTTTGATCCGCTCCGATTATGGAGGGAAAACGCTTTTCCGCTCGCTCCGATAATCTAAAAAAAGAACGTCAAATTTGAGGGCCTTTTATTTCGGACGGGTCAAGAGTCAAGGACGGTGCTTTTCGTCTCTCCTATGAAAAGTACAATAATCAATGAGTGGCAAAAGGCCCCTGGCCCCGGTCCGTTTCGCTCTTTGATTTGCGCTCTAGGTTCTTTCCCCTTACTCTCTCCCCCTACTGCCGGCGAAGGCCCTTCTTATTGGGGAAAAATTGGTTTCCGGTTTAGAATATTTTCTATTTTGCAACTATCCTAAAATCGAAATTATAAAATTTTCTTTTTTTTGGAATTTAGGGCTTGAAACAATAGCAATAAGAGGTAAAATAAACCCATAAGGTGATTTAATATTCCGTGACATTTCGCAAGGGGAAAGAAATGATTAGCAATCAGGAAAATTTGAATCGTGTTTTGTATGCCTTTTATCTGAATAAGATTGATGAGCGTCCTAATTATGGAGAGGACTTTTCTTTTCATACGAGTGTTGATATTCGTTCGATTGATAATTTCCTACTCTTGGTTTGTGTCCCGCAGAAAGAATTTATGGAACTTGAAGATTCTGGTTTAGTAAAACACAAATTAAAAATTCAAAAGTGTTATGGAACTCTGGGAGAAAGTATTGAAAAGATTTCCCCGGAAAAAGATGAAGATGGAGTGTTTGAAACCGATTGGGATATGTTTGGTGAATGGGATTGGAAAACGGATTGGATTCAGGATTTATCATTTGATGATTCAATATCTGATTGGTGGAGAAAGAATGGTGAAGATGTAAAGAGTAAAATTATGGCAGATCGTGCAGAGGAAAAAAAAGATTTTGAGGAAATATATACCTGTGAAAAAGCGGTTATTGTATGTAGTGAATGGGTAGTAACTGAAAAAGGAATAGCCCAAATAGAAGAACGATTAGAAAGTATGGTTACGGAAACCCCAATGGTTATTAAACCTAAACAGAAGCGTCGAAAAATGGATTTGGAAAGAATAATGTGGATTGCAAAAGTTGTAGAAATGGATATTCTACTACAAGAACCAAAGCAAAAATCCAATAGAAAATATTTGTCAAATGCTCGATTAGCCGAAATCTTTGGATTTGATGAGCAACTGTTTAGAAAAAACCCAAAATTGAAAGACGCTGTAGATTCGGTCCGTAAATCCCTTCTCGGGGATTTGAGTAAATGCGCCTGTAATGATGAAGATTAATACCATTGCTTACACCGGATTTAGTACCGCCCTGTAAAATTTCTTGAAAATTTTTTGACGCTGGGAAATACGATGTTTCCGGCGTTTTCTTTTTTAAAAATCCAATTCTTAATACCGCTTTTTTAACGGTTTTTCTGTGTTTAGTAGAGGGCAAGTGATTCAAGCGTTTTGAAACCCCTCTGAAAGATTCTTTCCTGTAAGGAGTTTACAATGAGTGAATTTTTGACTATTGACGATGTTGCGGACCTGCTGAAATGCTCGGTGCGGACGGTCAATTACTTGCGGACGAATAGCGGTTTGCCGTGTGTGAAACTCGGTCGCCTGGTCCGCTTTTCACGTGAAGCGGTGGAGGCGTGGCTCGCGGAAAAACAGAAAGCGGCCTCCGGCGTGAAGTGTCTGGAAAACCATAACGAAAAGGAGGCTTGAACGATGATGGCAGAAACCCGAAAGAATACCCTGAATGATCTGGACGCGATGTTTGAGAAAACGCGGACGCTTTCGGACTTCATTGAAAAACACTGCTCGCAAAAGGTGAAATTCCTCTTTAGCGATGACCTGACAGACGAACAATTTGAAGCCGTCCTCGATGACGATGACGTGCCTATTATTGGGTTTAATGGTCCTGAAGATTCGATTGACGCGGTGCGTGACGTAGGTTCGCCCCTTCACTTGAATTTCTTTGGGGACCCCATTGAAGGGATAGTCTTGGACGATGGAACGGTCTGGTTCGACCCTGACGATCTCCAATATCGGCGTGACCCATTGACCCGCATTTTGAAAGATGTGGAAGGGGCGCGGCGCAAACTGGAAGAAATGAAGGGGGCCGCCGATTACGTCCAGACTTTCGGCGATGGGAAAACCCTGATTAGTCTTGACGGCTTGCAAGAGTTGGCAAAGGCGACCGGGACGAAGGTGGACGGTTGGAGAGTTCGCCTTTTTAGTTCGTGGTGCGACAGTGTGATCCCGTTCTGGACTGATTCGGTGTTTGGCAAAAGATTGACTTTTTCAGTTTCTTGGTCCAATTCCTGATTTCCAATAAAAAAGCCGCGTCGATTATTCCCGTAACCGGCGCGGCGTGATTCAGGCAGAAAGCCCCTAAATGATACCTCCTATTATAATTCAAATTCTGGAAGTGTCAAGGGGTCTGCTTGAACTGTAGGAGGTTAATCTATGAGTAATTTGGAAAATCGAATTATACAATACGTTCAGAAACTCCCCCCGGCGGTGCAGGGAGAGGGCGGGCAAACGGTTCTTTTTAGCGCGGCCTCAAAATTGGTAGAGGGATTTGATTTGACGGCGGAACAAGTGACCGGTTTTTTATGGGATTATTATAATCCCCGATGTGTGCCCCCGTGGAACGATGGAAACACGGCTGATTTTATTCACCAATGTGAAGCGGCTTGGAAGAAAGCCCCGGCGGAACGTGGGAGGCTTCTTAAACCCGGTGAACTCTCGCAGGCGGTCAAGGCCCCGGCTTTTCCTCTGGTTCGCCCTGGCACTCGCTCCGGCTCCGGTACTGGTTCCGGCTCGCAGGGTTCCGAAATCCTGATTCATAAAAAGAACGGGATTGAGGAACAAAACGGAAAAAAGCGTTTCTGGTATAGCGTGACGCAAGTCCCTGATGTTTTCATTAACGTTCCATTAAATCCGCAAACGTCCAAATATTTGAGGGCTTTTCTGTTTGAGTACCGGGACGGCTCCGGGAATCTGTACCAGCTTTGGAAGCGGATCGAATGGAAAGAGCAGGCGGCGAACGGCAAACCTAAAAAGAGTTTTCGGGCCTATCATTACGAAACGGCGGCGGGCGGCTATATCCGCGGCGGTGGAGGTTTGCCCCCGATTCCGTGGAGGCTCCCCGGCTTGAAATCGGCGCAAGGCGTTTTCATCGTGGAAGGGGAAAAAGCAGCGTTTCGGCTTAATGCTTTTTTGGCTCGCTGGTATTGGAAACAGGGGGTTTTGGCCGTCTGTTTCCCAAACGGCGCGGGGGCTTGGAAACCTGAATACTCTGAATATTTCCGCGGAAAAGATGTTTTTATTTGGCCTGATAACGATTCCGCAGGGTTTGAGTATGCGCGGCGGGCGGCTCGCTCGTTGCTCGGTGTGGCTCGTAATGTGGACGCCCTTGCATACTACCCAAACCACTTTTCCGAAAAATCGGACGCGGTGGAAGTGATCGATTATTTTGATGGCTATACCGGCGGGCGCGGTGAAGTAACGGCGCGAACACTTGCGGCCCTGGTTCGGGAAATGTTTTTTGACTTTAGAAATTTAACTCCGGTTAATGATTGGGAGGGAATAAGATATGGAGAATAAACCTATTGTTTCAATCAATACCCCCGATGACGTGGCGAAAATCGGCGCAGGGCGGCCCGCGGACGGCTCGCAGGGGCAAACGGTCAGGAAACCCGGACGGCCCCGCAAACAGGCGGAAAACGGCCTTGCGGACGGTTCGCGGATTCCACCCGCTCCGGCCTCCGTCTCGGTCTCCGCTGCTCCCGCAGCTCCGGCTGCTCCGGCCCCCGGCGATGGTCTGAAATCCACCCGGCCCCGCGGACGTGGACGGCGGAACGGTGAACTGATTCCGGCCAAAGTCTCGGCGGCGGTTTGTGGTGACGCTTTTTTAATTCAACACGAAACCCCGGCTTTTCTTCTTTTTGGTTCGCAGTGGCTCCGATACGATGACGCGGACGGCTGGCGGCTTTGTGTCGATGACGGCCCGGCCCGGCGATCGGTTGAAAGATTCCTTGCGGATCGGTACAAAGACGATTTCACTGAAAAACTTTCCCGCGATGTTTTCGCGTATGTGCGGGCGAAATGGTCGATTTGTCAGGAATTTAATTATAAGTCTTGGTGGATCCAGACGGCCCCGGAAACCGGTCTTTTGAAGGCGGTGGAGGCTCCCTTTTGGCTCGCTTGCCGGAACTGCTTGCTGAACGTCAAGACCCGCGAAACCAAACCATTTACCCCCCGCCTGTTGACCGTGGGGCGGATTCCTTGCGATTATGACCCGGCGGCGGATTGTATCAAGTTTAAGCGATTCCTTGAATCCGTTCTTAAACCCGATGACATTGATAATTTTTTGATGGCTTGCGGAATATCCCTGATTTATGAAAGGCAGAAATCGAACGTCTTTTTCGTCCTTTACGGTGATTCAGGTACAGGAAAAAGCACGTTCCTTAAAATCCTCTCGAAAATCAATGAGGGGACGGTTTGCAGTGTCTCGCTCTCCGATTTCGGCGAACGGTTTGGAATGGTGGACGTGACGACCCACCGTGTCAATATTGTGGAGGATATGGAAAACATTTATGAAGGCGGAAAAGTTTCCAAACGTGAAGCGGACCTGAAAAAGATTGCTTGCGGCGAAATCATCAAGGACGGGGAGAAATACCAGAAAGCAACGGAACGCCCGGCCCTTGCGATCTGCTTCTTTGGCGCGAACAGGATCCCGCGGTTTGCCGATACATCGGAGGCGATTTCGGACCGAATGAGGCTTTTCCTGTTTCCGAATAAGTTTAGAGGAACAGAGAAACAGAATTGCTCGATTGCAGACGAAATTATTAGGGACGAATTACCCGGCGTGCTGAATCTGTTTTTGGAACACTTGACCCGCTTTTTGGGTCTGCTCGATGATCCGGCCCCGGGAAAGAAAACGTTTCCCGAAAGTGAATCAGGCACGGCGGAAAAACTCAAGGCGATCCAGGCGGCCCGTCCGTGGGAACTCTGGATTGAGGAAAATTTGGAAGTGGTCGAAGTGGGAAGGGTGGAGGCTCGTAAGGTTTACGAAAAATACCGTGTGGATTCTTTGGCCCGTGGGTATAGCCCGAAAGCCGAAAATCAGTTTGTTGAATTGGTGCTTGACTACTACAGGAAAAGGGCGGTTCCGGTCGAAAAACGGCGCGTCCAGACTGGAACAGGCAAGACCTCCTATTATATCCGCCTGAATCTGCTGAATGATGGGGAGTCAATTTAAGACGGCGTGGACGGGGTGGACGGGGTTTCCCTTAATCTTTATTTATTAATTTAGATTAAATCCTTAAAATTCCGCCTTGCGTTTAATTGCAATTCCAGACCCCCAAAAATTTTCTAAAAAATTTCCAAAAAATTTAGAAAAATCTAGGGGGTCCCAATATTCATTTATTTCATTTCTGGTAAAATATTTGCAAGTGGGGGAGAGGTTTCCCCGGATTTTTACTTTTAAGGAGGTTTAGAAATGGCTTCAATTTCCCTAAAGAATGAATCGTTTGTAGTCCGCATTTTCCTGAATGGCAAGCAAGAAAAGATTTACACTGGCTTGAAAGACCGGAGAGAGGCGGACCGGCTCGCTGACAAAATTCAACGGCTTGCAGATTCCAAACGGAACGGAATCCGCTTGGCAGAATCAGGGCTTGCGGACTGGGTGAAACGGCTTGAAAGTACCAATTCAAAGGTTTACGAAAAACTCGTTTCCCTTGGTCTGCTCGAACAGAAAGCCCGGCCCGTGACCGTGGCGGATATTTGCAGACATTACGTTAAACGCGCCGAAAAGAAAGCGGAACGGACGCAGAAACACTATGACAATACCGCAAAAAGGGTGATGGAATATTTCGGCCCCGATAAACCCGTGGCGGATATTACCACCGATGACGCTTACAGTTTTGAGGAATGGTTTAGAACGGCTCCGTTAAATACCAGAATGAAACCGGCCCGGCCTTATGACTTTACGACCGCAAACCGCGAATTGAAAAACGTGAAGTCTGTTTTCCTTTACGCTCTCAAATTAGGCGTTATTCAGTTTAATCCGTTTGCCGTGATCCGCATTGAAAAAGACGGTGATTCCGATAACAAAACATACGTTCCGGTGGAAATCGTGCTCGAAGTGATCCAGGCGGAAACCACTCCTTTGAAATGGAAAGTGATCCTTGCCCTTGGTCGTTTCGCTGGCTGCCGTGGGGCTTGCGATTTGTGCCGGTTGACGTGGGATGATGTGATTTTTTCGGACGATGGCAAGCAGGGGAAAATTACCTTGAAGGGGAAAACGGCCTCCGGTACTATTCCGATGGCTCCGGTACTGGAAAACCTCTTGCGGGAATGGCAGGGGGAGGCGATTTTACAAGAGATCGATTCTCAAAAGGTTTTTCCAGACGTGACCGAAGAAACAAACGCTTGGACGATGACCAAAAAAAGCATTGAGAGGGCAGGCAAAGAGGTTTGGAGAAATCCGTGGTATTCTCTCCGCGATTCCTTCTGTATCGATGTAATGGATTTAGGACTTGACCCAAAAACCTATTCCCAATTATGCAGGCACTCCGTTCAGACAGGGCTTGAATACTATCAAAAGTACACGGAGCATAGGGAAAGAAACGCGGGAGAAAGAATGGCGAAAAGCCCTCTTTGGTTCGATTCAGGCTCCGCGGGGGCTACTTTGGGGGCTGATTCCACGCAGGAAAGCGGCGAAACACTCGCAGAATACCGGTCTTTAGATGATTTTTTGCGGGGGCTTAAACAGGGGCTACTTGGGGTCTTAAAAAGGGGCTTGCAAGGCGGCGCGTTTACTGCTCTTGACTTGCAGAGAATCAAAGAAGAAATCGATTATACCCTTGAAAACACGGCACTAAACGAACTATAAGAGCAATAAAAAAACCTCCCTGCAATTTCTTGCAAAGAGGCTATAGTACCCTCTAGGGGAGTCGAACCCCTGTACTAGGACTGAGAATCCTATGTCCTGGGCCACTAGACGAAGAGGGCCTCAATTTGATGTGTGTAGTATAGCAAATTTTTTAATTTCGTCAATAGGGGGGACTGGGCTTTTTCTGAAATTTTCCGTTTTTTTGTCTCTTTGCCCAAATCCCGACCTCAATTTTCAACGCAAGAGCGTCTGCCGATTCTTTTCAGACCGATCAGGCCAAGCACGAGGAGCAGCCACGCGGAGGGTTCCGGCAAGGCGTTGTACGTTCCGGCCAAAACCGTGTTTCCATCCAGCGCGAGGACCATTCCCTCACCGCTGCGGGAAACGCTCACGCCAGCAAAATCCGCGAATTCGTCCGGGTTGAGCAGTTTGGCGATCTGGATCACGTCCTCATCCGCTGAGTTCAGGATCTCGATCGAGCCGCCCGCCGCCGTCACGTCGCCCGTGATCGAGAAGAGCGCCGATTCGTCTTCCGAAGCCGTCAGCTGGAGGATCCCACCGTTGGCAAACTCCAGATTTTTGACGGTTCCGGCCGCCTTCACCGTGCCCGAGTCTTTCAGAAGGAGCGTTCCTTCGAAGGCCGTGTCCGCGGGAAGAGTCAGTTCGCTCGAGCCGGCCGCGGCAAGTGTTCCCGTGCCGGTCAGAGCGTTGATGATACAGGCCGAGTCCGTCTTGAAGGTCAGCGTCGCGCCCTCATCGATCGTCGTGCTGCCGGCGTAGGTGACGTCTCCCTGGACTTCCACTTCGCCATTCCCCTGCACTTTCAGGGAGCCGGTGCCCTGCAGACCGTTTTTGAGCGTGATCTTGTGGCCGGCTGTGTCAAACGTCGTGCCGTTCTCGGCATCCGTGAGTTTCAGCGGGAGGTTGGAGCTCCAGTCCGCCGTCGCCTGGATCGTGCCGTTGCCAAGCTCGGCGTACTTTTTGGAATCGTTCGCCGACTTGTCCGGGCAGAAGTTCGTCGCTCCGTTGCTGATGTCGCGCCAGTAGTTGATCCCGCCCGCACCGATTTTCACGACCGGGGCGGCGTCAGCTTTCGTCGAATCGAAGTTCATCCGGAAAACGGCCGTCGTGCCGCTCAGGGAGGTTTGGCTGTAGTTGTGGTCGCAAAGGGCGATCCCGTACAGGTCGGCCGTGCCGCCGGCCACGTTCAACGTCGCGCTGCCATCCCAGGAGATCTGGGTCAGGGCGTTTTTGGCCGTCAGCGTGCCGCCGTACAAATTGTAGTTCGCGGTTCCCGGGTAGTGAGAAATTTTGAAGCTTCCTGCGTTGGTGATTTTAGCCGGGAAGTTTGAGCCCGTGACGGTGATCGAACCGCCGGTCTGGTTCACGGTGCAGGTCGGGTTCCCGGAGGCGTCGCAGATGTTGAACCATGAGACGGTAATGTCCGCGCCGTCTTTGATGTTGAGCGTTCCTTTCTGGATGGAAATGTTTCCCGCGAGCTTGCCGGAAACATCAACCGCGCCGCCCTGAACGACGGTCGTGCCGGTGTAGGTGTTCTGGCCGCTGAGGATGAGCGTTCCCTCGCCGACTTTCGTGATTCCGCCCGTTCCGGAAAGGGCGCCGGAAAGGGTGATCGTCTGGCCCGTCGTGGTGCTTGCGCCCGCTGCCGCGTCCCACTTTGCCGTGTCGATCTTGACCGCTCCGCTGGTCAAATTCATGTTCAACGGGCTGGACCAGTCCGCCAGGGCGCCGAGGGTCCCGGACTTCAGGTTCACGGTGTGCGCCACGACGCTGCTCAGGTTGGAGCGCGTGATCCCGCTCGCGCCGATATTCAGCCGGGCCCCTTCAAGGTTCACCGTGCCGACGCGGTTTGCGTTGTGGTCCTCCATGATGATCCCGAGGAGGTTGGCCGTTCCGCCGGTTGCGGTGAACGTCCCGTTGCAGTCCCACGTCAGGTGCATGTCCGCGCCGAGCGAGTTGAGCGTTCCGCCGCTGAGCGTGTAGGTCGCGCCGCCCGGCCAGTGGCCGATCATGAAGGACGCGCTGGTCGTGTGCGTGTTGTTCGTGCCCGTGATGTTGACCGTGCCGCCGCTCTGAGTGACCGAGGACGTTGCGTTGTTCGCGTCGCAAATGACGATTCGGCCGATGTTGGCCGTCGCGCCGTCCTGAACGGTGAGCGTCGCACCACGTAAGCATAAATTGGAGGTGGTGGTGAAACTGCCGCCGTTTGCAACGGTCAGGCTCGCGCTGTTGGTCATGAAGACGTTCCCGGAACGGGTCATTTTCCCGGAGAGCGTGGTCGTGCCGGAGAGGTTGAACGACCCGTCGCCCGTGACGTTCAGCATGCCGCTGCCGGAAATCGTTGCGGAGTTGAGCGTGAAGGTTTTTCCGGACGGAACGTCCAGTTTGGAAGTCGTGCCTTCCGTGAGGACCAACGGAATGTTCACGGTCGTGGTGGTCTGATCGTCGAGCGTCGTGAGGGTTCCGCCGGAAAGCGTGATGGTCTGGTCAAGCGGGCCGACTGTGCCCTGGTTTCTGACCGTCGTCTGGACCTTCAGCGTACCGTTCGCGCCAACGGTCACACCGGAAACCGCCTGATAGTTCCCCAGCTGGTAATTCCCGCCAACGTCCAAATTAGTAATGGCGGCCGTTCCGTTATTAATGTTCAAGTAGCCTTTCCCGTGCCAGCCGACCACGAGCCGGTACGCGGTGAGGGAGCCGCCCTCGTTGATGTTGATCGTGCTGGTGGAGGCGGGGTAGTGGCCCACCATGTCGAATTTCAGCGGGTAGTCCGCGTTGGGGCCGGTCGTCGCCGTCAGGTTGAGCTTTCCGCCGATGATAGTCAGCGTTTCGGTCTGCACGTTGCTCGAGTCGCCCATGACGAGGTTGGTCGTGACCGTCACGTCTGCGCTGCTCCCGAGGGTCGCATTCACGGCGCCGTCCGCGATGGTCGTCGTGATTTTCAGAGTTCCGTAAGAAACCGCTTCATTAATTTCCGTATCGGTCGAAATGATACGGTCCTCCGCAAAGAGCGACCCCACGGCACAAACGGCCAGAACCATCAGAGCGGAACCAAAAATCGAAAAACGTTTCATAATTAACCTCGAAAAAGGAGCAACGACTAAATTTACACTTCAATTATACACAAATCCGACAAAAATTCCACCCTTTCCCGAAAAAAAGAAGGAATTTTAAAAAGAAAGAGGGAGGAATCTGCTCTTGATCCCTCCCAGAGTCTCCCAGAATCTCTGGCCCTTACCCCTTAATCCTCCTCAACCAGGAAAATCCGGTCGATGTACACCGCGTCCACGTCCTCACGTTTCGGCGGGGCGAACCAGATGTACATTTTGGGGATGAAGTCGTGCGCGCCGAAATCGATGAGCTGATAGCCGGACCCGGCGGGGTCAGTCACGCTCAGGGTTTTGCCAACCACGCCCTTTTTGTTCTCGGCATCGTAAATTCCCATCGTCATGGCCACGCCGGTGGTCGCTTTCGTTTCAAAGCGCACCTGGGCGTACACGTGCCAGCGCTTGCGGACGTTCAGCAGTTCCGGAGTGAACGTCCACGCCGTCGCCCATTCCGGGTGGAAACCGGGCATCCGGGCGGCCTGACCGTCCGAGGCGAGCGGATCTTTCACTTTCTGAACCAGTTCGCCGAGCTTATAGAGGCTGAAGTACGAGTCCTGAACGTCCACCCAGAGGGTTTTGTCCCAGTCAATATTCAAGTCTGGCTTTTTCGGCTCCTCGCCGCTTTCCGGGAAGGCGCTGATGACCTGGTTCTTCAGCTCGTCCCAGGCTTTCTTCCCGCCGCTCTCACGGAAGGCGTAATTGTCCTGCGACTCGGCGAACGCGAAGAGCTTTTCCGCGGCCTCGCGGGGATTTTCCGGGCCGAAGAATTTCTCTTTGCTCACCCGGGACGCGAAGAACAAATCGTTGTAGCGCATCAGAATGTTCAGATGGTACGCCCAGAGCGCACGGTTGACCCGTTCGGCCAGGACCGGATCATTCGCGACGGCGGCTTGGGCCCGCTTCACTTCCACGTCGGCTTTCTTGATCGTCTCGTAATCGAGCCAGTCCTTCGTGGTGTGCCGGAAGCAGCCGAGATGGATCCCGGTTTTCTCGGCCCGCTCGTGGATGATTTGCAGGTAGTTGAGAAGCGGTTCCGAGGCCGGGCCGTAGAAACCGTCGAAGAATTCCTTCCAAAGCGCCTTTTCGTCCCGCGACGAATCCCACATCAAATGCGCGATGACCCAGGCGCGGGCCTCGACGAAATCGCCGACGGTCGTGTGTTTGTCCCCCTGCTCGAAAAGCCCGATCGTGTGGTTTTTCTCGAAGAACCGGATGTTCTCCGCCAGCACGTTCATGTTCGGGTGCGGGATGCAGTAGTTGACGAAATTCGTGACGTAATCCCAAATGTAGAGCTGGGGCGAAATGCGGCTCCACCCCTCAATATCCGATTTAAAATCGGCGTTTTGCTCACTGTTTTCGAGCGGCTGAAGGAACGAGCACTCGATCGAGCAGAGGCGGATGATCACGTTGTGGCGCGGCCGGACGAGTTTCGGCGGCTTGCGCGTGTACTGGTACGCGATCGTATCGACCCAGACGTTCGGAAATTCCTTTTCGATCTCCTCGGCGACCTGGTTCACGAACGTGATGAGCGTCCCGGCGTGGCTTTCGTTCGCCTCATCGATCGCGCGGCATTTCTCGCACGTGCAGAAGCCCTGGACGTCGTTCTGGCTGATGGAAATAATATTCGCGTCGGGATTCTTGCGCAGGGCCTCAAGCGCATTTTTCACGAGTTCTTTCCGCATTTCCTCGTTCGTCAGGCAAAGCTGCGTGCCGCTGGCGTGGATCTGTTCCTTCGGGAGCGAATCGAGGAACGCGCGGGTCTCCGGGTCCGTGCCGTACCAGCCAGGCAGACCGACGCACCGCACACCGTCAATTTCCGGGAACCAGTCCGGATGGTCCTTGAAGTACTTCTTCGGCGGGATCAATGGGTAAAACGAGTGAACGCCGAACTGGTACCGATAATGACCGCCCCATTCTTCCGGCACGGGGTCGCTCCAGCCGTTGCACTTGCAGTGGACGCAGAATTTCGCCTCGCCCAGACCGCGGTAGTAAGCGTCACGGCAGAGGATTTTCGGGGCGTAGCGGATGTTCAAAGCGCCGATTTTCAGCGTCGGCTTCTTCGGGAAGAAAGCGTCTTTGGCCGTCCACCAGCGAACGCCAAGCTGGTCTTCGAGGAACGACGTGACGGCGTAAAGGACGCCGCGCTGCGGGTGCCCAGCCAGCAGAAGGTTTCCGGCCGCGTCGGTCTGGATCAGAATTTCATCCGACTTGAACGCCGCAAAATCGACGCCCGGAAACGCTTTTTTGGCCGCTTCGGACTCACCGACGAAAATGGAGCGTTCCGCGGGGGCCGGCTGGATCGCAAACTCGGCGCCGGTGATCTCTTTCAGACTGGCCTGAAGGTCCTGAGCCGCGTTTTGGGTCGAAGCCGGAGCGTCGGCGCAGACCACGATGGCGTATTTGGCCGCTCCGTTCTCGCTGAGGGTGAATTCCCCGGCCAGAGCGGGCAGAACAAAACAGAAAGTCAAAAGGAAGGTGAAGAATCGGGTCATGGAAGTACCTGCATGGGGTAAAAGGAAGGAAAAAAGGAAGGAAAGAGCGGGGACTCACGGAAAGACGGAAGATTTCGTGAGCCCCGATGAAAATCGAATTGCGGCGGGATCACTACTCGATGAGGACCGACTTTCCATCGTTCCGGAGCAAAAGGTTGATCCAGTTGGCCGGGTCCATCGTCACGGAAATCATCTGAACGGAACCGTCACCCATCGTAACGGGGAAGGTTTCTTTGGAGCCGTCGTACACCACGTCCTCGGGGCTTTGTAAGTCGCTCACTTTCGGGTCCCCGGTCGGGTCCATCCAGCAGACCGGCTTGCAGGGCACGAGCATGATCGTGTTCGAGAGACCATCGGTCACTTTCTCAAGCCCGATCCCTTTTTGCCCCTTTTCCGTCACGGGCGGGAACATGGTCCCATCACCGACCACCACGCCGACGACCGCGTCAGTTTTACTCGGATTGAAAACCGACTGGTAAACCTTCGGGCACTGGTCGTGGAACTGGCGGTTCCATTCGCTGTTCCATGGCTCATCAAGGCGGATCTTCTCGTAAAGTTCCCGCTCTTCAAGGAACGGGAGGACCAACACACGCCACGAGTGAAGCGGTTTTCCCTCATCATCCACCGTATAAGCCGGCGGGAGGCCGCGGGAAGTGGCCTCATGATTCAGGATGGCCAGACCGATCATCTTGTAATTGTTTTCGGTCTGCATCGTCCGGGCGGCCTGCCGGGCCTGCTGGACCGCGGGAAGAAGAAGCCCAACCAGCATTCCCGCGCCGCCAGCCTTCAAAACCGGGGCGGGAACGTTTTCGCGCAGTTTGTTCAGCCGCTCATTCTGCGAAATGTCCCAGTACAAACGATTCTCCTCCCGAACCGGCATGAGGAACGAGAAAAGGAAGTCCGCCCCGTCGGCCAGGTAAGCGTTCATGATCGGCGAAACGGCCGCCCGGGCCTCTCCATCCGGCGAAATCATCTCCTGGGACTGTTTCACTTTTGCGTTCATGTTTTCGGTGATCTGCTGCTTCCAGAGTTCCAGCAGTTTCACCATTTTTCCGGCCGATTTTTTCGATTTCGCCAGAATGTTGAACCGGAAAAGGCCCTGATTCGGGTCAACGCCCAACGCCGTGAGGTTCAGGCCGTCCGTGATGAGCTGCGCGGACGGGATCGCAAGTTTGACGCCGAGGTTTTCTCTTGTGTTGCGAATACCTTGCTGGAGGACCTCCGCAAAAATCGGATTCATCTGAAAAACGGCCGAAATCCCGCACTGGGCGTTGAGTTCCAGCGCGTCACGGAAATTCGGGACCTCGGCCGATTTCAGCGTCGTGACGAAACTTTCCCAAATCAGGTCCGGCTCAGCGCTCGCCGATCCTCCAAATTTCGGAAGGAGGACCACCGTCTGGCTCAGCTGGCCCATGACAAAATCCTGGTCGATGATTTCCGCCAAGGGTTCCATTTCCTCGGAATCCCCCAAAAGGTCCGCCGCCGCAAGGAGCGCGCCATTTTGCGGGTCCGCGTCTTGCTTGAGCGTCACTCCCGGAAGCAAAACCCGCACCGGGATCATGAGGTTTGAAAGGTCCAGCGTCACGTAAACTTCCTTCACGCCTCGGGCTTTCATGGCGCTGAGGACCTTTTCGGTGATCCGGCGGCCGGGCACAGTCAGCCCCAAGGCCGCGCGTACGTTTTCGGAGTTCATCGTCCCGGGAAGCAGTTTTGCCGCGGCGTTTTCCAGAGCCTGGAACCACTCATCCGGCGTGACTTTCTCGAGATCCAGCCGGATCATCAGGGCGGTGTTTTCGGAAATCCACGGTTTGAGCGTTTCGTACTGGCGGTCCGCTTCTTCTTTCGCGTCCACCTGGAACTTTTCACGCTGGGAAGCCTGGAACCGGGCCAATTCGCCGAAGAGTGCATTAACCGGCGCGGCGGCTTTTTCTTCCACCGCTTTCGGTTCGAGCGTCAGGACCGTCCCTTCCCGCTCGGGCAAGATGGCCGGGAGGAGCCACGAGAATAAATCGTTCACCACCTCGGCGTTTTCCGCGTCCCGAGTCAGTTTTTCCCGCAGCCAGCCCGAATATTTGTCGAGCACGGAAAGCGTGGCTTTGGCCGTTTTTTCCGAGTCGAAAACGAGTTGGGCCTTTCCAACTCCCCAGAGAGAATCCGAACTCAAAACGACGCACCGGGCGGAGTCCACGATCTCGTAAAACTCCTCTTTCGTGATGGGCGAATCATCCGCAAAACCCAAAACCCGTTTCACGATCTCCTCGCGGGTGGTGAGTGGGAACCCCCACAAAACCGTGGAGACTTTCCCGAAACGCGCCTTTTGGAACCCCACGGCAAAATCCGGACGTTCCGCCGCCCCCTTTAAATATTCTTCAATATTTTCAGCCGAGCCTTCCCATTTTCCGAAGTCAGTCAAAGGAGCGAAGTAAAGAATCGCTTTGGGAGTCCTTATGACCGTAACCTTTTCAAGGAATCGGGCCATGATTTTCATCATGTTTTCATTTTTTGCGTCCACAACCGGAAATGCGGCCAGAGGATTCACGACCAGATTTTCCGCCTCCTCGTCCGCGTTTTTCATCGGCACGATCAAGCACGTCCCGTCCATCCCGGACGCCACGTAAACGCAACCGCCGGAGAGTTTCTTCACCGCTTCCAGCCACACCTGCATCCCTTTCGCGAATGCGTCGGCCTGGGAGAGAAGACTCTGAACGACCGGCTCCGCCGTCAGATTCGGAAGGACGACTTCCCCGGTTTCCTTGACTTTCGCCATGATTTCCGGGAGGTTGACCGCCTCCACGTTGGCGCAGGCCAGGTAGTACGTTTCCTTCGTGAGGAACGGGGCCGCGTCTTCAAAAACCGGCTGGGCCGCGAAAAGGGCGGAGGCCCACAGAAGGGCGAAGGCTCCAAAGGCGTAAATCAGGCGTTTCATCGGGTTTTCCTTTCGGTTCGGGATTGGATTGAAAATGGTCTCATTAGCGTATTTTACCCGAAACGCCCAAAAGTTTCAAGCATACCTCCCGGGAAAAAGGGCTAAAAAACCAAAATTTCTTGTGGGGGGCCTTTACGCAGAATCAAATTCAATTAAAATAGAAAAAAGGATCCGACCGAAAAGCGGATCTGCGTTTTTGACCCGCGAAACCCGTACCGTCCCAAAGTCTGATGAACTCCTCACCCACTGCCGAACCTCCCCGGAAACCGAAGAAAAAAATCACCGCGGCCCTCGTCACCGCCGCGCAAGTTATACTGGTGCTGGCGATTTTGTGGCTCATCTGGGGGAAACTCTCGAAAGCGGTGGAGCAGATCCAATCCTCCGATTATCAGTTTGATCTCCAGTGGGGCTGGATCGCGCTGGGCGGTCTTTTTTACGGCATTTCGCTCCTTTTCCCGCCCACGTACTGGTTTAGCGTCCTGCGCCAGCTCGGCCAGAGGCCCACGTTTTACGCCTCCATGCGCGCGCACATCATCGGCCATTTGGGGAAGTACATCCCCGGAAAGATCTTCGTCGTGCTGATCCGTTCCGGCCTTTTGAGGGGCCCCGGGGTCGATACGACGGTCTGTGTTCTGAGCATTTTCCTCGAGGGCCTGCTTCAGATGGCCGTCGGGGCGGTCGTCGTCGCAGCGCTCGTCGTCGGATGGTCGATCCAGACCGGGGACCAAAACCTCCTTTTGGGGAGTTTCCTCCTCTTTTGCCTTGTCGGGATCCCGATTTTTCCACCCGTTTTCAAGTTCGGCGTGAAACTCATCGGGGTACGAAAATTCAGCAATGAAGTCCAGAAAGTGGACCTTCTGAGCTGGCGCACGTTCCTGTTCGGCATTCCGATCATGCTCTGCTACTGGCTCCTGCTCGGCGCGAGTTACTGGTGTACCCTGCGTGGTGTTGGGCTGGATTTTCCACTGCATGCCGGGTATCCGCTCGCACTGCTCGCGATGACCGCCTCCATGGTGGCTGGTTTTGTGATCGTCGTCGCGCCCGGCGGAATGGGCGTCCGGGAAGGAATCATCGTGATGCTCATCACATCGGCCCTCGCGCCGTACACCGGGACGCCGGAGGCCGCCGCGCTGGTTTCCGCCTGCGTGCTTCGGATCCTCTGGATCGCCGTGGAAATCGTGATGGGGACCGCGTTTTACTGCGTTAAAGGAAAAACCAAAGACTAAAACTAAAACCTTAAGGAAGTTCCAAAGACTTCCCCACCCTTTCCAAAGTACAAGAACCACCTGATTCGCTCCTTAATTTAAACACGGATTTTCACGGATGAAAAGGATTTCCGCAGATTATTTAAAGGGATTTTCAAGTATTTCCCTCAAATTTCAATCAAGCAAATGAAATCCTTTTAATCCCTTAAATCCGTGAAAATCCGTGTTTAAATAAAAGGGTCAAAGCGAAACCGGTTTGGTGTTTGAAAAGGGGCTTTTGGCACTTCCTTGAATTAAAATTTCCCGTTTCTCCAACTTCAAGAAAGGAAGAAAAAAATGAGTACACTCACCCGCCGTGACCTTCTGAGACTGGGACTGGGAGCCGCCGTGGCTTCCGCCCTTCCGCTCAACCTGATGGCCGCATGCCCGAAATCGATCCCGATCGCGCTCCAGCTTTACTCCATCCGCGAGGCGTGCAAAGTCGATCTCCCGAAGATGATCGAAGCCACCGCGAAGATGGGTTACCAGGGCGTCGAGCTGATGTCCGGCAATTTCGGCGCTGACGCGAAAGAGTTCCGCAAGATGATCGACGCGAACGGCCTGGTCTGCACCGGGACGCACACGCCGAAGGAGTCGCTCGACGACGCGAACCTGAAGCAGACGTGCGACTACATGGCCACGATTGGCGGCAAATACCTCATCGTTCCGTGGTTCAACTCCGACACGAAGGACGGCTGGCTCAAATTCGCCGAGTGGCTCACGAGCCGCGTCGATTTGATGAAGCCGTACGGAATGTGCGTCGGCTTCCACAATCACTGCCACGAAATGGCCCCGACCTTCGACGGCAAGAGCGCGTGGGATCTGGTCTTTGAAAACACGCCGAAAGAAGTCGTTCACCAGCTCGATATCGGTCACTGCGTCGTGGGCGGCGCGGACCCGGTCCCGTTCATCAAGAAGTACGCCGGTCGTTCCAAGGTCAACCACATCGCGGAAGCGGGCGGCGGCGGAATCATCGGCAAAGGTGACGTGAAGTGGAAAGAAGTCCTTCCCGCCCTGGCGAACGAAGGCGGTGCGGAATGGTTCATCATTGAGTGCGAAAACGATAAAACGCCCGTCGAAGACGCCGCGGAATGCCTGAAAGGGCTGAAAGCGCTCGTATGAGTTTATACGGGGACGACGCTTCCAGTGTCGTCAAATATTGAACTTACAATTTTTAGCCGACGCAGGATGCGCCGTCCCCCAAATTCCACTCCACACAATGAAATACTTTTCACATTTACTCCAGATGCTTCTTGTTTCGTTGCTGCTGGCCGTACCGCTTTACGGCGAGGAGGAGAAAACCTGTGCGCCGTACGTTCCGACGTCGGAGTATGTCCAGCGCGACATTTGCGGCTGGACAGTTTACGTCGCTGCCGACCTTCAAGCCGATCCTGAGCTGGATAAACAGTCCATGAACCTGATCGATCTGATGCTGATGCAGGTCAAGGTCCTTCTTCCGGAACCGGCGGTCAAGGAGCTACAGAAAACGTCGTTCTGGATCCAGAAAAAAGACCCGACGTACTTCGTGCCGTGCTACCACGTCAGCCGGGAGTGGCTCGAGACTCACGGTGTCAATCCGGACAAAACCGGCGCGATCGACATTCCGAACGCCCGGTATTTTCTGAACGAATACGACCGTCAACCGATGATGCTTCTGCACGAACTGGCTCATGCGTACCATTTCAAGACGGTCGAAAACGGCGAACGGAACGAAACAATTCTCCACGCCTACAGAAACGCGATGGAGAACAAACTCTACGACCGGGTTTTGAACTTCTTCCAACAGGAAGACAAAGCCTACGCAACGACCAACCCGATGGAGTACTTCGCCGAGCTGACGGAATGTTATTTCGGGGAAAACGACTTCTACCCGTTCGTCAAGACCGAATTCCGCCGACACGACCCTGTCGGGTTTGAAATGATCGAAACGATCTGGGGAGTTTCCCGAAAGTAAAACGGGCGTTCACAGACTGGAAAAGCCGATTTCCAAACGCGGCCAAACCCCGACGCACTTCACTTCATGATTCCATTTAAACACGGATTTCCACGGATTAAAAGGATGAGCACAGATTTTTAAAGAAAAAGAGTAAAGCCCTTTTTAAAAATCCTTTTAATCTTTTTAATCCGTGGAAATCCGTGTTTAAATAAAGGGTGGAAGCGGGACGGGCCTGATCTTTAGCCAAAAAGTTTTCGCTGCTTTAAGCGGCTTGCCCCGCTGTCAGGATCGGCGAGGCGTTCCAACCCAACTAAAGTTTCTTCAGGTAAATGTTCTTGAACTGAACGGTCATTGGCGGGCCGGGGTGGATCTGCATCCCGAACGTGCCGGTGGTCAGCATGGACGGGTCTTCCTCGATCGTCTCGCTCATCAGGACGCCGTTGATGTAGTGCGTCATGACGTTCCCTTTCACAACGATCCGGTAGGTGTTCCAGTCCTCGAAGTTGATCTTCTTCGCCAGCTCATCCGACGAGGCGAACTGTTCCAGAAGGACCGCTTTCCGGTCGGTGCCGATCTTGCATTTCTGGCCGCGGCCGGTGAGGATCCCGCCGATCTCTTCGCCGTACATGATGCCGGTGTACGAGTTGCGGGAGTCGATGTCGGCCTGGTAGCCCATCAGGCCCCACTTGCGGCGGGCGTCTTTGGCGGCGCGGTACATGATGCCGGAATTGCCGTTGATGAGCTTGAAATCAATGAGGAGTTCAAAATCGCCGACCGGCTCGCCCGTCCACGCGATGTGCATGCTGTACGGGATCTTCTTTTCAGGGGTCGAAACGCCCGTGATGCAGCCGTCCTGGACCGACCAGAACGTCGGGTCGCCTTCCCAGTTGGTCAGCGTCTTGCCGTCGAACAGGGAGACGAAACCTTCCGGCGCCTGATTATCCGCGGCAAAAATGGCCGAGACGCAAAACGCCCACGCCGTTAATACTGTTATGAATGAAAACTTTTTCATGATTTTTATGAGGTTAGAAGCACGCTCGCGAAGCGCTTCCCACGCTCCGCGAGACAATTACGAATTACGCATTCCTGATTACACATTAAATCAAACTTCGGGCAGTTCCCACCCTTCGCGGCGCGGACGGGAGAGGAGTTTGTTCCCTTCCGGCAGGTCGGTGAACTCTTCCTTGACCGGATCCCAGTGAACGTCCTGACCGACCGGGGCGGTGGCGCGGACGATGTTGACCAGCTCGCAGATCGTCGTGGAACGCTGACCGATCTCCACGTCGGCGTTGGGCGTACCGCCGTTCTTGATGCAGTCGGCCCAGTTCTCCGCGTGGTAAACCGTTTCGTCGCGCTTGTTCTTGCATTCTTCGGGAAGCGAGGCGGCGATTTCTTTCGGGTTAGACGAAACCTTGTGGCGGTTGATCTCCATCTTGCCGTTTTCGCCGACGACGATGCAGCCCAGCCCCGGGCCGCGGTCGCCGTCCAGCTCAAAGCGGACCTCGACGCCGTTTTCGTACCACATGGTCATCCGGGCCCTCGGGCCGGTCACGCGCGCCATGCCGTAGTACTGGACGCCGGTTTCCTCTTCGCCGTACGCACGGTTCGGGTACTTGCCGGAGTCGCGGATCTCGCACGGCTCCTCCAGACGGATCCGGGTCGGGCCGGTCAGGCTCGTGCCGATGGCCATCTGCATCTGGTCGAACGAGTGGGTCCCCCAGCCGGAAACGCCGAAGCAAAGACCGCCGGCGTCGTAATCGGCCCAGCGTGACCAGCCGTACTGGATCTCCGGAATACACGCGCGCAGCTTCGCCTGGTTCGTCCACGTGTTCCACCAGTCCGGGCAGTCTTTCGGGTCCATGTAGTACTTGGGTTCATCCGGGACCGGGTACGGACCGACGAAGTTGGGGACCAGGACGGTCTTGACCTTCCCGATGACGCCGTTGGCGACCTGATCGCACGCCCACTTGCAGAGCGGCAGGGAACGCTGCTGGGTGCCGACCTGAACGACTTTCTTGAGTTTACGGGCTGCGTTGACCAGCGCACGGCCTTCCTTGATCGTCAGCGCCATCGGCTTTTCCATGTAGATGTGCACACCCATGAGCATCGCCTGGATCCCGACCCAAACGCGCTGGTGGGTGGTCGTTTCGACGTGAACGCCGTCGAGTTTCTGCTCCTCGATCATCTTGCGGAAGTCGGTGTACCGCGGAAGATCAGGGAATTTCTTCGCGGCATCGTCAAGGCGAGGCTCAAAAACGTCGCAGACGCCGCCGATCTCGATATTCCGGGCGGTTTTCAGGTAGCTGTTCAGGAAGCCGCGGCCGCGGCCGCCCTGACCGATGATGCCAACGCGAACGCGCTCACTGGGAGCTGCTTCGTCCGCAAGACCCAAGGTACTGGCAGAAACCAGAATCGGAACGATCGGCAGGGTTGACTTCAAAAGATCTCGTCTTGAAATCATCATTGTAATCCTTTCTGTAGGCAGGGAACTTTAGCAGGCTATTGCAATGAATCGCAACAGCTCAACGGTAAACAAAGAATATCGAACGTTACAATTCATATTATAATATAAGTCAATCTCGTTGTCAAGACTTGGGACTTTTAAATAGGAGGATGATTTTAAAAACGCGCCCCAATTTAAATGGCGCGTTCGTTCTGACGTTCAAAAGTCTTTCCAGCCTCAGTCTTTTCGAGCGGCCATGACATAGTAAACCGTCGCGTCGGTGTCGGAGGAAACGTACAAGTACCCGTGTTCACCCGGAAGCATGTCGAACTCGAAGGTGAACTCCTGCGGGTTTTCCGTCAGATTCGTCTTCAGCAGATCGCGCCGTTCTCCAAAGGCTCCCTCTTTACGCTCTTTTTCCGGTTTGGCGAGTTGGTCCCGATTGGTGCGCACGTAAACCGTGACCCTGGCGGGCTGTTTGCCCGAGATGCCGGAAGCGAGCATGCGGCCGGTAACGATGTATTTCTCGTTCTTCCACCCGCCGTCGAGCTTCATGTACTGGTAAAGGGCCGAAGGGTGAAGATTCACGGCCGTTCTGCCGGCCACGTCCGTCTGTGACCCACCCGGGGTGATGCTCCAATCTTTCGGGAAATGCTTTTCCTCGTTGATGATGCTGAAGTCGCCGTTATTCAGGACGGACGTGCCGATCATCGCGCGGCGGAACTGCGGCTGGTCGTGCGGCTTCACGCCGTCCAGACCGTACATCTCGTGCGAGGCGGGAGCCTGGAGGTTCGTCACATTTCTCCAGAAATGGAACTGCCACACCTGGCCCGGCTCGATTTTCGGGACGCCGAGCGACTGGGCGGGGATCTTCGCTTCAAGAACGTAGCGTTTTTTATGGACCTTAACCTTGGCCTGAATTTTTGTCTTGAAAACTTTATTCGTGCCTTTCGCGTCGTAAACCGCGCCGTTCGTGTTGATCATCCAGTGGCGGTACTCCTGGCCCGGGGCCGCGATGAAGATCTCCAGACTGTCGTCAGTGTTCGTCTTCGGATTGTCCGGGCCCTTGATTTTGGCAGTGAGCGGCGTTTTGGCGTTTTCGGTCAGCGCCTCGATCCCGATGTACCAGTTTTCGGCGTCGTAAAGGACGCTCACG
Organism: Thermoguttaceae bacterium; assembly: GCA_030530205.1. Taxonomy (GTDB): domain Bacteria; phylum Planctomycetota; class Planctomycetia; order Pirellulales; family Thermoguttaceae; genus RGIG3701. The sequence continues at coordinate 161,530 of JAUMVK010000002.1, read as the reverse complement.
CGGGTCTGTTCCGTTGGGTCGCCACCGCCCGACTGGCGGAACGAATCGACGGGAAGCGCCTTTTTCCAGGCGTCCTCATCGAGCGAGCCGTCGATCGTGATTTTGCCCACGCACGGTCGTACCGGCATTTTGCGGTCGGATTTCGCCATCGCCTCGATCTTTTTGTAGTTTTCGACCCAGATGGTTTCGAGGAACGTTTTATCCTGTTCGACTCGGGCGCGGTTCAGGGCCAGGCGTTCTTTATCGGCTTTAGGGTCTTTGGCCGCTTCGTCCAGTTCTTCCAGGGCTTTGGCGAGGTACTTCTCGAGTTTCTCCTGACTTCCCGGAACAAGAAGACATTCACCCGTCCGGTCGGGTGAGTGCGGGTAGCCGCAGTGGGCTGTCGGGGCGTTCTCCCAAAGCTGCCGGCGGTAGGCGTGGTATTTCTTCATCGCTTTGGCGGCCGGGCCGTAGTAGAGGTCGTACGCCTCGTCCATGATCTCCTCGACGGAAAGCGACGCGTCCCACAAAAGCCGCGCGTTGACGTAGGTCAGCTGCCAGTTGTGCGTCCAGAGCATGCTTTCGTTGTTCTGGTGGTCTTCGTAGCCGGAAAAACCGTCTTTGACCCACTGCTTGACGTTTTCGCCCGCGATGTATTCAAGCGGCGCGTAGTGATTGTTCACGCAGACCAGGTAGTCGAAAATCGTGAATTCCATCTTCGGGAAGGCTTTTCTCCACGCGAGATACCAGTCCATGTACCTCTTGTTCCGGTAACAGTTCGGATCGTTGAACCGGTGCATCTCGCATTTCCCGTGCGGGCAGTAAACCGCTTCGATGTTGTCCGGGTACTCGATCTTCCATTCCGGCTTTGGCGGGTCGCGGTACTGCGAATAGATGAAGAAATTCAGCTTGGCGTTCGGGTACTTCTTCCGAACTTCGCGCGCCACGTCCGAGTAAAACACGTGGAAGATCTTCGAGATGGAATATTCGCCGTGGTCGTCGGCCATTTTCCGGCACGCGTCGCACTGGCACCAGGCGTTTTCAATGTCCCACGCCCCCATGCAGTAGGAACCGTCCTCGGTCGAGTCGTAGAAGTCGCAAATGCTCTTGATCATCATCTCGCGGACCTTCGGATTGGAGACGCACCGCTGAACGTGCATCTCCGGATTATCCTTCAGGCATTTTACGCGCTTGCCGTCGATCAGGGGGAAGTATTCCGGATGCTCATCAAAAAGGGACTCAGGGACGGCGTCCTGGAACGACATGTGGCCGCCTTTGCTCGCCGAGCCGAAACGGAAGTTTTTCATCGAGAGCGCCCCGTGAAGGCAGTTCCGGTACGTCCAGTTTTCGATTTCCTTGTAGTCCCACGTCCCTTTGAAAACCGAGAAGCAGCCGAGTTCGCGCCGTTTGTACGACGGATTGTGGAAATCGTCGAACGGCTTGAGCGAGATGGTCGGGTTTTTCGGGTAATACTCGCCCATCTCGCCGGGGTAGAACCATCGGCAGCCGAGGTACTTCTGGAGAAAGACGTAAATGCCGTTCCGCGCCCCCAGCACGCTGTTCCCCACGATGAGGATACGCTTTCCGGAGCCCTTCAAAGCACAGGCATCAGGCAGGCCGCCGCTGAGTTTCTTCTTCATCTCGGGAGTCAGAAGTTTCCCGGCCTTGTCTGTGGTCGTAATCATGATCAGGACCTTGCCCTGCGCGGGAGTGGAGCCGCCAAGCGTCAGCGAGAGTTCAAGCGGTGCGCCGGTGATCTTCTCAAAGTAGATCTGAAGGTCTGCCGCGGCCTGCTGAATTCCTGGATCCACATCCGGCGCGAGAACTAAAACCGAGGTACATTTTCCATTTCGGGCGAGATCCATATCCGCATTGGAGACCACCGCGGGAAAAAAGAACCCAAGAAAAATAAACGTGAAAACTGAAATCCTGCTCATAAAAAACCTCTGGGAACTAAACTCAAAAGATGAAAAAGAAGAACAGGCATAAACTGGGCCATTATCTTCTTATACTTATTTTACCCGAAAGACGCGAAATATTCAAGGGGGCAGAAAATTATTTCAGGAAAGACTTTTCAAAGGAAGAAGATTTTGGATTTTCCCGAAAATCTCGGCGGGTTCGGCCATTCTCCCAACTCCTTCCGCTCCACAGGCCAGATGACCGGAAACCGGGCCGACAAAATGAACGCCATCCTCGGAAAGCTGGCGCATATTCCGCTGGACGGCAGGTTTCGCCCACATTTGAGAGTTCATCGCGGGAGCCATCAGGACGGGACCGTCAAAAGCAAGATAAAGCGTCGAGAGCAAATCATCAGCCAGGCCATTCGCTGCCTTGGCGAGAAAATTGGCGGTGGCCGGCACAACGCAGAGTAAATCCGCCTTGCGGGCCGGCTCAATATGCGGAATCGCGGACTCTTCCGAGAACATTTCGACCAGAACATTTCGACCGGTCAGCGCCTGAAACGTGCGTGGGCCTACCAGATGAACAGCGTTTTCGGTCATGACGACCGTCACACCGTACCCTGCTTTTACGAGGCGTGAGACCAAATCACACGTTTTATACGCGGCAATTCCGGCCGTCACGCCAATCAGGATTTCACGTTTCAGCGCTTCCATGGTTCAGGACGAAAGCCCTTTCAATTTTTCAGACAGAATCGAAATCAATGGAATCGCGCATATAGTCGTCTTCGATGGTGCGCAGTTCGTTCTTCATGCTGAGGTAAATTTTATCCTGCATGATCTCCTTGATGACGATTTCCAGATTGCTTTCGCCCGGGAGTCTCTCCACGAGCGGTTTGGAACCGCGGTTCAGTTCCACAAGACGCTTCTGAATCAGCGTGGTCAGTTTGAACGCACCGCCCACTTTTTCGTGAATCGAACGATCTCTCAATTCATCAATCATTTTCAATCTCCTGTCAGGGCTTCCTGACTGATTATTTGACAAAAATCGTTTACTGCTGTTTCCAAATCATCGTTTACGATCCGGTAACGATAAAAACCGGAACGTCCGATCTCATATTCGGCTCGTGAAAGCCGATTCCGAATCGCATCATCCGATTCCGTACCGCGGTTACGGAGGCGATTCTCAAGTATTTCCAGGGAAGGCGGTGCGAGAAAAACCGTTACGGCATCGGGGTATTGATCCACGACGTCCGCGCAGCCGTCAACGTCAATTTCAAGCATGACCCACGTTCCAGCCGAGAGGTACGATTCCACTTCCGAACGAAGCGTACCGTACCACACATTTCGGCCAAAAACCTCTTTGCACTCGACAAAACCGCCTTCCTCGCGGCAGCGGGCGAATTCTTCGTCGGTCAGAAAGTAATAATCAACGCCATGCCGCTCTTTCCCACGCATCGGGCGTGTCGTTGCGGAGACGCTCAGGTGCATCGGAACGGGGGATTTTTCGAGAACCAAATCACGGACGGTAGATTTCCCAACGCCGGATGGGCCTGAAATGATGATGAGGCGGCCTGGTTTATTCAATGTTCTGCACCTGTTCACGAATACGCTCAATGGAAGCCTTCATGCTGATGACTTCCTGGGAAATGGGGAAATCGTTGGCTTTCGAGCCGATTGTGTTGACCTCGCGGAAAAGTTCCTGCGTGAGAAAATCAAGTTTCTTCCCCGGCGAGTCATCGTTAGCCAAAATACTCCGGAACTGCGAAATGTGACTTTTCAGTCGGGCAATTTCTTCCGAAATGTCGCATTTGTCGGCGAAAATGCCGATTTCGCGAATGACATCGGCCTGTTGGATCTCTACACCGACCTGCTCGAACAATTTATTCAGGCGCTCCACCAGACGCTCGCCGAAAATCGGAGCGATCTGCGGTGCGCGTTCGATCACCACGCCGAGGTGAGTCTCAACATCCGCGAGGTTCACAAGTAAATCCTCACCCATTGCCTTCCCTTCGCGGATACGCATGGCGACCAGCTTCTGGGTCGCAGCGTTTAATGTTTCCAATACCATTGGAGCAACCGCGGATGAGTCGTCATCACCAGTGTTTTCAACTACACCGGGAAGATTCAAAAGAGTTTGAAAATCGCACCAATGCGCACTCGCGTTCGATTCCTTGAGCCAGCTGTCAAGTTGATCCCGGTACGACGAAAGAAGTACGAAGTTGATCTGGTAAGCGTCGGCTTTCTTGGCGCGGGAAATTTTAACGTTTACCGTGACAGACCCACGACTAATCATTTTGCGGATTTCGTCTTCCACTTGAAGTTCCAATGATCCGAGAGGTTCACTGAATCTGGACGAAATTTTCAGAAAACGATTATTAATGGAACGAATCTCAACTGAAACGGAAAATCCGTTACGCTCGGTAACAGCATCGCCGTAACCAGTCATGCTTTGAAGCAAAGGACCACCTCAATTGGATGCTCAATGTGAAAATCGCCCGTAAAATTCTGAATCACTTCAAAACTTTACGGGTAAGGAACGAAATTGCAGACAATCAGTTCGCGGCTGGAGCTTCAGGGGCCGGAGCAGCTTCAGGAGCAGCTTCAAGTTCTGGAGCAGCTTCAGCAGCCGGGGCGTTTTCAGCTGGAGCGGCATCTTCCAGATTGATGGTTTCAGGAAGCTGGGCCGCTTCTGCCGGAGTGCCCTCTGCCGGAGCGTTTTCTGCCGTTGTTTCAGCAGCAGGTTCCGCGGAATCAGCGATCGCTTCCAGTTCGGAAGTGGTACCGGCTGCATCACTTTCTGCTGCTGGTTTCTTCCACATTCCTTCATCCGTTACGGACTGCTTGGCCAGATGCGAATACCAGAAGCATGAGAACGCACAAGTCAAAATCCAGATGCTGGCTACGACGATAGTAATTTTTGTAAAAGTGTCACCGGCTTTAGCACCAAACGCGCTGGAACCGCCAGCTCCACCGAGAGCGCCAGCCAGACCGCCGCCTCTGCCCTTCTGAACGAGGATGATGAGCAGCAGAAACAGGCTCAAAACTGCCATCGCTAACGCAAGCAAAATTTTAATAATCATAATTTGTACCCAGGTTTTGTTGAATTCAAATGAATAGAGAATAAATCTTTACTCATTGTTTGTGGATTCTTATTTCGCGGCCTCAATAATTCCCATGAAGTCAGCAACTTTCAGAGCGGCACCGCCGATCAGACCGCCGTCAATGTCGGCTTCCGCCAGAAGGTCTTTCGCATTGCCCGGTTTCATGCTTCCGCCGTACTGAATACGAACGGCTTCGGCCACTTCTTTGTTGAAGCGGAACTCGATGAGCTTGCGGATGCCGGCGTGGACTTCTTCAGCCATGGCCGGGGTCGCGGTTTTGCCGGTTCCAATCGCCCAAACAGGTTCGTAGGCAATGACAACTTTTTTCATGTCTTCAGCGGAAACACCAGCCAGCGAGCCAAGGAACTGCTCGGCGTTGATGTCGAACGTCTGGTCCGCTTCGCGCTGTTCGAGCATTTCACCAATGCAAAGGATCGGGATCAAACCGGCAGCAAGGACGGCTTTGAGTTTTTTGTTGGTAAGCTCGTTGCTCTCACCGATGATGTGGCGGCGTTCGCTGTGGCCGAGGATGACATACTTGCAGCCGATGTCTTTCAGCATTCCAACACTGATCTCACCGGTGAACGCGCCTTTTTCTTCGAAGTAACAGTCCTGAGCGCCGACTCCAATATTGGAACCTTTGAGGACCTGAGCGACCGCGTCAATGTAAACGAACGGCGGACAGACCGCGATGTCGGCGTAATCGACATCTTTGGCGGCTTCCTTCAGGCCTTCGACCAAAGCGACGGCTCCGGCACGATCCATGTTCATTTTCCAGTTACCAGCGATGAAAGGACGACGCATTTTCAACTCCTTGTGATTTATGATTGTGAGTCTGATGAATTGTCAAAAAATAATATGAGATTTTATAGACTGATATTTTAGCACACCTGTATATTCTGTGTAGGGGGACCGGTTCGATTTTTGCCAACTTTCTTCAACTTTCAGCAAAATTTTTGCATTTTATGGTTCTTGAAACTTTGCATATTTTAACAAATTTGCGCGTTTTGACATCGTGTTGATTTTCTTTCTTTTGGACCTTTTATGAAATGGAGGCAAAGTTCAGGTTTATGCGTATATCTCATACGACCGAAAAAAAACTCCCTTTATTCCGGACATTCCAAAAAAACTTGAAAAATTTTAGAAAAAATGAGTAAAATACGGGGGTCCCCCCGTCGAAACTTCTGATAAAAATGTTACAATAGAAAAGATTTTAAGTATTCTGCTGTCGGCAGAATAAACAGTTAAGGAGATGGGTAACGAAAAAAGAATAGTATTTGGAATGAGTTAAACACTAATTCGAAGTCGAACTCTTTCTTCCCATTATTCGTTATTCGTTATTCATTATTCGTTAATCATCACCCCTAAATAGATTAGCTATGCAGAAATTTACGATTAGAAAAGGCCTTGATTTACCGCTCGCCGGTCCGCCGGAGCAGAAGGTTTTCGGGGCGAAAGCTGTGAGTAAAGTCGCGCTGGTGGGGCCGGACTATGTGGGTCTGCGTCCCGCGTTGGCTGTTCAGGTGGGCGACAAAGTGAAAATCGGTCAGGTCCTCTTCACCGACATGAAGAATCCTGGCGTCGTGTTCACTTCTCCCGCTGGCGGTACGGTGGAATCCATCAACCGCGGCGAGCGCCGTTCTTTCCAGTCCATCGTGATCAAGGTCGATGGCGGAAAAGAAGAAGCCGAGGCGCTGACTTTCAAGAAATACGAATCCGATAAACTTTCTTCCATCCCACGTGAAGAAGTGGTGAAAAATCTGGTTGAAAGTGGCATGTGGACCGCCTTCCGTACCCGCCCGTTCGGCAAAATACCCGCCCTGGACTCCAAACCAGCGGCGATTTTTGTAAACGCGATGGATACGAACCCGCTGGCAGCCAATCCGGAAGTGGTCATTTCGGCTGAGAAACCCGCGTTTGTGAATGGTTTGCGTGTTCTTTCCTCGCTTCAGGCCCCGCAGATGTTCGTCTGCCGTGCCGCTGGCGCGAACATCCCCGGCGAAGACACGAATCTGCCAGGCCTGATCGAAGCCTCGTTCAAAGGCCCGCATCCGGCCGGACTCGTGGGAACGCACATTCATTTCCTTTGTCCCGTAAGCAGCAAGAAACGCGTCTGGTACATCGGTTACCAGGATGTCATCGCGATCGGCAAGCTATTCACGACTGGTAAGATCGACGTTACTCGTGTCATTTCGCTGGCGGGGCCGCGAGTGGATCGCCCGCGTCTGATCAAGACCCGTATGGGGGCGTGCGTTTCGCAGCTCGTGAAGGGTGAATTAATTAATAAGGATAATCGGGTGGTCAGCGGTTCCGTTCTGAACGGCCGCACGGCTTGCGAGCCGGTCGATTTCCTCGGCCGCTACCATACGCAGATCTCCGTGCTGGAAGAGGGCAACAAACGCCATCTGTTCGGCTGGGTGATGCCCGGTTTCACCACGTATTCTTTCAAGTGGGTAAATTTCTCAAGCCTCTACCCTTGGAAAAAATTCAAAATGGATACGGCACTCCACGGCGGTCACCGCGCGATCGTTCCGATCGGAAGTTTCGAAGAAGTTATGCCGCTTGACATTCTGCCGACGTACCTTCTTCGCTCGCTTTCCTACAAAGACCTGGAAGAGGCCGAGGCGCTTGGCGCTCTGGAGCTTGAAGAAGAAGACCTCGCGCTTTGCACGTTCGTTGATCCCGGCAAGAACGACTTTGGCGCCATGCTGCGCGAAGTCCTGACCACGATTGAGAAGGAGGGCTGAGATCATGCTGAGAAAATTAATGGATAAAGTCGGCACGATGTTCGAGACGAACAAATTCCTTCGCCCTCTGTACCCGATGTACGAAGCGATCGACACGTTCCTCTACACGCCGAAATACGTCGCCGCGGGTTCCGTTCACGTTCGTGACTCGCTCTGCCTGAAGCGGACGATGACGACCGTCATGATCGCGGTGTTCCCGTGCGTTCTGATGGCCATGTTCAATACTGGCTTCCAGGCGTTCACGGCAATGAAAGCCAACGGCCTGACCGAGATTCCCGTTTCGGGAAGCTGGCTCACGTTCCAGTGGCAGGCGTGGCTTATGCAGTGGCTCCTGAACGCTTCGCAGTCGTGCTGTGGTCCCTTCGCTCTGACGATCGCCCCGGCCGCTACCTGGTGCTCGTGGATCATGTACATTCTGACGTGCATGATTTTCGGCGCTCTGTATTTTATTCCCGTGTACGCGGTCACGTTTGTGGTCGGTATTCTCTGGGAGCTCCTTTTCGCGTCCGTGAAGCATGAAGAGATCAACGAAGGTTTCTTCGTCACGTCGCTGCTTCTGCCGTGCACGCTCCCCGCAACGATCCCGCTCTGGCAGGTCGCCATCGCGATTTCGTTCGGTGTAGTGGTTGCGAAAGAGCTTTTCGGCGGAACGGGCCGCAACTTCCTGAACCCGGCGCTTGCCGCCCGCGCGTTCCTGTTCTTCACGTTCGCGACGAACATCTGCGGCGACTCGATGTGGGTCGCGGTAGATGGAATTTCCCAGGCGACTCCGCTGGGGCTGACACTTACCTCCGGCATGGACGGCATTCGCCAGCTTGCCGCTGCTCAGGGCCTGACGGAAATGCAGTACTGGTTCTACGCCTTTGTCGGTCTGATCCCCGGCTCAATGGGTGAAACCTCGACGTTGGCCTGCCTCATCGGTGCGGTCCTGCTCGTTTACACCGGCATCGGTTCGTGGCGCATCATGGCTTCGCTTGCCGTGGGTGCGATGGCGACATCCGGCCTTTTCTATTTCATGTATGCAACTGGTATGACGCACAATCCGGTCTTTGGCGTTTCCCCGCACTGGCATTTCGTGCTCGGCGGTCTCGCATTCGGTATGGTCTTCATGGCGACGGACCCGGTTACTGGTTCCATGACCCTCAAAGGTCAGTACATTTACGGGTTCCTGATCGGTTTCCTCGTTCTGATGGTCCGCGTCCTGAATCCGGCCTACCCGGAAGGTGTGATGCTCGCGATCCTGTTTGGTAACGTCTGCGCGCCGACGATCGATTACTTCTTCGTCCGTGCCAACATCAAGAGAAGGGAGCTGCGCAATGTCTAAATCGAAAGATTCCATTTTCAAAACGTTCCTTGTTGCTTTCCTGACGTGCGTGTTTTGCTCTGTTTTCGTGGCCTCGGCCGCGGTGATGCTCAAGCCGATCCAGGAAAAGAACCAGGCTTTGTTCAAAAACAAAAATATTCTCGTCGCGTGTGGTCTGGTGGACCAAAACGAGTCCATCACCGCCGATCGCTGTGAAGAGCTTCTCCAGTCCGTGAAGATCGCGAAAGTTGATTTGGACCTGGGCGTTGAAGTCACGGATGAAGCGGCGGACGCAATTGCGTCCCAGACCGTCAAAACTGCCGGTACGCCTTACAAAGTGGGTATTGCCTCCCGCGACCGTTTGGGTCTGGTTTACATCGCGACGAATCCTGAGACGAAAGAAACCCGTGTTGTTCTGCCGATCGTAGGGAAGGGCCTCTGGTCCGTGCTGAAAGGGTTCATCGCTCTGGACGCCGCCGACATGAACACGGTGAAGTGCCTCCTGTTCTACGAGCAGGGTGAAACGGCCGGTCTGGGCGGTGAGATCGAAAATCCGCTCTGGACCGCGAAGTGGGTCGATAAAAAGGCGTTTGACGGTTCCGCACCGGCCGTGAAGGTCGTGAAGGGGACCGGAAACGGTGACTTTGAAGTGGACGGAATTTCCGGCGCGACCCTCACCGGGAACGGCGTCACGGGGACCGTCGATTACTGGCTCGCCGCCTATCGTCCGTTCCTGGAGAAACTGGCTGCTGAGAATGGAGGGCAAAACTGATGAGTGAATATAGAGAAATCCTTACGAAGCCCATTTTCCGCAACAACCCGATCGCTCTGCAGGTTCTGGGCATCTGTTCGGCATTGGCCGTCACGACGAAACTGGAAACGGCCCTCACGATGGCTCTGGCCGTGACGATCGTCACCGCCTGCTCCAGCACGGTCATCAGCTGCATCCGCAATTTCATTCCGGACTCCATCCGAATGATCGTCCAGATGGTCGTCATCGCGTCGTTCGTGATCGTGACCGACCAGGTCCTGAAGGCCTACGCCTTTGGGATCAGCCGTCAGTTGAGCGTGTTCGTTGGTCTGATCATCACGAACTGCATCCTGATGGGCCGCGCGGAAGCGTTTGCGATGAAGAACCCGCCGCTGCCCAGTTTCCTCGACGGAATTGGAAACGGTCTGGGGTACAGCGTCGTGCTGGTCGTTCTGGCCTCGATCCGTGAACTGTTTGGCTCCGGAAAACTCCTCGGCATCACGATCCTCAAGACCGTGAACGACGGCGGCTGGTACCAGCCGATGGGGATCATGCTCCTGGCGCCGAGCGCGTTCTTCCTCATTGGATTCTTCATTTGGATCCTTCGGACCTTTGACCCCAAACAGATTGAAGATTAAGGAGGCACGCGATGGAATACATTCAATTAATTGTTCGTTCGATTTTCATCGATAACCTGGCGCTTTCCTTTTTCCTTGGAATGTGCACGTTTTTGGCGGTCTCGAAACGAGTTTCGACGGCCATCGGCCTCGGGATTGCCGTGATCGTGGTTCAGACGATCACGCTCCCGGTGAATAACCTGATCCTGAATCATGTTCTGAAAGAAAACGCCCTTTTTGACGGCGTTTCGCTGACGTTCCTGACGCTGATCAGCTTCATCGGTGTGATCGCGGCCATGGTTCAGATCCTTGAAATGACTTTGGACCGTTACTTCCCGCCGCTTTACAACGCGCTGGGGATTTTCCTTCCGCTTATTACGGTGAACTGCGCCATCCTTGGCGGCTCGCTCTTCATGGAGCAGCGTGACTACAACTTCCTCCAGAGCGTTTGCTACGGTTTCGGAAGTGGTACGGGCTGGGCGCTCGCGATCGTTCTGCTCGCGGCCGTGCGTGAACGCTGCAAGTACAGCCACGTCCCGGCGGGGCTCCGCGGTCTGGGGATCACCTTCATCACGGTGGGCCTCATCGCGATGGCGTTCATGATTTTCAGCGGCATTTAAGTAAAAATGAATAATGAATAACGAATAATGAAGAGAAAGACTTCTACCTTTATTCGGGATTCATTTCAAACTAAAAGCAATCCAAGTAAAAAGGTAAATTAATATGATTAACCAGGTTTTCCTTTTCGCCGAGCTCTCGGGAGCCCAGCAGATTGGGCTTGGCGTCGTGATGTTTACTGTGGTCGTGATGCTGCTTGTGTGCGCGATTTTGATCGCCCGCAGGTTCCTCGTGGCTCAGGGAGACGTGAAAATTGAGATCAACGACGACCCGTCCAAAACGCTGACGGTCCCGGCCGGCGGTAAACTCCTTCAGACCCTCGCGTCCCAGAAAATCTTCGTCGCCAGTGCGTGCGGCGGTCAGGGAACGTGTGGTCAGTGCCGTCTCCAGGTCCTTTCCGGCGGCGGTGAGATCCTTCCAACCGAAAAAGACCATTTCACCCGCGGCGAAGTCCGTGACCACTGGCGTCTTTCCTGCCAGGTCGCGGTCAAGCAGGACCTCAAGATCCGCGTCCCGGCCGAAGTTTTCGACGTGAAAAAGTGGACTTGCACGGTCCGCTCAAACAACAACGTGGCGACGTTCATCAAGCAGCTCGTTCTGGAAATCCCGAAGGGCGAGGAAGTGAACTTCAAGGCCGGCGGTTACATCCAGATCGAGTGCCCGCCGTACGAAGTCGCTTACAAAGATTTCGACATTGCGGAAGAGTACCGTCCTGACTGGGACCGCTTCCACGTGTGGGACTATGTTTCCAAGGTCGATAAACCGAATATGCGCGCGTACTCCATGGCGAACTACCCGGAAGAAAAGGGGATCATCATGCTGAACGTACGAATTGCGACCCCGCCGCGCGGCATGAACGTTCCTCCGGGGATCATGTCCTCGTACATTTTCAGCCTGAAACCGGGCGACAAAGTCGTGATCAGCGGTCCTTATGGCGAATTCTTCCCGCAGGACACGCAGAACGAGATGGTTTACATCGGCGGCGGTGCCGGTATGGCCCCGCTTCGTTCGCACATTTTCGACCTTCTGAAGCGTCTGAAATCCGGGCGCAAGATCTCGTACTGGTATGGCGCGCGTTCCCTGCGTGAAGTCTTCTACGACGACGAGTTCCGTGCCCTGGAGAAAGAGTTCCCGAACTTCAGCTTCCACCTCGCGCTTAGCGATCCGCTTCCGGAGGATAACTGGACGGGTTCGACCGGTTTCATCCATCAGGTGCTTCACGACGAGTACCTGAAGGACCACCAGGCGCCCGAGTGCTGCGAGTACTACATGTGCGGACCACCGATGATGACGAAGGCGGTGCTCGGCATGCTGGATTCCCTTGGAGTCGAGCGCGAGAACATCTACTTCGACGATTTCGGCGGTTGAGTTTAAAGCAGTGAGTGGTCAGTGGTCAGGGTTCTGCCTGCTGACCACTGACTATTAAAAAACGCCGATCTGAATCTTCCCCACGCCTTCTTACGAAACAAATCAACCTTCACTTTTTGGAGACTGACCCATGCGAAAAAGCATCTTCTGGCTTGCCGTTCTGGCCGTTCTGGCGAGTTACGCTTCCGTTTCTGCGCAGTACCAGCCGACCACGGAAAAGGGCATCGCGCAGCTTGAGGCGGACTACCTCTTCCAGTGCGATAATGAGCCGACGTTTGAAAAAGCCAGGCAGGAAATCGTTTACGCCCGTGCCGTGGCCGACCGTCTGAGCAAGATGGACGGCGCGCCGGATCTCACCCCTCAGCTTAATGCTTTGGCCGAAGTTGAGCAAAAGTACGCCGACGTGCAGGAAACCCCGGAAACGGCCAAGGAATTTTACCTCGCCGTGCGCCGCGCGAAGCGTGAGATCGTGATGCGGAACCCGCTCTTGAACTTCAACGAGATCGTGGTGATCGATAATCCGTACCCGCACGGGAAGCCGGGCGACGCAACGGACGAATGGGGCCACGAGGCGCGTCACCGCAACGGCTACATGGCGACCGACGGCGGGAAACTGCTCGTCGTGGGCCTGAACCCGGGCGAGATCAAGCGCGTGCTGCTCGATGACGGCGGCTCTTTCTGGCGTCCGGACGTTTCCTTCGACGCGAAGAAGATCCTTTTCACGCACCGCCTGCCGGGCGAAAAGTCGTTCCACCTCTTCGAGATGAACGCGGACGGAACGGACGTGAAACAGTTGACGGTCGGCGACTACGACGACCTGGACCCGATCTACACGCCGCAGGGCAAAATCATTTTCTGCACCACGCGCCAGCACTCGTACGTGCGCTGCATGCCGATGACGCACTCGTTTGCCGTGGCCCGCTGCGACGCGGACGGGAAGAACATTTACGTCATTTCGGCCAACGGCGAGCCGGAATATTTGCCGAGCATGATGCAGGACGGGCGTGTCATTTTCACGCGCTGGGAGTACACGGACAAAGCGCTCTGGCGCGTCCAGTCCCTCTGGACGATCAACCCGGACGGCACGAACCCGCAGACGTTCTGGGGGAATCAGTCCACGTGGCCGGACGTTCTGACCGAAGCGCGTCAGATCCCGGGAAGCAAGAAAGTCGTGTTCACGGCCGTCGGCCACCACGCGTGGTTTGACGGAACGATCGGCTACATTAACCCGGATGAAGGGCTGAACTACCCGGACGGTCTGGAATTGATCACCCGCGAGTGCAACTGGGCGGAAGCGAGCTGGCCGGTGGACCAGGGCGGTCCGAACGACCCGCCGCCGAGCTACGACTACCACAAAGCGGGCGACTATTTCGCGTACAAATCCCCGTACCCGCTCTCGGAGGAGTACATGCTGGTCTCCGCACGTGACGCGACCGGCCGCAATGAAGGCGCGTGGCACTCGTGGGTGCGCCGCGGCGGTTTGTACAGCGGTGACGATTTTGGGTGGTTCTTCAACCTCTACTTCCAGGACGTTTACGGGAACAAAGAACTGGTCTATGAAGGCGACTATAACGCATACTACGCCTCGCCGCTTCGTCCTCGTCAGGTTCCGGTCGAAAAGCCCGACCTGGTTCACTGGCCGAAGATCGGCACGGGCGAAAAACCCGAAGAGGGCGTTCTGTACTCGAATAACGTGTTCGAAGGCGCAGACCCGATCCTGAAGAAAAACGGGAAATTCATCCGCGTGATCCAGATGGACCCGAAAACCTACACGACCTGGAACAAAACGGTCCAGCACGACGGCCCCGCCATTTCCGTCTTCCAGGCGGACGGCGTGAAGCGCATCCTCGGCACGGTCCCGATCGAAGACGACGGATCGGTGAACTTCAAACTCCCGCCGGGGCAGGCCGTTTTCTTCGAAATGCTGGACGAAAAGGGCCAGGCGATCCACGTGATGCGTTCGTTCACGTACGTGATGCCGGGCGAGAATCGCGGGTGCTTCGGCTGCCACGAGTCCAACATGAACACGCGCGGCAACATGCAGATGGGCGGCGGCCAAATGGGTTCCGCTCTGCGCAAACCGCCGGTCGATCTCACCCCGACCCCGTGGGGCACGGAGAGCATCAGCTACGCCCGATTCGTTCAGCCGGTCTTGGACAAAAACTGCGCCAAGTGCCACAAAAACCCGGAATCGGAAGCGTACAAGAAGCTGAACATGACGTGCCGCCCGTCCTCCAAAGGCTGGTGGGCGAACGTTTACTCGCGTCCGGGCGATCAGTCTCCGTTCTGCGAGCCGTACCTGACGCTGGTCTCCGGCGACTGCCCGTGGGGCCGTGACAAGGTGAAGAACGAAAAGGGCGTTCCGGTCAACCTCGCCGGTGTTTTCGTCGTGGAAGGCTACGACCAGAACGACCCGGCCAACCTGAAGACGCTCCCGCCGTACACCGCTTGGTCTCCGACCAGTACGCTGATCCGCAATGCGACGAGCGGCGAGCATCACGGCGTAAAAGTCAGTGAGGAAGACGCCCAGCGCCTGATCGCGTGGGTCGATTGCAACGGTCCGTACCTCGGCGACGAGGAAGTCCGCGCGATGTATGACCCGTCCTCGGTCGCGTTGACGACGGTCCCGCCGATCCGTCCGCGCATTCACTCGGCTCCGGTGATCAACCGCTTCGACATTCGGCAGGACGGCGACTCGGAAAAAGTCTCCGGCCCGCTGTTCATCACGCCGGAAGCGGCCGAGATCGAACGCAAGGCGGCAGCTGAACGCGCTGCTGCGGCTGAGAAGCAGAAATGACATCTTTTTTTAACTGATCCGCAGTCAGCGTTTCGGTTTCCCCTGGTCCAGATCATCAGTGAGAAGCCGAAGCGCTGGCTCCTTCCAATTCCTTGAAAAAATGCGCACGATTCTTTTTCTTTTAACGGTTTTCTTCCCGCTCGCCCTTCACGCTGGGAACACTCTCTTTCCTTTTCCGGTTGATGGTTCCGGCCTGCGTTTTCTCTGGACTCCGCCGGGAGGTTTTACCCCTGCGGGAGACGCCGGCCGGGTACGTATCGCCGGGGACGTTTTCGTCGATGGGACCGGCAAAACGCTCCGTTTCTGGGGCGTGAACCTTCCGTTTGACTCGAACTTCCCGCAGAAAGCCGACGCGGCGCGGTTTGCCTTGCGTCTGCGCTCGTTCGGGATCAACGTCGTGCGGCTTCATTTCGTCGATACGAAAATCTGGGGGAAGTACGAGAAACTCGGCCACCGCAAGATGGACGAGGAAAAACTCGATCGGCTTGACTGGTTCATCTACCAGATGAAACTCGTGGGGATCTACGTCAATATTAACCTCCACGTCGGCCGGACGCTCGACTCCCGGGACGGTAATTTCCCGGAGGTGGAAAAACTCCCCAACATGCAGAAGGGGGTCGATAATTACGTACCGGAAATGATCGAGCTTCAGAAGGAATACGCGCGGGACCTTCTGACTCACGTGAACCCTTACACGAAAAAGGCGTACACGGAGGACCCATGCGTCGCGTTCGTGGAAATTAATAATGAAAACTCGATCGTCTGCGAGTGGAACTGCGGCCATTTGGAGGAACTGCCCGATTTTTACGCGAAAATGCTTTGGGAGCGCTGGAACTCCTGGCTTGCCGAGCGGTACAAAACGACTGAGGAGCTTTCCAAGGCGTGGGGAGTGCTGGACGTTCCGCTCGGTGAGGAAATGATCCCCGACGGCGGTTTCACCAGCGTGGAAACGTTCCGGAACTCGCCGTGGAACCTCGAAAAAGATGCCGAAGTCGAGGCTCAGGCGTGGGTCGATGAATCGACGCAGACACTTAAAATCGACGTGAAAAAGGCCAGCACGAAGAACTGGAACCCCCAGTTTTACCTGACGAAAGCCACGATCGAAGAAGGCGTCCCGTACACGATTTCGTTCCGGATACGCTCGTCCAAACCGAAGAAAGCGTCGTTCTACTTCATGGAGCACCACGCCGACTACCGGAACGTCCGACGGACGATCCAGCTCGAAAAAGACTGGCAGACGGTCCAAATGACGATCCTGCCGACGTTCAGCGACTCCAACGTCCGGCTGGGTTTTGCCCAACTGGACGGCGAGGTGGAAATTGACGATTTCTCGGTCCGCCGCGGCGGGAGAATTGGTCCTGGAAAAGACGAGCTGGAACACGGTCCCATGAGTTTGGTCTCTGCGCGGAAGGAAGACGTCACGCCGCGGCAAAAGAGGGACTTCCACGATTTCCTGATGGACCTCGACGATTTGTACTGGCGGGAAATGTACGCGTTCCTGAAGGACGAACTGAAAGTTCAGGCGCCGATTGCCGGGACCCAGCTGCGCTACGCCTCGACGTACGCTCAGGCACAGATGGACTACTGCGACATTCACTCGTACTGGTGCCACCCGTACTGGCCCGGCTCCCGGTGGGATCAGAACGATTGGATCGTCGATAATAAACCGTACGTGAACGCCTTCATGAACGGTGGAAACCTCGCGGAGCTGGCGTTCTGCCGCGTCGTGGGGAAACCGTTCACGCTCAGTGAGTACAATCACCCGTGGCCGAATTTCTACTCGGCGGAGGGTTTTCCGATGGCTGCCGCGGTGGGGGCGTTCCAGAACTGGAGCGCGGTTTATGCTTACGCATGGAGCCATCGGGAGGACCATCAGGACGGTCTGAGCTACTTCGACCAGACCCAGAACGCCTGCCAGCTCGTGCATTTGCCGGCGTGCGTGAATCTTTTCGTGCGGGGTGATTTGCGGAGCGTGGAGTCGCTCAACGACGTGCCGCGAGTGATCAAGCGGATGACGCGCGAGGAGGAGTACGCCCACGCGGCCGAGCGGATGAATGCGTACCACCGTTGGTTCGGCTGGCTCGGGCACGAAAATTCCGATGTGATCAAGGTCTTTTGCGGCGTTCAGCTCACGGACCTTATGGGGATGACTCTTCCAGCGTCGTTAATACGGAAGGACGGCGGCTCGCCGTCCGCGGCCGGCCCGG
Source organism: Thermoguttaceae bacterium (assembly GCA_030530205.1). GTDB lineage: Bacteria > Planctomycetota > Planctomycetia > Pirellulales > Thermoguttaceae > RGIG3701. Next base: position 144,141 of record JAUMVK010000002.1, on the reverse strand, counting down.
CCGCAAATGCCCGGCCTGCGGAGACGAAAAAACCTCAATCCTCAGTAAGTGAAGAAAAAATCGTTTCCGTAAAATCCCCAACGGACGAAATCGAGTGGAACGGTGAAGACCCGGAACGCTGCTGGTTCCGCGCCGACACACCGCGGACGAAACTCTTTACGGGCTTCCTCGCGCCGTCTGATGGCGAATCCACCCAAACCCGGATCGATTTCCGCGGCGGAACGGCATTGGAGATTTCGCCGACTTTGCTCGACTGGGCGACCGTTTCCCTCACGCAGACCGACGAGACGCACTGGCTCCTGGCCGCCACGGGCTTCATGGCGAATACGGACGGAACGTTTTGCGAGTACGGGACCGACGCCGACCAAACACAAGCCCCGGCCGAATTAAAGGGAAAGCGTTTGACCAGTCCGCAGCGCGGTAAAATGCCGCGTTTGTGCGAGGGCGTAAAAATCACGCTTACGTTTCCGGTTCCGGCTGAAAAGACGGTCACGGCCTGGGCATTGGACGGAGACGCGAAGCGAAAAGAGCCGGTCCCGGTCCGGAGGATCTCGGATTCCGCGGTCCAGATCGAGTGCCGGAGCCAGACACTTTGGTACGAAATCGAAGTGAAGGGACCGTAGAATTCCATGTTTCAGAATCTTCCCTTTTTTTTCGTTTCGTCCCTGATTTTGTGCCTGATCCCCGGGGTCGATATGGTGTTCATCCTGACGAAAACCTTCACGACCCGCCGGGTTTGGGGGCCGATCATGGGAGCGATCGGGATCACTGTGGGGCTGGTCATCCACTCGTGCATCGTGGCTTTCGGGTTGGGCTGGTTCATCGTTCACTCGCCGCTTGCGTTCCGGGTGATCCGTTGCCTCGGCGGTCTGTACCTGCTCTGGCTTGGCGTGGGGCTTCTTCGTTCGAAGGCCTCGGCCGTTGAAATTCACGAAGGAACGGTTTCGGATGAAACGCTCACCGCCTGCTTCCTTCAAGGGTTTTGGGTGAATCTTCTGAACCCGAAAGTGGTCCTTTTTTTCCTCTCGTACCTCCCCCAGTTCATGAACGAGGCTTTCACACCCGCGTGGCTTCCACTTCTGATTCTGGGCGGGCTTTTTTGCGTGATCGGAACGTTCTGGAACCTTTTCCTGATTTTTGGCGGAACGTTCCTCAAGCGGACGTTCCTCCAGAACGAGTCGCGCCTTGGTTGGGTGAATCTCGCGGCGGGGGTCCTTTTTGTTTTCCTGGCCGTCTCGATTTTGCTGGAGCCCCTCTTGACGTGAGCGGGGAATGGAGTAAAATAAAAGAAAGCGTCGGGCCAAATCCCTGGACCCGAAAGTAAAAATTGACTTAAATTTTCAAATTAGGAGTTTTTTATGCCCACCACCCGCCGTCATTTTCTGAAATGCGCGTCCGCAGCACTCGCGGCCCCGCTGGTCATTTCCCGCTCCGTTTTCGCCCAGGCCGGTAAAGTTGGCGCAAACGACCGGATCGGCGTCGCCGGGATCGGAGTCGGGCGTCAGGGGAGCTACGTCTTCCGGAGCGCCTACACCCAGCCGATGGCCCAGCCGGTGGCGGCGTGCGACGTTTTCCTCCCGCGTGCCCAAAAAATCGCCAAAGACGCCGGGCTGGACGAGTCGCAGGCCACGCAGGAATTTCGGCGGATCCTCGACCGGAAGGACGTGGACGCGATCGTCACGGCCACGCCGGAGCATTGGCGCGCGTTGATTTGCGTGAACGCGGCCTTGGCGGGGAAGCACATTTACGCCGAGAAACCGATGTCGCTGACCGTCACCGAGGGGCGCCTGATGGTCCGCGCGGCCCGAAAAACCGGGATTGTGTTCCAGGTCGGCTCGATGCAGCGCAGCATGCGCGCCAACCGGATCGGCTGCCAGTACATTCTGGACGGAGGTCTGGGTGAGATCCAGGAAGTGATCGCAGCCAATTACGAGTCGCCGTGGTACTGCGCGCTTCCGGCCCAGCCGGTCCCGGAAGGGCTTGATTGGGAAACGTGGTGCGGCCCGACGGAACCCGTTCCATTCCATCCCGATCTTTTCGCGCCGCGGGCGAATCCCGGCTGGCTCTCCTTCCGGCCGTACTCCGGAGGGGAAATGACCGGTTGGGGAACGCACGGGCTTGACCAGATCCAGGTCGCGTTGGGAATGCAGGAAACCGGCCCGACGGAAATTCTGGTGGAGGGGGACGCTTTGAGCCTTCCGACCTACGAAAAGCCGGAATCGTCCCAGCGTGGGAACCGGATTTGCTCCCAGCCTCGTTTGGCCTACCGTTACGCCAACGGGATCACGGTCTGGCTCGGGAAAAATCAGGACGGAAAGGAGATTGAGGGGAATCGCGGCGGTGCGATTTTCGTCGGAAAAGACGCCAAGATGGAAATTTTCCGCGCCCGGATCCAGACCAACCCGCAAGAAATCGCCGAGAAGCTGATGAAGGAATCGCCGCTCCAGGAAATGAGCCACACGAGGAACTGGCTCGAGTGCATCCAGAGCGGTGAGCGGCCGATCGACGACTGCGAGTTTGGCCACCGGACCGCGTCTCTGTGCCACATTTTGAATATTGCGCGACTCGTGGGGCATTCCCTGAAATGGGACCCCGAAGCCGAACGTTTTGTTGACTGTGAAGAGGCCAACGCGATGTTGAGCCGTCCGTACCGCGAAGGCTACGTACTCCCGGAGGTTTGAAATGGGTAAAATCGGAATCGGTCTGAATCTGGAAGCCGTGCGTACGAGCCACAAAAGTTTCGAGTGGGCGGTGAAATTCGCGGCAGAACTGGGCTACGAGTACATCGAGCCGATGGTGCACTGGGGACGTGAACTGCTTTCCGAGGCTCGCTACTTCCACAGCGTTTCGATGCTGGACGATCCGTTCCGGATCCGGGACGCGGTCGAGGCGGCGGGGCTGAAACTCTCGGCCCTTTCAAGTCACTCGCAGCTTTCCAAGCCGGAAATTGCGGTGGAGTACCTGAAACAGGCGGCGCGTTTTGCGAAAGAATGCGGTGCGCCGATCATCAACACGCACGAGGGCCGCAAGCAAACGTGGACCACCGAGGAAGAAGATTTTGTCCTGATCAAATATTCCATCATGGAGGCGGTCAAAGTGGCGGAGCCCCGCGGGATCAAGATCGGGCTGGAAACGCATCAGACTTACTCGCTCGTCCCGGACAAATACGAGAAAATCCTGAATCTGGTCAAATCGCCGGCGGTCGGGGCCAACTTCGACACGGGGAACGCCTACCTGGGCGGCCTCGACCCGATCGAGCAGATCCGCCGTTTTGCGCCGTACATCATTCACCTTCACGCCAAGGACATTTCGTTCGAGCAGTCCGAAGCCGAGCGCGGAAAAGTCATGGGAACCGCCGTCGGCTGCGCCTGCGGTGACGGCGTGATCGACTGGGCTGAGGTCGTCGCTTTGCTCAGGCCGCTCCCGCAGGATCTGGTGCTGAGCGTCGAGTGCGGGACGTTGGATCAGGCCGCGCGGAGCATCGAGCACTTGAGAAAAATCATCGGCTGAATTGGAAACGAAAGGGATTTTTGTGGCTCAATTACGTTTTTTCGTCGTTTTATTTCTGCTTTTGACCACAGTCCAGGCACAAGACGTGACCCGTTTCGGGGCGAAAATCACCAAGTCGGAATTGGTTGAAACCGCCACGCCGACGCTTGAGCTTCCGGAAGGTTGGAAACTGGTCGAAGGCGATGCTTTTACGGGCCTGAATCGCCGTGAATACTACTTCACCATTGAGGCGGAGGGGAAAGATCGACCTGCGCCGACCGTTTCGGTTTCGTGGCCGAATGTGCAAATTGCGAAGGTTTACGGTGTGAAGCAGGCTCAGATTTCCGGCTCGGACGCGACTTTCCGGATGAATGCAGGCAGAACGCCGACCCATTTTTCCGGCACTTTGCCGCATTTCGGCGCGGTGGAGGTCTGCGTCTTCCATAATGTGCCAGGCGTGCAGGCGGGACCGTACCGTGGTTTGCCCTACCCGGAGCCTCAGATCCAAGCGCACCTGAATTTCATGTTCGCCTCGCTGGAAATGATGCGCGAAATGGGGTTCACCGACTCGGCAGAGGCGGTGAAAGGCCAGATCAATATTTACGGTTTCGAGACCAATTTCCCCAACGGTCATGTGGACTTTCCGCCCCATTTTCACATCATGGTGATGTGGAACGGCTGGCGTGACAATCGCGTGTGCCACTTCATTTTGGGTGAAGATGGCAAGATCCTCCGAAACGACCATTTCGTCGTGAAGAATAATCAGCGCGATGATAAAGAATCGGTTCCGATGAAGCTCGGTTCCTCGATCCCGATGGAAGACGAAACCGGGAAAGTCCGTTTTGCGCTTCGGATGCTTGAGGACGGCTCGGGACTTGAAATGACGGTTCCCGGCCAGGAGAAACAGGCGAAAATTCAGTCTGACGACCCCATCAAGTCCGTGAGTGTTTATGTCCGTGAAAACTCTCAGGCTGAATGGAAAAAGATCGATGAGATCAGCGTGAACGACGATTCCATAAACGGCGTTTTGACGGTCACGCACGAAAAGAAAACGGACGTTTGGAACTACGACCCGAACACGGGAGCACTTCGTTAAATCAGGAATTGCGCTGGCGTGTAATGCTGATACAAGAAAGTCATCGCACTTTCTGGCCTGATCCTCGAATTCCTCATTCCTGATTCCACATTCCTGATTTTTTTATGTTTACATTTTCCCGCATACATACGAATTCCGACTGGCTTCTGCCGCTTCTGATTTTTGCGGCTTTGGTCTGGGTTGTCGTGCGTATTTACAGACGGGACTCTGTAGAGCTTCGGCCGTTCTGGCGGGTTTTGCTCCCGATTTTGCGCGTGGGGGTTTTGCTCGTTCTGCTCTGGATTTACCTCCAGCCGCAGTGGGTGACGGAACGCGAGCGGAAGGTGAACTCGTGTTTTCTCGTTTTTTGCGACACTTCGCTCAGCATGACGCTCCCGGAGACCAACTCGCCCGACTCGCCCAGCCGGTCCGAGACTTTGACCAAATTTTGGGAAGAAACCCCGTTGGTACAGGAACTCGCCAAACGTCACGATTTGATTTTCTTCGGGCTGGATTCGGAAGCCCGGGTCGTTTGGACTTGCGGCAAAACACGTGATGGTATCGTTTCAGGGCCGGAAAACGAAAAAGAAAACACCGAAAAAAAAACAGATCAGGAGGCTCAGGAATCATTCACGTCAGCACTGAAAAAAATGCGCGACTGCCGCGGAACTCAGTCCCGTCAGGCGGATGGGATTCGTGAGTGGCTCCAGAGTCACGCGGATCTTCCTATTTCCGGTCTGATCCTCTGTTCGGACGGCGTTCAGAACGCTGGCTCTGGCCCCGAAACACTCATCGAAGCGGCAAAGGAGCGTGGGATACCCATCTTTACGCTCGGTTTTGGTTCGACCGTTCCGGTGGTGAACTACCGAATTGCGGAACTGGAAGCTCCGACCCGCGTGCAGCCAAGTGATCCGTTCATGATCCGCGGCACTGTGGAAGCGACTGGTTTGGGGGATGAAAACCGCGAATCCACGATCAAGTGTGAAATTTGGAGCGTCGAACAGAAAAAAAGTGTTCAGTCTGAAGGAACTGCCTCGGAAGGTAAACCCGAGGATGGAAAAATGCTCTTTTCCACCACTCTTCCACTTTCCCGTTCCGCGCTTACGCCCTTTGAGTTCCGCATGGAGCCTCAGCCCGTTGGAAAGCATCTTTACCAGGTTCGTATTCAGGGGGAAGAGGAAGAACAGAACCTCGACGATAATCAGCGTGAAGTCGAAGTGGACGTCATGGAACGCCGGACCCGCTTGCTCATTTTCGCTGGCGGTCCGATGCGTGAGTACCAATTCCTTGCCACGGCACTTCGACGGGATAAAACCATTGAAACGGATGTTCTGCTCCAGAGCGCACTGCCTCCTTCCGGCTCGGTCCCTGCGAATCCAGAGGAGGAAAAGGCCTGGAAGGCTCGGATCCAGCAGGATGCTGACCGGGTTTTGCTTCGTTTTCCCGTGACGCGTGAGGAACTTTTCGCGTATGATGGGATCATCTCTGTGGACGCGAATTGGAAAGTTCTTTCGCCCGATCAGGCGAGTTGGGTGGAAGAGTGGACGGCACGTCACGGAGGCGGGATCCTCTTCATCGCCGGACCGGTGTACATGAGCGCGGTCGGAAGCTGGCTCGACGCGCCTGAACTGGCAAATATTCGGACGCTTTGCCCGGTCGAATTTTATGACCGAACCTCAACACTCCGGCAAAACACTTACTCGGCGGATGAAATCTGGCCGCTGGACTGGACCCGTTCGGGACGTGAAGCAAGTTACTTGCAACTCGACGATCAGCAGAGTACCAGTCAGAAGATTTGGGACGCTTTCCCGGGCGTGTACGGCCATTTCCCCACGAAGAAACTCCGCGCGGGCGCCACGGCACTTGCGGCTTTTTCTGCGCCTCAGACCCGTATGGGTGGTTCTGCGCCGATTCTTCTGGCGACCCAGTTCTACGGCGCTGGCCGAACGTTTTACATCGGGACGGGGGAATTCTGGCGGTTACGTGCCCAAAATCCCGAGTATTTTACACGGTTTTACACGCAAATCGTGCGGTACATTACCCAGGGCCGAATGATCCAGCAGTCGCAGCGAGGCAGACTGATGCTCGAGCAGGATCGGTACTTCCCCGGGGATCCCATTGAGTTGCGTGCCCAGCTTTTCGACCCTGCGCTTCAGCCTCTGGACCCGGCCAAAGTACCGGAACTCACGGCCGAGCTTTTCCTTCCAAACGGGAAAATTCAACAGGTACGGCTCACTGTGGACCGTGAAATGCAAGGACTTTATACCGGACGCTTTTCGGTGCTCACGGAAGGACGGTTTCGGGTCGAACTCACAATCCCGGACTCGGAGGAAGTTTTGGTCCAGCGAGGGGAAATCGTGCTTTCCGATTTGGAACGTGACCGGACAGAACGTGACGCGCGATTCCTGACGGAACTGGCCCAACAGACGGGCGGCGAGGCCTTCGGCTCAGTGGAAGACTCGGGTTTGCAAACATTTCCGGCTAAACTCCCGGACCGCACGCGAACGTTGATTGAATTCGCCTCGGCTGTACCGGTCATTCCATCGGAGTGGCTTCTTGGAACGCTGGTCTTTTTACTCTCGCTGGAATGGTTGCTGCGCCGACTCCTGAAACTGGCTTGATCTTTTGGGGACGACGCTTCCAGCGTCGTTTCAAAATCCAAAATCTGCGGGGACGACGCTTCCAGCGTCGTCTCTGGAAAACCTACAAAGTATTTCTTCTGACGACGCTGGAAGCGTCGTCCCCGTAATGGGAAATCGCCGGAAATTTAAAAAAACTTTTCGGGGGGGCTTGCGTTATTTTGGAAATCCGTTATAATTACGATAAAATTGAAATCGGACCGGGGTCGTAATGGTATGGCTCTTTGGGAAGATTGGTTCTTTTTATCACGCTAGGAGACTTTATAGTGGCTATTCGCGTTGGTATTAATGGTTTCGGTCGTATTGGCCGTTTGGTTTTCCGCGTTATGGCAGCTCAGCCTGAGAAGTACGACGTCGTTGCGATCAACGACCTCACCAGCAACGCCATGCTGGCGACTCTTCTGAAGTACGACTCCGTCCATGGTCGTTTCGATGGTACGGTTGAAGCCAATGACGAAGGTCTGGTCGTCAATGGCAAACTGATCAAGGTTTTCGAAGAACGTGATCCGGGCAACCTTCCGTGGGGCGACCTGAACGTTGACGTCGTTCTGGAATCCACCGGTCTGTTCACCAAGCGCGCCGCTGACGGCAAAGCTGGTTTCGACTCTCACAAAGGTTGCAAGAAAGTCGTCATTTCTGCTCCGGCCACCGATCCTGACTTCACGTGTGTTCTGGGCGTCAACGACGATCAGCTGACCCCTGACATGAAGTACGTTTCCAACGCTTCCTGCACGACCAACTGCCTGGCTCCGTTCGCCAAAGTCATCAACGACAATTTCGGCATCGTCAAAGGCCTAATGACCACCGTTCACAGCTTCACGAACGACCAGCGTGTTCTGGACCTGCCGCACAAGGATCCGTACCGCGCCCGCGCTGCTGCGATGAACATGATCCCGACCTCCACCGGCGCCGCCAAAGCTGTCGGTCTTGTGATCCCGGATCTTCAGGGCAAGCTGACCGGTATTTCCATCCGCGTCCCCACCCCGACCGGTTCCGTTGTTGACCTCGTCGTTGAGACCGCCAAACCCGTCACGAAGGAAGCCGTCAACGCCGCGATGAAAGCCGCTGCGGAAGGCCCGATGAAGGGAATTCTGGACTACACCGAAGACCCGATCGTCCTGCAGGACATCGTGGACGACGCGCACTCCAGCATTTTCGCCGGTCCGTGGACCATGGTCATGGGCGACAACATGCTCAAGTGCCTCAGCTGGTACGACAATGAATGGGGTTACAGCAACCGTGCTGCTGACCTGATCTGGAAGATGGGCAACATGTGATTTTAAGCCCGTTTAAAACGCGAGGGGTGGTCATTTCGGCCACCCTTTTTTGTTTTGAATGTGTTTAATGTCCCGCTGCGTTAATACATCTCTTCCCTCAAAATCCTCTTCAACAACAGAAACCAGATTTCTCATGGAATCTGGTTTCTGAATTATTATGACGAGGCAGAAAGAACCATCTCCGTAATTTACGCGCCGATTTCTTCAATCGCTTTGACCGCCAAATCGTGCAGAAGGCCGTTCGAGGCGCAGATACCACGGTTTTGCTTGAGCGTGTACCCCTGCGAGAAATCGAGTGGCTTGCCGTCCAGGTCAGTCACGCGGCCGCCGGCCTCTTCCAGAATGATCGAGCCGGCCGCCTGATCCCAGATTTTCTCTTTGTAGTCCGGCATTTTGGCCGAGATGAGCCGGAACAGAAGGTCACTCTTTCCCGCCGCGAGCATCGCGTATTTCGCCTGAGAGTCCATCCCGACGTTCCGCGTGACGCCGATTTTCTGGCACAAAATGTCCATCTGGCTCAAATTTGTGTGGCCCGCCTCGACCGAACGCAGGACCGAAGCCTCTGCCGGGTCCGCATGGTCCGAGACGTGGATCGGTTCCAGCGCATCGTCACCCCGATCCAGCGGCACGACGCGCGTCCCCTCGCCCCGTTTGGCGCAGAGGAGTGACCCAACGGCCTGATCGGTCGTGAACTCTTTCGTCTCCGGGAGCCACGTCAGATTTGGCGTGGTAAGGAACCCAAGCGTCACTTGCCCGTTTTCCACGAGCGCCAGCGCGGTGGCGTACTGCTCTTTGCGCAGGAATCCTTTCGTCCCGTCGATCGGGTCGAGCGTCCAGAAACGCGGCGCGTCCCGCAGCGAATCGTCGTGCTTCCCGCGGGAGATCCACTTCACCACCTTTTCCGCCGTCACGTCCGGAATGTACTTCACAACGTACTGGAGGATGATCTCCAGAAACCGCTTCCCCTCGTCCGTCAGCAGAAGGTCTGCGGACTCCTCGGCAATCAGCGGGACGTCCGGGTAAAGCGCCTCCAGACGTGCCGCAACGAGCGTCTGAACCGCCAAGTCGCCGACTGTAACGGGCGATTTGTCCTTTTTCTCCCATGTCGCGGGAGTGATGAAATCGTTCTGAATGCGCCGCGTCAAATCGGCCGCTTCACGCAGAAAAGATAAAATTTCGTTCATTTCAGGCTTTCCAAATAGCGCAAATTGTAAATCGTGTTCGGGATGATGTTCCGCACATCGTCGTATTCAAGAAAGTACGCCTCCACGCCCGCTTCCTGAGCGGCGGCGAAGACGGCTTTCCAGTCGATCGTCCCTTCTTCCAGTAACATCCCGTTCTTGCCTGAATCGCATTTCACGTGCATCAGGACGAACCGATCAGGGTACTTTTTCAGGAGCGCAATGGGATCGCCGGCGGTGACCCAGCGGACGTCCATCTCAAATTTAACGTACTCAGGGTTCGTCTCCTGAACGATGCGGTCGAACATGGTTTCACCCTCTTTTCCCTCTTTCCACGGAGTGAACTCTTTCCCGTGATTGTGAAACGTGAAGGTCAGACCCGCCGCGTGGATGCGCTCGCCCGCATGGTTGAAAACGCGGATCACTTCCTGAACTTTTTCCTCATTCATCTCCGGGATCCAGGTGATCCCGATGTATTTCACGCCCAGGATTTTACCGATTTCGATCATTTTGTCGATCCCGGCATCGGTCGTCAGATCGCCGTAGCCGAAATTCTTCGAGATCGCCTTGAGTTTGTACTTTTCCATGTACGCGCGGTATTCCTCGTACGTACTGTTGAACGAGTTGGACGGCTCGATGTACACGAAGCCCAGATCATGCGCCAGCTTCAGCCCCAGTTCTGCGTTTACGGAAACGTAGTCACGCAGCGAGTACATCTGGATCCCGACCGGTCCGTGAAAATCAGGTGTGGTCCCGACGCCGTTCGATTGCTGGGCCAGAAGGGAGGACACGAAAAACAAACAGAAAATGACTGGTAAAATACTTTTCATGGTTTTGGCGGGTTTTGTAAATCAGTTTATTAACACAGTGGGGGGTAAACGACGCTGGAAGCGTCGTCCCCGTAAAGTTCTTAACGCAACAGGGAATTTACAAGGCTCAGTTCCTCGCCGCTTTTCATTACGACACACTTGCTGAGGGTTTCTTTCTCGACGCGCACTTTCCAGGCCTGAACGTCCTGATTGATCGGCGGCCACGTTCCATAATGGCACGGGATCACGTTGCGGGGCTGAATGATCTTCACCGCTTCCAGCGCGTCGTCAGGCCCCATGGTGAACAGGTCACCAATCGGAAGCGCTGCGTAATCCACGCCCGAGAAGAATTTCATATCCGAGAAAAGAGCCGTGTCACACGCGAAATAAAGGCGCAGACCACCCTTGAGCGTGATAAGGAATCCGACCGGACTCCCCCCCGGTGTTCCATCGGGGAGCGTAGAGGAATGAATGGCAGGAACCATCTTCACTTTGCCAAACGGAAGCTGAACACTGCCGCCAAGGTTCATCGCCAGTGTGCTTTTTACCCCTTGCTGCGTGCAGTAACTCACAATTTCCGCAATCGAAACGACGATCGCACCGGTACGTTTCGCGATAGAGATCGTATCGCCGAAATGGTCACCGTGCCCGTGCGAGACGAGAATAAAATCCGCCTGCAGTGAATCCGGAGAGCAGGCCGCTAACGAGTTACTGCTCAAAAACGGGTCGATCAAAATGGACAGAGACTCGACAGTCAAATGCCACGCGTTGTGGCCGAGGAAACGAAGCTTCATCTTAATAATTCACAATTCATAATTAAATTTTAGCGTTCATTCATCGGGACGTAGTCGCACTGGGTATTGCCCTCATAAACCTGACGGGGACGAATGATTCTGCCTTTGGAATCGTGCTGTTCTTTCCACTGCGCGATCCAGCCGGGGAGACGCCCCATCGCGAACATCACCGTGAACATGTTGGTCGGGATCCCCATCGCCCGCAGGAGCAGCCCCGAGTAAAAGTCCACGTTCGGGTACAGCTTGCGTTCCACGAAATACGGGTCTGAAAGGGCCAGTTCCTCGAGTTTCCGGGCGATATTCAAAAGCGGGTCGTTTTGGTTTTTCATGATTGCAAACACACGATCACACGCCGCATGAAGTATCTTGGCGCGCGGGTCGTAATTCTTGTAAATCCGATGCCCAAAGCCGAAGAGCCGGAACGGGTTCGTTTTATCCTTCGCCATCCGAATGCACTCTTCGGGGGAAAGGCCGCCTTCATGGATTTGGCTGAGCATCCGCATAACTTCTACGTTCGCGCCACCGTGAAGCGATCCCCAAAGGGCGCAAATCCCTGCCGCACACGAGGCGAAAAGGTTGGCCCGCGAGGAAGCGACCACCCGGACCGTGGCGGCCGAGCAGTTCTGCTCGTGGTCGGCGTGCAGGATGAGCACCAGGTTCAGGGCGTCCTCGATCTCCGGCGCGACCTCGTAGTGCGAGTACGGCAGCGAAAACATCATGTGCAGGAAATTGGCCGCGTACCGCAAATTCGGGTTCGGGTACATGAACGGCAGGCAGTGCGTCCGGCGGTAAATGTACGCCGCGATCGTGCGGATCTTGCTGATCAGGCGGGCCGAAATCTCCATGAAATCCTCATCATTGTCGAGTTCCAGAAATTCCGGATGGTAACACGCCAAATTGCTTACAGCCGCGGAAAGGAGCGCCATGGGCGGGGCCGTCGTCGGCACGTTGTTGAAGTACAGCCGCATGGGTTCGGGCAGCAGCTCGTTCTCGGTGAGCTGACGGCGGAAATACGTGCGTTCCTCCACGGTCGGCAGAGCGCCCGTCAGAAGCAGATACGCCACCTCGATGAAGCTCGGTTTGTCCGTGACGAACTGCTCGATCGGGATGCCGCGGTAACGCAAGATCCCTTTTTCGCCATCGATGTACGTGACGGTACTTTTACAAATGGCCGTACTCGCCAAAGAGGGGTCGAACGTCATTAGACGATGTTCAGGGTAGAGGTTTGAAACATCAACCGCCACGTCCCCTTCCGTCCCCTCATAGACCGGGAATTCAATGTTTTTGCCTCGAATGGAAAGTACTGCTTTTTCGTCAGCCATAACTAACTCCCAAAAATGAATAAATAAACCATTTCAATAGATTCTATTGTACACCAAAAACGCCGGAAATGAAGGGGGGGCGATGGGATTTTTCAAGGAATTGAGGCGCATATAAAAAAAGCGGGAGACTTATTCAGCCTCCTGCTTCCCTAATTTACAAATTCAATCCCAATTATGGTTCGGGCTCAGAGTCAGGTGCCGGTTCCGTGTCCGGTAAAGCATTATAGGCCTCTAACGCAAAAGCTCTTAATTTATCTGGCCAATCGTGGTAATATGCGCGAACACCCTCACTACCAGAAACGGTAAATGGTGTATTATTCCAGTCTACCGGCTGGGCGACATCAGTTGAACTAATCGCAGTTTGGGCATTACGCACCGCATCAGATTTCCAAGTCGCCGTGAGAATAGTGTTAATATTCTCACTATGCCCAGAGATGTATTGGTCCACCGCATTCACAAGCATTGCTTCGTAACGCGGGGTCCAATTCACAGACCCCGTAGAGTTGCTGGACTGCCACCTGAATGCACTCGAATAAGACCATCCCTGAAAATCACTCAACTGGGTTGGCACTGAACCATTTTGTCCAATACTTCCATAATAATCTGCAAGCGTCGCGTTTCCTGAAGTACAAATAGCGGTATAAAGCGCATTTTCGGTTTCGATCGTTCCGCCAGATGATTCCATGCCGGCAGAACCACGAATTGCGCCGGAGAACGGAGCCGGGCCGGAAACACCTTCATGAAGAGTTCCATCCTGAGCGAACACCTTAGCCGAATGGAGCGTCATCACCACCGGCGTAAGCGTTGCCCCAATGAGAAGCTGTCGGCGTTTGTGGTTCAAAATCGGTTTTGTTGTTTCGTTTTTCTTATCCATTGTGATGGACTCCTGTGTATATCTATAGTAGTTCCATAAACTTTCTTTGATGTATATTATACTCTGTTTACGAAATTTTACTACTCATTTCGACCAAAAAAGTGAAAAATATTTAAAAAAAGTCAAATTTTTGGATTTTTTTTGCCAAAGAGGGGGGAGAAGAGACGTTTCCGGACGGCGAGCGGCTTCCTTTCAATTATGAATTATAAATGAAGGACGACGCTGGAAGCGTCGTCCCCGTAATTACGCATTACTTCCGGATTTCCTTGTACTTCGCCTGGATCAGGTCCAGCCGGTCGGTCAGCACAAAGTCCACACCCAGTTTAAGAAGCGGTTCCAGTTTTTCCGGGTCGGAGCAGTGGAAGTAATTGATCTTCACCCCCGCGTCGTGCATCAGCTTCACGTCCGATTCCGAGCACGGCGTGATGAGCTGGAGCAGCGTGCAGTGGTGTTCGACCGTCTGCGTCGCGTAAAGCGTGCTCTGTTCGGTAGTCCACGGCTGGCCCCACGTTCCGGTGCGGCTCATGTTGCAGGTGAGTATCTCCGGGACGGTTTGCCGGACGCGCTCGATGCTCTTCAGGTCCGTCGCGATGAACGCCTGGTGGAGGCGGCCCTTTTCACGGATCTTGACCGCGACTTCCTCGGCCACCCCGCCGCCGCAGTGGCAGTTGACCCAGATACCGTCTTTCGGGAGGCAGTCGATCGCTTCGTCGAACGTCGGGATCTTGGTCCCGGCAAAACGTGGGTCTTTCTTCACGCCGGCGTCCAGGGCGCGCAGTTCGTCGAACGTCATTTCCGCGACGGCGCCGGTGCCGTTGGTCGTCCGGTCCACCGTCCCATCGTGCATGATGACCAGCTCGCCGGTCTTGCAGCGTTTCACGTCGAACTCGACCATGGCGGCCCCTTTTTCCGCAGCAGCGACAAAGGCCGGGACAGTATTCTCCGGGAAGCAAGCATTATCGCCCCGGTGCGCGCAAACGCCGTGCGTCGGCATCTCCGCGACCGCGGAAACCGAGAAAAAAAGTAAAAGCAAAAGTGAAAGGTGGCAGGTACGCATTTTTTTAGTTAGGAGTGAGGAGTGAGGAGTTGAAAATGCCTTCGGCTTTTCATGGGTGGGAGTCTTTCTGAAAGCGGCGTTACGCGCCAGCGCAAACTCCTAACTCCTCACTGAAATGAAATTTACTTCAGTTCCTTGAGGAAAATGTTCTTGAACTGCACCTTCATGGCCGGGCCGACGTGCATCTGGAAGCCGAGCACACCGCTGAAACGCGCGACGGCGTCTTCATCGATGAGTTCCGAGACTTTGTAACCGTTGATGTACTGCGTCAGGACGTTCCCTTTCGCGACGATCCGGTACGTGTTCCAACCGGTCAAGTCGATGTGGTCCAGAAGCTCGTTTTTGTCGCCGACTTTGCCGGTCACGGTCTGCTTGCCGTCTTTGCCGATCGTGGTCTGGTCGCCGCGCTGGCAGAGAATGCCGCGGTAGCCTTCACCGTAAACGATCCCCATGTGTGGCTGGCCAGCGATGTCGGCCTGGTAACCGCCGAGACTCCACGGTTTTTCGTTTTTGAAGGCACGGTACTGAATGCCGGAATTGTGATTGAAGAGGCGGAAATCGCAAAGAAGCTCAAAGTCGGCCACTTCGCCGTCTTTCCAGGTCAGGAACGTGTTGTACTTGATCGGGTTTTCGGGCGTGGAAATGCCCGTGATGCAGCCATCCTGAACGGACCAGAAGGCCGGGTCGCCATCCCAACCGTCAAGGGTTTTGCCGTCGAACAGGGACTTGAACCCATCCGGAACCGGTTTGTCCGCAGGCATTTCACCAGCGGAAACCAGGCCGCAAAGGAAAAGGGAGAGGAACGCCGTCAGGCACAGGGCGGGGAATGTTCTTTTCATGAGAAAAATCCTTTAAAATGAGGGAATGATTGAAAAATGATTTCTCATTTTACCCTGAATTCCCCAAACTTGCAAGGACTCACACCAAAAATATTCGTTTTTTTTGTAAAAAATTAGCCAAAATACGAAAAATGTGGGAAAATAGTAGAAACTACAGAGTTAAATGACTCATATATAGCGTATAAGGATCATGAACTGAATGAATTCATCCTTTTTCGGGAGTGAGTACAGACTCCCGGCGAGTTGATTCCTCCTTTTATCCGCTATTCATTAAAACCGCATCCTTCATTGATCCTGATTCCTTTTTAAAATGCACGCCGTTAAACAGTTTATATTAGGTCCGACCCATGAATATCTCGCCGTCAGCCGAGGGATTGAGCCTATGGACCTTTCCGAAATACGTATCTGGTCCGCGGGGAAGGGGGAATTGCTCTCCGCGTCACCGGCCGCATTCAGCTGGAATTTTCATCCTTTGCCTTCCGGATCGTTTTGTCTGAGCCGCACGAGCCATCTGGAGCTTCTTTTCCCGCAGGAAACTGGCGATGAGGTTTTTACGCACGGAATTCTGGTTCCATCGCAAATGCTCAAAGACTACGCCAACAACGCGATGACGCTCTTCCACCACCTTGAAAAACTCGGTCTGTGGCGTGCGGGGTTGGAAGTCACCCGCCAGCTTTGGAGCAGTGAATCGCCCAACCGTCCCCCAAAAGAAAATTTTCCCAACGCAGAAATTCTCCCGGTTCTCAAAACGCTCTCGATGGACGGCGGAGCGGAAGCCGTACGGCTCAGCACCCTGAACGCGTTCGTCCGTATGACCGGGATCCGACGTTTCGCGTCGATTCTCGATCAGATTTTGGGAAATTTCACGACGATCCTCACGGGAAACTCCCAGCCGGAAATGCTTCTTGAAGCCCTTTTGGACGTTCTGCCTATCGGCTGCCGTACCGATTTTTCATTCTCAACCGGGTTGAAATTTTCCCAGAAACGGCTTTTCCGAATCGTTTTTCTGGGGACGGCAGTCCATGAGCAGGAACGCGTCCGGCACCGGTTCAATCTCCCGACCGTTTCTTCAACGAGTGTATCACAGATTCAGGATCAGCTGCTTCCCTCCCTGAAAAACCGATGGTCGATGTTCGTCGCGACACTTTTCGAGCAGAATCTGGAAGGAATGTGGAACGAGATCGCTCTTCTTGATGAAACGTTAAGCCTCAATGAGTTGCCTCGCCGGGCCAGATTCTGGTTCAAGCAGATCGGTCTTGAGGAGATTTATCAGAAAATCCGTGAAGCCCGAAAAAATGATTTGAATAGTGAAGGGAATTACAAAATTTTTCAGGCGCGCCTTTCCAACCCGGTAGATGTCCAAGAGGCCGCCGCTTCGTTGGTTCAATCCACAGAAAAAGGACAATGGATCGAAAACATCACAAAAAATTGTGAAGAAAACGAGACTCCCAAGTATCAGGAAAGTGTTTCACAGGTTGATATTCAGCGTTACCTCGTAACTCTTTCCGAAGCGATGCACGGGAATCCTTTGGCTCAGGAGCATCTGCGCAGTGTATTTCACGAAATCACGAGTTCAGCGCCAGAATCCGTTCAGAATGAAGCGTCCGAGGTCCTTTTGCGGGAAGGTATCCGCAGTTGGAACGAAGAACACGCAGGCGTGACCAACCAGTCTTGCCGGCAGGTCGAAAAAATGGTCGATACACTGGCTGCGATGCTGAATATGGTCGAAGAATAAACCGGCTTTTCCATTCCACATTTTTGTTTTTTTGACGAGTTAATCATGAAAACGATTCAAAAATTCACCGTTTTTTCCGTGCTTCTCGCTTTTTCCATGATTGCGATTTCTACAGGCTTTTGTGCGGAAGAAGAAAAGACTGACGATAAGAATATTGAAAATTCTGCCGGGGGAAGCGTTTCAATAGATGAAAAAACTGATGCGGATATTAGTGTTTCTGATGGTTCCCAACGTGATACGTTCGAGCAGTATCGCGTTCTGATTGACCTGATAGACAATGTGTCAAGAAACTACGTCCACTCAATGTCCCGCGAAGAGCTGATCCAGGCCGCGATCCAGGGCGTGACAAGCAAACTGGACCCGTATTCATACTACATCGCAAACGAGGAACAGGCGAATTTTCATCGCGAAGTCAATTCCCGCTTTGGCGGCGTTGGAATGGCGATCGACGGCGACGGAGAAAAAACCAGGGTCGTGGTTCCGCTTGTGGGAATGCCGGCGTACAACGCAGGAATTCACTGTGGAGACGAAATCCTGGAAGTGGATGGAATCTCGCTGAAGGACAAGAAAATCGATGAAGTCCTGAAACTTCTCGAAGGAGAAATTGGTTCCACGGTGAAACTGAAAGTCCGTCGTGTGAACGAGAAAAACCCCCTTGAATTTGAAATCACCCGTGAGCTGATCCTCCAGGAAACCGTTCTGGGGTTTGACCGGAATCAGGAAGACGACTCGTGGAACTACTGGCTCGACGCGAAGAACGGCATCGCCTACGTACACGTGACGGAATTTCGTGACGAAACGGCCAAAGAATTCCGAAAAGTTTTGACCGAGCTTCAAAAGCCTCGTGAAGGCGAGACGGAATCCCCGCTGAAAGGACTGATCCTCGATTTGAGATTCAACCCGGGCGGTGACTTTAATGTCGCGATCGAAATGTGCGACTTTTTCATTCCCGACGGCATCATCGTGACTGCGAAAGGGAAAAACACGGTAGAAGAAATCTGGCACGCGAAGCCGGAAATTCTTATTCCCAAAGAAGTCCCCATGGTCCTGCTTCTGAATTCGTTCAGTGCCAGTGCCAGCGAAGTTTTTTCCGCGTGCCTTCAGGATCATCACCGTGCGGTGATTGTGGGGGAAAGATCCTACGGTAAGGGAATCATTCAGAGCGTTATGCCATTCGAAGGAGGAACGAGCACTTTGAAACTCACCACGGCCGGGTACTATAGTCCAAACGGACGTAATATCCACCGAAACGAAGGCGCGGGTGAAGGAGATGAATGGGGGGTTAAACCCGATGACGAAAACCTCGTGCAGACCTCCCGCGATGAAGACGAGGCGTTCCTCATGGATCGGCTCCGCCGCGGAACTCTGAAAACCCACAATGATGTAAAACCAACAAAAAATTCGGCTAAATATCAGGACGAGCAGTTGCGGCGCGGGTTGGAAGTCATTGAATCCGCCCTGAAAACCGGAGCAAACGCCAAGAACATCCTTTGGGAACGTTCCGCTCCGTATCGCGAAACCAACACGAACCGTCGCCGTGGCTGGGGTCGATAAACTGCTCTGATTTCCAATTTCGAGGTTAAAAGTTCGGGCATGAAGCAAAGTGCGGGAATTGCAGACCATCGTTTTCAGAAAGCCCCCGGCTTTTCCCGGGGAAACTCTTTCCTTCCCGCTTTGCTTTTTATCTTTCTTCTCTTTGCTCTGGTCGGAAATCTTTACGCTCAAAATGAACCGGAAGCCTGCGTGGAACGCGGCCTGAACTACTTCCGCGAGAAACTTGCGAGAGGAATTATGCCAGGCGATGGCGCATTTCGGAACGATTCCGCAATTACGGCCCTTGTGGGAATGGCTTTGCTTTCTTCTGGAAGTACACCCACGGAAGGACCGGACGCCGCGGCCGTTCAGAAATGTGTCGATTTTATTCTGAAAAACCAGCGTAAAAACGGCGTTTTGGCATCAACTGCGGCCTCGGAACAAGGAACCGTGTACGCCCATGGTTTCGCTGTAACGTTTCTGGCCGAGTGCCTGGGAATGAGTCAGGATGACTCGCGTTTGAGGACTGTTTTGGAAAGAGGAGTCCAACTAATCGTAAAAGCCCAAGGTCCTAATGGCGGTTGGCGCTACACGTTTCAGCCTGGCGAGGAGGATGTTTCGGTTACAGCCTGTTTCCTGAACGCTCTGCGTGCGTGCCGGAACGCTGGGATTTCTGTTCCTTCCGAGACGGTTCAAAGGGGCGTAGAGTACCTGCTCAAGTGCCAGAATTCTGACGGTGGTTTCCGTTACCGCCTCACCCCCGGCCCAAGTGCGTACCCACGCACCGCCGCGGCTGTTACGGGGCTTTGTTCTGCCGGAATATACGACTCTCCAGAAATTCAGCGCGCGATGATCTACCTGAGGAACTCCACTCTTATGCCACCCGATGAAGACGGCTATTGGTTTTACGCGCAGTATTACGCGGTTCAGGCTTTCCGTCTGACCGATACCCAACCCGAGGTTTGGAATCATTGGTTCGCACTTCTGGTCAAGCGTTTGAGGGAAACCCAAAAGCCGGACGGGAGCTGGAACTCAACCATCAGCCTGGATTGCGCAACCGCTATGGCCTTGATCGCAATTCAGGCCGAGACGAACTACCTGCCGATTTTCCAAAGGTAAGCAGAGGAAAAATCACTCTTTTCCCGAAACACGCCGGGACGCGAATTCCAGGGCTTTAAGCACTTTGCCTTTTGTCACGAGTCCATCGATCAAAATCGGCTGCGCCTCACCCGGGATCCAAATCACGATCAGCGGAATGGAATTCCGGTTCAGCGATTTCAGAGCCGATTCAATCTCCTCGGACGGTTCCGACCAGTCGGCCAGAAGTGGCTGAATATTATTCTCGCGAATGAAACGGGCTACTTCGGGCGTATTGATCGCGAATTTTCCATTCGTCTGGCACGTTGCACACCAACGGGCCGTAAAATCAATGAAAACGACCCGATTCTGTTTTAGCGCATCTTCAACGTTCTCATTCGTAAATTTTTCCCATGGGATTTCGTCCTCATCCACCTCTTGCGTCTGGACTGCGGAACCATCAGCAGGAGCACCGATTTCCGTCTCGAGGTCAAGCGAGAAAAGAACGAACCCCGTGAAGGCCGAAACGATGATCCCCACACACCAGGCGGTGAGTTGCGCCTCACGTGACGCCCCGGAAAGGGTGGTTTTCCCGATGAGCCAGCAGCCGAACCACATAGCGGTCAGTAAACCAAGCGTCGGGACAAAAAACCGCGCTGGGAGGCAGAAGAAAAGCCAAACGACCGTTCCAAGGAAGAAGAAACCCATAACCTCCTTGAGAGTTTCCATCCACTCGCCCGGTTTCGGCAGAAAACGAATCAGGGCGGGGAAAGCCCCAATAACGAGATACGGCGTACCAAGTCCCAGACCGATCACGGTGAACGTGAGGAACGCGGTCCAAATCGGCTGTGTCATTACCCACCCAAAGACCGGGCCAAGGTACGGTCCCACACACGGCGTGGCCAAAAGTGTGGTCAGAATTCCCATACAGAACGCACCCAAGAAACCTTCTTTACGCTGTATCTGCCCCAATTTCCCGCTCGTGACCATTCCCGGGATCGGAATCTCCCAGACACCAAGGAAACTCAACCCCATTACGAAAACGAGCGCGATCATGAAGATCACGAAACCCGGGTAGGTAAATTGCTGGCCCCAGCCCATGTTCCCGATTTCCGGCAAATACGGCTCGGTGGCGGGAACGTACTCACGCAGAAGCATAAGCAGATCCCCGATTCGGGAAAGTGCTGCCAGGAGCCACAGAACGGTCAAAAGGCCGAAAGTGTAACTTACGTTCAGCAGGAAAATCCGTCCGCGGGCTTCCCCAGCCTGACGCACGAACGAATGAAGTTTTGGCGCAATGACCGGTAAAACACATGGCATAAGGTTCAATATCAACCCGCCAAGGTACGCCATCAGAAGAATGATCGCGAGCGAGTAATCCGCCTGAGCGTCCATTTCATCCCAGGGAGTTTCCTGAACAGCTTCTTTCAGCGGAACTGTTTCTTCGGAGGTTTCCTCTAATACAGATACCATTTCCGGATCCGTTTCTACAGAAATCGGTCCCTGAATTCCTGATGGAAGTTCTGAAGGCAAAGGCCCTTGGGCCGGGTTAGAAATTTCCTCGGAAGACTCAAGTGGAGTCTCGACCTGAATGTCCGTGGAAGGCACTTCAGGCACTGCTGCAGGAGCTTCCGTGGAAGGTTCAACCGGCGTTTCAACTGATTCAGTCGTATCAGCGGACTTTTCTTCAACAGAATTTTCCTGCACGATTTCAGGCACTGGAGCCGTAAAGGGAAATTTTCTCGGAGGAAGACACGTATTCGCGTCGCACATCTGTGACTCGACGTTTCCAGCGATTTGTTCAGGAAGATTCTGCGGATTCGTCCAAACAAATGGAACGGTCCATTTTACGAGGTCTTTGTGACTTTCAATGACCAGATCACCCCAGGTATCCGGATCTTTTTCCACGTGCGCCGCAGGAGACGGAACGATTTCGCCCACGAGTTTGATCTCATCAGGAAGGTGAATTTTCGTTGGGAATGGTCCACCGGATTTCTGGGTCAGCGCATAAATTTTGAACCCTTTTGGAACTTGCGCGGCAATTTCCAGATGACCCGGTTTTTCACCTTCCGGGAAAACCGCAACGCGGGCAGTAACATTCAGGGAAGGTTCTGAAGCGGCTCCAAAACCGGGAACACCGAGCCCGGGAAACGCCTGAGTACCCTGCCCCTCATTTACCTGTGGAAATGCCGCCGGAGTCTGAGCCACAGAAGTTTTTTCCGGGTAAAGTTCTTTGTAAGCGTGAAAACGCTCTTTTCCCACATTTTCCTGAGCCTGCAGGCCTGAAAACGCGAGTGATACAAAAAACACGAATAAAATGTTACGCATAAGTCGTTGATTCATTGCGAAGGAACTTTCTGGAAAAAGATTCAAGTTCAAAATTTTCTCAAAGGCTTCTTTTCCCGGGAAACAAAAAAGGGAAACGCCTCCATTTTACTTTTGCATTTTACCACTTTCGGGCTTTTCTTTCAAGCCCAAATCAGAAAAAATTTTCAGTTTTTATTTCCATAGAACACCGGCCGGGGAGTGAAAATATTTTGAGGAGAAAATAGTTCAACATTCCTCAACTATTTATCCTTCTTTCCCTTGACAAAAAATCCAACTTGCGTATAATACAATTAATTAATCTCTCATTAATGAAAGGATTTTTATGTTTTACAAAACGTTTTCCCTCCTTTTTTGCCTCACCTTCTGCGTATCTGTAATGGCCGCTGAAGGACGAATCACTGAAAACTGGAACTACGACTGGACCTTCGCCTTGGTCGAACCGGGAGCCGAACGCTCCGAGCCTGTAAACTCAATGAAAGTCGGTGACGCGCTGATCCCGGAAAAACTCCAGGCGTCCAAACCGGTCCGCCTCCCGCACGACTGGGCAATCGAGGGGCCTTTTGACGAAAAAAGCCAGGACGGCGGTCAGGGCAAACTCCCCTGGCGCAGCGTGGGCTGGTACTTCAAAACCCTGAAAACGACCGAAGCCGACGCCAATCGCGCCTTCATCCTGAACTTCGACGGCGTGATGTGTTTCCCGGAGGTTTACGTGAACGGAACGTACGTCGGCGGCTGGGATTACGGCTACGTCCCCTTCCAGATCGACGTCACAAAGTTCCTCAAATTCGGAGCGGAAAACGAGATCGCCGTCCGCTGCGACGCGCGCCGCCACGGGTCACGTTGGTACCCCGGAGCGGGCATTTACCGCGGAGTGACGCTCATCCAGACTTCCGCGGAAGCCCGGATCCCCGACGGCGGAGTCTTCGTTTTCACCCCGGAAGTTTCGGCCGATTCCGCCAACGTGACCGTTCGCGTCCAGGCAGAGATCGATCAGCAAAAACTGAGCCGGCCCCTTTACGCCGACGTGGAAATTTTCACCCCCTCGGGCGAACTGGCCGCAAACCTGATCAGCGCTCCGCTGGATCAGGAAGGCGGAACGCGCGGTGAGTTGACGCTCAACGTAAAGAATCCGCGGCTCTGGTCGCCCGTCGCTCCGAATCTCTACCGGCTGAAAGTCACGCTGAAAACTGACGCCGAGTGCCCCGACCGGAATCTTCCTGCTTCTCAGACTTGCGCCCGCGTGTTCGACCAAGTCGAGCAGATCTTCGGGATCCGTTCCGTGGAGTGGACCGCCG
Organism: Thermoguttaceae bacterium; assembly: GCA_030530205.1. Classification (GTDB taxonomy): domain Bacteria; phylum Planctomycetota; class Planctomycetia; order Pirellulales; family Thermoguttaceae; genus RGIG3701. Next base: position 120,817 of record JAUMVK010000002.1, on the reverse strand, counting down.
ACGACGGTTTCCACCTGAACGGGAAGCGCCTCCAGCTTTACGGCGTGGACCTTCATCACGACCAAGGGATCCTGGGCGCCGCCTCGCATCCCGTCGCGATCGAGCGTCAGTTGCGCATCATGAAGGAAATGGGCGTGAACGCGATCCGCACCTCGCACAATCCGAACTCGGCCGCGTTCATGGACGCCTGCGACCGAATGGGATTCATCGTCTGGAACGAGCTTTTCGATAAATGGGACGCCACGGTGGACCTTTTCGACCAGACCACGTTTGACGAATTCACCGAGCGTCAGGTCCGGCAGTTCGTCCACCGCGACCAGAACCGCCCGAGCGTCTGCGTCTGGTCGATCGGAAACGAAATTTTCGACGTCGAGCAAGGCCGAAAAGGCTCCTCCAACCCGTACCTGGACGGTCCTCGCCGCGTCACGCACGTCGTAAACTGTTACAAAAAGTACGACCCGACCCGCAAAGTCGCGCTGGGGTGCTGCGTCTCCGGGACTTGTGTCCCTTCGGACCATACACGCGACGCGCTGGACGTGATCGGCTGGAACTATAACGCGCAGTACCGCACGCCTCACGTGACGTACCCGCAAAAGGCGATGGTGTATTCCGAAAGCGCCTCGGCGGTCTCGACGCGTGGTTTCTACCAGTTGCCCCACCCGGCCTCAAAGAAAGTTTACGACGAAAACCACCACCAGGTCGATGGCTACGACTGGTGCTCCGTTCCGTGGGGCGATATTCCGGACGTGGAGTTTGACCGGATGGAAAAGGACCGCTACGTCGCGGGCGAATTCGTCTGGACCGGTTTCGACTACCTCGGCGAGCCGTCTCCGTTCAATAAAGAGGCCCGCTCCAGCTACTTCGGCATCGTGGACCTCTGCGGGATCCCCAAGGACCGGTACTTCATTTACCGGGCGTACTGGAACCCCGACGCTCTGACGGTCCACATTCTGCCGCACTGGAACTGGAACGCCGGCGATGAAGTCCCGGTTTACGTTTACACAAACGGCGACTCGGTGGAACTCTTCCTGAACGGGAGATCGCTCGGGAAACGCGCCAAGCTGAAAGAAATTCCCAAATTCGAAAACGAAACGAAGAAATTCAGCGACTCGATCCAGTTGACTGCCAGCTCTGAGGAAAACCGCCCCGACCACGTGAATCCTGTCGCGGGAGCCCTTGACGGAGATGCAGAAACGCGCTGGTGCGCCGCCAATGAAAGCCCGGATCAGTGGCTCCAGCTCGATTTTGGGAAGCCTGTGGCGGCCAAACGTCAAGTGATCGTGATGGAACAGTCGCCCGAAAATTACAGTTTCCGCGTCGAGTCATCTCAGGATGGTCAGAACTGGACGAAGCTCCACGAGCACCGATTTGCGAAATCGGATGGAGACCAGGTCGAAGTGAACGCGGCCAACGCGCAGCCTGCCCGGTACTTCCGCGTCGTGTTCGACGGTCTCAAACCCGGAACGTGGGCTTCGATCCGTGAGTGGAGTTTCACGGATAAAGAGTCCGACGGGCAGAAAACGCCGGCATACTATGCCGTGATCGACAAATACCGGCTCCGCTGGGAAAATGTTCCGTATGAAGCCGGCAAAATCGAGGCGGTGGCGTACAAAGACGGTAAAGAAATCGGCCGTACAACGGTTCAGACTGCCGGAGCGGACGCCGCGATGCGTTTGACCCCGGAAAAGACCCAGTTCGCCGGCGACGATGATTTGGCGTACATCCTGGTGGAAGCCGTGGACACGAAAGGGACGCTTTGCCCGAACTCGATGCGAAAATTTAGCGTCTCGGTGGAAGGCCCGGCAGAACTGGTCGGGATCGGAAACGGAAACCCGATGGGCTACGAGCCGATCACGGACGCGGAGCACTCGCTCTTCTACGGGAAAGCGATGGTCGTCCTGCGCAGCCGCACGGGAGCCGGCCCCGTAAAACTCACCGTCACGTCTGACGGCGTAAAGAGCGACGCGGCAGTAATCAGAAAATGAAAGGCGGTAATGGAGGCCGGAGGCCGAAATTACGCGCCGGGTCGAATTACTGAGAGTTTCCTGGGAATTTGCTGGGGAACTCTGGGAGTCTCTGAGAGAGGCTGGGAATCTTTCTCAGCCTCTCCCAGAAAACTCCCAGCCACTCCCAGAATTTCCCACTCCTAACTATTCGTCGGCGCGACCGGGAGTTTAATGGTGAACATGGTCCCCTTTCCGACCGTGCTTTTCACCTGAATTTTCCCGGAATGTTCCTCGATGATTTCGCGGCAGAGGGAAAGCCCCAAGCCCGTTCCGCCCTTTCCGCTTTCGTCCGGGCCGGTTTTCGTCGAGAAGAACGGCTCGAAAATATGCGGCAAAACGTCCTGCGGAATTCCGGTCCCGTAGTCGCGAATGATCAGGTCCACCATGTTTGCCTCCTGATCGTACTGGATCCGAACGACGAGATTCCCACCGTTGGGCATCGCCTGGCGCGCGTTGATCAAAAGATTCAGAAGAACTTGCTGGATCTGATTTCCACTAACAAGGGCTTCCGGTACATTTTCCGCGAATTCCTTAATAACCGAAATGTGGTACTTGTTCATCTCACGCTCGAGCAAATAAAGCGCGTCATCGGTGAGCTGCTCCAGGTCGGTTGCTTCGGGTTTTGGCGAGCGGTTGCGGGCCATTCCCAAAACGCTCGACGTGATTTTTGCCGCCCGGTTTCCCGCGTTGAGAATTTTCTCAAAAGCGTTTTGTCGTGTTGGCGAATCCTCGTGACGCAAACCCATTTTGGCGTAATTCAGAACGGTCATCAGTACATTATTAAATTCGTGTGTCGTCGTGCTAACCAACTCCCCAAGAGAAATCATGACCGCGGCAGAACGTATTTGTTTTTTAAGTGCAAGATTTTCCTCACGAAGCGCTTCCACTTCCTTTGTGAGCGCGGATTCATTGGATTCAGTCATAATAATTCAAGCTCCAGGTTGAAAATATTGCCAATACTATAATCCCTTAATAAATCGGCAAACCTTTTGGTTTTGTGCCACCCCAGGCCATTTCCCCCGCAGAGTTTCCCTCCGCTCCCTATGTTGACCGATGCCCATGTTCATTTTTTCCCGGAACTTTTGACGTCCACGCCTCCATTTCCGGGCTGGAACCCGAAGATGATCTGCCTGAACGCCACGCGGGAAGATGACTGGGAGTCCGTGCTTCAAACCATTGAGCGGGCGCGAAACGTCCCTGAGTTGCCAGAAGTCGTTCCCTTTTTCGGGATCCATCCCTGGTATGTCAAGGACCTTTCACCAAACTGGGAGGTGCGCCTGTGCGAAACGATTAAAAGTTTCCCGACCGCCGGAGTCGGTGAAATCGGACTTGACGCGCTTCGGTCCGACTGGGAACTTCAAAAAAGGATTTTCCTCACGCAGTTGGAACTCGCCGTGACGCTCAAACGGCCCGTTTCGATCCATTGTGTTCGTGCGTGGCAGGAGACGGAGCGTCTGATTCAACAGACCGTTGGCCCTATAAAGACTCCGATCATCCTTCATGGTTTCAATGGCTCGGCAGAACAGGCGATCCATTTCCTCGAAGGGCTGGATTGGAACGTTTACTTTTCACTGACCGCCTCACGGTCCCGGCTCAACTCGCCGAAAACGCGGGGGCTTTTGGAACGGTTGCCGTCAGACCGAATTTTGGCAGAAACCGACGCAGAGACGCTGGAGCAGACCCAAGGATTTACGGCGTTTTGCGAATCGATAAAAAAACCGGAATGAAAACCCCGCCCGGGCTCCATTCCTTCACCCATTTTCAAATTTTACACGTTTTTCAAAGATGAAACCGATCGTTTTTTTCCTCACTCTGTGCCTTTCACTCCCCATTTTCGCGGCAGAAGCTGATCTTTCTTCCGCGATCGACCTGGTTCGGGCCGACCGTTTTGAGCAGGCATTGGAAATACTCACGAAACTTGATCCAGAGTCCTTTTCAGACGAAAACCCGTCACAGGCGGCCGAGTACTGGTTTTACCGGGCGGTCTGCGAGCACCAGCTCTTTCAGAAGGACGCGTGTACGAAATCGCTGGACCAGCTCGACGCATTGGCTGAAAAGCCGGATTTTGAGCTTCCGGCCCGTTTTTCCGCGCTGAGCCGCCTCATGCGCAAGGACCTGGAAACGCTCAAGGACGAGTCGCTCGAAATGATCTCCCGCAGAATGAAGGGCGTGGAACGCCAGCTCGGGCACGGAAATGGTGACGAAAAAGTCCAGAAATCCGAGGAGGAAATCGTCGAAATGCTCGATTCCATGATCGAGGAACTGGAAGAGCAGGCCCGCCAGCAGCAAAAGCGGATGCAAAGCCGTTCTTTGAAACCAGGCAAACCGATGGGTGACGCAAAGATCGCCGGTGGAAAAGGGCCCGGAAACGTCACGCGACGCGATCTGGACTTCAGCAAAGCGTGGGGATCCCTTCCCGAAAAGGAACGCGAGGAAGTGCTCCAACAACTGGGCCGTGATTTTCCCCCTCATTACCGGGACGCGATCGAGCAATACTTCAAGCGCATGGCGGAATAAAGATTTCCTCTCCATTTTAATAAAGGTCAACCAAATGCAAATCACGCGCCGTACATTCCTGCAAAACTCCGTTTCCGCCGCTCTTTTGACGGAACTCGCCCTGAACGCCGACACGACTACCGCCGCCGCGGATTTCCAATCGGTCCTTGAGCCGGAACCCAAGTCGCAGTACCGTGAAATACGCGATTTCAACGAGGGCTGGAAGTTCGCGCCAGTCTCCGCCGGAAAGGAACGCCGGGAACCGGTCACGAACGCCGAATCGCCCGACGCGCGGAAACCTTTCGCCCCGTTCATTCCGGAGCCGCTGGAGGAGGCGAAAGACGTCCGTCTGCCGCACGACTGGGGGATTTACGGCCCGTTCGATACCGACCCGAAAACGTGGGGTGGTCAGGGCAAACTCCCCTGGCGAGGCGTGGGGTGGTACGTAAAAACCTTCAACCTCACCGAAGAGGAAGCGAAAAAGCGCGTCGTGTTCGACTTCGGCGGCTGCATGGCTTTTCCGGAGGTTTACCTCAACGCGGGTTACATCGGCGGCTGGGATTACGGCTACATGAGCTTCCAGGCCGATGCGACGAAAATGCTTAAAGCGGGCGAAAACGTTCTTTTCGTCCGGTGCGACACGCGGCGGCACGGCTCGCGTTGGTACCCGGGAGCCGGGATTTACCGGCCGGTCAAAATGATCCTCACCTCACCCGGCACGTGGCTCCCGGAAGGCTCCGTTTTCGTCACGACCCCGGAAATCACGGCTGAAAAAGCGGTGGTTCAGGTCGATATTATGCCGCAGATCGCGCTTCGCCACCCGGCGATTAAAATGAAAGACCTGGATCTGACCCTCACGCTGACCGACCCGGACGGGAAGGTAGTGGAATGCAAGCCGGAAGTGACGCTAAACGAAGAAACGGCCAAGGCCCTCCTGACGGTTCCCGTGCCAGTGCTCTGGGACGTGGACTCGCCGAAACTCTACCGCGTGACGGTTCGGGTGGACCAGGACGAACTTTCGGTTCCGTTCGGGATCCGGAAAATCGGGTGGACGGCCGACGACGGGTTCCACCTGAACGGCCGGCGTGTCCAGCTTCACGGCGTGAACCTTCACCACGACCAGGGGATCCTCGGCTCAGCGGCCCATCCGGCTGCGATCGAACGTCAGCTGCGCATCATGAAAGAAATGGGCGTCAACGCGATCCGGACCTCGCACAATCCGCCGTCCCGCGAGTTCCTCGACCTCTGCGACCGGCTCGGTTTCATCGTCTGGGACGAACTGTTCGATAAATGGGACGGGACGTCCGATCTGCTCGACCAGCAATTCTTCAACGATTACACGAAGCGCCAGGTGCGGCGTTTCGTGGAGCGCGACCGGAACCACCCGTGCGTCTGCGTCTGGTCGATCGGGAACGAGATCTGGGACATTGAGCAGAACATCAAGGGCGGTTCCAACCCGAATCTGGACGCGCCGGAGCGGGTAAAGCACGTCGCGGAGTGCTTCCGCCAGTTCGACCGCACGCGCCCGGTGGGGCTTGGCTGCTTCGTCGAGGGTTCCTGCGGGCCGGAAAGCCACGTGAGGGACTCGCTCGACGTCACGGGCTGGAATTACGGCGCGAAATACCGCGAGGCGCGGGAACGCTACCCGCAAATGCCGCTTTTGTACACGGAATCCGCCTCGGCCGTTTCGTCACGCGGTTTTTACCAGCTTCCCCACCCGATCTGCAAGGAGAGCTACGACTCCGAAAACCTTCAGGTCGATGGCTACGACTGGGTTTCCGCCAGCGGTCCGCGCGATATTCCGGACGTCGATTTTGACCGGATGGAGACCGATCGCTACGTTGCGGGTGAATTCGTCTGGACCGGCTTCGATTACATCGGCGAGCCGACGCCGTTTGACCGTCAGGCGCGGTCGAGCTACTTCGGGATCGTGGACCTCTGCGGTATTCCGAAGGACCGTTTCTTCCTTTACCGTTCCTACTGGGCGCCGGAAAAAACGACCGTGCACATTCTGCCGCACTGGAACTGGGAGGGCCGGGAGGAGATCGTCCCGGTTTACGTGTACACGAACGGCGACTCGGCCGAGCTTTTCCTGAACGGAAAGTCGCTCGGTTTCCGGAAAAAAGCCAAGGAAACGCCCAAGGCTGAAAATCAGGCGGCGAAATCTGAGCATTTATGGCCCGAAAAGGTCCGTTTCTCGGCGAGTTCCGAGGAAGTCCACGCTCGTGGGGTGAACGCTGCCAAAGACGCTTTCGACGGCCGGTACGAAACCCGCTGGTGTGCGTCGGACAAAACGCCGAACGAGTGGCTCATGGTCGATTTTGGCGAGCTGGTCCCGTTCAAACCGCAGCAAATCGTTTTTGAAAAGCAGTGCTCCAACTACGACGTGAAGCTGGAAATCTCGCCGGACGGCCAGAACTGGGAAACGATCCCGCTGCCGAAAACCAACGGAAGTGAGATGAGGATCCCCGGCATTCAGGGGAAGACCGCGCGTTTCTTCCGGCTCCAGTTCGGGGAGGTTCTGAACGGTGCGTGGGCCTCGGTCCGTGAGTGGAACTTTGGAACGACGCGCCCCTCGGACCCGCAGGCCGTTCCGGAGTACTACGAGGTGATCAACAAATACCGCCTCCGCTGGGAGGATGTTCCGTTCGAGCCGGGCACTCTGGAAGCGGTCGCGTACCGGGACGGAAAGGAAATCGGCCGCGAGACGGTCCGGACGGCGGGGGAACCGGCAGCCGTGCGTTTGACGCCTGAAAAAACGCGATTCGCCTCGAGCGACGATTTGCTTTACGTCCAGATCGAGGCGGTCGATTCGCTCGGGACGCCCTGCCCGTGGGACTCGCGGAAAGTCACGGCTTCCGTGACCGGCCCGGCGGAAATCGTCGGGATCGACGCCGGAAACCCCATGTGCTTCGAAACGATCGCGGACGCCGAGCAGTCGCTCTTCTTCGGGAAAGCGATGCTGGTCCTGCGGAGCAAACCGGGCGTTGAAAGCGAAGAGGTCAAAGCCACCGTTCAGGCGGAAGGGCTGAAAGCCGGAATTACCAGTTTGAAGTACTAAAAGGCTTTTCAACCTAAGCGTAATTTCGTGCCATGTGCTCCATTAACGCCTTCCCTCTCAGCATTAAAGAGGAATTTGCCGCTGAAACACGCTGGACTTTCCTCACGTGCAAACCCGTTTTAAATCATTACATTTTTAGATCGCTAAATGAAAGCGGCAAATGCGCTAACGCGCTGTATTGCCGCACTCCGATAAACGACGCTGGAAGCGTCGTCCCCGTAACTTGACCGGCGAGGAAGCCGGCCCTCCGAATCGAATATCGAAATCCTTTTTTTAAAACACAATCATGAAAAAATTCACCCGAATCAGTTTAATCACTTTAGGGGCCTTTTTTATGTTCCTCGTATTCACGTTTTACACGCTCACGTCGTTGGTCATTTTAACTCACGAAACCGATCTGGTTTTCCACCCGCACCAGTTGGACGCGACGATGCCTCTGGAAGCGCGGCCGGTGATCATCCCGAACTCGGAACAGGCGGTCATCATCGGCGACGACGGGCGAAAACTGCACGGCTACTTCGTACAATCGGGGGATTATTGCGACGAGAACACGATCCCGATCCTTTTCTGCCACGGAAACGGCGGGAACTGCGTGTACACCAGTGGCTGGATTTTCTTCGATCACGAAACCGGCCCGTCCCGCTACGCCCTGCTCACGTTTGATTACCGCGCGTACGGGTTCAGCGAAGGTCAAAAGAAGGAACTGAACGAAAACGCCGTCTATTCCGACGCCCGGGCCGCAAGGAAATGGCTGGCCGAAAAGGTCGGAAAGCCGGAAACCTCAGTCGCACTGATGGGGCATTCCCTGGGTGGAGGCGTGGCGAGCGATCTGGCTCAGGACGGCACGCCGGCGCTGATGCTTTTCTCGACGTTCGACTCGGTCCCCGATACGGCTCAGTCGTACTGCGCCTTCCTGCCGGCCAAGCTCCTGATGAAAAATCGTTTCGCTTCCGCGGAGAAACTCTCGAAAATTCACGTTCCAGCGCTTCAGTTTCACGACCCGACCGACATGACCGTCCCGTACCGCAACGGGCGGAGGCTTTTCGAGCGTCTCAACGAGCCGAAAGAGTTCATCGTTTTGAACGGTCTCGGGCATAATTACGCGCCGAATCTTGAGATGCGGGAGAAAATCATTTCATTCCTCGAAAAATATGGTAATTCCAAAAAAAATTGAGAAATTTGTTAAGCGGGTACTTGACAAAATCCGAATATAGAGTAAAATCCAATTCAGATTCAGGTGACATAGCCAAGTGGTTTAGGCAGTTGATTGCAAATCAACCTACCCCGGTTCGAGTCCGGGTGTCACCTCTTTTTTATCCTTTTTTATTATTTCAAAGCCCCCGCAAATAGGTGACATAGCCAAGTGGCTTAGGCAGTTGATTGCAAATCAACCTACCCCGGTTCGAGTCCGGGTGTCACCTCTCAAGACTCCTGCGTTTACTCCAAACGCGGGAGTTTTTTTTGTCTGAATATCCCTCTGAAACCAACAAAAAAGACCGGACATGCAAAACCATGCCGGCCTTATAAATTTAAGTCTTAAAGACTCGATCAGACGGAATGTATGGCGAACTTCACAACACCCCAAATCTGCAGCTCCGTACCTTCCGGGATCGAAATGGACGGGTAGTCAGGATTTTCGCTGAGGAGCTCGACTTTGTTGTCTTTTTTCGCGAGACGTTTCACCGTGAATTCATTGTTGATAACGGCAATCACGATGTCGTTGTTTTCCGGCTCAGAACTTCGGTCAACAACCAAAACGTCATCGGCGAAGATGCCCGCTCCAGTCATGGACTCACCGGTGGCACGAACGAAGAAAGTCGCGCACGGATTTTTGATCAGGAAACCGGCTAAATCCAAATCTTCAGCCGGCATATCCTCTATGCAGCTCGGGAAACCAGCCTGACACTTGTTCGGATAAAACGGATAGACATCCGCTTTACGACGAATGAATTCAACGATCTGTTCCACCATGGAATCCGGAACACGGATCGCTTTTGTCGGAACTCCAAATTTCCCTGTTCCCTTCGGACGACCGGCACCCTTGCGTTTTCCACCTCTCGGCATAGTATACCCCTTTTCTGAAAATCTATCTTGAAATTATAATCGTTCCATCTGAATTTCCCTTCTATGACTTCTCTGATGCCACGGTTCGAATCACTAGTGGCAGATTTTGGAAATATCAAATGGAAAAAACTGTAAATTGTCGCAACGAAACAACTTATTATGTCAACACGTTCCAGTTTCCTCTGTTTTCGGTCAGCCCTGAAGAAAAAAGAGCCTGTAACAAATACGCAAGTAATGACCGAAGAATGACCTCCGGCCAACCTTCGCATTTTGCCCAACGGGGACGTTCTCGCGTTGACAATATTTAACTATAACAAAAATCAGAAGAAAGAAAAGGGGGGGCAAGGGAAGAATTGATTAATTTTTCGTTTTTTTCAAAAGAAAGACCCTTTTCCCCAAAAAAGTATGTTTTTTTGAGAGATAACTCCCCCAAATAATCTTTTTTTGCTAAAAGTACGCGATTCGTTTCGAGGCTTTCTAAATATGTACGGAAAGGCTCTGCTTCTCAAAAATTTCCAAATATTTCACCTAAATTTCCTGAATTTCCCTTTTAACCTCTTGCAAAAAAAACTTATTCGATTATAATTATTCTAAAAGCTATGATTTTAAATATCCTAACCTAAAGGAATCCTGAAAATGATGAATCGTCATGAATTTCTGCAGTCACTTGCCGCTGGTGCCGCCGCGGCCATTTCCGTGGATGGGGCCTCTTCCGTGATGGCTCAGACCGCCAAAGCGGGCAAAAAGACCGATCTGGTCGTTGCCATGGGTGGCGAGCCAGCCGAGATGTTCACCGCCGCCATGAAGAAAATGGGTGGGATCGAACGTTTCGTGAAAAAAGGCCAGGTCGTCTGCATCAAGCCAAACGCTGCGTGGGATCGTACGCCGGAATGTGCCGCAAACACGAACCCGGAACTGATCACCGCTTTGATCAAAGCCTGCTTCGAGGCAGGCGCGAAGGAAGTCAACGTGGTCGAGCATACGTGCGACAACTGGCGCATGGCGTACAAGACCAGCGGGATCGAAGACGCGGTCATCAAGGCCGGCGCCAATATGCTCCCGGGAGATGACGAATCCTACTACCGCGAAGTGGAAGTCCCTGGCGCAGTCAAGCTCAAGAAGGCGAAAGTCCTCAAGGCGATCCTGGACGCGGACGTCTGGTTCAACGTTCCGTGCCTGAAATGCCACGTCGGCGCACGAATGACCATCGCGATGAAAAACCTCATGGGAATCGTCTGGGACCGTCGTTTCTTCCACTCGAACGACCTGCACCAGTGCATCGCCGACTCCTGCCTGATCCGTCCGCCAGTGCTGAACATCGTGGACGCTTACCGCACGATGAAATCCAACGGTCCGAAAGGCCGTTCCGAAGCCGATGCGGTTCTGACCAAAGCGCTCTTTATGAGCACTGACATGGTTGCTGTCGATACCGCTGCAACGCGATTCTTCAACCGCATCGTGGAAATGCCGCTGGATCAGGTTTCCTATCTCGCAATGGGTGAGAAACTCGGCGTTGGCACGATGAACATTAAATCGTTGAAAGTCGAGCAGGCGAAATTCTGATGAATTTTTGGGCGCGGTCAAATCCGACCGCGCCCTTTTTGTATTCAAAATATTGAATTTGATCTATGCCGGGAAATGCCAATCTGCGTGCCGCCCAGCGTCTCGCGAGGGATGAATTCTACACACAACTGACTGACATTGAGCGGGAATTACGGCACTACAACGCACAATTTCAGGGGAAAATCGTTCTTTGTAACTGCGACGACCCGCACACGAGCCAGTTCTTTGCTTATTTTCGGGACCATTTTTACGAGCTGGGCCTCAAAAGCCTTCTGGCCTCTTGCATCTCCAGACCGGAATTGGGACAAAAGGCAGTTTTTGCGGAATTCGATGGGGAAAAACTCTCGATCTATCCTCTGAATGGGACCGGTGACTTCCGAAGCGCCGAGTGCCTGGAAATTCTGCATCAGGCGGACTTGGTGGTGACGAACCCACCCTTTTCACTCTTTCGTGAATTTGTTTCCCTGCTCGAAAATACAGGCAAGAAATTTCTGATCATCGGGTCTCAAAACGCCATCACGTACCAGGAGATATTCCCGCTGATCCAGAAAAATCGGCTCTGGCTCGGGTTTGGTTTTCCCGGAGGAGCGGCCCATTTTGTGAATCGGTTCTACACAGATTATGCCGTCTCGACCGACCACCGGGAGGGAATGATCCGCGTGTCGGGAGTGCAGTGGTTCACGAATCTGGACGTGGAAAAGCGCAGGGAGTTTCTGCCACTCGTCTGTCGCTACAGTCCGCGGAAGTATCCCCGATACGAGAATTACGATGCGATCGAAGTGGCCCACACTGCGGAGATCCCGCGCGACTGGCCGGGTGTGATGGGCGTCCCGATCACCTTCCTGACGAAATACAATCCGAAGCAGTTCTCTATTTTGGGCCTCGCGGCCTCGGCCAGATACCGCCCGGAGCTGGTTGGGATCCCCTTCAGGGGCACAGGAAACGCTAAACCGATCCTGAACGGGAAAATTACCTACGCGCGGATCTTTATTCAGCAAAAAAATCCCGGAATAAACTAACCCCGCCTTGAAATTTTTCTACAAACGGGTAAAATATACGAATTCATTCAAACAGTTTTTCCGTTTCATTTAACGAAAGCGAGCTAAAATGAGTACGAAACCTCTGACGATGTTCGAAAAAATCTGGAACCACCACATTGTTCACGCGGAAGAAGGGAAGCAGACGATCTTGTACATTGATCTGCAGCTCGTCCATGAAGTGACCAGCCCTCAGGCTTTCGAGGGGTTGCGCCTGAACAATCGAACAGTGCGCCGCACAGACAAAACTTTCGCGGTTCCTGACCACAACGTTCCGACGACAGATCGTTCTCTGCCGATCAAAGACGAAATCGCGAAGAAACAAATCGATACTCTGCGCCAGAACGCAAAGGACTTTGGCGTTACGCTTTTCGATGTAGGCGATCCTCGTCAGGGCGTTTGTCACGTCATGGGTCCTGAACAAGGGCTTACCCGCCCGGGCATGACGATCGTCTGCGGTGACTCGCACACGGCCACGCACGGCGCATTCGGCGCGCTGGCTTTCGGGATCGGGACCTCCGAGGTGGAGCACGTGCTCGCGACCCAAACGCTCCTCCAGTACAAACCCAAGACGCTCGAAGTCCGAGTCAACGGCCAGCTCAAGCCCGGCGTTTCGGCCAAGGACGTGATCCTCTATATCATCGGGAAAATCGGCGTTTCCGGCGGGACCGGCTACTGCGTCGAGTACACCGGCGAGGCGATCCGTTCGCTGAGCATGGAAGGCCGTATGACGCTCTGCAACATGTCCATCGAGATGGGCGCGCGCGCCGGCATGGTCGCCCCGGATGAAACGACTTTCGCGTATCTGAAAGACCGTCCATACTCTCCGAAAGGCGCGGATTTTGAAAAGGCCGTGGAGTTCTGGAAATCCTTCGCGTCGGACGAAGGAGCCGAATACGACCGCGTCGTGGTCCTCGACGCCGCCGACATTACGCCGATGGTCACGTGGGGAACCAACCCCGGTCAGGTTATACCGATGGACGGGACGATTCCCTGCCCGAGCGACTTCACTGACGAAACCGAGCGCAAATCCTGTGAGGCCGCGTTGGCGTACATGGGCTTCAAGGGCGGCGAGAAAATGACTGATATTTCAATCGACTACTGCTTCATCGGTTCCTGCACGAACGGCCGGATCGAAGACCTTCGTGCCGCCGCGGAAGTGGCCAAAGGGAAGAAAGTCGCGCCGGGTGTGACCGCTCTGGTCGTACCGGGTACTGGCCTGGTCAAAGCACAGGCCGAGGCTGAAGGTCTCGACAAAATCTTCATCGATGCGGGTTTCGAGTGGCGTGAAGCGGGATGCTCCATGTGCCTGGCGATGAATCCCGACAAACTGCAGCCGGGTCAGCGTTGTGCATCCACGTCAAACCGGAACTTTGAAGGGCGTCAGGGCAAAGGTGGTCGGACACATCTCGTTTCTCCCGCGATGGCCGCCGCTGCGGCTTGTGCCGGTCATTTCGTGAACTGATGTAAAATTTTAGCGGGAGGAAAGGGGGCAGATACCCAATCCTCCCTGTATTTTAAGTACCCTGCCCAAATTTCTGTTTGCAAATCTGCAATAAAAAATCTTTTTCGTCCGTTTACCTTTATATGAAACGCCGCTCAGCCCAATTTGAAGCCCGATGGAATGAATGGTTCAAGACCTACCATCGAGCCATTCACGGCTATTTGTATTCCTTGACGCAGAGCGTTCACCTCGCGGACGATTTGACGCAGGAAACTTTCCTCCGGGTCTGGGAACGGTACGATTCCTACGAGGAGCGAGGCTCTGCCAAAGCGTTTCTTTTCCGCGTCGCGACGCACTGCCTGAAGGACTGGTTCCGGCGTCATTCCGAAACCCTCTGCGACGAGGAAACCTGGAACATCATGCTTGAGCAGGAAAGCGATGAATTACCAGACCAGATGGCCGAAAAGTCCGAAGAGGCTAAAATCCTTCACGAAACAATGAAGTTTTTAACTCCGGCACAGAGGCAGGTTTTAACGATGCATTTTTTCGGCCAGCTCAAATTTCAGGAAATAGCTGAAAGTCTGGAAATGCCCTTGAACACCGTGTTGAGCCACGCGCGCAGGGGCATGATCGTGCTTAAAGAAAAATTTGGAGCGAATCCATGAATGAAAATTTAAAGCAAAACCTGGAAATGGAATCAGGATCTCTGGAACGTGAATTGAACTCCGCGCCGGAATGGACCCGTTTTGGTCACATTCTGACCGCCGCACACGAAGCCGTTTATCGGGAACCAGCCGTACAGAGCATAAGCCCCCGTAAACCTCGTCGTTTCGGGAAGGCGCTGGTTTTCCTTTCGACTGCAGCCCTTGTTCTGATCGCACTGACGATTGGTCTCTTTTACGGGAACGGTCCGTTGGGAAATCGTTCGGCAAACGACTTTTTAGATCCGGAACTGGACTGGGAGGAAGGCGAACTGGACCTGGAACTGTTCGACGAACAACTGGAACAGATTGCGATGGATGATTCATCCGTAGAACTGGAATACGCTGTTTTATTTAATTCTCTTTCTGAATGGGATGAGGAATTTGAAGAAGAGGAACTCTTTTAAAAGGAAACCATCATGAAAAAAATGATTTGCGCAGGGATTTTATTCCTCGGATTGACCACCACCGCAGTTTGGGCTGAGGAGGCGATGCAGGCGCAGGCCACTCCGGGACCCGATCAACCGGCCGCCACGGAAACTCAGCCCGAGGCACAACCTGTCAAGGCCTCGCTCGACAAAAAAACTCGTGAGGCCTTGAGACAGGAAAAAGCAGCGCAAAAACAGGCCGAAAAAGTCGCGAAGCAGGCGCAAAAGGCCGCCCAAAAGCAGGAACAAACCACTCCCAAAGAAAAAAATCCAGCTCAGCCTCAAGAACTCGCCAAAGAGAAAACGAGACCGTTCCGAGGTGATTTCAAGCCGGATTTCGACCAAAGAGATTTAAGGGGGAACATCGGCGCCGCCCTCAAAAAGTACCCGGAATTCCGTCAAATCGTTGAGAATGAATTGGAATTGGACGCACAATGCCGTGATTTAGTTAAAAAGTTTAAGGGAGAGAAAAAACCGGGAAAGAAAGCGGAATTTGAGAAGCAGTTGCGAGATGTCGTGAATCAGCTTTTCGATGCGCGTCAGGCCCGACGTATGTTCGAATTGAAAATTTTTGAGGACCGTATTCAGGAACTCCGTAAACAGACCGAAGAGCGAAACGGGCGCAAAGATCGCATCGTTGAAAAACGAATGCTGGAGCTGATCGGGACCGACGAGGATTTGAGATTCTAAAGAAGCACTAAAACCCAAGGCGAGCGGGGTCGGCGATGACCCCGTTTGCTTTTTGGGGGCTAATTCTCACCGTTTTAACCAGTCTGGTCTCTCAAACGTTTCCATCATTTCCTTGGCTTTTGCCATTTCTTCCGGGATGTTGATCTTCTGAGGGCAGACCTTTACGCATTTCCCACACGCCACACAATTCGAAGCGTCTTTCGCCTTCCCCAGCACGTTACAATCGGCCAGGAAATTGAACCCTCGTCCCGTTCGCTTGTAACTGTTGATGATTGCAAGCATTTTCGGAATTTCAACACCTTTCGGGCAACCGTCGCAGTACCGGCAGGCAGTACACGGGATCGGCGAACTGCCGAGATACGCGGTCCGAACCTCGGCGAGAACAGCCAGATCCGCCTCGCTCAGCGGCTGGAACTGATTTACGGTTTGAATATTTTCTTCCACTTGAGCCATGGAATTCATCCCACTCAAAACCGTTAGCATGGACGGCTGCATGGCTGCGAATCGAAGGCCCCACTCCGCTGGCGTGCGTTTGGGATGAGCTTTCCGCAAAATCGCTTCCGCTTCCGGAGGAAGATCGCAAAGTGAACCGCCTCGAAGAGGTTCCATCGCGATACAGTACAGGCCGCGGTCCCGAATCAGTTCGTACTGACGCTCCGCGTTTTGCAAGTACCAGTCCAGGTAGTTGAGCTGGATCTGTACAAACTCCCAATCCCAGCGATCAAGCGCCGCCTCCAGAACCTCCGGCGTGTCGTGAAAAGAAAAGCCAAGGTGACGGATCAGCCCTTCGTCCTTCATTTTCTGAAGAAATTCGTAGATTTTCAGACTTTCGATCCGCTCGAATTTGTTGGCCGTCACGTTATGCACGAGGTAAAAGTCGAAGTACTCGGTCCGGCACTTTGTGAGCTGCTCGTGAAACACCCGTTCCACGTCCTCCGGCGTGTTGACCATCCACGAGGGCATTTTGCTCGTCAGGTTATATGACTTGCGCGGATACTTGCTCAGCGCGTAACCTGCAAAGAGTTCAGACTGACCATTGTGGTAGCCGTATGCCGTGTCAAAGTAGTTGACTCCCTTTTCGTACGCTGCGTCAACAAGCGCCTCGGCCTTTGGAAAATCAATTTCCATCGTCTCAGGATTGGTCATGGGAAGGCGCATCAGCCCAAAACCCAAAAGGGAAACCAGGGATTCATTCCAGGGTGTGCGATAGTTCATTTGTATTCCTCTAAAAACATATACCGGGAAACGAGGCTGAGCCTCCTCTCCCTTAAAACTTAATCATCTTGGTCGAGCGATAAAACAACACCGTGGTCAAGCAGTGTGAGCCTGCTCCCAGGATCGCAGTAACTGCATCGCGCTGAACGGCAGTCCATGGATTGGTTCATCCAGCCTCCATCCCGGCTCGCATGGCACAGGGCAGATAGTGGTTCCATATTGAGTAGAAATCTGGGGTGGACGAATGGTACCATCCGTTTTTCGTCCACCTTATGAAGAATTACCAGTTCAGCTCAGTCGCTTCTTCCCAATGTTCATAAAGCGTTTTGAGAAGGGCTTGTTCTTCCTCGATTTCCGCCTGGATCGCCTTCACGCGCTCACCATCCCGTAGGATTTTCGGGTCCAAAAGGTCTTTCTGAAGCTCCTCCACGTGCGTTTCACGAATGAAAATTTCATCTTCCAGGTCCACGACTTTCCTGTAGGGAAATTTCCGTTTCGGCTTTTGCGCCGGTTTGGAGGCGGTTTTGGCTGTTTCCGTTGTGTCCTTACCAGATTTTGACTGGGATGTCTGTGTGGAAGCCTTTTGCTTTTGAAGCCCGTGTTTCCACAAATCGTCTTTCGTGTTTCGTTTTGCGGCGGTGGTTTCTTCCTGTTGGTTCATCAGCTGCCAAGCGTCATAATTTCCCTGAAACACGCGAACACGGTCAGGCTCCATTACGAGCAAGTGCGTTGCGACCTGGTTAATGAAGTACCGGTCATGGCTGACGAACAGGACGGTCCCCTCAAACTCACTGAGGTTTTTCTCAAGAGCGTCACGCGCCCAGAGATCGAGGTGGTTCGTCGGCTCGTCGAGGATCAGGAAATTCGCATCTTCGCTCGCAAGACGGGCCATTGCGACACGGCAGCGTTCACCACCGCTCAGCGATTCGACCTTCTGGAAGACCTGATCACCAGTGATTCCGAAACGTGCCAAAAGTGAGCGCCGGGCTGGCTCATCCATCTCTTTGTGGCCAGGTCGAATGGCATCAACGACCAATTTTTCCCCATCGACGGAAAGAAGCTGCTGGTCGAAGTAGCCGATTTTCACGCAGGCCCCGAGCTGAACGCTTCCCGTGTCTGGCTCAAGAATTCCCTGCAGGCAGCGCAGCATGGTGGTTTTTCCACTGCCGTTCGGCCCGATCAGGCCCCACCTTTGGCC
Organism: Thermoguttaceae bacterium; assembly: GCA_030530205.1. GTDB lineage: Bacteria > Planctomycetota > Planctomycetia > Pirellulales > Thermoguttaceae > RGIG3701. The sequence goes on along the minus strand of JAUMVK010000002.1, from coordinate 102,914 downwards.
ACGCTCTATCTGAAAATTGACTTTCTGGAAAAGTACGCGGTCGTACGCTTTCTTGAGGTCTTTCGCCCGTAGAACGATGTCGCCGGAGCGGTCTTTGGCCTTCATTCCCATCGGTGGGGTGGAAATCTCTCGTGGTGGGTCCACACGCTCGATCCGTTCCAGTTTTTTCCGGCGGTCTTCCGCCTGACCCGCTTTCATGCCGTAGTGATTTCTGCGAATGAAATCCTCGGCCTTGGCGATTTCTTCCTGTTGCTTCTCATAGGTTCGGCGCTGAACGAGAAGACGTTCCTCTTTCTGCTTCAAATACGCGGAAAAGTTACCCGTGTACGAGTCGATCGTACCGGCAAAAAGTTCCAGCGTCCGGTTCGTCACACGGTCGAGGAAATAACGGTCGTGCGAAACGACCAGGATCGCCGCGTCCGACTCGACGAGAAATTCCTCAAGCCATTCCGTCGCGTCGAGATCCAAGTGGTTGGAGGGCTCGTCAAGGAGCATCAGGTCCGGCTCGGCCAGCAACAATTTCGCGAGCATCAGGCGGTTCTGTTCGCCGCCGCTCAAATCCGAAACGTGGGTTTCCCACTGGTTTTTCAGAAAGCCAAGCCCTTGCAGGACACGTTCCACTTTGTACTCCAGATTGTACGCGTCCATCCGCAGAAGTTCCTGCTGAAGCCGATCATACCTTGCGGCGAGTTTTTCGTGCTGGTTCGGGTCCGGCTCCTGGGCGAGCTGTTCCGCCACAGCCAGTGCCTCGTTTTGAAGCGTCACCAGGTCGGCCAGCGCAAGGTGCGCCTCTTCCCAAAGTGTCCGTTCCGACGATTCCGGCCGCTGTTCCAGATACCCGACTCGGATGGAGGGGTGGAACTGTGTTTTCCCCGCGTCCGGTTCCTCCTGGCCCGCGATGATTTTCATGAGCGTACTTTTCCCGGTTCCATTCGGCCCGACCAGACCGACTTTTTCACCGGGATGAATTTCAAACGCGGCGCCGTTAAGGACCGGGTCGGGGCCGTAATACTTGCGTACGCCTTCAACTGTAAGGAGGTTCATATTGCTTTGGAGGGGCGGCATCCCACCCGCTTAAAAGTCAAGACTGGCAGAAAATTTTTGTAAATTATAATCGATTTAAAAATATTGTCAAGAATGGGGTAAAAAATGACTTTGCACGCTTGTCTATGAACCATTTTTTTCTTTAAATGAAAGTTCCCTCATATTGACGAATTCCTTGTCTGTGATATAATTCATGAGTGGCTTTTTTGTTTTTTGGGGAACCTCATTTGGAATTCTGTTTATGGAAGATTTTAAAGTGGCAGTACTGGTGGAATCCGCCAATGCTTACTCAAGGGGACTTCTTCAGGGAATTGCCCAGTATTTGTGGGAAAATGGGCCCTGGAATATCTATTACGAAGAACGTGCGCTCGACAGTCCGACACCTCTTTGGCTTAAAGACTGGAAGGGTGATGGAATTATTGTACGTTCCCAAACGCCTGTCGTGACAAAAGCTGCGGTTGCGACCGGCGCAAAGGTGGTCGATTTGAGTGAAACCCGTCTCCCGGGGCTGCCAACGATTTATCATGACTACGCGGCAAGTTCCCGGTTAGCCGCTGAACATTTAAAAGAACACTTTTATCAGAATTTTGGCTATGTGGGAATTCGCGGCCGATATTTCTCGCGAGTGAGGCAAAGCGCTTTTTGCGAATTTTTGAACGGAAACGTTTCTGTGCTTGAACTGGAACCGGAGGACCTCCAAAAAAATGGTTTGAGCGGTTACAAAGTCCTGAAAGACTGGTTGGTGAATCTTCCCAAACCCTGTGGGATTGTGGTTTGTTACGACCTGGTGGGGATTTACGTTATTCAGGCGTGTCGCCAGGCGGAGATTCATGTGCCGGAAGATGTCGCAGTCGTGGGTGTTAATAATGATGAACTTCAATGCCGGCTCTCGCCAGTTTCACTTACGAGTGTGGCCGTGAATACGTTCCAGTCGGGTTACGAGGCCGCAAGGCTGCTCCATAAGTTAATGTTGGGCGACCCGCCGCCGATACATCCGACCATCATTCCGGTGAATCAGATCGTTGTCAGAAAATCTACGGATTCTTACGCGGTAAGTGATTCCATCGTACATCAGGCGCTTCAGTATATTGGGAAAAACGCCTGTTCCGGTACAACGGTCCAGGGGGTCGCAGCCGCACTGGGGGTCAATCGCCGTCTTTTGGAATGCCGCTTTCAGAAAACAATGGAGCGAACGGTTCACGACGAAATCATTCGGGTCCAGATGAATCGGGCGAATGAACTGCTGCAAAACACGGACTTAACGTTAGAAGTCATTGCACATCGTGTCGGCTTCGCCAACGCCTCCTATTTTGCAGCAGCCTATAAAAAGATATATCACCAAACGCCCAAAAAAAGAGAGCAGAAATTTTAAACCATGAATTTTATCGTGACCCGCGGTATAATAAAAACACCGTAAACGAGTGTTTGGAATTAAACCAGTTTCAAGGTCAATTCATGGCGGAAAATTATTTTTTCTCTTGCGCCTCTTTCTTGCCGCCTTTCGCAGAAGAAAGAGCCCGCCAAACAGCGGAATCGATCAAGTCGCTGGTGAAATCACCTGAGCCGTCACAAAGGACGTGGTTGACTCCACCACTGTGGTGACTTCGGGCCGTAATGACCTGGTTCACTTCGGCGGCCGATACCGGTTTTGGGATGCCCATGCTGGTGTAATCCGCGTTGTTCACAACGCCCTGGTAGGTTTCATCAGAGACTTTCGAGTTCGGAGGATTCCAGCCCGTCAGTGCGCAGCCGAGTGAAATCGAAACGTCCGAGATGCTTCCGCCCCAGCCAGTGGTCGTAGGAATGACACAAACTTCACTGAAAAGCAGAGTGTTACTTAAACCGTCCGGAATGCGCGAGATCGGAGTCTTTTGGCGGGGACGAACCGGTGCGCCGCGGAACTCAACGCCCTCCTTGGTTCTCTGCCCGTAAGTGGTGTTCCCGAAGTTAATGCAATAATTTGAACGCACACGCGCCCACGTTGTGGAGTTCCATTCATTCTCTTGAAGCCCAATGTCCGCAGGACATGCGAACATCGAGATTTTTGTTTTTCTCGCTTCGAGATTGACAGGCATTGACATGGAAACTTCAAGGTCTATCATATCATACCACGCCTGCTGCTCGATGTACGGGCCCATCTGTGAGTACCAGTTGTGGTCATTACGCCAGTGATCCCCCCCACGGCCCATGGCGTTTACATTATCTCCATCAAAGGTGTACATGCCAATAGGAAATCCACCGTTGGTTGATTCGTAGTTATTTACAGCGAGACCGAGCTGTTTCAGATTGTTCAAACACTGCATACGCCGCGCGGCAGCTCGAACCTGCTGAACCGCCGGGAGAAGCAGACCGACCAACATTCCAATAATGGCGATCACCACGAGAAGTTCGACGAGCGTGAACGCGGATGTTTTGTTTGTTTTCACCTTAAACTCTCACTTATCCTGTAAATCGCGAATACACGAATGGAAAGAACGAACTTGTTCAACAAAACACGTTTGAGGTCAAACTCAAATATATTGTTATTCGTTACAAATCAAAGTCCATTTTTTTGTTATCGCTGGACGCCTCGACTTCGATCCCTTTGGCTTTATCCTTGGGAACGATACTGGCCAGTTTGTCAGTCTTATCTTTTGTGACCGGATCGACTGCCATTTTGCCGGTCTTTTGCATCAGGCGGAACTGGACGATCACTTTGCCCCGCGGTACGTCTTTGAGCTGGTATGTGCCGTCAGGATTCACCACGCCTTGAGTGGGCCCCGCCATTCCATGCTGGTCCGGGTTGGCAGGACGCACGAGAATGAACGCTTCCGGCAAATCCGTTGGAATAGGTTTTCCCCCGACAGTTACCGTGCCGGACCACTTCACGACCGGGCCGGAATTACGATCACGTCCACATCCAACTGAAAACAGAAAGGTGGACAAAAAGCACAAAACTGTCAGGATTTTGAGACTTTTCACGCGTTCACCTCACTTTTGGAGTTACTGAGTCTTTTCCGTCCGCAGAATCCAAGTCCGCAGAAAGCCAGAGCCATCAGGAGCCACGAGGCAGGCTCCGGAGTGCCCTCACCAGGAGATGGGGGAGTGGGACCCATCAAACGCTGAAGCGCATACCCGGTCTCCGACGCAAAAACACTATAAAACTGACTGTTGTCACCGGTCAATATGCTATTAACAAGTTCCAGATCAAGCGGGTGTTCTTTGTTCGTGAACGTGAGGAAGTCTTTCGTGGTTTCCCCTTCATTCAGGAGCTGCCCATCCAGTGATTGGAGGGTGATCTCTGCGAGATTGGCAAGATCGCAGTCTTCCATGTCGATCGAGATGCTGTCAATGTCCGTGACAGTCATGTCGATGTGCCACTTACCGCCATCAACCATATAATCCATGAGGCGGGTTGAACCAATGACTCCGTTACCGCCCGGGGAAAGCGTACCGCCCGACTGACCGAGCGTCACACTCACACTTTCCGCGTTAAGAACACCACCCGTGAAGGAAATGGGAGTGTTGAGTTCCGTAACATTAAGCGTGCCGCCATCAAGGGAAATGACGGAATTTTCCGCTCCAGCAGCCCGGGCAAGTTTACCGGTCGTGACGGTTCCACCGCTGATGTTCAGTTCGGACTGGTTCTGAAGCATAATGCCGTGAGGAACATTCACTTCCCCTTCATCAGTAACATTCATGATCCCTTTGTTCGTGGTATTGCCCTGGAAACCAAGCGAGAGACCGTACCCCTGGCAGGTCCAGGCCACATCCATAAAGTCCGTAACATTCAGCGTTCCTTTGCTGATGTTGAACGTGCCAATATTGGCGTTCACTCCCAGCACCATACGGCCGGCGTTGTAGGTTCCGCCGTCCATGGTGAAGGTTCCGGAGCCGGATTCACCGACCGTCGAGAAAGCAGGGGCGTTAATCGTTCCGCCGTGCATCGTGAAAGAACCCGTTGTGCCGGCATTGCCAACACGGAATTGCGAAGCAGTGATCACTCCGTCGTTCATTGTGACCTGCGCGTCGCCAAAGTAGAAGTCTCTGCCAGTGGCATCAATCGTTCCTCCGTTGATCGTCCACTCGCCGCTGTAGTTGTTCGCTCCATTGGGCGCCGAGTTGTTGTTCGCTTTCAGCGTGCCGTTCTTCTCAATGGAGATGGATCCAACGTTCGCCAGCGCATTCGTAGCATCGCCAGAAGTAAGGACCATCGTCGCCTGTTCCGTACCGCCGCCGACTGTGAGTTTCTTCGCGGCTGTCGTTGTATCCGTCACGTAAACTTTACCGGCCTCGACAAATACGTTGTCGAGCGAGTTCGGCTCGGAATACGCATGAGTGAGCGCATCATTATACTTCACCTGCCAGTTGTCCGCGTTCGTGTAGGTTCCATCTTCTTCCGGGCCGTTCCAGTAAAGATCGCCGGATTTGAGCGTCGCTTTGATCGTGTTGCCGTCCTGGACGAGTGTCAGGCGCGGAACCGTATCTTTCCAGACATCAAATGTGGAAGAACCATAATTAATGCTTCCCGCTTCCGCGATGGTGTATTCGGTTCCCGGGACCGGGTTGCCGCCAAGGGCGACCTGGCCTTCCATCGTCAGGGTTTCGTTGACTTTCAGCGACTTGGCGTTCTCCCCTGCCACGTCCGCGCGGTACGTTGCGCCATTGCCGACACTCAAACCTTTGGTAATCGTCAGATTATCGCCCAACGCCGCGAGAACGCCGCCTGTGAACGTGATCGTTCCACGGTTATTATCGATCGCCGTCGCCAGAACTTCACCACCGGTAATGTTCAGCGCCGTCGTGGTGTTATCTTCCCTTCCCAGAAGGATTCCCTGGGCACGGACCTGCCCGCCTTCCACATTCAGGGTACCGGTGGAACCGGCAAGGTAGCCAAGAATGATGGTGCCATTTTCGGCCAGGCACTGACCGCCGCGGACGTTCACGGTACCGGCACAGCCATCGTGGACACCAATAGCGTAATTCGCGCCAGAGGACATTATACCGTCATTCAGCGTATAGGAACCGGAACCTTCTTCACCAATCGTGAACCAGTTTCCGCCAGTGGCCGTCGTGACCAGACCGCCATTCTGGGTCATTTTTCCTTCGGTTCCCGCGTTGGCGATACGGAACTGCCACGCTTCGATCGTGCCGGAATTCACCGTCACATTAGCCGTACCGAAGTAGAAGTTACCGGTGGATTTAATGGTTCCGCCGTCCACAGTCCAGTTATTTGCCATACCGTTCAGGGAACCCGCATTGACCACACCGTTTTCTTTGACCACGATGTCGGCAATATTATTCGGCAAACCATTCAGATTGACCGTTCCGACATTTTCCCCTCCGCCGATGGTGAGTGATTTGGCTAAAGAGCCGCCGCTGACGGTGACGGTGCCTTCTTCGACGAACGCATTGTCAAGATTGGACGGGATCGCGTAACGTTCATAGACGGTATCCCCGGATTTCAGGTTCCAATTATTGAAACGGTTCCATGACCCCTCACTGTCTGCCCGAAGATACATATCACCGCCAGTTACGGTCGCGGAAATTTCCGTTCCCGTGTTGGTCAGCGTCAGCGTCGGCATGGTGGCGGCCCACTGTTCGAACGACTTGTCCCCAAAAGTGAAGCTGGCGGCTTCCGCGAGTTTGTAGGAAGCGCCTGCCGTTAAATTTCCATTCGGCATGAGCCGGCCCTGAAGATCCAGATTGCCTGCCGATTTAATATATTCCGAGGTCCCATTCGATTTGACATCAGCAACAAATTCGACCGCCGGAACGAGAGAGAAACCCGCGGGAACCGTCATTGATTGCGAAACAGCCGAGAGGGAACCGGAAGTGATGGAGACTGTACCGCCTTCATTATTAATTAACTCCGTGATCAGAACACCATTTTCGGAAAGGGTCAGTGTGGCGTTTGAGCCTTTCACATCAACCCGAGGAGTGGTAACGAAAGCATTGCCGGAAATATTGAGTGTCCCTTTGGCGGTCGAATTGTTTCCGGAATAGCAAATTATGAAGTTGCCGTTCGATGTAAAACTGCCTCCCTGAAGATTCATTTCCCCCACAGTACCGTTCGCAACGCCTACTACCGTGTTGCCTCCAGCTTTCGCGGAGCCTCCTGTCATGGTGTAGGTAGCGGTTCCGTTTTCACCAATCGTAAACCAGGAGGAGGTTGTGATCGTTCCGCCGTTCTGAATCATGGAGCCGCCGACGTCATTACCGATACGGAATTCGCCGGTGGTAATTGCACCGCTGTTCACGGTAAGTGAACCGGTCCCGAAATACAGGAAGCGCCCTGAAGCGATCGTCCCGCCATCGAGCGTCCAGTTTCCGGAAAGACCGTTTTTGGTTCCGTTATTGTTCCCGAGGGAGTCGGTGTAAAAAACACCATTGGGCTTGACGACGACATTCGCAAGACCCGAAAGATAAGAAGCGGTTGCGTCTGCCGCGGCATTGACCTGGGCGGCTGCAGTCCCACCACCGATGGTAAGCGTCTGGGCTTTGGGTGCGTCCGTTACCGCTATAGAAACCGTTCCCTCCGTGACCGTCACCGTGTCACTCGTGGTCGGAATTCCTTCCGGGGTCCAGCCGGTTGAAGTGTTCCACGTCCCCTCACCGCCGGTCCAGTTATACGTTACCGCGAAAACGGAAGGCACGAAAAACAGCAAAGCTGCCAGAAAAATGGATATGTTACGCATCGAAATCTCCACAAAGGAAAAGCAATAAACGTTAAACTGCAGTTTGGTATAAGGACTCAAAATCCTTCTATGTACAATATTATACTCCACTTCTCGTTAGCTGCCAGGTGGCTGTGTTGCTTTTGCGACAGGATTTATGTCGTTATTGCGACATTTGGGTAATTCTGGAGGTTCAGGGGATTTTTTTTCCCCGAGAATTTGTTATACTGAATGAAAACAGGGAGGAAATCTCTTGCCCCTGTGTTACACGAAGCGTTCATTCCTGATTCCTTATTCCTCATTCCCGATTGAAAGAAGGTTCCACTTATGAAAAGTTACATCGTTCACGCGGACGGTTCCTGCCGTATTGAAGAAATGCCGATGCCGACCTACGGCGAGTACGAAGCACTGGTCAAGATCGAGTCGTGCGGTGTTTGCAATGGCACGGACATGAAAATCATCCATCGCAAATTCAAAGGGGTCGATCAGTATCCGGTCGTCCTGGGACACGAAGGTGTCGGCCGCGTGGTAGAGCTCGGCGCCAAGGTGAAAAACTACAAGATCGGCGATCTTGTGCTTATGCCGTACTGGTCGAATGTTCCGGAAGGGTATTTCAGCGCATGGGGAACCTATTCCGAATATAACGTCGTGACCGATGCGCAGGCCCAATTCGACGATGGGCTGATCCCGGATGAATTCGCCTGGGCGCAAAGCGTCCTTCCGGAGGGGTTCGACCCGATCTCCTCCGCCATGATCATCACGTTCCGCGAAGTGCTCAGCACCGGCAAGATCTTCGGGCTGGAAGCAAACAAAAGCATCTGCGTGCTGGGTCTTGGCCCGGTCGGTTTGAGTTTTGTCAAGTTCGCGAAACTGCAGGGCCTGGGGCCGATCATCGCGATCGACGTTCAGGACGAGAAGCTGGATCTGGCGAAGAAAATGGGCGCCGACTTCACCGTCAACAGCAAGACGCAGGACATTAAAGAGGCCGTGCGCGCGATCTGCCCGGACGGTGTGGATTTCGCTCTCGATGCCGTAGGGGTGAACGCTTTTATTAATACGGGTCTGGAAATCATCAAACCCGGCGCGAAGATTTGCGTGTACGGCATTTCGGAGATCCAGCACACGGAGATCGACTGGAGCCGCTGCCCGTACAACTGGACGCTGCAGTTCAACCAGTTCCCGTCGAAGAAGATGGAATCGGAGGCCCACCGCCAGATCTGCGCGTGGATCCAGAACGGCGTGCTCGACCCGAACGATTTCATCTCGCACGTTTTCGACTTCGCCGACATTGACCAGGCGTTCGAGAAGGTGGAACGCAAAGACCCGATGATGAAGATGGTGATCCGGTTTTAACCCCTTCGGAGACGATGCTTCCAGCATCGTTTGAGTTCGGAGAGACTGCCACCGCCTCGCGTAGTTTCGGCCTTGCAGCCTCCAATTACTGCCTTCCAAAAGTGACGCTGGCAGTCGGCCAATAATCAGGAGTTTATATGCTTTCCTTTTTTCCGGTTAAAAAGTTCCTTTCCGTTTTGTCGGTTCTGCTTTCATTTTTTGCAGGTTTGGCTTGTAATGCTCAAACTCTGGAAAAGTTTCTGGCGGAACCTTATGTTCCTCGTATCACCACGCCAGTCCAGGGATTTAGCGTTTATGGCGGAAACTGGGCTTTGGAAAACGGTGTCGTGAAAGGTCCTGCTGGAAGTGGTTTTCGTCTTACAAAAGACGATTTCCGGGCTGAAGAAGTCAGTTTTTCCGCCGAGGTCTTTCTGGAAAAAGGAGCGACCGGGAACGCGGCCCTCGTGACCAACTGCGGCCGGGAGGGGGTTGGAGCCGATGCTTTCGACGGATACGAGTTTGCCCTCTACGCCGACGGTCAGTACGCGATGCTCGGCCGCCACCAGCAGAATTTCAAATTGTTTATGACGGCAAAGTGTACCATTCCTGAGGGAGAATGGATCAAAATGAACGCACGATGCCGCAAAACTGAGGCTGGAAACCTTCTGACGCTGAGCGTAAACGGGAAAAAAGTCGCCGAATTCACGGACCCGGATCCGCTCCCGGCCGGAAGTGTTTCCCTCAGACCGTGGCAGAGGACCGCACTGTACCGTAATCTGGCGATCAATAAGGAACCGATTGTACTGAAAGCTGAGCCGCCGGTGAGCCGTACTTTCCCCGAGACGCTGCGCACGGAGGACCTTCCGCCCATTCTGGTCGTGAGCCGCTGCGACTTTGCGCGTCCGCCGGCGGTCGGTCAGGATTTTTGGGCCGCGAAGGTCCAGAAACCCGGCTGCGCTCTGCGGATCGTGTACCCGGCCGAGCCGAAACGCCAGATCACGACGATTTTTGAGGATCCCAACGGGACGATCTACGACGCGAATCTCTCGTTCGACGCGAAGACGGTCTTTTTCGCCTACGACCCGCATGGGGGGAACCAGTGGAAAATCTTCCGCATCGGGATCGACGGGACCGGCCTGAAGCAGTTGACTTTCGGCGACTGCTACGATTTCAGCCCCGCTGAACTTCCGAACGGCCAGATCGTTTTCGTCTCGTCCCGCCGCGGCGGTTTTACCGTCTGCCAGCCCGGTCCGGCTTCGAACCTTTACAAAATGAACGCAGACGGGTCGGACATTCAGTGCATCAGCATGAACACGCTCTCGGATTTCAATCCCCAGGTCCTGCCTGACGGGCGGATTTTGTTCACGCGCTGGGAGTACGTGGACCGGGATCTGACCTACAGGCAGTCGCTCTGGACGGAAAATCCGGACGGGACGAGCTACCAGCTTTACTTCGGGAACACGGTGCGCAGCTGCGGGTCCTTCCTTCAGGCGCGGCCGCTTCCCGGGTCCAGCACGAAGTTGATCGCAGCATTCACCTCCCACCACGGTTTCCCGCAAGGCGCCATCGGGCTGATCGACTCCAGTTTCGGCCGTGAAGCGCCTGAAGGCGTGGGTTACGAGTACATCACGAAAGAACTCGCGCCGATCGGCGACCGGTTCTGCCAGTGGGCGTACAGGGACCCGTTCCCAATCACGGCCGACAGTTTCTTGTGCGCTTACGGCTCCGAGCGGAACGGCTCGACGCGCTACCGGCTTTACGCGCTGAACCGGGATGGCGAGAAACGCCTGATTTTCGAGGATCCCGACCCCGACCGGGGAGTTTACTGTCCTCTGGCGGTTCGGGAAACGCCGCGTCCACGTGAAGTTTCGTCCGTGATCACGGACCCGCAGAAGCCGACCGGCACGCTTTTGCTCGTGAACGTTTACGAGGGCCTTGCGCCGTTCATCAAGCCGGGCCAGGTCGCGAAACTCCGCATCATGGAGCAGGTGCGAAAGTCGGAGGACCTCTCAAATCGGGCTTACGACCAGTCACCTCTGATGAGTGGCGCCACGTACTACGCGAAGCGGTGCTGGGGTGAAGTCCCGGTCGAAAAAGACGGCTCGGCCCATTTTGAAGTGCCGGCCCTGCGCGAGATTTACCTCCAGGCGCTTGATTCCCAGGGGCGCGAGCTTCAGCGCATGACGTCCGCCCTTCAGGTGATGCCGGGGGAGGTCCAGAGCTGCGTCGGCTGCCACGAGGACCGGCAAAAATCGCCGCTTTCGCTCTCCCGGGGAGTTCAGCCGCTGGCCGCCCGCCGCGCGCCGGACGTTCCGAAACTCCCGGACTGGTGGAGCAGAATCAAGCCAACGAACGAGAAACTCGACCCGAAAATCATCAATTACTGCACGCTCGTACAACCGGTCTGGGACCGTTACTGCGTCGAGTGCCACAGCGGTCTGAACCCGGCGGGCGGGTGTGACCTGACCGGCGACAAAACGCGGTTTTTCTGCGAGTCTTACGATTCGCTCGTTTTCCGCTCACGCTCCTACCGTCAGCACGATATGCAGACGGGCCGAATGCTTCCCGAGGAAGCAAAACGGGAAAAGCCGCTCGTGCATTTCTACTGGCTCCTCTGGACTCCGTCGGGCGTGAACGACCCACTTGAGGCTGGAATCGTGGCGAGCCGCCTGGAAGAGTACTTGACCAAGGAGCACTGCGGGAAAGAAATTCCGCTCGAAGACCGCCAGCGTGTTTTTATGTGGGTGGACGCCGATATTCCGTACTACGCCACCTACGCGAACAGTCGGCCCAATTCCGCCGGAAAGCGCGATCTGTTCGACTGCGAGCCGTTCCGGACCGACTTTTATGAGGTTTGGAACCGTCGCTGTGCCGAGTGCCACAAGGAATTTCTTTTCAGCGACGCACCGAGCGGCCCCGCCAACCCGACGACGAACTGGTCCGGGCGTTTCGGCTGGGTAAATTTCACTCATCCGGAACACTCGCCCGCGCTGACTGCGCACCGCCCTGCTCCGTTGGGTCGGGGAATCAAAACGGAAAAAGGTTTTCTCTTTGAAACGGACGAAGATCCGGACTACCAGAAACTCCTTCGGGCGATCCGGGTGGGAAGTGACGCGATGAACGCCAATCCCCGCGCTGACATGCCGGGTTTCCGAAACGCCAAGGCGGAGGATTAACGCAAAGGCAACATCCAACTCGCTCCACACTTCAATGATCACAGTCCCCGCAGATTGAGCTTCAAAAATGGAGTACGACCATCTGGAACCCCTTCAAGCCGTACTCCTTGAAATCATCACTTGCAGCTGCGGAGGAACTCGGCGATTTCGGTGCATCCCTCATGGGCGGCTTCTTCGGCAGGCGTGCGGCCGTCTTCGTTCACGGCGTTCACATTGGCGCCTTTTTCGACGAGGTACTTGACGATTTCGAGCGTTCCGTCTTCGGCGGCGACGTGCAGCGGCGTTTCGTCGTCATCGTTCGTGATGTTGATGTTCGCGCCATTCTCGACCAGGATCTGGACCATTTCGAGGCTCGATCCATCGCAGGCTTCGAAGATCGGCGTAGTCTGGTCCTCATCTTCGGCATTGACGTCCGCGCCTTTTTCGATCAGGAACTTGGCGACCTCGACCCGACCATTTTCAGCGGCGGCGTGGAGTGCCGTTTCGTCGTCTTCGGTCATGGCGTTCACATTGGCCCCCTTGGCAACGAGTTCCTGAACTTTCGCAAGATCGCCCCTTTTGGCGGCGCGGTAAAGGGCCGGCTCGTAGTCGGTCATCTCATCCTCATCCGCGTCTTCGATGTCTTCATCGTCATCCGCGTCGTCGATGTCGTAAATGTCGTCATCATCATCTTCGTCCTCGTCTGTGAATTGTTCACTGACAGCTCCTCCAGGATTGGTCGTCCCGGAAAAGGCCTGTTCAGCAGTGACCTGCGTGGAAGTATTGCAGGCGAAGGCGTTCAAAGTCCAGAGCAACGCAACAGCCAGCAGAGCGACGATGGAAATGGTGATCTTTTTCATGATTGTGTCTCCTTATTGGAATTGTGATTTTTTGTTTTTCTGGGGAGGACATCCCTCACACCTTACATAAGTAGTATACAGGACGAATGTTAAGCGTTTTTAAAGGTTTTGTAAATATTTTGTAAAGATTCAGAATTTTCAGAAATTGTTTGGCCTGATTGAAAAAAAGGGGCATCCGACAAGTACGCATCGACACCTTTTGATCCACTGAATTTTTAAATATAAGTATTCTTCATCGCGAAAACCATAAACCTGACAAACCTTTTTGGAGCCGCACAGAGGACAAGCGTTAGAAAATCCCGATATTCAGATTTTTGGAGATTTCTCGTGAAACCAAAGATTAAGAATTGCTATCCCTTTCGGTTTATAATTCCATTTAAACACGAATTTTCACGGATTAAAAATTCCCACAGACTTTTAAAGAGAAAAGGGAGTGGCTTTTCAAAAGTCATCCTTTTAATCCCTTGAATCCGTGAAAATACGTGTTTAAATCTCACATGGAAGCGGGACTGGTATGAAGTCTTTCAGGGTCAATATACACTGAACTCCTCAATCGTCGGGACTTCTGTTGCGTCGAGAATGTTCAATCTGACGAATCGGGCCTCGACCGGTTTCTCAAATGGGATGATGAAATTCTGCCGGGCGATGGTTTTCCCCTCGTAAACCGTGGTCCATTCGTCTGTTTCGCTCGACCGGACCTCGATCCGGAACCGGGTCGTTCGTGGGTACGCGATTTCGGAAATGACTACCTTTTTGACCTCGGTCGGTTGGGTCAGGTCCACCTCGATCCAACCGGAGCGTGACCCCGGTTTCGCCCCCCAGCGGGAAACCAGATTCCCGTCGAACGCTGAGGCGACGCTGTACGCGCCGGAGTCCCAGTTGCTCGACGCCTTGACCGGTTTCCTGTAGGAGAGGCTCGTCTTGAGGTTGATCTTTTCCGCGGCCTTTTTGCCCCAGGGGTTGGGTTTCTGACCATCGGGCATCGTTACCGGCGCGACCTTCTGACCGGCTTCACCCTGCCAGAGGGTGATCGTTTCGCCTTTCTTCAGATCGATTTTGAACAGGCCATTCCCAAGCGGCTGAACCTTTTCCGGGGCGGAGGACCGGAAATCGCCCGTGAAGTTCGGGACGACCCGGCATTCCTCACCGGCGAGGGACTCAATCTTGACCCAGGACGTTTTGCCGTCTTTGCGGATCGCGGAGACGAGGAACGCGCCTTCGGTCCGCAGGTCGGCGAAGGACGTTTCCTTCCAGTCGGCCGGGATGGCCGGGAAGACGCGGATCTGATTCCCCCACGACTGCAGAAGCATTTCCTGAAGGGCGCGGGCCGCCACGTGAGAGCACTCGATCACAGGCCATCCGCCCTCAAAATACTGCGTATTGCATTGGACGAACCGCCGATTGTTGTGGTGCTTCAAAATATAATCGCGGGCGTTCTCGCCTTCGCCCAGAATGGCGTAGATGCTTGCCGCAGCGGCCTGCGACCAGCCGAACATTTGCCGGCCGTCCTCGACCGTCGTCCAGTGGTCCATCGTCTTTTTGATCAACGCGCGCCGCTCGGGATCCTCGGCCGTATAGACGCACAGCGGCCAGACCTGAAGGATATGCGACCAGTGCCGGTGCGAGACCGTCTGCGGGACGTCCGCGCCAATCAGGAAGCCGTCCTCGCCGACCTGGTAATCGACCAGATGGTCCAGAACGTCCTGCCATTCGGCGGCCTGCGGATCGTTAAAGCCGCACTCGCGGTTGACCTCGATCAGCCGTTCGCAGAGCCAGCGGATCAGGCCGATGTTGTAGTTCGTGTCCCTCGCCTTGGTCGGGTATTCGGGCGACCGCATGACCGGAATGTGGTATTTGCCGTCGACCTCCTTCTGGAAAATGTGCCTGTAAACGTTGAATGACCCCTTCAGCATATCGAAAAACGCGTGTTTTTCCCGGTCAGTAAGATACGAACGGTCCATCGTGTAGCGGTACTGGAGCCAGTAATTGTGCAGCGCCCACGTGAAGTCGCCGGGATTGAGGTATTCCGTGTAGTATTCGCTGATGCAGTCGTTATCGGTCGTATGGTTGAGCGTCGCGCCATCGTCGATCCCGTAGAGGAGTTTCGCGTTGGCGGCGAGGTTCGCCCGCTTGTCGTCGATCAGTCGGGTAAACGACTCGCCCAGCTCGCAGTGGTTTGCGGTGTAAACGGGCAGGTAGCAGATCTGAATGTTGAGGTTCCACCAGATCTTCGCCCAGACGGTCGGGCAGTACCACGGCCCCATCAGGTCGATCACGTGCCGGTCGGGGCGGGTCGCGCTGGCGAGCTTGTACATCTGGATCCAGTAAAAACTTTCCATCTGCGTGTTCGGCACGGAGACGAAACTCTTGGGGTAAAAGCCGTGCCACCACGCGCGGTGCGTGGCGATCAGGTCGTTCCAGTCTTTTTCAAGGGTCCGTTTGACCGTCTCGCGGGCGATTTCGGAGGCGGTGGTTTCCGGGAACGTGTCGATTAGCGAGAGGACCACCTGCGAGCGCGACGCGGCGGCGCCCTGAACCGGACGTTCGGCCCAGGCGGCGGAAAACTGCCCGCCGGCGACACGGTTCTGGACGGAGTACGAGATCCCGCCGTCCTGTTTCAGTTCCACCGGCGGATTGAGCGGGTCGGGCAGATGATTCGCCCGCTTCTCACGATAGACCAGCGGCTCTTCCGATTCCCACGCGAAAACGGCCTCTTTTTCGCCGTCGAGCCGTTCCACGTCGATGAGCAAAACCATGTCTTGCGAGAGATCCAGCGCGCGGAAGCGGATCCGGCCCTCGGTCGTTTCCAGCTCGAAGCGTGTTTCGGCGTTCCAGAGGTCCAGCCGGGCCGAGCCGGCGAGGATCTTCCCCTTCGTTTTCAGGAGGAGCCGCCCGACCGGGATGCGGAAATTGCCGAGCCGGTGGTCGGTGATGTCCGTTCTTCCAACGTCAAAAGCGATCTCGTGGTCAGAACGTTTGTAGATCATCGTCCCCATCAGGCCATTCCCCAGAAAGGACGACTCAAAGTAACTGTCCGGCAGCGTTTCCCAAATGAGATCCTGCCGGGCGAGAAAATCTTCCCAATTAATGGCCTTACCGCTTTGCGCCAACTCCTCACTCTTCACTCCTGACTCCTCACTCGTATTGAGGAACTCGCCTTCGCGGATCATCCGCCCGACTTTTTGCAGGGTTTGGACGTCAATGTCGCGCAGGCGGCCGTTGTAGTCGGGGCCGACGTCCAGCGAGAAAATGTTGCCGTATTTGACCGCGCCGAGGTAGTCGCTGTAGATCTTCTCCGCGTCGGTGCACAGGCCGTCGTGTTTGGGGAGCGAGTAGAACCACTGCGCCCCGCCCTCGTGTTTGGGGAGGATCGGGTACGTAAACTCGGCGGCGAGGTACTTGTCGTACGACGCAGCGTTCCGATTGTACCCGGCTCCGGATGCGTCGTCCAGAGCGGACGGTTTGCCGCGCTCGCCGATGCGCACTTCGCCGGAGCACTCGCCGTGATTGTAGCCGATGAGCGTGTACGGCTGGACCTCGTGGCAGAACGCGGTCGTTTCCTCGTGCGAAAGCCCGCCGGTCCCGGCCGCGTGGTCAAACCAGATGTACTCGATCGGGCCGTACAGGGTCAGAAGCTCTTTGAGTTGGGCCTTTTTCACTTCGGGATTAACGGATTGGTTGTTCCGGTACACGCCGCCGGGCCAGTTCCAGTCCCCTTCGGAGAAGTAGAGCGCGAGCTTGATGCCGTACTTGTCGCAGGACTTCCGCAGCTCGGCCAGAACGTCCTTTTTCAGCGGCGAGTTGGTCGATTTGAATTCGGTCGTTTTCGTGTCCCAGAGGCAGAAACCGTCGTGATGTTTCGCCAGAAAAAGGATGTAGCCCATGCCGGCTTCTTTGGCCGTCCGCGCCCACTGGTCCGTATCGACCCCGGCCGCGCGGAAGAAATCGGGCGTTTTTCCCGCCGGGTCGGTCCACTCCGTGCCGGAAAAAGTGCTCAGCGACCAGCAGACGAACATGCCCCACTTGAGGTCTTTCAATTCCTGGGCGCGATGCTGAGAAAACTCCACCGCCGGTTCCGCCTGAGAAAATGCGGGAAGAAGGGAGGCCAGTAAACTCAAAACGATGACGAATCTTTTCATGGGCTGGAAATCCTGTGATGCTGGGGGGCGGCCAGAGCGGTCACCGGGTGATGGGTCTTAACTAAACACAGAGCGCGTTCCGCTTCAAAATTCCATTTAAACACGGATTTCCACGGATTAAATGGATTAAAAGGATTACTTTTGGAAAAAGTTCACCCTATTTTCTTTAAAAATCTGTGGAAATCCTTTGAATCCATGAAAATCCGTGTTTAAATCAAGCGTTGAAGCGGGACGGGTTTGCGTCACTTCTCTTCCGGGACCTTTTCCCAGCGGAGGCCGGAAACCGTCAGTTTGCCGGCTTTTTCGAGCGCGGCCCGAAGGTCCGGAAGGTCGTAAACCTGCAGCGCGCCGTGAACGATACTGGCCAGCGGCGTGTGAGAAAAACCGCCGTTTTCGACCATATTCGTCCAGCTCACGAGCGTGTTGACGACGGTCAGGTGGCCAAACGTCTCCGGCTCGCAGAACTCCGCGTGCAGGGCGGGAATGGAAGCCTCATTCAAGGCGATGCAGTCCACGTTCTGCGCCTTGAGCTCCGTCTTGAGGAACCGGCTCAGGTTGAAGAGGTCTTCCGCGCGGAACCCGACGTACGTCTTGTTCAGGTCAAACGCGAAATAGCAGTCCCAGCCGTCCTGACCGAAGTGGTTGCAGTTGAAGTAGTTCTGGCCGAGCTGCTGTGTCTCGCCGTAGCCGCGCAGGTCCACGGTCAAGACCGGCCTGCCGCTTTCCAGAAGGCCGTTGACGATCTCCGCGCCGTCCGCCTTGCCTTTATCGCTGACGAAAAGTGTGACCTTCGTCATGTCGGCGTTGCGAGGCACGAGCCAGAGCGCCGTCATGTAGAGTTTCGGCTCGACCTGGAACACGATCCGATTCGCCTCGGCCAGCGGCGGGATGAGACCATCCGGCGCGGCGATCAGCTCGGGAATGTCCTCGGACGACAAAACGGTCAGCGGAGCGATGTCTTTGGACTCGCGGAAAAGCGCCTGCTCGCGGACTTTGACCCGCATTTCGTCCACGGGAGTTTTGGCCCAGAGCTCGGCGCGTTTGGCGGTGAGCTCTTTCGCAAAATCGCGGTTAATGTCGAACGTCGTTCGTGCGCCCGGAATGTCCTGAATGCTGCCGGTCTCCGTGACACGGAGTTCTTCAGGAGTCAATTCCAGGACGCGGTCCGGCTCGGTGATCGGCTCGGTCTTGTTCGGGCCAACGACCGCTTCACTCCCGCCGATCAGGAACCGCTTCATGAACCGGACCGTCGCGGTACGCAGGAAGAGGTCGTAGCCGTGCGTGTTGAACGTTTCGGCCAGATTCATCCGTTCGGGGTAGCCGAGCAGACCGAACATGCGCTTGCTGTAGCGATAGGAGTCCCACGTCTGCTTGATCGGGAAAAAGTCCTTGGTCGCGCAGCCGATCATCGTCGGTTTGGGGGCGCGCATCATGCAGTAGTCTGCGTGTTCCAGCCCGAAATCGAGCTGGCCGAAAACGTGCTGCTCGGCGTCGGATTCCGGCAAACCGCGGCGGTACATGCCGGCGAGCGAGGTCAGGTAGCAGAGTGACGCGGCGACTTCGATGCGGTCGTCCAGCGCCATGAAATACGCGGTCTGCGTTCCGCCGCCGGAGAGCCCGCACGCGCCGATCATTTCGGGATTGACTTCAGGGCGGGATTTGAGGTAGTCGATCCCACGCATACCGTCCCAGATCTCGAACCAGCTCGCGTTGCGTCCGAGCGCCATGGAACCGATGCCGAGCAGGTTGTGCGCGTGGACGGAGAGCGGCGGTTTGGGCGTAGTGTACTGGAACCGTTCACCCTGGTCGATCGGGTCGAAGATCAGCGCCGCCATGCCGTTGAGGGCCAGCAGAGCGGAAACGCGCTGGTAATTGGTGTACCCCTTGCCGTTCGCGGAATGCCCGCACGCGACCAGAACTCCCGGCCACGGTTTCGGGTATTTCGTCTCGTCCGGCATGAAGAAGTTGGCCGTCACCCAGAAATTGGGCTGGGACTCGTAGCGGACCTTCTCGACCGTGTAGCCTTCTTTTTCCACCTTGCCCGTAATGACCGGATTGAGCGGGTTTCGTTCCGGGAACGCGCCGATCTGCTTGAAGAAGAAGTCCTTGCGCACTTTCTGGTACTCGGCGATTTCTTCGGGCGTTTTCGCTTTCTCGTAGTTCTCGATCCAGCGTGCCTCGGCTTTGTCGAGCAGGGTCAGCATCCATTCGTGCATCATGAAGCGGTTTTCGCACTCAACGCCCTCGGCCGTTTTGATGATCCCCTTGGGCAAAGCCGGCGCGGAGAAAACGTCCTGATCGACCATTTTGACCGTGAGCAAACCGCCGCGCATGATCAAATCGGGGTTAATGCCCATGCTCTCGAAGCGTTCCACGAGTTCTTTGTTGAGGAACGTCTTGCCCTTGACGAGCGGCTGGATTTCAGCGGCGGACGCACGCTTGATGTTCTGCAGCGCGTTCACCACGTCAAAGAAAATGTACCGTCCGGTTGCGGGGGCGGGGAACTGGATCCGGACCGTCTTGACCGGCTTCTCGTACTTCGGGTAAACCACGCCCGTCCAGACCGGCTCGCCCTTTTGGTTCAGGTCGTCGCAGACGTAAACCTTAACGTTTTCAAACGTTCCGTTCGTGATGTCCTCGCGGGGCGTGTAGTCGAAACCTTCGATGGCCATCGGCTCCTGAAGGTCCAGCGCGATCCAGTGCGGCGGGTCAACCGCGGGATCTTCAAACCGGGTGTGCCAGTAGGTGTGCAGATCGCCGTCGCAGGCGCGGTACGCCTCGTTGCGCTGGTTCTCGCTGTTCACGAGGACCTCGACTTTACAGACGTGGGGAGGGATTCCGGGCGCGGGCGCGTCCTGAGCCTGTGCGCCTTGAAACGCCGCGGTGAGTCCGCAGAGCGTCAGGGCGAAAATCAAAAGACTGTGGGGAGGTAGGGTTTTCATAATCGTTGAGAAAAAGGAAGGGGTGAAATCAGGCAACTTCCCAAAAACCGCGTTTTTACACAAAAGTTGGCCTGACCTATAATTATAATACAGGGTGGAGAGGTTGTCAAGAAGGGGCGCAAAAGATATTACGGGGACGACGCTTCCAGCGTCGTTTAAAGGCCCCCTCCTTGAGGGGGCTGGCTCGCGCAGCGAGACTGGGGGGTTCCGACCAAAGGACGGGCTTTTCCCATTTCGGAACCCCTCCGGCCCTGCGGGCCACCTCCCCTTTCAGGGGAGGCTTTAAATTGCGAGCGGTGCTTGCAGTGCCGATTTCCAATTCATAATTCTTAATTCATAATTCGTAATTTTATTCCAGCGTTGGGTAAACCTTCCCGCCTTTGAGCTGCACGGCCTGCTGCTCCGGCTCGTAAACGCTGTAGAACGGCGAGAGCATATCCAGCCAGAGGGCGATCCGGTGCCGTTCCTCGTCGGTGAGTTTCACGCCGTAGTGCCCTTTATCGAGCAGCGGGAGCAAAGGCGATTTCAACGCGCCGAACTGCCCCGGGACCGTACGGGTCGGGTCACCGTAGTCGCAAAACCCCCAGCCGTTAAACATCAGGTTGTAGTACGACTGGTAAAACGTTGCGTTGTGGTACTTCTGGAACGGCTCTTTGGCGAGCGAAAACGTTTTGTTTTCCTGCTTCGCGTGACATTCGACACAGTGTTTTTCAAGGATTGGCTGAACCAGCTCGACAAAACTGGCCGGGCGGCTTCCTTCCACGTCCGGTTCCGGGATCGACGCGGGCCGGGAAAACGCGATTGGAAGAGCGCTCGACGACCGGGTGATCTGCCCCTTGGGTTCGTGACAGCCGACACAGCTTACATTATCACCGGGCTGAAAGTACGTCCCGGAACGCATCGACTGGACGGCGTTTCCGTTTTCGTCGAGAGCCTGGAAGAAGATTTCCATCTGGGCCGGAACCATGAAATGCGCCGAGCCGTCCTCCTCAACGGGCACAGTCCCGATCACGCCGCGAACCGGGCTGATGGTGGCCGTATGAAGCGTCGTTTCTTCCTGGCGGCCAATATGATTCAGCCAGCCGGACGGGACGGACATCGCGTAGATCTGGACGATTCGCAACGCTTTGATCCTGGTCTTTTCCGGCCACGTCTTGAGGCTCTGATAAACGTTCGCGATCGTCACCTCGGCCTGCGGACGGTCTTTCCAGTCCGGGGTCGGGAAAGCGATGAATTCCTGCGGCGGGATCTCACCAGGCTTTACCAGTTCCGGCGCTACGGTCGGGCGCGGGCGTTTTATCAGCGGCAGAACCGTCCCGCAGCCAATTTCCGGGTCGCGGTAGATCAATTCCCGATTGCCAAATCGGTCGAGGAGGTAAATACCGTAATCGCCGCGCAAATACTTTTTGCCCTCCATGCCCTGATCAATGTCCATCGAGTAATCGGCGACCGCGAGAAACAAATCCTCAGAAATTGGGTACGCGAACCCCCAGACCTGCGCTCCGACCTGGCTTTCCGGGAAACCTACGTCCGGCGTGAGGCGCTTGATGCATGCCATGGGGTCGTTTTCTTCCTCCGGAACCAGGGCGGGGTCTATGATCACCAGCGACCCGTAATTCTGGCCGTGATGCAGGGCGGCGGTTGCGACGTATTTCGACGAATTCGGGATCGGACGAAGGTCCATTTCCGTGTTGGTTCGGTCGAAGCGGATCGTATAATTCGCGTGAATCTGGCGCGGGTCCGACCCGTTCAGCGACATGACCCATGGGTGATGGGCCGCGGAGGAATGGCGGTCGATGTAGTCCCACCGCGTCCAAACGATTTTACCGTCGTTCGAGACGACCGGCGCCCATTCGTTTGTCTCGTGGTAGCTCAGGCAGCGCATGAACGACCCGTCCGGGTTCATGTCGAAGACCGTGAAATTCGGACAAACCCGACCGCAGCGCAAATACCCGCCGCGGCGCTCCGAGATGAACGCGATCCGGCCGTTGGGCAGAAAGCACGGGTAGAAGTCGTTCCACGTCCCGTCGGTGATCTGGCGCAGGTCGGAGCCGTCCGCGTTGGCGGTGAAAATGTGAAGGCACCGCCCGCGTTCCCAGTGGCCGTTGGAAAGGTCGTAGTGGTATTTGTGCGCTTTGTCACCTTCGGCCTCCACGTAGGCGAAGGCGATTTTTTGAGCGTCGTAATCCAGCGCCAGCGTCGCGAACGCGCCGGTTTCCAGCCGGGTCCCCTTCAGTCGGCCGGACTCAACGACCGAGTTTTCCAGAACGTTTCGGACCGTCGGCTCCAAGTCGGTCTTGAATGCGTTTTCCAGCAGGAAGATCCCCCCGCCCGGAACGAGATTCACGCCGTAATACTGGTCGCACATGTGGCTGTACGCGGCGCGGTGCTTCTTCACGAACAGAATTCTGTCGAAACTCAAAGCCGGGTCGGAAAAGAGGATCTGACGCCGTAAACGGGCGATTTTTTCAAAGTGTTGAAAAAGTTCTTTCTGCGTAGAAAGCGTGGCCGAAGCGGGATTTAGGGCTTTGAGCTGACTGGAAAACCACGCCACTTTTTGAGGGGCCAGCCTTTCCAAACGTTCCAGCGCCGCAGCTGTACGGCGAAAAATCACGTCCACCGGCGTGTCATCCTCCGGCAAAATCCCTGCCTGAACGTCGTAAATCTGCCCGGCGATTTTTTCGTATTTTTGACGGTCACCGAGTTCCGCGACGAGCCGGTTGAACTCGCTGACCAGCTCTTTATCGGCGTTGGGGAAGTCGCCGGGATCAATTCGATTACTCGTCGTGAACTTTTTGCCGTCCACGATCGGCTGGACCTCCGCGGCGGAACCGGCCGGGTACGTGTTGAAGGCCGTCAGCGCCTGGATTTTCAGGAAACGTCCGGCCATCGGCGCGTCGAACGTGATTTTCACCGAATCTTTTGGCCCATTCCGCATCGTGTCCAAATCGCCCCGCCAGACGGGCGCGCCGGCGTCTTGCGGATCATCATAAACGTATATTTCCGTCTGGGCGAACGTCCCGTTATGATTCCCGTCCTGCCGCGGGGTATAAATGACGCCGCGGATGGTTTCGCGTTCCTGCAGATCCAGCTCGATCCAGTGCGGAAATGGAGGGCGCTGCGCTCGGAATTCCGTGTGCCAAAAGGTCGCCGGGTCGCCGTCGCAAACGTTCAGTTCACCGTATTCCGGCAGGCTTTGACTGTTCGACCTGACGGTAATGAGTACCGTCTCGGGTTCAGTCTCCGCCAGAAGCCGACCAGTCAAAAGCGTCAATGCGCAAAACGAAACAAAAAGAACGGTTTGGGATTTCATCTTCGATCACTCTAAAGTCGGGTAAACCTTCTCCCCTTTTAACTGTTTGTTCTGCTGCTCCGGCTCGTAAACGCTGTAGAACGGCGAGAGCATATCCAGCCAGAGGGCGATCCGATGCCGTTCCTCTTCGGAGAGTTTCACGCCGTAGTGCCCCTGGTCGAGCAGCGGGAGCAGGCGCGATTTATTGGCGCCGAACTCACCCGGGATCGTCCGGACAGAATTACCGTAGTCGTAAAACGCCCAGTCGTTGAACACCAGATTGTAGTAGGAATGGGAAAACGCCGAGCTGTTTTTCTTGTACAACGGTTTCCCGGTCAGGGAGAACGTTTTGCTCTCCGGCTTCTCGTGACATTCGACGCAGTGTTTGTCGAGAACCGGCTGAACCAGCTCGGGGAAGTTTGCGGGCCGCGAGCCTTCCACCTCTGGTACAGGCGTTGAGGCCGGGCGGGAAAACGCGATCGGAAGCGCACTCGACGACCGGGTGATCTGGCCTTTCGGCTCGTGGCAGCCAACGCAGCTTACGTGGTCGCCCGGCTGGAAGTACGTCCCGGAACGCATCGACTGCACCGCGTTTCCGTTCTCGTCCAACGCCTGGAAAAAAAGTTCCACCTGGGCCGGAACGGTGAAGTGCGCCGAGCCGTCCTCCTCGACTGGTACAGTCCCGATCACACCGCGCACGAGGTTCACGCTGTCGTTCGATGACGGCTCCTGGCGCCCGGTGTGGAACATCCAGCCTGAGGGAACGGACATCGAGTAAAGCTGAACGATCCGAAGTGACCGGATCTTCGTGTTTTCCGGCCACGGCTTGAGACTTTGGTAAACGTTCGCGATCGTCACATCGGCCTGCGGGCGTTTTGTCCAGTCCCGTTCCGGCAGAGGGATGTACTCCTGCGAGGGAATTTCTCCCGGCTGGACCAGTTCCGGCGCTATGGTCGGGCGCGGCCGCTTCACAAACGGAAGGACCGTCGCACAGCCAATTTCCGGGTCGCGGTAGATCAGCTCACGGTTCCCAAACCGGTCGAGGAGGTAAATACCATAATTTCCCTTAATGACGGCGTTCCACTGCATCCCCTGACTCGATGTGACCGAGAAGTCCGCGACGGCCAGAAAAAGGTCCTCCGAGATTGGGTAAGCGAAACCCCAGACCTGCGCGCCGTCCTGTGATTCCGGGAAACCGACGTCCGGGGTCAGACGCTTGACGCACGCCATCGCGTCGTTTTCTTCTTCCGCGATCCGGGACGGGTCGATGATGACGAGCGAGCCGTAATTCTGCCCGTGGTGCGGGCCGGCCGTCGCGACGAATTTGGACGAATTCGGGATCGGTCGGAGGTCCATTTCCGTATCCGGTCGTTCACGCCGCAGGGTAAAATTCCCCTGAATGGCGCGCGGGTCCGACCCGTTGAGCGACATGATCCAGGGGGCGTGCGTCGTGCAACCGTGGCGGTCGATATAGTCCCAGCGCGTCCAGATGATTTTCCCGTCGTTTGTAACAGAAGGCGCCCACTCGTTCGTTTCGTGGTAACTCAGGCAGCGCATGAACGTCCCGTCCGGGTTCATGTCGAAAATCGTGTAGTTCGGGCATTCGCGCCCGCAGCGCAGATAGCCTCCGCGCCTCTCGGAGATGAACGCCAGCCGGCCGTTTGGCAGGAAGCACGGGTAAAAGTCGTTCCACGTCCCATCGGTGATTTGCTTCAGCCCGGTTCCGTCCGCGTTAGCGGTGAAAATGTGCAGGCAGCGGCCTCGCTCCCAGTGTCCTTTGGAAAGGTCTGTGTGATATTTATGCCCCCGATCGCCGGTAGTCTCAACATAGGCGAAGGCGATTTTTTGCGCGTCGTAATCCAGTGCCAGCGTGGCGAACGCACCGGTCTTCAGATCATTCCCTTTCAGACGTCCTGACTCGACGACCGAGTTTTCCAGCACATTTTTGACCGTCGGTTCAGAATCGGCTTTGAAAGCGTTTTCCAAAAGGAAAATTCCTCCGCCTGGGAGAAGATTCACGCCGTAATACTGATCACACAGGTGGTTAAAGGTCGCACGGTGTTTTTTGACAAACAGGAGTTTGTCGAAATTCAGGTCGGGGTCGGCAAACAGGACCCGCCTTCGGATTTTCGCGATTTGTTCAAACAACGCAAAGTTCTGCTCGATGGTCATCAGTGATTTTCCCGCCGGATTCAGCGTCTGGAGCTGAACCAGAAACGGCGCAGCAATATCTGCGTTGATCTTTTCCAAACGGTTGACGGCGGCAAGTGTTCGGCGGTAAATGACATCCGCAGGTGTTTCGTCCTCCGGCAAAATCCCCGCCTGGGGGTCGTATATCTGCCCGGTGATTTTATCGTATTTTTGGCGATTATCAAGCTCTTCCAGCAAAAGATTGAACTGATCGACCAGTTCCGGATCGGCGTTCGGCACGTTCTTCAAGTGGATTTTGGTATCAGCCGTGAACGTCCTCCCTTCCACGATGGGCTGAAGTTCCGCTGCGGAGGCGTAGGGCTGATTGCCAAACGTTGAAAGAACGGTTACTTTGACGAATCGTCCGGAAACCGGCTTGTCGAACAAAATCGTCACCGTGTCTTTGATGTTCTTCCGCATCGCGTCAAGATCACCCTTCCAAACCGGCTTGCCCATTTGCTCAAGCGCATCCGAAACGCGGACCTCTGTCTGGCAAAAAGTCCCGTTATTGTTGGAATCCTGACGGGGTGTGTAAACGATACCACGCACGAGTTCCCGGTTTTTCAGATCGAGTTCCACCCAGTGCGGCGGAGCGGGATTTTTCTTGCCGAATTCCGTGTGCCAGAAATTGGTTTTATCCCCATCACAGGCAAAGGCACTTTTGTACACTGGAAAACTTTGACTGTCCGTTCTGATGGAAATCACGGTCAGTTCGTCTGCAAATGACGTGATCGCCAAAGAACAGGCCACCAGAAACAAAATGAATGTTTGGAAAGTCTTCATGGGAGGTAGGTCACCAACGATTGACAGATTAATAAATTGTGACACTTTGTGCCCGAACATCGAATGAGGTTCATTTTATCACAAAGCCAAGGCCAATACAACCCCCCCCTGAAAAAGAAATCCCGCTTGGGAAAAAACACTTTGATGTCTCTACCCCTTGACATTTCATTCCCTCTGTGTAGAATGAAGAGAAACCAGGATGTCACCCGGACCTGTTTTCCCGCATTTAACTCAATTACTCATACAGAACCATGTTTTCATTGATCTTTTTTCTCGTTTTGGCTTTGAATCCAGAACCGGCTTCGGAGTGGAACGCCCTCACCGCACAAACATCCGGCTGGCTTGCCGCAGATGGAGTTTACTCTGTGCGTGAGCTGAAAACCGGCGACGTGTACTTTCTTTTCAGCGACACGATTTGCGGCACGACCCGCGAGTCCGGGCGGGAGTTTGGCGACGTGTATATGGTCAACCACTCCTTCTGGCGGCTTCCGACGCAGGGGCCGATGGAGTGTTTCGTTCCGCCAAAGGGGCAGAACCTCCTTCCGGGCCGGTACTGGCTGCAGGACGGAGTTTTTGTCGGGAGAAAGCTCAAATTCACCGCGATGATCCCCGAGAAGAAGACGTGGAAACCAATGCAGATCGACTGGGTCTCCCTTCCTCTGAAAAAAGACGGGACCCCGGATTTTTCCAACGCCGAAATTCAGAAAAACGTCCCGCTGCTCCGTGAAACGCCCGACTCGTGGTTCGTGTTCGGCGCCGCCATCTGCGACGACTCGGACGACGGGTTTTTCTACATTTTCGGCTACGCGGACCGCAAAGGGCTCCACCGGAAAGACCTGATCGCCGCCCGGGTCCGGCCTGAAGATTTGGAAGATTTCAGCGCGTGGCGCTTCTGGAATGGCCGCGGCTGGGGTAAAGAAATGACCGAATCGGCCAGCCTGGCGGAAAGAGTTTCGTGCGAGCTTTCGGTCTCACGCCTGCCGTCGGGGAAGTTCCTGCTCGTCTATACGCGGGACTGCATTTCCCGGACGGTCGAGTACCGCTTGGCGGACCGGCCATTCGGGCCGCTCAGCGAGCCGAAAGTTTTGTACGAGATTCCGCCACTTCTGGAAGGTATTTCGGCCTATAACGCGAAGGCGCACCCTGCCCTTTCCACGGACGAGGAGCTTGTTTTCACTTACAACGTGAACCGTCTGGGCTCCCTGCCGCACAAGCCGGAAGAATACCGCCCGGTTTTCATGCGCGTGAGGATCGAGGATTTGTAAAACGAGCCAAAGGGCGAGCGGTGGCAGTGATGCCACCGTAGTGGGGACGACGCTTCCAGCGTCGTCAAATGGAAGGCGGTAATGGAGTGCGGAGCACGGAATTACGCGTCGGAGGGAGTTGTGAGGCACGCCCACGTAACTCCCCCAGTCTCGCTTCGCGAGCCAGCCCCCTCAATGAGGGGGCCTTTTTTACGTTCGTACTACTGGTTCGTCTCGGTGTAGCACCCCATCCAGCGGTACGACTCGGAAATGCAGGAGATCTGATTCAGAATTCGATGAACACGTTCTTCCTGGTCACTGGCGGCGAAGTCGAGGAAGAAAATGTAGTTCCCCTTCTCCGTCGGGATCGATGCGACGCGGGTCAGATTGATGTTTTCGTCGGCGAACATTTTCATCACACGGAACAAAGACCCCGGCTCGTTCGGCATAATGAACGTGATGGAGCAGCGGTTCCCGCCGCAGTCCAGAGGCTGGCGGGCCAGTACAAGAAAGCGCGTTCTGGTGTTCTGCACGTCGGCGATCCCCGTCTTGGCCACTTCCAGATTGTAGTACCGCGCGGCCAATTCGCTCGCGATGGCGGAAGAGCCTTCCTCCCACTTTTCGGCAAGCATTTTCGCGGCTCCCGCCGTGTCGAAGTACGCCACCGGTTCGAGTTTCATCCGCTTCACAAACGACTGGCACTCGGTCAGCGCCACCGCCTGCGAGTACACCCGGCGCAGCGATTTCAGGTCGGTCCCCGGCACGACGAGAAGCGCGTGTTCGACCGACATTTCAACGGCCCCCACGACGAAAAGTTTGCTCGCCAGCAGCAGGGCGTTCACCTGGCTCATCAGGCCGCCGACGGTGCTTTCGACCGGAACGATACCGTAGTCGTAGGACCCCAGCTCGACGCCCTGGAAAACCTCGGCGATCGTTTGACACGGGATCGGGGCGACCCCGGGATTCCAACGTTTTGCCGCCACTTCACTGAATGCGCCGTGCTCCCCCTGAAACGCGACCAGCGGCGTGCTTTCGCGCTGGAGGCGCTTGCTCTCGGCAAAGATCGTCTTGTAGATATCCTCAATCACTTCCGCGGAAAGGAGTGATCGCTCGCGCCCTTTCAAACTGTTCAGGATTTGCAGCTCGCGCTCGGGTACGTTCACGTTCTGGTTTTGTTCCCGCTTGAATTTGATGACCAGGCGCGCAACTTCGAGGCGTTTTTGAAGGGTTTGAAGGATCGTATTGTCAAGCCGGTCAATCTCGCGGCGAAGGGACGGAAGATTCAGTTCCATTTTTTATCCTCTTTTCATCTCCTGAAAAATTCCAACAAAAAAAGCCACCGGTTTTGCGCCGACGGCTGGAATCTTTCAGATCTCGAAGGAACCGCGGCGGTCGAAACGCCGGGTCCGAAATTGCGTAACAGCTCGAACTTCAGCGTTTATTGCCAAAGCAATAAAACACGAAGCTAAAGTAAAAGCCGAAAATGTTCGCAATCTGATTCAACATAATGCGACCATTATACCCACTCGGGGGTTTTTGTCAAGGGGGGGCAATTAAGTTAGGAGTGAGGAGTTAGGAGTTGATTGCTTTCGGCAAAAAGCGCAAAAGGTCGGAAGCGATGAGCGAGCACTCGCCCACTTCCGCCGCGGCGAGGTCACCAGCCAGGCCGTGCAGGTGGACCGCCAGGCGCACCGCGTCGAGGAGAGTCACGGGCTGCCGCAGGAACTGGGCCAAAAACGCGGCGGTGATGCCGGTCAAAATGTCACCGCTCCCCCCCGTCGCCATTCCCGGATTTCCGGAATCGTTCAGGAACGTCCGCGCGCCGTCCGTGATCTGCGAGTTGGCCCCTTTCAGGACCACGACGCAGTCGTTCATCTTTGCAAAAGTCCGCGAGTTTTTCCGCTGCGCCGGCACATCATACGCCGGAGAATTGGGCATTAATCGGAAAAATTCCCCCGGGTGAGGCGTCACGACCCTCAGCGCGGCGTGGGGCGGAAGCTGGCCGCCCTTTCGGGAGGAAATTTCCGCCAGGGCGTTGAGCGCGTCCGCATCGAAAACCGCCGGGATCGGAAGATTCTCCCAAAGCTCCGGAACGAGCTGATCCAACTCCGCCGACCGCCCCAGTCCGGGACCGATTGCCGCAACGGTGGCGTTCTGCGCAAGAGCAAGAAGCAGTGGAAACGCCTCGTGTGAAATCCGCGCTTCGGGCGTTTCGGGAAGCGGAACAGTCGTGTACTCCAGCCCCAAACCCGCCACCGTGGGGAGGATCGACCCGGGGACCGCCAGACGCACGAGTCCCGCGCCGCTTCGCAGAGCCGCCATTCCGCACAGGGCGGGGGCGCCGGTCATTCCGAGCGAGCCGCCGACGACCAGGACGGTTCCGAACGTTCCTTTGTGACCATCGCGGGGCCGGGCCGTCAGCATCTCACGCAACGTTTCAAGGGACCTCGTGCTCATTTCTTTTCCTCATTGAAACCGAAGATTTCGACCTTTTCGATCCATTCCGTCTCGCCCGAAAGCACGACTTCCTGAGCTGATTGGCCTTTTTGCACCGCGAACGTCCCCGTATTTCCGGGCGAGATCGAGCCGGTTTCGCGGAAACCGCCGAATTGGACCTCGAAACGCTGGGCCGACGGCGCATCCGATTTCATGCGGATCTTCACCTGGTCGAGTTTTTTCGGCTGGCCGAACGTGAAAGTCAGGACGTTTCCTTCCTGCTTCTTTTCTGCGGTCGGCGCCTGATCCGCGTACGGATTCTGGTTTTCCACCACGCACTCCTCCGGAGCGTTTTTCGCCCACGCGGCGTAGTTCTGCGCGTCACGAGCGTTCGTCACCTCCCGTTTCGCGGTGAAGTATTCGTTCAGTTCGTGCTCGTTTTCTTTCCAGTTCGCGAACTCGGTGTACTCGCCGCAGAACGGGACGAGCAGGTCGATCCAGGCGGCGATCAGGTCCTTTTCCTTCTGCGTGAGCTTCACCCCGTTATGCGGCGTTGGCTCGTTGAACATCGTACAGAGCGAGCTGGAAAACGCCCCGGCCGTGTACGGACTGAGCATTTGCGGCGATTCCTGGATCCCGATCCAGTTCACCACGTGGGTCTTGCGCCCGCCAGCCCGCTGCTCGAACGGCGCGCCGACGAGGTTCATGTACGACTCGGACCAGAAACGCCCGGCCTCATCATCCTTGAATTTTGTATTCTTCAGGCTGAACGGCTTAAAGTCCAACTGGGTGGTTTGCGCTTCGCCGACTTTGGAGGGGTCTTTTATGGAGTAGATCGCGAACGAAAGCCCCTGGCCGCCGCCGGTCTGGACGCAGTGCGCCGCGATGACGTTCCGGCCCGCGTGGAACGGGTTTTTGAGGAGGGCCCGACCTTCATGCTTCACGTTGAAGCCGCTTTCGTGGAAGATCTGCGTCCCGTTCACGTAGATTTGAACGTCCTCATCGTGGAAAATATTCATGTAAAGCGGTTTGGCCTCGAAATTTTCCGGAAGTTCCAGCTCGGTCGTGAGCCAAATCTCCGGCGTATTCCATGAGGATTTCGCTCCCGGAGCATGCTGGAAACCGCCGCGGCCTTTTTCCGAGTTGGGGAGCGGGTACTGCGTCACCCAGCTTTTGGCGTTTTCCGGGTCGGTCATTTTTTCCTTCTCGGTCACGAAACTCCACTCGCAGTCCTGCGGGAGCAGAAGGTCCAGTTTGGATTCGTCGATTTTCTGTTCTTTACGCTTCTCTGCCATGAACATCGGCGGGCGGCGCTCCGAATTATCGTGGCACCGGACGCAGTTCCGGTCAAGGATCGGCTGGATCTCTTTTTCAAACGAAAACCACCGGGCCGGGCCGTGGAACGGCTGAAGCTCCTGCGGCCCCGCTTTCATCGCCATCGACGAGGAGCCGCGGGCCGCGATCGAGTTTTTGTCCTCGTGGCACCCGACGCAGGAGAACGTTTCGCCGGGCTGGAGCGTACTCCAAGAGCGCATCGTTTGAATGACGTGCCCGTCCTGGTTGATGATCTGGAAATAAACGGGCGTTTTGGCCGGGACGCGGAAACAGGCGGAGCCGTCCTCGTAGATTTTCGCCTCGCCGAGGATCCGCTTCGGGTCCCACGCGCCGCCGCCGATGGAGGGCGGGGTCGAGGACATCGCGCCGCCGGCCGGACCGGAGTTCCCGTTCGAACCGATCCAGACGGTGCGGAAGCCGATCTCCACGACGCGCAGCGAGCGGACGTCTTTCCGGTCCACCCCTTCAAGGCCCGGACCGTAGAAAACGTCCTGGAGGTAATAAACGCCGGTTTCCTGCGAGGGGTCCACCATCGACGGGCGCTCCGTCGCGATTTCAGCGGTGCCCGGTTTGCCGTCGTTCTTCAGGTAAAACGGCTGGGTGCACGAACGCTCGTCGTTTTTGTAGTCCACGGCAAGCAGTTCCCGGCGGCCGTCCAGATCCATGAAGTAGATTCCGAAAGGCGCGCCGTCGTGCATGAACTTCGGGCGGTCGTGGATCCACTCCTGCGGGTTCGCGTTCGGCCGGTAGGAAACGAGGAATTCCGTCTCTGTGACCGGCATCGGGTAGCAGAACTGCTCGCCGCTTTGCCCGTAAGCGTCCACGTGGACCGGCTCCGTCTCACGGAATGGGGCGGCCAGCGTGGCGCCGTCCGCTTCCTCCCGGCCCTGATTCGGGTCCAGAACGCCGAGTTTCCCGCGCTGGCGTGTGTGGTGGCCGCTGAAGACGCACAGGATCTTCCCGTTCGTGTTCGGAATGGGACGGGAGTGCAAAATCGTGGTCGGGAACCAACTGTTATTTCCGTAAAGGGCGGTCTGGGCCGTCCCGTCCGGATTCATCTGGAAAAGGCCCTGGGGGAAGATCTGCCCGCGGTCGTTATAGTCCCAGCGCGTGTAGATCACCCGCCCGTCGTTCATCAGGACCGGGTAATTATCGTGCACCTGGTCGAAACTCACGCGCCTCAGAAAACGCCCTTCCGAGTCCATCCGGTAGAGGTTGGAAACCTCCGTCGTGAAGCAGTCCACCGCCTGCACGCACCGCGTCGAGTTGAACATGATGTCGCCGCTCGGCAGAACGCACGGCTCGTAATCAGCCCAGCCCAGCCCAAAGGTGAGTTGCTTCAGCTCGCCCGTTTCGAGGTTCATCCGCCAAAGGTGAAAATCGTCGAGGAAATCCGAGCGTTTCCAGGCGAAAACGACGTTTTTCCCGTCCCGCGTCAGGTCGGGGTCGCGGATCATCCCCGCCGGGTCGTCGATCAAAACCCGTACCGTGCACACTCCCGCGTCGTTGAGCTGAAGCTCACAAAGCTGCGAGCCGGCCCAGAAATGGCGCTCCGCCCGCGCGTCGGAGAGGGCCTCCGTGTAGGCGTAGTGGGAACCGCCCAGATTGTGGTGTTTCGTGAAGAAGATCCGGCTCGTATTTGCTTTGAGCGACGCGAGACGTAGGCCCCGACGCACTTCTGCGGCCTTTTTGTAAAGTTGGAGCAGCTGCGCATCCCCGGCCGATGCGCCCTCCAGCGTTTTCAGCTCGTTCCGGAGCTCCGCGAGTTGCTTTTTCGTCTCCTCGCTCGGGTTCATGCTTTGAATTTCGTCCAAAACCTTTTGAACGGTCGGGGGCGTAAGCTGGGCGATGAGGGAGTCCAGGATCGTTTTCCCTTCCGCCGGACGCTCCACGGGAAGCTGCCCCCGGGCCGGGTCAAACGCGAGGTCCTGAAGGAGCCAGTCGATCACCAGATCGTCGTAAGTTGACGCCTCGTGCGTCAGATTTTCCGGGGTGAGCCAGAAACGGCCGAAAGCGGAAGAAAGGAAAAGGAAGCAAAACGCGAAAGTGAAAAAGGTGGGCTTCATAATCGGTCGGGTGGAAAGGGGAAAGGGTGAACAGAAAAAATGAAATCTCACGGGTCGATTATACAATAAACCTCCATAAAATTCAACCCCCCGAAGGAAATTTTTTAAAAATTTTAAAATTTTTTGAAAAATTACTTGCGAAAAATGCAAACCAGCGTATAATTAAATACGTTAAAGTGTAAACTTCAGAAAAGAGGTGGAAAATTTACGGGGACGACGCTTCCAGCGTCGTCAGATTCGGAGGGCCGGCGTCCCGCCGGTCAAGTTAATGAATTGCAACTTCCCTGCTTATTAACTTCCCCCGCCTCACGTTTGCGTTTGACAACGCTGGAAGCGTCGTCCCCGTATGAAATTGGGATTTCAAACGCTCTTTCTAAAGTTTAACCCCTTTTTATTCCTTCCTGAGTTTTTCAGGAATTCATCATTTAAGATTTTATGTGCAAATCAATGAAACGTTTTCACTCATTGCTGACGTACTTTTTCCTCCTTGCGGGAGCGGCACTTCCGTGCGCTTCTGTCTCCGCGGCGACCATTCCGGTCGATGGTGGAACATACACCCAGGAAAATCCTTATGCGGTCACGGCCAACACCTCGGATGATTTCGCCTTCACGAAGGGCGGCTGGCTTTCGGCTTCAACCGCGATCGCCATCAACGGCACGCTTTCCGGCGAAGGCAATGTGATTCTTAATCCTTCGAGTGGCCGCCCCCAGATCCAATTTAACAGAAGTATGAGCGGTTTCTCCGGCACGGTCACCACTACCAACCAGGCCTGGTTTTCCATTCGGGAATCCAACTACGGCAGCGAGAACGCCGATTTTATCGTTAATTCAACTGGTACGGGGGACCAGGTGACCGGTATTCTTTTGGACGGCATTAACACGACCGCGGAAAACCCGCTCAAGCTCGGCTCCCTCGCCGGGAATGGCTGGGTTCGCCCGATGGGAAATCAGGGGAAAGATTTCTACATCGAGATCGGCGGAAATAATAAGGACACCATCTTCACCGGCCAGATCCGCACCCACAACGGGGACAGCGTTTACGTCACCAAAGTCGGGACCGGCACGTGGGCGCTCGAAGGAAGTGACAAATCTTTCGCCAAGCCCGTAACCGTCCGTGAGGGAACGCTCTCGGTCGGCAGCGGCGGCGGCACCGGTAAACTCGATCCTTCCACGGTACTCTACATAGAGGAAAACGGAACGCTGCTCTACAACCGGCAGTGGGCCAGCGCCGATTATGTTGAACGTGCGGAAAAAATCACCCTTCAGGGCGGAACGCTTGCCGTCCAGGGCGGACAGAAATGGTCGTTCCCCAATTTGACCGTTGAGGATGGCGGAACGTACCGTACCGCGACGGAAGGAGTCATTAAAAACCTCGTTCTGACGACTACGGCCGCGAATGAGGGCGATACCCGCTTCACCATTGACGGTTCCAAAGCGCCCGTGCATTTGACCGGCTCTCTGACTGGAAATCTGCCCGAGTCAATGACCGGCTCGAATCAGGAGATCTACTTCACGTCCGTCCGTGGAAAATTCCTGTACCTGAAATGTGACGACGTGAGCGGATTCTCCGGCACGATCACGGCCGGCCCCTCCACCGACAGTACCCTCGGAACGTGGATTTCGCTTAATGGCGCGACAACCGATTTCTCCACGGTCACACTGAATCCCAATCCCGGTAAAGACGCCGAAAAGGGTTCCATCGACGCGGGTTTCCTCCTTGAATTCGATCCGACGGACAAAATCCTGCAAGTCGGCGCGATCTCCGGCGATGGTATTTTCCGTTCAAACGGACAGGCCGGAAAAACATTCACGATCCAGACCGGCGCGAAAAACATCGACACTACTTTCTCCGGCAGTTTCTCCCGCTACGAAAATTCCAACTACGCCATCGAGAAAGTCGGAACCGGTACGTGGACCATCACATCGGACTACGAAAAATACTATAACGGCGCCCCTATTGGGAATTCATACAAGAATAACTACACCGGCGACACGACCATCACGGAAGGTACGATCCAGATCGGTGACGGCGGCGAAGTCGGTCATTTAGGCGCGGGGACCGATCCGGCCCAAATGACGAAAATCATCATCGGCGAGAACGGCACGTTGGCCATCAACCGCTCCGGTCAGTTCACATTCTACAATAATATTGAATCTGCCGGCGCGGTCAAGATCATGAGTACCGCAGAAGGCGATTACACGAAACTTGGCGGGACTGTGACCGGGACCCTCAACAAGACCGGCGACGGAACGCTGCTCGTGACCGATAACAAACTAACCGGCGTGACGAAATTCACCGTGACCGAAGGCAAGCTCCAGTTCGGAAACGGCGAGAATTCGAACACCTGCGCCTACACGAGCAATGCCCGCAGTTTCGAACTGAAAGAGGGCGGAACGCTCGCGTTCAACTACGTGATCCAGTCGGGGGATTTGAGCATTAGTGGAAACCTGGCCTCGGAAAATGGAACCATTGAAGTGGATGGCGAACCTGCGGGGCACGTGGCTCTGCGCGGCGCGGTTTCCGGCTCCTTCATCAAAACGGGTACCGGTGCGCTGGCCATGGGAAGCAGCAATGGCGCCAACCTGAAGAAAATCACCCTCAAGGAAGGCATTCTGCGCAACTACGGCGCCGACCGGCTCGGAAACGGCGCGACGGAAATCGTGCTGGACGGCGGGATTTTCTCCCAACAGAACCCCGTGACGCTCGGCAACAAATTCACGGTCGTATCCGACAGCCGGTTTGAGAATCCGGTGGACGTGGTCCTTACGGGTAACATCGCTGGTGAAACTGGCGTCCTGACCAAAACCGGCGCGGGAACACTCATCATTTCTGGAGGCATGACGTTCTCCGGCGGTTATGTCATTGAGGGCGGCACGATCCAGTGCGGCAATAATGATAATGGGCACATTAATAATTTAGCGTTCGTTACCCTGAAACCGGGTACGGCGTTTGGTTACAAACGTGCGGCAGATCCGTCTGTGGTTCCACCGACCAACGTTTTCACGGTGGACGGCGCTAAACTCTTCAACTCCGGCGCCCGGGCGATCGATTTCAAGGACGTTACGATGAAGGCGGGCGGCCTGACGCTTGAAAATACCGGAACCTCAACCCTCACCGCCAACGTAAAATCCACGGAAAACGGTGTGCTGACCTTCAAAGGAACCACCGACGGCGACATCACGGCAAACCTGAACGCCTCGGCGGCCACGCAGAACGTAGGCGGTCTGGCCTCGGCCAATGACGTAAAATCCACGCTGAATTTCACCTCCTCGGATCGTGCCAAATTCCTGAATCTGAACGGAGACCTGAGCACGTTCACCGGCGACATCAACGTCACGGGAAACTGCTGGATCGCTTTCAACTCCGGCAATGCGCTTGGAAGCGAGAAGGCGTCGTTCAACCTCGCCATGACGAGTGACTCGGGCATTTTGATCGAACCGATCGATTTGGACAACAAAACGATCGAAATGGGCGACCTGACCGGAACCGGCTGGGTCCGTTCGGGAAATAACGGCAAAAACGTGACGGTGGAAGTTGGAGACCTCGGCAATGACAGCACGTTCTCCGGCGCCGTCCGGAACTGGCAGAACCACGGGATCACGGTCAAGAAAGTCGGCGATGGAAACTGGACCCTCGCCAGTGAAAACCAGGCAAACGACGTCGTTTACGACATCGACGCGAACGTGATCGTCAGTGAAGGAACTCTGACCCTGAACCGAAAGACGAATCAGGCCTCGGCGAATAATTTGACGGTCGAACCCGACGGGGCGCTGGTCATCGCGGCGGACGGTCAGAAAATCACCGGTTCGCTCCTGATGAAGGGCGGCTCCCTGACCGTCGCGGATGGAAAATCACTTCCGAAAGACGTGACGGTGAGCGCTGCTGACATGAGCACCATAGCCAGCCTGAGCGGAACGGTCGATGGAAACATCACGGTCACGCAAGGCACTATCGCCATTGGGACCGACCCGACACAAACGGCCGAACTGACTGCGAACAAGCTGACGCTCAGCGAGAATTCCGCCATTAATATGAAAGCGGTCGGTGATGCAACGGACCGCCTGACGGTTGCCGAACTGCTCCTGCAGGAAGGGACCGAGATCGTCGTGGATACGGAACAGGCCGAAGGTGAAACGATCACGCTGGATTTGAAACCGGGTTCCATCAAACTCAGCGAGAGCACGATCAATCTTGCCGACCTGGCTCCGATGATCGACGCGGGTGATTACTCGGTGATTTATAATGATAGCCTGGGAATGATCCAGCTCGTCATGGGTTCGGGCGGAGGCGTTCCGGAACCTGCCACTTGGATGCTCCTCCTGCTCGGCTTCGGAGGTCTGCTGGCTGTCAGAAGAACGGTCCGTAAAGCGTAACCGTTTTCCTGAAATTATGAATTTTTCTCGCCTCCCTTTAACACATTCCGTCAAAGGGAGGATTTTATGTTTTAAATCTTGTACTTCACACCATGAAAAAACTTTTCCTTACCGTTTCGTTCCTGCTTGCGTTCCTCCTTTTTGAGCCGCTTCTTCCCAGTTTCTTCCCGGCCTCTGCGCAGATAATCAGGCAGATTCCCGGGCAGATTTCAACAGATTCCGAAGATGACAGTGAAAATGGACAAAAACAATCGATTTTTCCGGCGCCTCCACGGGAACTCCGCCGAGCGATGGAAGACGCGAAGAAACTGATCGAGTTGGATCGTTACGCCGAGGCCGTTCGGAAACTGGATCAGGTTCTAGGTTCTGAAGAAGATTATTTCTTCCTGGCCGAACCCGGCGACAAAGGGAAGGGAAACGTATTCCGTAATCTGAAACAGGAGGCCGAACAGATATTGGAAACACTCCCGCCGAAAGGATTGGAGCTTTACGAGGTCGAATTTGGAACGAGCGCCCGTCTCTTGCTTAATGATGGTTTGGAACAGGGGAAAATGGAACTGGTCGCGCAGGCTGCAAACCGTTTCTTCTTCACACGGGCGGGTTCAGAGGCGGCTTTTTTACAGGGGCTGGACCTTCTGGAACGTCAGCAACCCGCCGCAGCGCGTGAGCTTTTTCTGAAACTACGCGCCAATCCACGGCTAGGGAATCGGTTTGAGCCGATCCTGACGCTTTATCTCGCTTCGGCCGACTTCGCACTTGGGCGGAGCGATGAGGCGGTTCAATTTCTTGCAGAGGGAAAACAATCACAAGCGGCTGCATGGAAGGCCCTGAAAATCGGTGGAAAACCCCTTTCCGAAGCGGTCCCCAATGGAGCCTCAGCCCAGGAATTTGCGTCCTGGCTCAAGAATCAGGTCCCTGTTTTGGCGCAGACACTCCCGGAGGAAGCGTCTCGTGACTGGACGCTCCTTTTGCAGAATCAGGCTCGATGCACCGACGCGGGAGATTTTTCCATGCCGATTTTAACTCCGTGCTGGCGTGTTTCCATGATTGACGACCCGGAAGGAACGGTCCTTCTGGCTCTGATGGCTCATGGAAGCACCAATCTGCCTCTTCACGCTCCACTGGTGACCGGGAACACGGCCCTGATGCGTACCGCGTGGAATCTGACGGCCATCGACCTTCAAACCGGTAAAAAACTCTGGGCGGTTCCGACACTGGACTACGAGGGAATTCGCGATCGGCTCAACCGGCTGGAACCCTCTCAGAAAGGCGCAGTTCAGGGTCTTCAGCCCGATGTGGCCTCGCACCAGTTAATGACCGGGCTTTTGAAGCATCAGATTTTCGGCGAGGAAGCGTTTGCGACGTTGGCAAGCGACGGCAAACTGGTCTTTTGTGTGGAAGACTCCATTCAGCGGTTTTTGCCATCGTCCGATTCCTTGATGAAGCAGCGGTTTAATCCACAGGTTCCCGTCCAGCCCATTCAGATCCAACCCGGAAGAGTGATCCCTCTTCAAGGACGGATAGGAGACTCTGGGGAAGAGGAACTGGACGCTGCCGATCGGAATACTGTCCCAAATCGGCTGGCGTGCTACAACATTCAGACCGGGAAACTCGTGTGGCACATCGGCGGCCAGACCCTTGAGCAGAGCGGCACGATGTTCCTTGGTGCCCCGCTATGCGCCGGCGATTTGCTCTACGTACTGGGTCAGCGCGCGGGAACGATTCGGCTATTGGTACTGGAAAGCCAAACGGGAAAACTCCTCTGGTCACAAACGCTCTGCCTCTCGCCCTCTGAACCGGGTTCCACGCCGATTTCCTGCACGCCACGGCTCACGAATGGGGTGATTATTTGCCCGACACCGGTTGGCGCGTTGATTGGTGTAAATCCCGTTACGCACGCGCTCATCTGGGGAAACGTCTGCGGCAAAACTTTGGATTTGAATGAGCGTCGGTTTTTCGATACTCGTATGGCCTCGATAATTACGAGAGAAGATCAGGATGCCCACCTGCGAGAAGTCGCCGCGTCTGACGGAAGACTTTTTTATTTAACCGCAAGCGAACAAGGAACCCGATTGGTTTGTCTGGATCCCTTGACCGGCAAAACCCTTTGGACTAAAGATAATCTGATGGCCTGTGAGGCGATTTTGGCCGTGAACGACAAAGAGGTAACGGTTAAAATGCCCAATCAGATTTCAAAAATGAACGTTACTGACGGGTCTGAAATAGGGCATTTCGCGCTTCCACCAACCACCGGGCTGGGATTTCGAAGCGGGAATTCGCTGTTCCTTCCTCACGGCGATACTCTGGTCAGGTACTCACTTGAGACGATGAAGGAGGAAGGGCGTACTGTATGCCACGAGCCAGGCCGACTCGGAAATCTGATTCCCGCCGGGGAATTTCTTCTTTCCCAGAATGCCGAAGCGTTGGAAGCCTTCATCCAGGATGACGCGGCAGATGATTGGCTCAAACGGACGCGCGAGGCCGATGCCACGTCACCGGAAGCAATTCAGGTCGAGGCTGTTCGTCTGTGGAACGCCGGGAGGCTGCCCGAGGCGATCAAACTTCTGAAAACAGGCGGCGATTACACGCACGAACTGATGAAACGGGCGATTTTGGCCTTTACCGAGTCATCCGATTCTGTAAAAACACTGATTTCCGGGACGGATTCAGGCTTTGACCTGAACGGATTTTACTCCCAAATGGAAACGTCTGATGAAAGGATCCATTTTTGTACTCAGATCGCGAGGTCTTTCCTCGCTGTAAAACGTTGGGATGACGCACTGGTTTGGATGCGGAAAACGGTCGAGCTGATGAAGTCACCCGATGCGGCTCAAGTCTTGATCCCCGTAACAGATCTGTCCGTTTCCAATGTGCCGAAACCCGGACCTGAACGAAAACTGAAACAATCCCTGGATGTGTGGCTGGCTTCGACGCTTGACTCGTTTGCGCGGGAACTTCCTCCAGACGCTCCAATGCGCACCGAGCTGAAAACGTGGGCCGAGACGGAATACGAGCCGCTTCGCAAAGAGTTTGAAGAATTGAAAGCGGAAAAACCTTCTCAGGAAACCCGGAGAAAAGCCGAAAATTTAGTGAGATCCTTCGCACGTTTCCGGCTGCGTTTCCGCTCCTGGGATGGACTTGAGAAAACAGATAAAGAGTTTTTGGACCTTTTGAAACTTTCCCGGAATTTTGCCCTCCTGGAATCCTACATCATCCAGAATGCCCCGTCAGACACTGAAGCTGGCGTGGAACTGTTTCGTGTGTACCGTGAACTTGGGGATGATTCACGTGCGGCGCTGGCTCTTCGCTGGCTGGAACGTAAGTTCCCTGGCGAGACGGTTTTGGATGGGAAAACGGCTCACGAGTATCGTCTTGCCCTTCCTGAAAACGATCCCGTACGACGTATCCTTGAACCTGAATTTACGTTGTTCCCGGCTGGAAAAATCACGGTTGAGAGTACGGATACCCGTGGGAATGGAGTCAACAGAAGTGAAGGTGAACTGACGCGCTGTGGTGAGTCTTCAGGAGTTTGCCTTCTGGAGGGACTGACATTTCGGGTCTTCCAGTTTATTGACGGCGAAAGCCACTCTGTTTTCTGCGAGGATTCGCTTGGACGTAATTTATTTAGCGCCAATACGATTCCGGGGTTCACTTCAACCCAAAAGACAACTCCGTTGATAAATAATCGGTTTTCATCCGTCCGGTTTATTTCCCGTAGTACCGATAATCAATTCGGATTGGGGACCTCATTTCCGTTTGACTGGCCAATGCAGACGCTTTCTTCCCTTTACTCACCGCCTTTCCGTTCGGCTTCAGAGATTGAGGCGGAATCCATTCCTGAGGGTTTTCAGCAGGTGGGACCTTCGGTCACATTTCAGGTGAAACCTGAACCGGTTGATTTGGGACTGGAGTCTTACTTGAAGCCAATCCAGAAACAATTGGAGGAGGAAAATATTCCTGCGCTGAATTCCAACCCTTTAACTTCGTTCTCATCGTGTAAATGGGACACCCGAGGGGGAAATGTCGTTTCTTACGGGAAAAAACCCGACCTCCAAAGGTTTGGTCTCTTCGAGGAGGAACTGCTCTGGAAAGAAGAACAGAACGTGAAATATGTGTCGGATCCCGGCATGGTGAAACTGGTCGAAACCGAGGGATCGTTTATTGATGTTTTCAAGTCTTTTGGTCAGCTGCGTGAGGAGTGGCAGATAAACTCGGAAAACGATGAGGACTCTCAAACAGCAGATGATTCCGAATCAAAGCCTGAGAATACCGAGGACCCGAAACCCCAAACCGATCTTTCATCTTTCGTTCCGTTCCGTATTTTGCGGGATGTAACGCTTGAGGAACTTCAAAAGGAAGTTTCCTCGGAAGTGGATCGGTTAAATCTCGAACCGGAACACTTTTTGAGGGAGATCCAGACCATTGACCCGCAAACGGGACTTCCCACCGGGAAAGTCCAGCTTCCGGTAAACTATCGCAGCATTGCTGGCGATCTGGTCTGGGGAATTTTTGGCGAGTCACAGAGTCCATACCTCTGGAATCAAAAAACAAGAAAATTCGTCTGGGTCGCACTCATGGATCTCCGTTTGGTCAAAGAATCGATTCCTTACTATTTTAATTCGTTGAGAATTACTTCTGGCAATTCCGATCTGACTTCCTTGAGTTACGCTTTAAACTGGAAACACCAGTTGGAAGTCTTCAATTTGAAGACTGGCACACACGCCGTCCTGGAGTTCCCGCCCGCCGCGAATCTTCCGAAAGGCCGGAACGGAAAACCGTTCGTGTGGGACCCGAAGAACGTCGTTTCGTGTGACCTCCTTCCAGACGAAGACGGCTGCTTCACTGCGGTACTTTCCTACGAGGAATACTACGAGGAACCCAAAGAAGAACAAAGTGATGGCTTGGGTGATGGATCGGACGAAAAATCGGGCGAAAGTGCAGAGGAGGAGTCTGGAGAAAATCCTGACGAACTGCTCGAAGAAACGACGAATTACAGCGGCGAAGGGATCATGCTGAACCACGCGCTCATCTGCCGATTCGACGCAAATGGAAAGCCGCTTTGGGAAAAATCGGTTTTCGTGCCGCGTTCGTGGATGGTTGAGGACCTTCCTGTGCATATTCCGGTTTTGTGTCTGATACATCAGGAAACCAGCTACGTGGAAAGTGCCTCACGTGATACGACCGACGCGCAAGTGATTCAATTCTACGACCGTCGGAATGGCAAGCTGATTTTTGATGGGAAATTTCCAGTGGATCAACGCCTTTCCATGGTCGGAGACCCGGTCAAAGGAACCGCCAGGATGAGTTTTCAAAAATACACGTTTGATTTCCATTTCAGCCCCGAACCTTATAGTGCGGAGGAAACGATCCAGAAGGACGAATCCACATTCTGGAAGGATCAGTTGCGTCAGAAAGAACATGCTCTCAGGGACAAGCAGCAACAGGCGGAAAATACTAAAAAACGGATCGAGCAAGATAAAAAGGAACTTGAGAAACGCTCCAATTTGCCCGATGAAAGCAATGAAGTATTTAAGAAACGGCTGCAGAGTCTTGAGAATCAGGCCGAGGAACATGACCGCACGATTCAAAAGTTGGAAAAGGAAATCGAAGTCCTGAAGAAGAAAGTCGAATAAAAACTTTTTTTGATCGTCCCAGGGGGTTGATTTCCCGAAACCCCCTTGCTTTTTTCGGACGGACCTGATATAATACTTTTTTGCGCCAGGTTTCCTCCCGGAAACAGAAAAAACTTTTACCCCCCCTTTTCCCCCATGAATACAGCCCACTGGAAAACGCGATTCCGTGCATTTGCCGCTCACCTTCAGGCTCCCTTGACGACGCTTTTGCGTGCCCCGGCGGCAGTTCGATACATCGCTTATGACGAGGCAGAACCTGAAAATGTTGACGGTTTCACGTTTTTCTTTCGCCTTGTGGGTGAAAAAATCGCGCCAGGCCTTTTGCTTGGTTTTGAGTTTGAACCGGCCCTTCTGCTCGGCATTTTGGACCGTCTGCAAGGGGGTGACGGCGTGGATTTGGAAGAAGATCCGTACTCCACCCGTGCGCTGACTGGTCTGGAAAAATGGCTTGCGTCCAAGTTCCTCCTCCTTTTACACGGCGCGATCCGTGAAACGTGGGGCCTCGCCGAGCCTTTTGATTTTGAGCTGACGGAACCGCTGGATTGGGGCGAGGAAGTTTTCTTTGCCGCACCGGTTTTTCAGCTTGGTGTGGGGACGCTTGATGGTAATTTCAGGATTTTGATCCCGCGGCTTCGGCCTGAACCACTGAAAAACTCGCAAATTTCCCAGACCGTTCGTCCTGATGAAGAGGAAGAAGACGCTTCGGAAGCGTTGGCTTCCACACCGGTGAAGATTTCTGTTCAGCTCTCCGGTTCCAGAATTCTCCCTCAAGAGTTGATGCGCTGGAAAGTGGGGGATGTGGTTTCGCTTGGGCGACCGGAAGATTTTCCTTTCAAGGTTTTGGTGGAGGGAATGGAAAAATTCTCTGCCGCGCCCGGAAAATTCAAGTCACGAAAAGCCTTCCGGATTTTGTGACAACGCACCAATTTCCTCAAACGTTTTTTCTTTCCCATGCTGCACTGGTCCCTGGAATTCCAATCCGCGTTTCCCGCCTGGCTGATTTTTCTTTTCGGCCTGATCCTGGTGGCTGGTGCGTTTTTTCTGAACCATCGGGACAAAAATCCGTCCCGGCTCCGTAGTACGTTCCGTTTTGCCGCGGCGTTTCTGCTTTTTCTGGGCGTTTCCCAGCTCGCCCTGGTCGAGTACAAAGTCCCGGTCCCGGGTCTCGCTTTGATTTTGGATGATTCGCCGAGTATGAACCTTCCAGCGGGATCGGGAAAATCCCGGCTCGAATCTGCTCAGAATCTTTCGGAAGAACTGGCTATGCTCCTTCGGTGCGCCAACGTCCCGGTCCGAATGTTCCGTCTCTCCGAAATCGTCCCCTCGGACCCGGCCGGCACACCGCTCGGAACGGCGGTCTTGAGCACACT
This sequence comes from Thermoguttaceae bacterium, assembly GCA_030530205.1. Classification (GTDB taxonomy): domain Bacteria; phylum Planctomycetota; class Planctomycetia; order Pirellulales; family Thermoguttaceae; genus RGIG3701. The sequence goes on along the minus strand of JAUMVK010000002.1, from coordinate 58,063 downwards.
GCGGACGGACGTTTTTTCCACTTCCGACGGCCGCGAACGTCTGGTGGGCGTGGTTTTACTGACGGACGGCATTGCAACGGACGGGATCGCCTCTGAAACCATTGGAGCCGAGACGCGAAAACGCTGCTGCGCCCTTTTTCCGGCCGTGATCGGCCCCTCCGACGGGAAGGAGGTCCCACAAATCTACGCCGAGTGGCTGAACCCCGCCTCGACGTTTCTGGCGGGCGAAACGTCCGAGCTGAAATTTCGTGTTTCCGCGCTGAATCTCCCCGAAAATCATCCGGTTTCCGTGCGTCTTAAGGCCCCCGACGGGCGGACGCTGGCCGAAAAATCGGTTCTTTTCCCCGAAACTTCCGGCTCGGCCGCGCTGGTTTTCAACTGGTCTCCTGAGGCAGAAGGCCCGCAGACGCTAAGACTCGAAACGGAAATCAAATCCCCGATTCTTTCAACGATGAACCCGGGAATTTCCATTCCATTGACCGTTGCGGAACATTTGTGCCGTGTGCTCCTCATCACGAACGGGCCGGACTGGGAGTTTCGGAATCTTCGAAACCTTCTCGCCCGGGAACCGTCGATCCAGCTGGAAACCTGGTCCCCTGCCTCATCGCCGCTTGCGATGGCCCCGGAGCAGGACGCATTTTTGCGCCCGGATTTCCCATCGACCGAGGAACTGACGCAAACGGACGTGGTGATTTTCGACTCGGTCTCCCCGCAGGACCTTGGCACGGAGTATGTTTCCCGCATGCGTTCCGCGTGGCTGGATGAACCGGCTGAAAACGTACGTCCTCATGGTCTGGTCGTGCTCGCAGGCCGGAATTTCCGCCCGGAGTCGTGGCTTCGTTCCGAGCTGAGTCCTTTGCTTCCGGTTTCCCTCAACAGTATGACGTTCCAGAATTTCCCGACTGGAGTCAAAGAGGTTTTTCTCCCGGCAGGTCAGGCTTTTTGCGCGTCTGAAGGGATTCAACTCCCGGAAAACCTTCCGCCCATCCACACATTCTGGAGCGTCCCCGCCCTGAGCCGAAACGCACAGGCGCTCGCGGAGGCTCAAACCTCGGTGGGGGGTTTTCCTCTGCTGATCCTGGGACGGTCAGACCGTGTTTCCACGCTTTTCCACGCGACCGATAATTCGTGGCGGTGGCGCAAAAACGACGACTCGTTCTTCCGCGCGTACTGGGTCCAGATGCTTCACGCCCTCCGAAGGAACGAAACCCGGGCACAAAATCCGGCCCTTAAAGCTCCAAAAGAGCAGAAAGAAGCCCCGAACATGGAAGAAGTAACGGCCGCGGAGAAACTCCCGCTTGAAATTCCTTCCCAACCGGCCGATTTCCGACGGACGACCCCGGACCGCGTGACGATGGCCGAGTGGGCCGAACGCAGCGGCGGGAACGTTTTGGACCCGGAAAATCAGGACGCCCAGCGCATGACCGAAGAAATTCTTTTGACGCTCCGTTCCCAGCCCGCCGCGCCGGAAACGGTGGAGACTTCGCACCGCTTCATCACTTGGCCGCTGGTCTGGCTGGCCCTTTGCGCGGTCCTGGCCGTTTTGTTCGCCACGGAGGGAAAGCGCAAAACCACAGAACAAACTCCGCTTTAAAATTCATTTAAACACGGATTTTCACGGATTAAATGGATTTACACGGATTTTTAAAGAAAACAGGATAAAATCTTTTCTGAGAAAATCCTTTTAATCTTTTTAATCCGGGAAAATCCCTGTTTAAATCACTTCCTGAAGCGGGGCGGACGTGGTGTTTCGCCAGCGGACTCTCCTTTCCCAAAAAAATTTTCTCTTTTTGGGGACTTTTTTTCACTTTTTTCCTGAAAATTTCTTGCAAAAGCTGAATTTCCGCTTAAAATAGGAAATAAGTAACTAGAGTCTTTTTTTCGAGGGGAGATTTTTATGTCACGTAAAACGTTCGGCCCGGTTTTGATTGCTGCGATCATGACGCTTTTCCTGTGCCTGGGGGCGCAGGCCGCCACGATCGATTCTGATATTACGGACACCGCGGACAATCAGTACAACTGGACGGATGCGACCGAGATCACAAACGGGGCGGTCGTGACCTTCACGCATACGCAGAAACTTTCCGGCCCGATCACCATCACGAACGGAACGCTGAATCTGGGGAAGGAAAACGGTTTTGCGTCCGTCACCTCCATCACGGTCGGCAGTCAGGGAACGCTCAATTTCGCCTCGAAAAGCCCGTTCGGCACGGACAGCAACCCGCGTACGTTCACGATCGAGGAAGGCGGCGTTCTGGATTTCACGGCCAACGACGGTACGTTCGCGAACATCGCGAAAATCGTCCTGAACGGCGGAACGGTCCAGGCATCCTCGACGAACATTCACAACGATTACGGCGCGTACCTCTTCCGTGACAGCGTGACAGCTAACGCGGACTCGGAGATCACTGCCCCCTTCACCGTACGCTCTGGCTGGGGAAATAACGGCGGCAAACCGGTATGGACCGTGGCGGAAAACGCGACGCTCACCATTTCCGGGAACGTCCGTTTCCAGGATACGGGCGCCTCGCCGGACAATCCGATCATCACGAAGGCCGGCGCCGGTACACTTCTCATCACCAGTTCGGCCAAAGCGGTCCATCCGAGCAGCGAATTCATCATCAGCGCCGGGACGCTCAAATTCACGAATGTGAACTCGCTTCAGAGCGGTAACAACGCCATGAAACTCACCGTGAACGGTGGGAAACTTCAGTTTGAGGGGAATGGCGGAACCATCCGAAACAACATTTTCATCGCGGAAAATCAGCTGGTCGAATTCAAGTCAACGAACGGCGAGATCGCGTACACGGGCAACCTGACCGGGAAGGGAACGTTCAAAAACACCCAGACGGACTGGCACACGCTTAACCTGAAAGGGAACAACACCACGTTTGAGGGCAGCGTTCAGAACACCGGCCTCATGTTCTTCACCGGCGTGAACGCGGCCCTTCCGCAAGGAAAGTTTGTATCCGGCGGAACGGTTTGCTTCCTCCCCACCGATGCGGCCGATACGGTCTTCCAGATCGGCGAACTGTCGGGGAATGGTCAGCTTCGCCCAAGCCTGAACACCTCCGCGGATTATACCCTCCAGATCGGTGGGTTAAACACGAACTCGACGTTTTCTGGCAAACTCACCGACTTTGACGATGGCAACGGTCAGGATTACGCCAAGTCCATGAAAATCGAGAAAGTCGGGACGGGCACGCTGACTCTCACGAACAACGGCAACAAATACCGCGGCGGCACCGTCGTTACGGCCGGAAAACTGGCTTACACCGTCTCCGGCGCACTGGGACGGGGTTCCGTCTCCGTCGGTTCGAACACGGCCACCGACCCGGGCGCCACGCTTTACTTCTCGAATTCCAACTCGAACCATGGCACGATTTCCGAGGACATTCTGGTCAATAAAACCGGAACGTTCGAAATGGTAACGCAAAGCAGCAAGATTTATTATGCCGGTGCGCTCACAGGAACGGGAACGGTCAAAGGCGACACGAACAAATTCCACATCTATTTCACTGGCGACAATACGGCCTTCGAGGGCACGGTTCAGATGTCCGGCGCAAACTTCACGTTCTTCCAGGCCCCCGCGAGCGCCAGCGAGAAAGCATCCTACAACATTTCCTCATCGGCCGTTTTCCTGAACACCGCGGCGGGCCAGGTTTACAAATTCGGCTCGCTTCAGATGACCGGCAACGAGTGGCGTTTCAGCACGGAGACCCCCCAGGGCATGTACTCGGCCACGATGCAAGTCGGCGCGCTCGGCAAGGACGACCTGATCCAGACGAACCTGCAGGCGGACATCAAGCTGGAAAAAGTAGGTAACGGCACGCTGACCATCAAGCAGAAAGGGACGAGCAACAACTCGTTCTCCGGCGGAACGGTCGTGAAGGCCGGAACGGTGGACGCGACGTACCCGAAGGCCCTCGGCAACGGCGCGGTCTCCGTCGAGGGCGGAACGCTCAAGTACACCGGCGGCTCCACCACCTTCGCCAACAATACGACCGTCGGAACGGACGGGATCCTCCAACTCGACAAAGAGGGCACGACGCTGACCGTCACCGGCTCACTGGCGGGCGACGGGAAAATCGACGTTCAGAACGGAACGTTCTACTACAAAGGAAAAGACGGCGCGGTGACGCCCACCTTCGCTCAGGACATTAATATCGGCGCCAACGGCAAATTCCAGTACGACCACGGCTCTACGCTTTCTGGCGATATAACCGGTTCCGGCGTCATTCAGAACTCCGGCGGCTGGTCCTACTACACCGGCAACAACTCGGCCTTTACGGGAACGTTCCAGCTCAACGACCTGACGTTCTTCCAGGACGGGCCAAGCTCAAGCGGCCTGGCGACCTACCAGGGGAACGGCCCGATCATCCTGAAAGTAACCGACCCGGCGAAAAACGTCTTCGAGTTCGGCAACCCTGCCGGGAATATGCTGATCCGTCCCAGCGGTGGGTCATTGAATACGCATTACGTGAAGATCGGCGGCACGGATGAGGATTTCACCTACTCCGGCGTGCTTTGCGACTACGGTGACAAGACTACAGGCCTGATCAAAACCGGGGCCGGCACACTGACGCTCACCGCGGATATGTCGAAAGCGGGCACGATTGCCGGAGATGGGGGTGCAAAACCCTACTCCCTCGGCACGACGGTAGAAAACGGTCGGCTCGTGATCGCGGAAGGCGCCGTCATTGGAGCGGGCACCGGTGACCTGGTCCTCGTGAATTCGGTTTCCGCTGACGCCAACCCGGCCATCACGCTCAGCGGAACGATCCGCGGCGATTTGCAGATCGACGGTTTGCTGGCGATCGACTTCACCGACGCGAATAATCCCGTCGGAACGGTCACGGGCGACATTACTTTCGGCGACTCGGCCGGGCTTCAGGCCCTTTTTGGCGACGAGGGGTGGAATCCGGACATGACGTACACGCTGAATTCCGCCAATTCCAGCGAATTGTTTACCTCCATGTCGAGACTTTGCGCCGAGGCGATCGAAGCCGGAACGCTTCCGAGTGAATTTTCGGTCATAGCGACCGCTGGCGGCATCCTTTTAGGGGTCAACGGCGAAACCGGAGGCGTGCCGGAACCGGCCACGTGGGTTTTGATGATTCTCGGTTTGGTGGGAGTGACATTTGCATGTAACAAACGTTCTCGCCTGGAAATCTCTGGAAAATGAATTTCGTTGCAATCGATTTTGAAACCGCAAACGGCTCCATGAACAGCGCGTGTTCGGTGGGGCTGGTGCGGTGCGTGGACGGTGTGCTGACTGAGGAGTTTCAGACCCTCATTCGGCCGCCGGTTCTTTATTTTTGGTCACGTCACATCGACGTTCACGGGATCACGCCCGCGGACGTGCGTCCCTACGGCCTCTTTAACGCGTACTGGGACCAGATGCGGGACTTCATCGGTGACTCGCTCCTCGTTGCGCATAATGCCCCATTTGACCGCGGCGTCCTGAACGCCTGCCTCGACCATTTCGATCTTCCGCCGATCCCGAACCCGTGGAAATGCTCGTGCCGCACCGCGCGCAAGTACTTCCCGAACGTTCTGCACGTGCAGCTTCCGAACTACCGGCTGAACACGGTCGCAGAATACTTTAACATCAAATTCAACCACCACGATGCCCTCGAGGACGCGCGAGCCTGCGCCCTGATCATGGCTCAGATGGAAAAAGAACTCCCTAATTCATCATTCATCATTCATAATTCATAATTAAATGGATTTTCGCCCTACTGCCACGCTGGAGATGCTTCGCCGGCGGTCGTTTTTGATTCAGAAAGTCCGTGACTTTTTCGGGGAACGCGGGTTTCTTGAGGTGGAGACTCCCATCCTCAGCGCCGACACCGTGGTCGATCGGAATCTCGACCCGATGAGTCTCACCGAGGCCGGGCGCCGATACTTCCTCCAGACCTCGCCCGAGTTCGCCATGAAACGCCTCGTCGCGTCGTGGAACGTGCCGATCTTCCAGATTTGCAAGGTATTCCGCCGGGACGAGTGCGGCCAGATACACAATCCGGAGTTCACGATGCTCGAGTTTTACCGCCCGGGCGACGATCTGGAGCGCGGGATTCAGCTTCTGGACGATTTGCAGGCCGCGATTCTCGGCCGGGGCCCAGCGTCCCGCATGACGTACCGGGAGGCGTTCCGGCGGTTTCTCGGCCTGGACCCGCTCACCGCGTCGGTTTCGGAAATGGCGGAGGTGGCCCAGCGTGAAAAGATGGTGATCCCGGAGGGTTTTGATTTTTCAGAGTCGGCAAACCGGGACGACTGGCTCGATTTCCTCCTTGGCGAGCGGATCCAGCCGGAGCTGGGCGTGGAAGCGCCGCTGATCCTGTACGATTACCCGGCTTCGCAGGCGGCGCTGGCCGTTGCGCGGGGCGATGTGGCGGAACGGTTCGAGCTTTACGTTGATGGGATCGAGCTGGCGAACGGCTACCACGAACTCTGCGACCCGGTCGAGCTGCGCCGGCGCAATGCCGAGACGAACGCACTGCGGGCGGCCGACGGAAAAGAGACGCTCCCCGAGGAAAGCCGACTGCTTGCCGCGATGGACTTTGGCCTCCCGAACTGCGCCGGCACGGCCGTGGGTCTGGACCGTCTGATCATGCTGGCCCTTGGCGCGTCGTCGCTGGAAGAGATCCTCGCCTTCCCGTTCCGTGTGGCGTAAAGCTGGAAATGCCGTAGTATTGGATTAGGGTTCGTCTTTGAGGACCACTTTGTACGCGGCAGTAATGGTTTGGCCGGGTTCAAGGAGGATCGGGTCTTCGTGAACGCGCATCGTGCCGCCCATGTATGCGAACGCTTTCCAGCCGTCCCCCATGGAGTAGCCGGTCATGGGGCGCGTGTTCCCCTCTTTCTCCTCGATGGTCACCGAAACGTTTTTGCCGCCAATGGTCCCGGCCGCGTTGATCCAGTTGCAGTCCTTCAGCCGCTCGTCGCCGCGGACGATCGCTCCGTCATGAGCTCCGGTGCTGTTCGAAAACCGGACGCTCTCGTTCATGTCCCGGGCGAAACGCATTCCGAGGCCGAAGTAGTACCGGCCCCAAATTTTGACCGCTTTGTCTCCGGCGGGCGTGAGGACCGATTTCCAGTGCAGCACGTTGGCGCCGTCCACGCTTTCGACCGAGATCTCGCGCTTCTCTTTGGCCAGAACGACCCCCTCTGAGGAAACCCAGTCCAGTTCCGCCTTGACGGAGGACTCGTCGGACTCGAGCGCAGTGAGCACTTGCTGGCCGCACTTGGCGCTGTACTCGCCCCAAAACTCCACGTCGTCGATCCCCAGCGAGTACATCAGGCCGTGGTGGTGAAGGTGGTCGGCGGGTGAGTCGGCCAAAACCTGGACGCCGTTGGGCGTGTAAAGCTCCTCGACGTACGGCTTGTGCTTCCCGGCTGTCTGGAACTGTGCCACGATTTTGCCATTGGCCTTGAGCGGGATCCGGGTTTTCAGCTGGCCGTCCACCAGCTCAGCGGACTTGCCGTCCGTGGAAAGCCGGTACAGGCCGTCGATCGTGCGGGCGTAGATCGTGTACGAGCCGTCCGTGTTGGGTGCGGTCACGACGGCGACGAAGCCGGTCATGCCGCCGGCGAGCGTCGTCCAGGCTTTTTCCGTCCGGTCGTACTGGCAGATCGCGCCCTTGTCATCGACGGCGATCAGCGTGTCTTTTTCCGGGGTCTTGCCGACCGTCATGCACCGGACGGCCTTCCCCAGAGCGTCCGTTTTGTTCCCAATCAGAATGTAAACTTCGTTTTCCGCGGCGGCGATGATCTCGTCCTCTTTGGTCGTCGGGGCGATGTTGCCGCAAAAGGTCGTTTTCACGCCGCGGCCCATGAGTTTCTGCGAGTAAACGCTCCAGGCCGGATTGTATGAGTAAACGTCGCCATTGGTCACGACGACGAACTGAGGCGGCATTTTCGCCTTGATTTTCCCGCAGGAGACCTGATCAAAGTCGCCGGGGATCGGGGGCCAGCCCTTTTTGTCGAAGTCTTTGTTCCACATGTAGGAACTTCCCGAGTAGGTCGAAACGATGACCGACCCCTTGGGTTCGGTGGCCGTGCCGGCCGGGGCGGTGCAGAAGCCCTTGATGTTGCTCCCGTTCGCGTCGGCCAGAATGACCGCTTTGCCGGTTTCGATCGTTTTTTCGACGTCGATCACGTAGAGCGATTTCTTGTTCTGGCTGATGACCGCCAGGGTGTCGCGGCCGTCGCCGTCCAGGTCCAGAACGCCGATTTTGTCAGCTTTTTCGTAGAAGCCCAGCAGACGCACGCTCTTTTGACCGTCGAAAACGCGCAATTCCCCGGTCGAGTCGATCCAGGCGACGCCGAAGGAACCCCCGGCCATGTTATAGCAGCAATTCTCCACCGCCGCCGCGGGTGCGGTGAGGGCGAAAGCGAGTAAAAGCGCGAAAAGAATCTTTTTCATTTTATTCTCCTTAAATCGTGTTGGGATCAGTTCAGGCTCATGGTTTGCGTTTCCGGATCGAACAGAACGACCTTGTTTTCTCGGTGGGAAATGACGCCCATGCTCAGCGGCGCCTGAACACGGACGGCCGTCTCAATGTCGCTGAAGGGCTTTTCGCGCGTTCTGACGCATTCGAGCAGGTTCCGCCAAAGCTTGCTCGTGTCACCCATGCCGTTCCACGGAATGTGGATCTCTTCCTTGCCGGGAGCGAACGGGACGATGCGGATGCCGCTGCTCTTGCGGGTCAGTTCCTCCCAGATGATGATCCCGTTGGTCCCGCGGATCATCGTGTTGGACGGGACGTGGTTCGAGAGTGAGTTGCACATGACCACCGTCGGGCCTTCGTCGTAGTCGGCGATGATGTTGCACTGGTCGGGAACTTCGCGATTATACTGGAACGTCCCGCCGCCGCCGAAAACGCGGGTCGGGAAATCGAGGCCCAGAATGCAAAAGACCGGCGTGAAAACGTGTACCAGCAGATCCGTGGCCGGGCCGCCGGCGTAGTCCCACCACAAACGCCATTGGAAGAACCGCGAGGCGGAAAAGGGAACCTTCGGCGCGTCCCCAAGAAAGCGTTCCCAATTCAGGTCCGGCCCCGGTTTCGCGTTGGGGTCCGGAATGGTCATGCGCTCGCCCCAGTCCCCGCGGCGGAAGTAGCTCAGCTGCACGTGGACGGGCTTCCCGATGATCCCCTCCTGGATCATCTGCGCGATTTTCGGGAAGTTCTCATCGGCCATGTACTGCGTCCCGACCTGAACCAGACGCTTGTTCTTTTCCGCGGCCTGCTCGACTTTCTTTGCCATGTCGAACTGCGACCAGTGAGTCAGCGGCTTTTCGCAGTAAACGTCCTTCCCGGCGTTCAGAGCGTCGATCGCCAGCGGCGCGTGCAGACGGTCCGGTGCGGCAATACAAACGACGTCCACATTCGGGTCAGCAAGCAGATTTTCGTGTTCGTCGTACATCTTGCAGCCACCGAGATTTTGCGACGCCGCCTGAAGCCGCGGACGATAGACATCACACACCGCGACCGGCTCGGCAATGCCTTCCTTCTGGAAGTTTTTGATGATGTTCTGGTGCGCGCCGCTGCGTCCTCCGACGCCGATAAAACCGACGCCGATGCGTTCGTTGGCGCCTTGAGCGGAGGCGGGAATAATATCGAGGGCGGGTATGGTCGCCGCAGCTGCCGCGGCTGTTTTTAAAAAGTCACGTCTGGTTGCCATATATCTACTCCTGAATAATGATGAAATAATAGCTATTTCTGAAAACATCGTTTTGCATAAAGGTTAACCTTATTCGTATTATAATACAAATCTGACCGTTTGTCAAGAAGGGAGCCATCGCCCTTCAAGCGAGAATTCTACCCGGAATAATCTGAAGCCTTTTCAAGGTTAAAGTCTTTCGGAAGTCAACGCTGCAAGAAGCCCTTTTCCTGATCAATCACCCCCCCTTTCCAAAAAAAAATTATTCTTTATATTAGATAATCATATCAGAATCATCCAGATTTTCTGCGGGAAAATCCACGGCATTTATCCTTCACATTTCACTCAAAAACACATCATGAAATCTTTATTTTTTGTTTTCACTCTTTTTCTCGCTGGGCTGGCTGCGGCGCAGGAGAATTTTTCGTATGACATCGTAATTTACGGCGGAACGTCATCGGCCGTCACCGCGGCGGTGCAGGCCCAGAAGATGGGGCACTCGGTCGTGATGGTCTCACCGGACCGGCATTTGGGCGGGCTTTCGGCCGGTGGGCTGGGATTCACCGATTCCGGAAACACTTCGACCGTTGGCGGCCTGGCGCGGGAATTTTACCGCCGGGTTTATGCCGAGTACCAGAAGCCCGAGACCTGGGAGTGGCAGAAGGTCGAAACCTACGCCAACCACGGGCAGGGGACCAAGGCGATGATCCACGCCGACCAGACCATGTGGATCTTCGAGCCGCACGTCGCGGAAAAGGTTTTCGACGAGTGGGTCGCCGAGATGAAGATCCCGGTCTTCCGCGAGGAGCTTCTGGACCGTGAAAACGGCGTGGAGATGAACGACGGAAAGATCGCCGCCTTCAAAACCCTCAGCGGGAAGCGGTTCGAGGGCAAAATGTTCATCGACGCGACGTACGAGGGGGACCTCATGGCCGCCGCGGGCGTTTCGTACACGCTGGGCCGCGAGTCCAACGACCAGTACGGCGAGAAGTGGAACGGAAACCAGGTCGGGACCCTCCATCATGGCCACTGGTTCAAGAAGGACATCAGCCCGTACCGGGTCGAGGGGGACCCGACGAGCGGTCTGTGCCGGTGGGTCGATGACTCGGAGCCCGGCGTAAAGGGCGCGGCCGACAAACGGATCCAGGCGTACTGCTACCGGCTTTGCATGACCGACTGCCCGGAAAACCGGATCCCGTTCGTGAAGCCGGAAAATTACGACCCGGAGGACTACGAGCTTCTGCGCCGTGTGCTCGCCTCGGGCTGGCGCGAGGCGTTCCAGAAGTTCGACCGGATCCCGAATCTCAAGACCGACACGAATAATCACGGGCCTTTCAGCATGGATTTCATCGGGCAGAACTACGAGTACCCGGAGGCCTCATACGAGAAGCGGGCGGAGATCCTCAAGGCGCACCGCGACTACCAGATGGGCCTCCTTTACTTCCTCGCCAACGACCCGGGCGTGCCGGAAGACGTTCGCAGCGCGATGAGCAAGTGGGGCCTTGCGAAAGACGAATTCCCGGAAACGGGCGGCTGGCCGCATCAAATCTACGTCCGTGAGGCGCGCCGGCTTCTTGGGGAGTACGTCGTGACGGAAAACGACTGTTTTGCCCGCCCTCCGGTCCCGGCTCAGGGGAATGGCGTCGGCTCGGTCGGGATGGGGTCGTACGCGCTCGACTCGCATAACGTGCGGCGGTACGTGAAACCCGACGGTTTCGTTCAGAACGAGGGCGATATTGGCGTGAGTCCGAAGGGCGCCTACGCGATCGATTACCACGCCCTGACGCCGAAAAAGGGCGAATGCGCCAATCTGCTCGTTCCGGTTTGCGTCTCCGCCTCGCACATCGCGTTCGGATCGATCCGCATGGAGCCGGTTTTCATGATTTTGGGCCAGTCCTCGGCGACGGCCGCATGCCTTTCCATCGACGAAAACTGCGCAGTGCAGGACCTTTCGTACGCAAAACTGGCCGAGCGGCTTGAAGCGGACGGTCAGATTTTAACGAAGAAAAAGTAAGCTGGCAGGCGTCATTCCTTTTTTAGCCGAAATAAACCCTCATTTTTGTAAACTTTTACCCCGGCACAGAACACGTTCCGATTCCGAATTTCATTTAAACACGATTTTCACGGATTAAAGGATTTACACAGATTTTTAAAGAGAAAAGTGAAATCTTTTCCAGAAGAAATCCTTTTAATCCTTTGAATCCGTGAAAATCCGTGTTTAAATGAAGAGTTGAAGCGGGACCGGTGTGGCAATTTTATGAAACCCCTTCATTTTCTTTCATTCTTTTTCTTCTTCCCGTTCGTCCTGCTTGCTCAGGAGACGGAACGCGTGGAGTTTTCCGAGTTCCAATTCGTCGCAGCCCCTCCGCGCTCCGGGACCGGAATGCGGCTGGAACAGACCGGGCCGAACGCCCTGAAAATGGCGATGACCACTGCGAAAGATTTTGGCTCAGAGTGGATCTACGCCGACTTCGAGCACGAAACGACGGCGCAGAGGAAACTCGTGTTTCGGGTGCGTGGAAACGCGGCCAACGGCGGCGCGTTCTTCCATCCCGCCATCACGGTCCAGAGCGGCGGCCAGACGAAGCTGATCTCCGGTCCGCGGATCCAGGCCGGGCGAGAGGACGATCATTTTTACGTGCTGGGGCTGGATTCTGACTTCCAGCTCGGTGACGGCCGGTACACCGTGAAGCGGCTCGAATTTTCGTTCAATAGTGAGCGGGAACCGATTGGAAAAGACCTGAGCGTCGAGATCGACCGCATCCGCTTCACGGACCCGGAGGAAGCCCTGACACACGGCAGGAAACCGTACGAACTGGTTTCCGGACTTCCGCCTCGTGAAACGCCCGATTCGGGTGAGAGCAAGGCGAAAACTGCGGCGCAGGCGAAAAAGAAAATTTACTTCTGCCTCGAGAATAACGACCGGACCGATTTCCTCTGGTACAAAAACGAAAAGCGGCCGGAGTTTCCCGGAACGTTCGGTTTTCGGAACCTGATGCTGGAAAATTGCCCGTTTTTCGAGATCGCCGAGGTCCCGGAGGACGCCGATCTGATCGTTTACCAGCGCACGCTGGCGATCCCGGAAAGCGTCGGGGGTGACCCGTCCGGAAAGGAAGCGGAAACGCTCGCGGCCCTGATCCGGTCGGGCAAACCGGTCATTTTCTACGGGCCGATTCCGGACCCTGCGTTGGCCGAGCTGGCACCGCTGAAACTCACGCGCCTTGATCCCGACCATTTCGCGCCGCGGGAAAGGATCATACCGGCATCGGAAGGGTGGAAGACCGTGGTGCCACAGAACTGTTCGTTTGGCCGTTACTTTGGCACGGAACCGACTGAAGGGGCAGAAAGCCTTCTGAACTGGGCGGAGAGCAAAACGCCGTTCCTCGTGCGGAAAGGAAACGTTTGGCACGCCGCGGGAACCTGCGGCCAGACGCTCATTCCGAGCGAAACGTTTTACGACCGTGCGGCGCTTCTGATCTGGGCGGAAATGGCCGGGATTCCCAACGCGGCCCGGACGCTCGACCAGCTCGAAAAAGAGCCGAAAGTTCTGAAAAAAGATGGGCTGGAGTGGCGCCAAACGACCCGCGGCTTCGGGCGCTTCGGCTGGGCCGTGGGAGACCCCGGTCTGTGCGACGCGGTGGGGCCCGACCTGAGCGTGACCAACGGCGAGCAGTCGTACCGCGTCGAGCCGGTCCTCGCTTTGGGTGGGCCCGCGCCGGAGGAAAAACCGACGCTGAAATGCACGGCGACGGACGTTCACAAAACGTTCACGCTCCCGGACCAGAGACTTACCATGACGCTTCTGGCGCCGTTTGAACTCTGGGAATTCCCGGCCTCGCGCGAAGTTTTTCTGCGTCAGGAAAATATTGCCGACTTTGCAGTCTGGGCCGACTCGACGGGCGCGCTGAAAACCGCAAATCTGGCCGAAATGGAAAAGTCGGAAACGTTTTTTGACCTCGACTGTGACGGGAAATGGGGCGCGCCGTGGCTTTTGCTCTTCCGGGAGAAGGCGGGCCACCCGCTCCTCGTGGTTTTTCCATCCCAGCCGAAGAAAATCGCCGCGTCGGTCCAGTACGGTGCGTTCGCCGGGCTTGAGATCCAACTGGGCGAAAATCCCGTTTTGGTCGCGGGGTGGCCGTTTGGCTCGAAACTCTGCGGCGGGGACGCCGTCTGGAACGCGCTCGACCCAAAAGGGACCGGGGCGGAATTTCTCGCTCATTCGCTCGCCCTGGCGCTGAATTTCCCGATCGACCGGACCGAATATTTCGCGCTTGACCCGAAAAACCAGCGGATCCAGTTCCGCCAGAAGGTGAAATTCCGCCGTTTCGCCGATGATTGGGGCCTGAACCCCGAGCCGGTCGTGACGCTTCCGCCGCTGACCGCGTTCATGCTTCAGGAAAGCCGGGCCGGGAGGCTGGACGAGCCGAAAAACGCGCCGATGGTCAAAACCTCCGAAACGCTCACCGACCTGGGAATTGCGACGAATTTCGGCCCGATGCTCGGGAAAACCGGCCGGTCGGTCACGTGGTCGCTCCCACTTCCGGACGCGGAGCGTGATCTTCTTCTGGTGAAGATGAAAGACGAAAAGTTCAACGCGCTGGCGCAGGAGCAATTCCTCGACGGCGTGCGCTGGACCTGCGGCGGCCGCCGGCCGTTGGAGCACGTGACACCGGAATTCCCGCACGGGAAAGAAAGCCTCCTCCAGAATATTTCGCACTTTACGTGGAATTTCGGGATGGGGACCGCGTTTCAGGGGAAACTTCTGCTCGACGCGGAGGCACAAACCGCCCTGGAGCGCCGCGCGGCCATTCGGACCGTTTCGCCCGTGGAGCTTTACCAGCCCAAAATGTGTGCGAGAAACCGCCAGGAACCGTTCAGTGGACTCTGCTACCCGGTCATGTTCGCGAGCATGTACCCGGTCGAAACGCCCTTCGCGCCCGGCTGCGGCTCCGGCGTGGTGTACGGCGACACAAACGAGGCCGCCTGCGTCGTGGCATGGACCTCCCAGGAATTCGCCGACCTTTACGGAATGGCCGACTGGGTGCGCGCAAACTGGAATTTCCACCGGTACGTGATGCGCCACCAGCTTTTTATCGACGATTACTGCTTCCAGGCCGGTTCGTGCCGCGAGTCTGGTGCGGGGGCCTGGATCGACATGCTGAACGCCGAATACTCCGGCATGATCGCGTACGCCCGGCTCGCCGAGATCGCCGGCGATGAAAACGCCCGGGCCGAGGCGCTGGCCCGAGCCGCGAAAAGGGCGGTCCCGACGATCGCGCGGCTTTACTTCAACCCGTACCTGGAGCAGCTGAGGCCGGAGCTCCGAGGGACGCCGTACCTCGTGACCGGTTTCGGCGAGGAGGGGGCGAAGATCCTGAAGTTCCCGACGAAATCCGGGAATTTCTATGCCTCGAACGAACTTTTCGACTACTCGCAGGGGATCCCCGGCACGCAGTACCAGCTTTACAGAAAGTACGGCTGGAGCGCGATCCAGAAATACGTGACGGAAACCGCCTGGCCGAATCTGATGGCGCCCGAAGCGTCGCAGACGTGGTACTACCTCGGCGCACTGGGGCTTTACGACGAAAACACGGACCAGATCGTGCAGTTCCGCGAGCGGCTCCTTTCCGACCCGAAAAAGACGTTCAGCGGCGACTGGCCCGGAATGTGCCGGCCGTTCCAGCTCGCGGCGACGCAGTGGCCGTTCCATCATCGGATCGCGTTCACCCGGTACAGGGATCTGGTGATGAAAACCGCGGAATTCGACCCGGAAACCGGGTTTTTGAGGGCGGAATTTACCGCGCGGCCCGGCTCGAAGCTGGAGTTCCACTCCGAAAAGGCCCCGAAATCGGCGGCGCTCAACGGCGAGACGTTCGAGCTGAACGGGCCGGAGCCGAATTTCTGGACGGTGCCGGTAAAACCGGGAGAAAATCGGCTTGAAGTGAAATTTTAACCATGATATAAATTTTTTTCATCGCCCCTCTTGACAATTTTCAGGAAGGGGTTATAATTATATTAGGGTTAATATTCGAATTTATCATCTTTAAAATTTCCAGCCTTCCAATTGAAAAGGAGTTTTCATGAAAAATCATTTTTCTCTTTTTGCTTTCCTTTTAACTTTCACCGTCTTCGGCGTTTTATCCACGACGCTAAAAGCAGATTCTCCACACACACCTGATCCATCCGTGATGAGTGAGGCTTATTATAAGATCTGGAACGCCGACGTTCAGAAACAGATCGACGAACGCATCGAAAAATACCGCAAAGCCGACGCGGAGATTAAACTTGAAAACGTAAAGCCCGGCACAGACGTGAAGGTCGAACAGATCTCGCACGAGTTCATTTTCGGCGCACACATTTTCAATTTCAATCAGCTTGGGACGACCGAACGGAACCAGAAATACAAGGACCTTTACGGTACGCTGTTCAACTCGGCCACAATCGCGTTTTACTGGAAGAAGTTTGAAATGGAGCCGGGCAAACCACGATTCAAAACCGATGAATGGGACACGGAGGAATACTGGAACCACGCAGAAAACCCCAACTCCCAGCCGCACTGGCGCCGGCCCTCCGCGGACCAGGTCGTTGAGTTCTGCAAGTCCAAGGGGATCCGCCTGCACGGCCACACGATCATCTGGGGCAACCAGACGTGGCAGCGCCCCACGTGGCTTTGGGACTACGTTTCCGAGCAGTTCCCCGAAGAACGCGAGGTCCTCATGAAGACGGCTGAAGCCCGCAAAAACATGACGCCAGAGGAGATCTACAAGCTGGCGCCGCATTACTTCGACGCGCTGAACGAACTGTACTGGAACCGTATCCGAATGCTGGGTGAGCATTACAAGGGAATGCTTGACAGCTGGGACGTAGTCAACGAAAGCGCAACCGATTACCACGGTCAGGCCGTTACCGGCGACAAAGTCACCAATAGCAATTACGGGCATATCATGCCGGGCGACTACACGTTCCGGTCGTTCAAAGTCGCCCAGGAAGTTTTCCCGGATTCTGTCAAGCTCAACATCAACGACTACGCGAATAATCAGAACTACGCCAATCAGGTCCTGGACCTCATCGCCCACGGCGCGAAAATCGACATCGTGGGGTCGCAGATGCACCTCTTCAACCCGAAGCAGACACTTGACATCGCTGAGGGGGCGCAGATCCAAACGCCGGAACAGGTCCTTAACACGATGAAGATCCTGGCCACAACGGGGCGTCCGATCCATTTGAGCGAAATCACGATCACCGCGCCCAACGACGATGAAAAAGGCCGCGCGATCCAGGCGATCGTCTTGCGGAATTTATATCGGCTCTGGTTCAGTGTTCCCGAGATGATGGGGATCACATGGTGGAACGTCGTGGACGGCTGCGGCGCACCGGGCGAACCGACCACTTCGGGCCTTTTCACGCGGGATATGCAGCCCAAACCCTCGTTCTTCGCTTTGAACAAGCTCATTAATGAGGAATGGAAAACGAAATTCGTTCAAAAAGCGGAATCTGGAAGCATTGATTTGAAGTTCCGCGGCTTCAAGGGCAAGTACCGTATCACGTGGACAGATGTGAACGGCGAGACGAAAACGCTTGAAACGGTAGTTCGTTAAGTTTTATACTGTGCGGAATACCAGGATTTGGAGGTTTGCTTTCAAATCCTGGTTTTCCTTTTTTATTTTTTATTTCCTTGTCTTTTTTGATTATTTCTTGCTGCCATGACAAACGATCGATCCAAAGAACTTTTTGACAAAATGTGGGATGAATTCTGTACCCAAAGTCTGGTTCAAGACAAACCAAAATCTTTTCTCCGTTGGTGTCTTGAAAAATTTCAGTTGTTTAAATCTGATAAGGACGGGATCGCGATTCTGACCTCAAATCAGGAAATCATCTGGACCAGCGAACAGTTTCAGGCCTGGTTTCCTAACGTGACGAATCCAAATTTTAATTTGAACATTCTGTCGGCCTTGTATGGAGTGCGTTTTCTTTATGAACATGCCGACCAGCCGATGTACGCGACTCCTTTCTCTGAGTTCCAGGTAACGGGAAAAGCGGCAAAAGGAGTGATTCAGACTAAAAATGGAAACTTTTTTGAAATCTCGGTCCACCCTTGGACCTCGCCTGGCGGTAAAGAGCCGCTCATGCTCCTTCACGTCCACGACATTACCGAACGCCGGGAACTGAAAAACAAACTCACCAATCTGCATAGTATCTGTGAGCAGGTGAGTCACCGTGAGGTATTGGATGAACAAAAAGGGTGCACAGAACGGGAGAATTTTATCATTGATGGGATCCAGTACCTCGCCAAGAATCAGATGCATTACGAGTTTTTGGAAGTGCGAAAATACGATCCCATAACGAAAACACTTCCTCTTTGTACTCATTACGGCATTCTGAAAGAAGCAGAGCAGCGCGAGATCCACGCCCGACCCACCCAAAACGGTACAATAGGGTATGTGGCCGTCGAGAAAAAAGCCTATATTTGCCGTGATACGAAAAACGACCCTTACTACCTTCCGGGAGGTGAAACAGCTCGTTCCTCATTAACTGTTCCGATCATGTTTCAGGGTGAATTGCTCGGAGTTCTCAACGCGGAAAGTTCTCAGCCCGATGCGTTCAAGGAAATCGATCAGATTTACGCGGAGATTTTTGCTCATGAGATTGCACTGGCCATGAATTTCGTGCGTATGTTTGCACGTGAACAGAATGTTGGACGTCAAATGACTGTAGAAGAAATTCACGGTCAGATCGCTCTTCCCGTCAAGAATATCCTGGATCTCGCTGCAGAGCTTGGTAAATGCCTGGGCGAGGAACAGATCGAAGCCCAGCATGCTCTCTATCAAATTATCAAGAACGCGCAGGAAGTAACCGGAATTATCCAGAAAGTAGGGCAGCAGCTTACGCCAACCGATACGGTTGGACCTCCGGAACGAAAAGAACTCATCGAGAAATGGAAGGATGAATTTTCCGGGAAATGTATTTTGCTGGTCGATTCGAGTGAAGAACTTTACAGACAGGGGCGGGAACTGTTTGGGTGTCTGAATTGTGAGCTGGAATGGGCAAGGACCGGGCAGGTCGCTCTGGACAAAATGGAAGAGGAAATGCAAAAAGGCAAACCCTACTGGGCAATTCTGGCATCCATCAAGCAGAAAGATTACCCGCACGGAAGTACGCAATTCTTTATCGATCTGGCAAGAGTTTACGGCAGAGCACATCCTCCGCTGGTGCTTCTTCAGGAACTGAACGTATATGACATGGCTCATACTATTGTCCACGTTCGGACCCGATATTCTGCGAGTGGGCAGACGGGAAAACCCTTCACGGAGCCGACTCTCCTCAAAGTTATCCATGAAACTCTCAAAAAATGTAAAAATACAAAACCCTGTTTCAGGTCCTTGGGTAAAGAATACATCGATCCAATGGCTGAAAAGGAGATAAATAATCAGGAAAATGCTGGATAAACTTCAGTATCAGGATAAATCAATCCTCAAAACGATTGATTTGTCCTGATTGCCCAAAAATCTTGGGGATTTTTTAATTTTTTTGACAAATCTTAAGTTTTTTACGAAAATTCTCTCAAAATTCCTTGTAAATTCTTGTCTCTCACGTATAATGGAATTAATGAAAGAATTTATTTCCTGTACTTGAGGTAAGAAATGAAACTTGCAAGTCGTTTTCAATATAAATTTTTCAGTTATTTGTTCGCGGCAGGCGCCCTTTCCTTTTTGAGTGCCGCGCTCGTGTTTGGTGATACCACGATCAGCACGGACACCCAGCTCACCGGGGACGCGGATTACTCGGGCGTCGTAACGATCAATTCCGGCGTCACGCTTGATCTGAACGGCTACACGCTTGGCACCGTCGGGAACGTCACCAATCTGCTCGGGACCGGGACCATCACCAACACAAGCGGGACGAAATCCACCGTCACCGTGAATATTGGGGCCACCAATGACGGCCTGGCGCCCACCCTTACCGGCAATCTGGATTTTGTTTTCAATGCCAACGACAAAATTCTGCGTCTGCGCAACGCTGCCGCTGACTGGACGGGCAGCACGACCATTAATGGCGGACGTTTGCATGTGGACACGCAGGATTGCATCGGCTCCGGGACGATCCTTCTGAACGGAAACCTCGTGAACGATAGTAACGGCCACACGGCTTTGACCCTTTCAAATCCGGTCGCCATCATCGGCCCCAACGCCTCCATCCGCGCGGCGTACAGCGGCTCCATTACGCTCACCGGCAAAGTCTCCGATTATGCGGGCGCGACGAACCCGAAATTCACGATCGGCGCAAAAGAATCCGTCGCGAACACCTACAAACTTTACGGCGAGAACGACTACACCTGCGGGACGTGGATCGGTGACGCTTCCTATACCGGTCTGACGCTGAAGATCTCCATCGGAACCCCGACCGCGTTCGGGACCGGCCCGATCCAGATGGTTTCCAACGCGAATCTGACGCTCGAAAAGTACGGTTCTACGATGGCGAATTCGCTGGCCAACACGATCCACCTCGGCGGCAAGACGCTCAACATTACCAACTCGACCGGCGCCGCGGTGACGATTTCCGCTCCGATCGACAATTTGAACTCGGCCGGTTCCGCCGTCGCGACTGCGGGCAAACTGACGATCAACGGTAACGATAAAGCCGTCACGCTCAGCGGTCCGATTACCGGCCCCGTGGACCTGAGCCTCACGAACAAAAACGGCTTCACCTTCAGCGGCTCGGCTGGCGACGGCGTGTCGCTGAGTTTCAAAACCACCGGTACGGGCACGTTTTCCGGCTCGATTACCGGCACGGCGACATTGACACTCGACAGCAATGGGGATAATTCCTACTACCGTTTCCCCAATGGAGCGCAGGAACGTACTGGCGCGACCTACATCAATGGTGGAAACCGGACCCGCGTCCACGTTACGAATGGCGCGACGCTCGGCACCGGCCCGATCTACCTCAACGGGAACCTGTGCAATAACAGCAGCGGCTCGATACACGTGACCTTCTCGCAGCCGGTATATATCGCTGGCTCGACCGCATCCATTCGTGCGGCCTACGACGGTTCCATTACGGTCACCGGGAAAATCTCGGACCTTGAGGGCGCCACCAACCCGAAATTTACGATCGCCGCCAATGAAAACGCCGCGAACACGTACAAACTTTACGGCGAAAATGACTACACCTGCGGGACGTGGGTCGGCGTCTCGTCTTACGCTGATTTGACCCACAAGATTTTCATCCGCACGCCCTCCGCGTTCGGTACCGGCCCGATCCAGATGGTTTCCAACGCAAACCTGACGCTCGAAAAGACCGAAACCACGTCGGCGAACTCGCTGGCCAACACGATCCACCTCGGTGGCAAAAAACTCAACGTCACCAACTCGACCGGCGGTGCGATCACGTTCACCACTCCGGTCGATAACCTGAACGCTTCGGGCGCAAGCGCGGGGACCGCTGGGACGCTGGCGATCAACGGCGGCGACTACGCAGTCACGTTCAGCGGAGACATCACGGGCAATGCGGCGGTCAGCATCACGGGTAAAGCCGCCATTACATTCAACGGCACGCTCCAGGATAACGCCTCGCTGAGTTTCAAATCGACCGGCTTGTCTCCGATCACCGGCACGCTCACCGACGCGGGAACTCTGACCTTCGACAATAACGGCGCGGCGGTCTATTACCGCCTGAACGCTGGCGCGCAGGAACGCACTGGCGCGACGTACATCAACGGCGGCAACAATACCCGCGTCCACGTTTCCTACGGTTCTTACCTCGGAACCGGGCCGATCTATCTCAACGGTAACCTCTGCAATAACAACACCGGTACACAGCGGGTTTCGTTCAGTCAGCCGATCATCGTGAACGGGGGGAACGCCTCACTGCGTGTCGCGTATGTGGACATGGATTCGAAGGCGATGATGAAGATCACGGGCGTCATTTCCAGCGACCCGGCCCATGACGCGGACCACAAACTCACGTTCAACGCGGTCGAATCCGGCCCGGGCGTGATTTTCCTGTATGGCGAGAACACATTCACGTGCCCGTCTTTCCTCTCTGGGGACAACAATAGCAACAAGCTGGTCCTTGGCACCGACTCGTCTCTTGGCGGGTCCACCCTGACGGCCAACGGTTCCGGAACGCTGTACCTGGAAACGAACGAGGCGGGCACGACCCGTACGCTCGACAATACGCTCAAGATCGCGAAGGATAAAACGCTCCGCATTGAAACCGTCTCAACGACGTGGAACAGTGAGGCGGAAAATAGCAGCTACACCTTCGCGGCGGCCAAGGGGAACGCGGTCGTCAGCTCGGCCATTTCCGGCGCCACCGGAAGCAAGTTGATCTTTGGCTCGAATACTGCCGCGATGAATTCCGGACCGGTCACGTTCTCCGGAACGGCCGGAACGGAGGAAACCCCGCTGGCGGTCAGCGTCACGGCCGGGCAGAAGTTCATCAGCGACGAAGCCCTCGTGAACGGGACGCTGACGATGGCCGCGGCCTCCACGCTTGAGGTTCCGACCAGTCTGAAAGTCACGGGAGACATGACAGCGCCGAAGACGATCGATTTGGCGGTGGACGACTCCTCGAGCAATTCTATCATTCTGGACGTTGGCGGAACGCTGGTCATTCCGGGAGGTGCGAACATTCAGATCGCCTCGGCTTTTGAAAATCCTGACGCATCTTCCATCATTCAGGTCCTCTCGGCGGATAGCATTTTGGATGAGACCGGCGCGCAGTACACCCCGGCGCAGCTCCTCGCGATGGTTCCCGATGTGCTCCCGTCCGGTGCCGGCTGGGATTACGTTGCGTTCTACGCCAACAATGGAATTGGTTACCGGGCCGACCTGACCGGTGTTCCGGAACCTGCCACGTGGGTCCTTCTCGTGATGGGTCTGGCCGGGCTGGTTTATGCTGGAAGAAAGAAGATGAATACGGTTTGAGCCTCAGTTCGCGGAAGCCCTGCGGACGATGATCCAGAACCCGTTTTTGGTCTGGCTTTCTACGCAAAAATGAAGGTCATTCCAATCAAAAGAGTCCCCATTTTTGGGGATTTTTTGTAGATGATCCGTTACAAATCCGCCTAACGTCGTGGATTCCATGGCATCGGATAGTTCCAGCTCGAAGAAACGGCAGAAACTTCGCATCGAATACAGGCTGGAAATCCTCCACATTTTCGTCCCGATTTGAATGACCGGGCTGTGGTTGGTGAGCTGATAAACCCGCTCGGAATCCGGGACGTAAATCATTTCTAAAATGTCGGACCGCAGCACGACGCCGGGGGTCGCCCCAAATTCGTCGATGACGACTGCCGCGTCTCTTTTTTCAGTCAGAAGGGTTTCAATGACTTCCGAAACGGGAAGGTTCCACGGAAGGTAAACCACGTTTTGAGCATGGCGTTCCAGATGCGAGAAGTCCTTCGGCGGAATTTCCACCAGATTCTTTAAATCGAGTATCTTCGCGATTGCGTCCTGACGTTCATCTTCCTGCACGAATACAAGGCCCAGAGACAAATCTTCCTCACGAAGGTCCTGAAGAGTCACCGGAGCCATGAAAATCGGGAGGTGACGCCTTGGCCGCATGACCTCTTCGGCCCGCAGTTCCGAAAGGGAAAGGATCGCCTGAAGGAGCCTTTTATCGTGCGGCGACGAGGTTTTTTTCCCGTGGGAAAGGTCCACCGCCCGCTCCAGATCCTCAAGTTCCAAAAGAGGCTCAGAACGAAAATTCGGCGCGAAAAGACGCAGGGAAAGGATTTTGAAAAAGTTCAAAACCGGTAAAATGGGCGTGCAAAGCCACTGGAGGCCCATAAGCGGAAACGCTCCTAGCCAGGCGATCGTCTGCGGAAGAATGACCGCCACCGCCTTCGGGACCATCTCGCAGAAAACGAGCATTCCCAGAAATGCTGATACACTCACCACCCCGGCCAATGCCGTGTTTTCTTTCTGGATCTGCAGCGCAACGACGGAAACGATCCCGAAAAAAAGCATATTCGCAATCAGATTCGAGAAAAGAAGGACCGAAAGAAGCCTATCAGGGTTTTGAAGCAGTTGACAGGCAAGTTTCCCTGACACCGATTTCTTGCGCAGGGCCTTTTGCTGTTCCGGCGTCAGCGAGAAAAACGCCGCTTCCGATGCGGAGCAAAATGCCGAAAGGACGACCAGAACAGCAAGCGCAGGGATCCAGGGAAGGAGGTACGACATAAAAACGAACGAAAGGATTCTGAAAGTGACGAAAAACGAAACGCGTGGCTAAGGAAACGGCCGGTCTATTTCATCGTTTCTTTGACCGTCACGGGCAAGTAGCCGTCCGCCATGAGTTCCTCGTACGTGAAAGCGTAATCGACGCGCCACGACTGGTGGTCACTCTTGAGTTTCCCGTCAGGCGTCAGGCCGGTCTGCTCGATGATGAAAACTTTCCGATTCCCGGGTTCCAAGCGGCTGACCATACGCACGTGGCCGTCCGGACGTTTCACGAGCCAGTCTCCCGGCAGAAGCTGGTCGTAGCAGGCCACCATGACTTCCGGGCCGTTTTCCTTGACCACCGCCCGACTGTCGTGGAAATTCGTCATTTTCCAGTGCCCCACGCGCATGAGCCATGGTTCAGGAACGCCCGTTTCCGGGTTGATCCGGGAGTAAAATCCCGGCTGCATGTCCCACGTTTTCATGACGGGGAAGACCGGGATCACGTGCCGCCACGCGTACGAGCAGCCCCCGGAGCAGTCGGTCCCGCGGTACTCTTTCGGTTTGGTCGGCCCCGTGTAAATGGGCTGGCCGTTTTCTTCTTTCAGGAGGGCCTGAAAGTCTTCCAGACTGGTACGCCGCCCGCCCTGCGTGTAAGGGAGGCCTTTGTACCGCTCGCCCGCGTGGAAGATCACGCCCATTTTGGGGATGAACCACGTCACGTCGCTCTGCGGGATCCACTCCACCTCAGCCATGGCGCGCATACGCTCCACGGCCTGCAGGCGTTCCTGCGAGACCGGCGCGTTTTTCTCCCGAAGCGTTTCCTCTTCCGGCTTTCCGAACTGGGCGTGCTCCGCAACGTGGTGCAGGAGTTTCAGCAAAATCCCGTGCGTCGCCGGATTGTGCTCCGGGTGGGGACTGAACGTCAGGACCATTCCGCGCCCGTACGTGGAGAGCAGGATCGCCGGCGAGTTGATCTGGATCCCGGGTTTGGTGCCGTTGTTGGCGATTTCCGACCGGTACCACGCCAGAACCTCGCAGCGCGGCCTGGTCGGGATGGAATTAATATTCACCACCGGGCCGTTTCCGTAGTGAATTTCCACCTCACCCTTGAACTCGTCACCGACGAGCTTCTGGCCGAGGGGCGAAAACTCGATTTTCAGCTCCGTCACGCCGCGCTGCCAGGCCGGGTCACGGAACTCGGCGTTCAGAAAATTCTGCTGGATGGGCAGGTAGGCGCCGGCGCAGATCCCGACGTAAGATTTGCCGGACTTGATGAATTCTTTGACCTTCTTCACGCCTTCGGGCTGAAGCGAGGCGGCTTCCCCTTTTCCGCTGCCGCCGGGGAAAATCACGATCTCGAACTGGTCAAGGATCCCGTCGCGGACCTGCTGCCCGTTGACGAGCGTCAGGGAAAACGCGGGATCTTCCTCCACCGTTTTCTGGACGTTTGTGTAGGTCCCCGAAACCCCGCCGTCTTTGTAAAGCGCGACGCGGATCGGCCCGTCGGCACGTAAAACGGCAGTGAGAATAAGAACGAAAAAGAGCGTGAAAAGGAGGGATCTGCGTTTCATGGTTTGTTCCTTCATTGATCGTTTTGAACTCGTATTTCGTTATTTCCCGATGCAAATTTCCAGGATCCGCAGGGCACAGTTTTCACCCGGGATCCGAAGTGTCACCGTGTGCTGCCCGCGTTCCAGTTCATCAGCCAGCATGACCGTGCGCGGGTAGTGCAGGCCCGTCGAGTACGCGTGATGGACCTCAGCGCTCTGGAACTCGCCGCCGTCGATGGAAAACTCGACTTTCCCCGAGTCAGGACCGGCCAGAACGTAAAGCCCGATGGCCTTCCCGACGAACTGGAACTCGCACGTCGCGCCGGGCTGGTCGGCCCAAAGGCAATTCAGCCCGCCGAACCGTCCGCGGAACCCGCCGGGAATATTCTTCCAGTCCGGCACGCTGATCTGGAAGCCGTCGGTTTTCACGCAGTCGAAGCCGCGGAACGAGCCGTTCACGTACGACCACGGGTCGAGCTGGGCCGGCATTTCGTGCGGTTTCACGGCCGAGGCTTTCGTTTTCCACGCCTCGTTCAGGACGCTCTTGATCATTTCCGTGCAGATCCGGTTCCCGCGCGGGGCCGGGTGAACGCCGCCGAATTCCTGCCACGTGATCTGCTTCGCGTCGATCTCTTCCTGAATCTCTTTGGCGAGGTTGATGGTTGAAATGCCGTAATGCTCCGCGACGCGCCGGTGGGCCTGGATGCTCACGGCCTCATCGCCGGCACGGTACCGGGCCATGAGGTTTTCATTCACGAAAAACGTCACCACGATGTCCACGTTCGGGCATTCGGTCCGAATGTGACGCACGACCCCCTCAAAGCCGCGGATGGCGTGTTCGAGCGAGAAATGGCCGTCCTGATCGTCGTTGACAGAGAATTCAAGGAAAAAGAGGTCGATCGGGCCGTGGGCCAGAACGTCGGACTCGAGACGGAACGCACCCGTGTCGGAGCAGGTGGAGCTGATTCCCGCAGCCACGAAATCAAATTCGGTCTTGGGGAAGCGTTCCTGCAAAAACTCGCAGACCATGGGGCGGTAGCCGTCCATTTCGGTGATGGAACCGCCGAGGAACGCGACGCGCCCGTGGCCGGTGCTCTCAAAGACGAACTGGGAGTTGGAGTACGACCCGCGGAGAGTCGTGTTTTTCACGGTTTCCGCCCGCACAGCGGCCAGGCAGAAAAACAGAGCGAAGACAGAAAGCAGGATGGAAAAATGTTTCATGGTGGGGTCCTTTTTGAGACGTGGATTAAGGGAAAATCACTAAATGATTGGTTGAGCGGAAAACACGTGGGTAAACTCCGTACCAGTCCCGCTTCTGCGCGAGATTTAAACACGGATTTTCACGGATTAAATGGATTTGCGCAGATTTTCAGAAAAAGAGTTTGAAGTCTTTCCGGAAGGAATCCTTTTAATCTCTTTAATCCGTGGAAATCCGTGTTTAAATGAAACTCTGAAGTAGTACGCGCTTGGCGTTTTTTAAATGGGCCTTGGCTTTACTTCCTGAACGGCTTTTTCAAACACGCGACGCAGATCTCCTGATGGCTGTAATGCAGCTGGCGGGCGCGCACGATGTTGAAGCCCCACGACTTGATCCGGGCGATGTAGTCTTTCACCTCGAACCCCATGTTCCAGTCGGGGAATTTCAGCGTCAGGATCATTCCGCGGACGCTCACCTCCGGGTGCATCACGACCGACTCAATGACGTCCAGCGTGTAGTTCGGCGGGACGTTAATGTCGCACGTGAGCCAGCGGACGCGCCGGAACTCCTTGCGCTTCACGAACGCGATCCGGGAGCGGATGTGGCGGAATTTCGGGTCGGCCAAAACGTTCGGGTGCATCTCGGCCGGGTCCACGCCCATGACTTCGTTCCCACGTGAGAGCAGGGCCTGCGTCGCCCCGCCGGGGGCACTGCCGATTTCGCAGACCCGGGCGTTGAAAATCGGGAAATGGGACCAGCGCAGCGCCTCTTCCATCTTGAGCCACGCGCGGGAAACGACCTCTTCCGGAACTTCCAGATCCAGCATCCCGCCTGGAAAAGCCGACTGAAAGGAGTGGACGTGGTGCCACCCGACGAGCCACTCAAACCTCAGGCCGGCTTTTTTCTCGCGGGCTTTTCGGGCTTTCTGCGGTTTCGGTTCACCCTCGGCAGTTTCGCGTTTGGCCACGAAGTCCGTCACACGCGCGGGCGGCGTCGGGTTCACGAGGATCACGTCCAACACGGTTTCCCCCTCCAGAGCGGCTTCGCGCTGATCTTTGCTCTTGAGCGAGTCGAACGGGTACGCCCCGGAAAGCTGGCGGCACAGGTCGTACGCCTCGTCGGTCAGGCGCGGCTCGAATTTGTAGTCGCCGATCTTGTGCAGGTCACGGCCGAAGACGTGGATCCGGTCGAAACGCTGCTCGCCGGTGAGTTCCCAGAGTTTGGGGAGGATCTCCTCGACGGTCTCGCCGCGCACCGAGCCGATGGAGTACCCCCACGTGCGGGCGAAGACGCTTTTCAGGGGGACCTCCATTTTCTGGAGCGCCTGAATGTTTTCGTCCGGGAGCTTGAACGTGAGCAGACCGGGCCGGGAAAACGCAAGCCGCGCATCGGGAAATTGACCGACGATTTCTTCTTTGATGATGGGTTCCGCCCCGACCTGCGATGTGGTGAAAATGAAATTGGACATGAAAATGGGTTAAGGGAAAAAGGGTTTGCCACAGTAACCGCTTTTGCGGTTGAACATTAATAGCCGTGTATGAAACCCCATGCGTATCAAATTAAGCCTGATTTTGCGGGGACACGTATGGGGCAAAAACCCGGAATAATGGCTTTAAAGAGTGAAATTAAGGTTCATCTGGCTGAGGAAGAATCTTGTCCACATTTAAATTATACCACAAGCAAAGTATTCGTCAATACCGTGTTACTGACATTTCCAGAAAAAAGACCACAAAATCGTAACCAAGAAAATTCAGAGGACCGATTCACTCCATCGTCCTTTGTGCGGCTCGAAGAATGTTTTGTCAGGTTTATGGTTTTCACGATGAAGTATTATTTCCTACTCTTTTTTCCCAAGCCCGCTGTTTCGTTTCAGTCCCGGCAGTGTCGCTCGCCAGAAGGGCGTGTGGGCGAAAACACGGCGAAAATCTTCTTCCGTCATTTCCGGGACTGACGTCAAATCGATGGCGGTCCGTTCGCGTTTTTTCAGGATCTTCTGATTCCACGGGCATGTGCGCTGGCACTCGTCGCAGCCCATGACTCGCCTCCCGATGAGCGGCAGAATTTCGGGGGCAAAATCGCCTCGGGTCTCGATCGTCAGAGCGCTCACGCAGCGTCTCGCGTCCAAACCTTCATCGCTCAGCGCGCCGCTCGGGCAGTTTTTCTGGCATTTGCCGCACGTCTCGCAGGCACGCCGAAGCCGAAGCGTCTCTTCACGGGTCAAAAGGGGTAAATACGAGAGCGTTTCCGTCGTCAGGATCGACGCGAGAAAGAAGAAACTCCCAAATTCCGGGTGGATGAGCATACGGTTGCGCCCCACAAAACCCAGGCCGGCGGTTTCGGCGTATTCCCGCTCCAGAAGCGGCGCCGTATCGACGATCCCGCGCGAGGTCTGGTCGGGGAAACGGGCTTTCAGCTCCTTCTGAAACACTTTGAGCCGTTTGCGGATCACGTCGTGGTAATCGACCCCGCTGGAGGCGTATTCGGCCACCCAGCCCCAACCCTCGGGCAAATCGTCCGTGGGAAAGTCCTGCGGGAGTTTATGCAAAAGTTTCATCACGGGCCAGTCGCCGAATTCCTCACGCGCCGTGCGCTCGACCTCCCCGAACGGCATCCCGAGCATGATGACCGACCGGGCCCCCGGCAGAACCGACTCGGGAGACTTCCGCGCCTCGGCATTTTCGCGCAGGTACGCCAGTTCACCGTTCATTCCCTCAGAAAGCCACTGCTCGTAGGCGCGAAACGTCCGCGGTTTCTCCGCCGGGACAATTCCAACGAGAGGAAAACCCAAAGAATGAGCGATCTGGAGGATTGGAGACTGCATCTTTAAACGTGGGAAATACGAAATGAATTGAGCAGGAAAATGATTCAGGAACGTTTTATATTCCCTCAACTAACAAATCGGCATAAACATTTGATCTTTCGCGGAATTCCGAAAAAAATTTCAAAAAAAAGGCCCTTTTCCTTGACAGAAAGCCCGAAATGTGCTATACTGGAATCTGGGTAATTTTTTAGGTCCATTAATGAGGAGAAGTCATGGAAAAAACGATGTGTGTCGGCGTCGTCG
This sequence comes from Thermoguttaceae bacterium, assembly GCA_030530205.1. Classification (GTDB taxonomy): domain Bacteria; phylum Planctomycetota; class Planctomycetia; order Pirellulales; family Thermoguttaceae; genus RGIG3701. The sequence continues at coordinate 28,417 of JAUMVK010000002.1, read as the reverse complement.
AGTTTCAAAGCGTTGGAAAAGGAATGCAGGCTCAGGACGAAATGATCAAAACCTCCAACGTTCAGGTTCTGATTGGCCGAACGATTTGCGCGGGGAAATACCTTCTGGCGGTCTGCGGGGGCGTGGATGAAGTCCAAACCGCAGTCGATACCGGCGTGAAAATCGGCGGCGAGGCGGTCATCGATTCGCTCGTCTGTCCACGTGTACACCCGGCGGTTTTCGCGGCTCTGGGAGGCTCCGTCATTCTTCCCTCTCCGCGTGTCCCGGCCTTGGGGATCGTCGAGTCTTTTGGCGCCTGTTCCGTCATGGCGGCCTCCGACTACGCGGCCAAAGCGGGCAACGTGACGCTCATCCGGCTTCACCTCGCGATGGCTCTCGGTGGAAAAGGGCTTTTGATGCTCGTCGGTCCTCTTTCGGACGTGAAAACCAGCACGAAAGCCGCCGCGGACGAAATACGCCGGCGGGGTTTGCTCGTTTCGGAAGTCGTCATTTCCAACCCTTCTGAAGAACTGTTGACAGAGTACCTTTAATTCCTTAAATCCCCTGCTCTAAACTTCCATGAAGAGAATCGTTAAAACGGCCATAACGTTTGCAATCGTATCCCTCCTGCTTGTTTCCTGCGTAAATCTGCTCAAGGCCGAACCTGTTCACGGCGATAAAGAATCGATCCCGGCATTCCTTTTCGGCCAGAACCTGGAACACACGCGTTCTGCCGTTCAGAACGGGATCTCGGCCCAGCTCGTACGGAACCGCAAGTTCGCCGGTAAACCCTCTCGCCGTGGAGTCGTGATGATGTGGGAACCGTACGGCACTCACGCCTATTACCAGGATCCGGGCTACGGCTGCACACGACATGCAGCTCGAAGCGCCATGGTCCGCCGAAATGAAATCGGCTGTCAAATCGTCGGAAGTCTTGACCCTAATGGTGAGGCGGGTATCACCCAGGGGAATATCGGAATACGCGGTGGTGTGGCACACACGTTCAAGGCGGTCGTAAGTACGCTTCATCCCGACGATACAGTAATGGTTCTGCGCGTGACGGGCGAGGAAGGCCAGACTCTCACTGAGCGGGAGTTCACCGTGAAGACGGAAAACCCCCGAGCCTGGACACGGATCGCGTTCGACTTCACCCTTGAAAAGAACACCATGGTGAAGATTTCGGTCGGAGTGAAGGGGAAAAGTTACTGCGCAATTGGTGCGGTATCGCTTCTTCCTGCTGACCATTTCCACGGGTTACGTGCCGATGTCGTCGAAAACTTGCGCGAGATCGGCACCTCGATCATCCGCTGGCCCGGAGGGAACTTCGCTGGTGAATACCGATGGCGAGACGGGCTGATTACCGACCCCGACGAGCGCGCCCCGCTTCAGTCCTACACAGAAATCGAGACCCAGCCTCATTCGCTCGGCTATGATTCTAACGACATTGGAATGGAGGACGTACTCGCCCTTTGCGAGAAAATCGGGGCGAAACCATTTTTCACCATCAATGCTGCCTGGGAATCCCCACAGGACTCGGCGGACTGGGTAAAAGCCTGCAATGGGCGCGTGAAGCTTTGGTCTCTCGGCAATGAAATGGGCTATGGGCACATGGAAGGCCCAAACGGCGCAAAGGAATATGCGAATTGGGTCCGTCCGCATGCTGAGGCGATGCTGAAGGTGGACCCGGAACTGACGATCACTTCGTCCGGTCTGTATCCCAACAAGAATTGGATCGAAAATTCCGCGAAAGTACTGGCGGATGTCGCACCGGTCATCTCGTATCACCGCTACGACCACTGGCAGGCTCTCTATGACTATTCCACCCCCGAAACCACTGCGGCACTTTATGAGACCATTTCCAGGAATGCGGACAACGCGATCAACGCATTGAAGAATTGCCGCGCCCAACTCCCGCCGAATATCGGAATATCCTACGACGAATGGAACCTTTGGTACGCCTGGTACCGTGACGAGGGAATCGTTGAGGGCCTTTACGCGGCCAAGATGCTTAACGGCATGATGCGGAACTGGGAAGAATGCGGCTTAAAATGCGTGTGCTACTTCCAGCCCGTGAACGAACACGCGATCGAGGTCGGTCCATTCGAGAGCCACCTTACGTCAATAGGTGAGGCGATGCGTCTTTGGAAGGGGCACGTGGACGGTATTCCTGTGAACATTCCCGACTTGCCCGACGATGCGTTCTTGACAGACGCAAAAGACGGCTCAAGGTATATGACGTTCTATAATTTCTCCACCACGGAGAAGCGGACGTTCCGTATTCCCACGGGAGGCCGCAGCAAGGTCGTCTCTGCCGAGGCTCTGGTTCCCGATGGTCTCGAAATTGGTTGCCGCTACACACGGAAACCCTGTGAAATAAAACTCGATGGGGATTTTTGCGAACTCGTCATTGGCCCGGCTTCGCAGGCTTGTGTTCGGCTTGCGCCTTGAAAAAAAGTACTTTGAATTTATATTTTTTAGTTTGTTTATGCGCGTAATCATCCTAGGCTATCAAAACCGTCCCGGTGTTCCTGAAACCGTCCAGGCTCTTCGGCCCACCATAGAAAACCACGCCCGGATCGTCCTTGAAGACCTCACCGGCAAAGTGGACCTTTCCTGCGTGGAAGCAGACATCGCACTCGTTTTCGGCGGCGATGGTTCCATATTACGTGCTGTTCAACAGATGGGCAAGCACCAAATCCCGCTTCTGGCAGTGAATCTGGGTCGGCTCGGTTTCCTTGCGGAACTTTCCCGGGATGACGACTTGATCGCTGTACTGGAAAAACTCACGGCACTGGAACGCGCACAAGGTCCAAAGTGGCTCGAATCGCTACGAAAAAACACGTTTTCTGCTCACGGTGAATCCTTGGGAGGATTTTCCATTTCGCGTCATCGTCTGCTGAATTGTACCGTTCGGAAAGACGTCGGAATGCCTTCTGAGATGGAAATTTCCTCGCTCGTAATGAACGAAACAGCCATTCAAAGCGCGGAGTTCCACATCATCGAGCTGCGAATCTGGGCGGACGAGGAGTGCGTAACGACCTGCCGCTGCGATGGGATCATCCTGGCGACCCCGATTGGTTCCACCGCACATAATCTCTCTGTGGGCGGACCGATCCTTCGCCCGGGGCTTGATGCGGTAGTGATTTCGCCAATCGCCCCTCATACCCTGACATTCCGGCCAATTGTCGATTCGTCCTTGCGCAAGTACCGATTTAATCTCACCTCGGAACGTACCAAAACGGCCGTAGTGGTGGATGGAAACCAAATCGCGGAAATTACGCTCGCCGATCAGGTGGAAATCACCCCTTCACCCATCGAGTTTGAAATGTTGAACGTTCCGGGCTTTTCCTACTACCTGAAGCTCCAGAAGAAACTCGGCTGGGGTGGCCACTTGGGTTAAATCAAGAGAAAGCTTACTTTTTCGTGATCAGAATCATGTCATGAACATTTCCCCTGCTCTCTTTTCCGACCTGCCGGAGATTCTGGCGCTTCAACGTCTGGCGTTCCAATCGGAAGCGGAAATTCTGCACGACTGGACGATCCAGCCGCTGACTGAAACTCTGGAAGAAATTCAGCAGGAATTCCAAAACGGTCCGGTTTTGAAAGCCTGCGACGAAAAAAACAGTCAAATCATCGGTTCCATACGGGGCCATGTAGAGGATGGGACGCTTTTCGTCGCGAAACTCGTGGTTCACCCGGCCTTTCGACGTCAGGGCATAGGAGCGAGGCTTCTGAACGAGCTGGAAAAAACGGTTCCTCACCAACACTGCAAACTTTTTACCCGGGCCGACAATTTGGGGAATGTGCGTCTTTACGAACGCGCAGGATTCCACAAAACCCGGATAGAAAAAGAAACGGAAAATTTGTCCTTTGTGTTTTTTGAAAAGTAGAAAAATCAATCCTAAAATGACCTGCAAACTGTTTTCATTCCTCTTTTCGCTTTTAGTCCTGACGTCTCTGCACGCCGCGATCCCCGTGACGGTACGGCCGCTTGAAGGTGAGGAATATTCTTCACACCTCGAAGGATTTGAAGAGAAAAACGCCCTGCTCGACGCGAAAATCGTTCCTTTGGCTGAGTTAAAGGCGATCCTTTTCCAGAAAGAACCATCATCGGTTGAATCTTCGCTGGCCGTCATTCTTTCTGAATCCACGCTTCAAACAGAGTCTCTCACATTCAGTCAAAACCAGTTTCAGATCCAGCCAGCCTCCGGGGGAAGCGTGGAACCTTTAGAAGCCGGGATGGTTCAAATGATTCTTTTTCAGAAGTATGAACCAGGACAGAACGTCGATTTGGATTCAGATTGGAATGAGATCCAGTCGATGGAACTGACGGACGACCAACTCGTCATTTTGCGGGACGGGAAACTCAGTCACTACTTTGGGAAAATTCTGGAAATCACAGAAAAGGCCGTCCGTTTTGAACAGGATGGGGACGTTCTGAACGTAAAGCGGAAGCACATCTTTGCGGTCCGTTTCGCGGCAGCTTTTCCAAAAGAGGAAACCTCCGGTGATGCCGAAAAAACTCACGCAGAAAACCCGCTCCTTGGCCTCCTGGCCGATACCGCAGGCAGTTCACTCGCCGTTTCGGCGCTGGTTCCTGTGGAAGAAAACGTTCAGATCACTCTTACCTCCGGCCCTAAACTGACACTTCCCGTTTCAGCTCTTGCCGGGTTGGATTTGACTACAGGGCGTGCCGTTTCTTTGGCTACTCTGAAGGCTGAAAGCGTCACCGTAACACCGTTTTTTGGAATGGAAAACACCCCTGAATCCCTTTCGAAATTCACCGCCCCGCAAATGGACCGCGCTTTTGGCGGCGGGAAAATCCGGCTTGGCGGGAAAGAATACTCCGCAGGCATTGAACTTTGCTCAAGAACACAAGTCGTCTATCGGCTTCCGGGACCATTCCAGACGTTCCACGCAACAGCAGGAATTGACGATTCTGTCCGACCGGGAGGTTCCTCTGAGGTTACGATCCTGGCGGATGAAAAAGTTCTTTTCAAGGAAGTACTCACAGGTAAAGACGCACCGAAAACACTGAATCTGAACCTTTCCGGCGCTCGCCGGCTCACGATCCTGGTCGATTTCGGGGAAAACGGAAACTTCGGCGATTATGTTGGCTTTGGCGATGCCATGCTTGAAAAGTAAATACCGGAACGCGGGTCCATTTCTGATCAAAACAGGACCCGCTTTTCACTAAAAAATGCTCTTGCGAAAAATCTGATATTTTGCTAAAATTCTGTATTGGTCTATAGTCCTTAACCAGCTTGTTTTCGATGAAACATCACCACATCATCCAGCCCGATTTATCGACCGGCAGAGAGAAAAACTCTGCTCCTGGAATGTCGTGCGCATCGTTCCGGGTGATGTTTCTGTTTCTTGTTCTTGCGCTTATTTTTCTTAATGGCTGCTCAACGACACGTCTGACCAGACCTAAACTCCCATCCCGAAGCTGGACATTCGCACGAAAAACGTACTACACGATAATGCCAGACTCAATCGAGTACAGCGAACCTACCCGTCTTGGTCTCCGCACGATGAATCTGGAACGTATGGTCAGCCAGGACCCCAAGAAAGTTCTTCTTCAGCTAGAAGAATCGTATAACCGGGCGCAGATACCAGAAGTAGCGAGTATCATGGCGGAAGTCTCTTTCAAGGAAGGGAAACGACAGGAAGAGAATCGATTTGTTTCCGATCCATCCTGCCTCAAAATGGCTGAATGGTATTTGCGTGCCGCAAAATACGCGTACATTTTTCTTTTTGACCCACGTATCGAAGCCAAAAGAAATCCTTACTCGCCCATTTTCCAAAACGTCTGCCTGATCTACAACGAAAGCACGAAAAGGCTTTTACGTCTGGCAGGATGCGGAAGTGAAAATAAAAACTTCATCACGTCCGGAGGAATTCAGATCGATTTGCCCGATCAGCCGCGTGATGTGCAGGTCAGCATGCGCAGCCAGGAATGGAAAATCGAGGATTTCGACTGGTTCCGTTTCTCATCTGATTTTGAGGTGACGGGATTGAAAAACCGCTTTCTTCGTTACGGGCTTGGCGTTCCTCTCATCGCGAAATGCCGTGAAGTGTATAAACGGGATATTCGTTTTCACTACTGTCTTCCCGAGCACTGTGTCCCCATGACCGCTTTTTTGTACTTTGAAAATGAAGTTCCAAAAGTGGAATTAATCGACACATTAGAGTGCTTGACGGCCAAGGTTGGAAATGTTTCCATTCCTCTTGAAGTTGACCACACAACGCCTCTTGCTTATGGTTTCGAGTTAACAGTCAAAACCGATGCCCTTGACGGAGCGACACTTGGACTCCTCAATCCTGATTCCCTCATGAAAGAAACTCGGGACGGAAACCGAAAACTTAAAGGGTTTTATATGCCTCAAGCGTATGATTCCCAAAAAATACCGGTCGTCATGATCCACGGTCTCTGGTCCTCGGCTATGTCCTGGATGGAAATGTATAACACGTTGACCAATTTACCTGAAATTCGGGAGAAATACCAGTTCTGGTTCTACTTCTACCCGAATGGTCAACCGTTCTGGGTTTCCTCAGTTCAGTTCCGGGACGATCTGGAACAATTACGAAAAGAACTGGATCCGAACCGTGAAAATGCCAATCTGGACCAGATCGTACTCATTGGGCATAGTATGGGTGGGCTCATCGCCTCAATGCAAACCCTTGATTCCCATGAAGTTCTATGGAACCTGATCACATCCACGCCTGTGGAAGACCTTCCTGGTGATCCCGAATCCAATCAGGAAGTGGCGCGCTGGTTCCACCTCAAGCCAAATCCATCCATCGCGTGCGTCATCACTCTTGGGACTCCGTTCCGCGGTAGTGGTTTCGCGAATTCGGCAATTCGTAACCTTACGGGAATGCTTGGTCACAAAGCCTCGATCGTCGAAACTAACCTCAAGAAATTCCGAAAACAAAACAAAAAATTCATTCAGAACGATGAACTCCTGAAATATGAAACGGCAATCGATTCTCTTCAGAAAGGAACGATTTTCTGGGACGGGCTGGCTCAATGTGAACCCGCCGCCTGGGTCCAATACCGAAATATCATCGCCAAACTCACCAGTAAAGAAAGAGCCAGCTCCGATGGTGTAGTTTCCATCGAAAGCGCGACCCAACCTTGGCAAGTCGCGGAAACGAGCTACGTTACGTCCCTGCACCGCGAAATCACAAAAAGCCCGGAAGCTATTGTGGACGTTGCGACGATTCTGATGAAGCGGCTGAATCCCTCAAAGAAGGTGGAACTTCCGTACCAATCGCTTCCTCAAACGTTACCAATGGGCGATAATTCGGAAGATCCCTGAATTGCCAGTTCTTCGAACCCCAGTACGTCCCGTAAAACTGACAGTTGGAGTCGATCCACGTCGTGAGACGAATCCATTCTTCCCGCGTGAGCTCTATATTATTGTGCCCTTTTTTCAGGTGTTGGACCAGTGGCGCGGTCGTCGAGCCGAGCGTTTTGGCCGGCAGGTACTCGGCATTTCCGACTTTCGGGCGGATCTCCCGGATCACGATCCCGACGAGTGATTTCTCCGCCGGGCGCGCCGTCACCGGGTACGAATTGTCGTGCGAGGCCCGGAAACCGAGCAGATTCTCGTAAGACCGCGTGAAAAAAGGTGTCGGAATGCCTCGCAAGTCCATCTTGTGGTTCTCGTTGTGGCACCGCACGCATTTCGCGTCGAGGATCGGCTGAACGTCTTGAGTAAAATCGATCAGGCGCGCCCCATCCTTTTCTCCAGGCTGAGGGCCGGGCATTGACGGCTCACGCGTCAGTGCCTTCGGATTCCCTGGCCGGACCGCGTCGTTCGGGGTTTCGTGGCAGCCGATACACGCGCGGGTCTCGCCGGGGCGGTAGTTCACGTACGTGCGTTCCCGCTGAAGCTCCTGAAAATCCTCATTGAGCGTCTGGAAGAAAATATTCCGGTCCGCCGGCACGTAGAAGCACGCCGAGCCGTCTTCCTCCACCGGGACGATCCCCCATTGGACTTTCAGCCCGAGGTGATTCGCGGAAACGGTCGCGTGTTGCTGGTCGTAATCGTCCACGCCTGGGTGGTTCCGAAAATCTTCGCCCCACATTCGGCGGGCGTTCCACGGACGGGGGACCTGCTCGTTGATCCTGATGTACTTGACCTCGCCGCGCCGCACGTTTTCCATCCCCTGGTAAACGTCTGTCACGACGCACAGCGCAAGCGGCTGGCCGTGAAACGTCTTTTGCGCAATTTCTTCATTCCGGACCGAAACGTTCACCGGCGGGACCGCGCGGGGCCGAAGCGGCTGCGCCATCCAGCTCCCCGTGCCCGCGCTGCGGTACACGAGTTCATAGTCGCCCGGGCCGTTGAAGAAGTAAATGCCGTAGCCGTCGGGCCGATAGAAAAACGCGCGGTCGTCCAGCATGGCGGTCATGATGAGGTGGTCCTCGTCGAGCGGGAACGGGTCGCAAAAGCACGGGCCGCGTTTCTCCGGCCGTGTAATTTCGCTCGCGGCCTTGGGGTGGACGTAATTCCCCTCCTCGACGCACTCGGTCTCAGGCGTCAGGATCTCCATCGCCTCGGCCGACCGGATATTCTTCCGCGTGTCGATCCTCAAAATCGTCCCGACTCCGGTCTGAGGGCAGTGCGGCGCGCCGGTCGCGACGTACAAATGCGGGTTTCCAGGAACAGGCCGGCCGTGAACGATCGACGGCGGCGATGCGATGTCGTTCCCGAAAACCTCCGCGGATCCGGTCCCATCCTGCTTCATCGACCAGATGCACTTCACGCACGACCCGCCTTTATCGACGTACTCCCAGCGCGTGTAGATGATCCGGCCGTCCTCCGCGACCGTCGGATTCGCCTCTGAAACCGAAGAATTCGTGAGTTTTTCCATCCTGCCGCTCTCCGGGTCGAGCCGATACAAAACCGTCGCGGAGAGCACATCAGCCCCATCGCATAAAATCCCGTGATGGCACCGGGTCGAAACGAACACGATCGCGCCGTCCGGGAGGTACGACGGGTGCAGATCGTCCGTCCAACGCTGGTACACGCCGAACTTGAGCGGGTACATTTCCGGGTCGCGGAGCCAGTGCGTCGGATTCGTGTAAATGCGGAAACGCTCGACCGTCTGCGCCTCATCCGCGGGCGGGAACGTGAGCTGACGCAGGCCCCTTCCATCGATGCCGATCTCCCAGAGGTGGAACCCGCTGCGATTATTCGGTTTCCAGTCGAACACGATTTTCTTCGCGTCGAACGAGAGGTCGTACCGGTTCACGATCCCGCCCTTCATCGAGTCGGGCAGAAGGCCCGTGACGGTCCCGGTCTTCAGGTCCAGGATACAGAGGTCCGTCCCGAAAAAGCGGCTTCCGTCGATGAAATCGGTGTAGTAGTGCGACGACTGGAACGTTGCGCGGCGGATGAAGACCAGTTTCTCCACGCCGTATTTTTCCACGAGTTTCCGTGCCGACGCAGGATTGAACTCTTCCGGAGCCGGAAACGGAACGTTCCCCTCCATCAGAAGCGGACGGTGCGCTACGGGTGCGGTAAACGGCGCGGTCGGTTCAGATTCATACTCAGCCAAAACCGGGAGGGAAATCAGCAAAACGAGCGGGAAAAAAAGGCGGGCACTGTACATGAGTGAGGAGTTAGGAGTTAGGAGTTGAGAATTCGTAGTAAAGAATGAAGGGCGAGGAGTGAGGAGTTAGGAGTCAGGAGTTAAGAACGAAAACGCCGGGAATCAGAGGTCAAACTCTTTCTCCAAACTCCTCACTCCTAACACCTAACTCCTCACTTGATTCGCTTCGCAAATCATTCCGCGTCTTTGATCATGATGTTGCGGAAGAAGATGAACGACTGACCGTGCTTGCCCTGGAATCCGATGGAGCCTTTCGTCTGCATTTCGGCGAACGGTTTCGGAAGCCACGGCGGAATTTCCGTGCCGTCCGGGTTGATCTTGCCGCTCTTCCAGAGACTCATATCCATGTCGGCCACTTTTTCGCCGTTGAGCGTCACCTGAATGTTCTGCCCTTTGCAGACGATGTACATCGTGTTCCACTCGCCCGGTTTTTTGACCAGGAGCTTGCTCGGGGCCAGGTGCCCATAGATCGCGCCGCAGTTCTGCCAGACCGGCTTGTCGCCGTTGGCGATGTTCTGCGAATCGTCCTGGATCTGGATCTCGACCGAGTTGGGTATCCAGTTCTCGATGTCGGAGCAGTACACGACCACACCGGAGTTCGTGCCGTTATCGGTCTTGAACTCGAGTTTCAGCTCGAAATTCTCGTAATCGCCGACACACCAGAGGGCGGAGTCTTTCGTCGCGCTGATCACGCCGTCCGCGTCAACGGACCAGATACCCGGCTCGAACTGGGCGTTAGAAAGATCGTCATTGAAAAGCGGTTTCCATTCGCCCGCCTGCACCGACGCGCAGAAAAGCAGAATGAGGGAAAAAAGAGAAAGTTTTTTCATAGGTTTTCCTTTCATAAAGTTAAGGAGTAAAAAGTACGGGGACAACGCTTTCAGCATTGTTTAAAGAAAATGCGGGGCGACGTTTCCTGTGTCGTCCCCACAAGGATCAGGTGGATTCTGTTTTCGTAAGCCGCTTCGCACAGGCCCATAGCACGAGCCAGGTCACCAGGGAAATTCCCGTCAGTACTGCCGCGGGCACGAACTGCAGGTAAACCCATTTTCCTACTGCGAAGAGTGAACTGAAAATGGCCGCGCAGCCGATGATCGAACAAAGAACACCAAGCGGAATATTGAGTGGCGCGGTCGATTCTGACACAAGATCGATCCCCTGCGCCTTTGCCTTTTCATACACATGACGCCAGCCAGGACCGGTCGCTCCGGTACGACGAACAAACGCGAAAAGCGTCTCGTCATCGTCCGGTGGGGTCAGATACGTCACAAGGATCCAGCCGAGCGTTGTGATCGCAACGCCCAGAACTAGTTTCACACTCGCGGCGTCAAACCCGAACGTGGCTTCAAGATTCGCGTCAAAATCCACAATTCCCAGCATTCTGGGCAGGAAGCGGAACCCCATCGCCACGATGAAGGAAATCGCCATGGCTGCAATCTCGCTGTAAGCGTTGAGCCGCCACCAGAACCAGCGCAGGAGGAACAGAAGCCCCGTCCCGGCCCCAATTGAAAGAATAATTTCGAAGCAGTCCTTCGCACTTTCCAGGAAAAGTGCAAGTACACTGGCCAAAATCATCAGGATCACGGTCCAGACACGGGCCATAAAGACCTTTCTGCGCTCTGAAGCATCCGGTCGAATGAATCTCTGGTAAAAGTCGTTCACCATGTAGGATGAACCAAGGTTCAGGTGCGTCGCGATTGTGGACATATAAGCGGCAAAAAGGGAAGTGATCATCAGACCGAACAAACCGTGCGGAAGGAATTGGAACATGGCCGGGTACGCCAAATCGTCCTTCATCTGGTGGGCAGGAATGTTCGGAAAAGCAGCCCTCAGCGAGTCCAGATCCGGGAAAACCAGAATCGATGCCAACGCGACGAGGATCCACGGGAACGGACGAACAGCGTAGTGGCAAAAGTTAAAAAAAAGCGTCGCGCCAAGAGCATGGTTTTCGTTCCTGGCCGCCAACATACGCTGAGCGACGTAGCTTCCACCGCCCGGCTCGGCTCCCGGGTACCACGTGCTCCACCACTGAACCGCGAGCGGGATCACAAGCAGGGTGATCACCAAATCAGTCTGGCTCAAATCCGGAAGCATGGAGATTTTTCCCGAAACCGCAGGATTGGCGAGCATCGCGGAAAGACCTCCGACCTCCGGAAGATTCACGGCCACGACCGCCAACGCGATGGCGCCGACCATGGCGACGACGAACATGATGAAGTCCGCCCAAATCACGGCAGTAAAACCGCCCATTACCGAGAAAATGACCGTGATCACACCGCCTGACACGAGCGTGACCCACGGGGCAAAACCAAGCGAAACACCAAGGATCTTGATCATCGCGAGCGTCACGTTCGCCATCACCACCGTGTTAAAAATCAGCCCCAGGTAGAGAGTGCGGAAGCCACGTACGAAGGCCGCACTTTTGCCCGAGTAACGTATTTCGTAGAATTCAATATCGGTCAGAACGCCCAACCGGTGCCACAGTTTGGCATAAATGAAAACAGTCACCATACCGGTCAGGAGGAAAGCCCACCAGCACCAGTTCCCCGCCACACCCTGCGTACGCACAACGTTCGCCACAAAGTTTGGCGTATCGGCCGCAAAAGTCGTCGCGACGAGTGAAAAACCGAGTAGCCACCACGGCATTTGACGGCCGGAAAGAAAGAACTCGGAGGAATTCTTGCCGGCCCGGAACGACGAAACCACGCCGATGAGAGCCATCAATGCAAAGAATCCGATGCAAACGGAATAATCAAGGAAATTCGGAGTCATGATTTTATGGAAGGGTAAAGGGGGATTAAAGGATGGGAATTAGGAACGAATAATGATTGGAATGAGTTCAAACTCAATCGGTTTAATTATCCGGAAAAGGTTGAAGTCTTTCTTCTCATTATTCGTTATTCGTTATTCATTATTCATTGATTTTTGGCCCGCACAACGCCGGCTTCAAAATTGAGGTCGAGGTCCGCGAACTGGCCAGCTTTGTATCGTTCCCAGGCGATGGCACCCATCACCGCATTATCGGTGCAGAGCTTCAAAGGGGCCGTATAAAAAGTGTAACCGAAACGCTTCGCGTCGCTTTCCAGCCGGGCTCGCAGAACGCCATTGGCCGCCACGCCGCCGCCAACGCAAAGGTTTTTCATACCAGTTTTCTCAAGGGCCTGACGCGCTTTCGTCGCCAGAACATCCACGACAGCAGCCTGAAACGACGCCGCAATGTCCGCGCGTTGTTGGTCAGAAATTTCGAGCGACTCGAAATTATGTTTTCCCTCGCCGACGAGCTGGTACCGGACGGCAGTTTTCAAGCCGCTAAAGCTGAAATTCAGGTTTTCCGGGTCGTTTTTGAACGTGCGTGGGAAATGGTACGCCTTGGGGTTCCCCTGCTCCGCCGCCCGTTGAATATTAGGGCCACCGGGATACGGCAGTCCGAGCATAGCCGCCACTTTGTCGAACGCCTCGCCAGCCGCGTCGTCAATGGTCGCCCCCAAGAGCGTAAAATCAAGTGGGTCGGCGCAGCGATAAAGGCTCGTATGCCCACCGCTGACGATGAGACCAACGCAAGGGAAAACGTCCTTTTGAGCCGCCACACGGCAGGCGTACACGTGCGCCATGAGGTGATTCACCGCGATGAGCGGCAAACCGAGCGTCAGCGCCAGCGTTTTCGCCGCCACGACCCCGACCAGCAGCGAGCCGGCCAATCCAGGACAGTTCGTCACCGCCACGGCATTCAAATCGGTCAGTTGGATCCCCGCACGTTTTACGGCCTGATCAACGACCGGAAGAATGCGTTCCATGTGCGCCCTTGAAGCGATTTCCGGAACGACCCCGCCATATTCGGAAAACAGATGCGCCTGACTGGCGACGACTTCGGACAAAACTTCACCATCGTCCCGAATGACAGCCGCAGCCGTTTCATCGCAGGAACTTTCAATCGCAATAAGAAGCATAAATTAATATGAGGGATTTAGGGAAAAACGGCATTTTGCCCTTTTGTAAAAGGGGTAAATTACATACTGTTTATTATATCAAACAAGGCTGAAAGTCAAGGGGAGGGTAAGAAAAAAACGAAAAAAACTGAAATTTTTCGATTTATTCCACCCCTCCCCCTTCCATCTATTGGTATTTTTGTTAAAATTAGCACTTGAATTAGTTTAAACTCCGCAAGTTTGGAGTTTAAAGGTTAAACTCTTTTGCACCTTTTTACACTCATTTTGAAGGAACAAATACATGGCGAAGTATCAAGTCGAAAGTATCCGGAACATCGCACTCTGTGGGCATTGCAGTGCAGGTAAGACCACGATGGTCGATAAGATACTCCACCGCACCAAGGCCATTAATAACGTTGGGACCGTTGATGCCGGCAACAGCTTCTGCGACTGCGAAGAAGAAGAAAAAGCGCATAAGTACACCATCGAGTCCAAAGTGACCCACTTCGATTACAAAGGGGTCCTCTTCAACCTGCTTGACACACCGGGTTACCCGGACTTCATCGGTCAGACGATTGGCGCCCTCAATGGTGTCGATAACGCGGCCATCGTCATCAACGCCCAGAGTGGTATTGAGGTCAATACCCGTCGTGTTTTCCACGCTGCGAAAGACCTCGGCCTTGGCTGTTTCATCGTCATCAACAAATGCGACGGCGACAACATTGAGTTCGACGAACTCGTTGAGCAAATCAAGGACGTTTTTGGTTCTGAGTGCTTCCTCATGAACAAACCCAACGCGGTTGGTTCTGGTTTTTCTGCTGTGGAAAGCCTCTTGCAGGATGAAGCTTTCATCGAGCAGGTCGTCATGTGCGACGATGACTGGATGATGCGCTTTATGGACGGTGAAATCCCGACTGAAGCCGACCTGGCCGTTCTTCTTCCCAAAGCGGTCGCTTCCGGAATTCTGGTCCCGATCCTCTGCACCAGCTCCAAAAATGAAATTGGTCTGGATGAGCTTCTTGACGCGTTTGTCCTGGCCGGTCTGAATCCGTCCGTAATTACACGTACCGCCAACGACGGCGAAATGGAACTGAAATGCGATCCTTCCGAGCCGTTCGTCGCCCAAGTCTTCAAAACCCGCGCGGACCCGTTCGTTCAGAAACTGAGCTTCTTCCGCGTTTACCAGGGCACTGTCAAAACCGGCGATACGGTTCCGGTCACTGGAAGCCGTAAAGGTTTGAAAATCGCCCAGCTTTACCAGATGCTTGGTAACCAGACAGTCGCTCTTGACGAAGCCGGACCGGGTTACATCTGTACCGTGACGAAAGCGGAAGACCTTCAGACCAGTACTACGCTCGGCAACGCCACGATGGCGGACATCATCTTCCCGACCCCGATGGTTTCGCTGGCTGCGATGCCGAAATCCCGCGGCGACGAAGGAAAACTCTCCGGCGCGTTGGCCAAGCTGTGTGACGAAGACTCCACCTTCAAACGTGATCAGGACCCGCAGACCAAAGAACTGGTCATCACGGGTATGAGTGAACTCCACCTTCAGATCCTGCAGGAACGCCTGAAGCGCCGCGACAAAGTGGAGATCGACACGAAAGAGCCGAAGATCCCGTATCGCGAAACGATCCAGCGCAGCGGCGATGGTTCCTACCGTCACAAGAAGCAGTCTGGTGGTTCCGGTCAGTTCGGTGAAGTTCACATTCGTATGTACCCGTTCCCGGGCGGCACGGATCCGGCTGAATTCTGCACGAAAGAGAAATTCCCGACGCTGAAAGAGTTCCACCTTGATCCCGAATTCAACTTCCTGTGGATCGATACGGTCACGCAGGGGTCCATCTCCGATAACTTCAAGCCGGCCATTGAAAAAGGTTTCAAAGAACGTATGACGAAAGGCGTTATTGCCGGGTGCAAAGTTCAGGACATCGCGGTCGAGCTTTACTTCGGTAAGATGCACGACGTCGACTCGAACGAAACGGCCTTCAAAACCGCCGCATCGATGGCGTTCCGCAACGTGTTCCAGGAATGCAAACCCACCCTGCTCGAGCCGGTCGTGAAGATCGAGATCACCATCCCGAACGACAAAGTGGGCGACATTTCGGGCGACCTTTCCACGCGCCGCGGCCGTCCGCTCGGCATGGAAAGCGCTGGTGGCGGAATGCAGACGATCATCGCCGAGATCCCGCTCGCGGAAGTCACGACTTACGCCCGTGTTCTTGCGTCCATGACCGGTGGTCAGGGAAGCTACACGATCGAGTTCGACCGCTACGATGTGGTTCCTGGAAACATCATTCAGGACATCATCGCGAAGCACAAGATGGAAGAGGAAGAAGAGTGAGATTTGAAAGACCGATTCGCTCGCTGGACCAGTTGATTGAAAATCTCATTTGATGGGTTATTATGGGGCGAGAGTCTTTCAAGTGGAAGACTCTCGTTTTTTGTAATCATAAACTACGAAAACGGGGGAATTAGAAAAGTTTCACTTCTTTCTCAATCCTGCTTAAAACCTCTTTTACTCATTACAGGCCCAGAAAAATACAAAAAAAAAGAAAATTCCAGAATGAGCACTCAGTTGTAAACTTTAAAAGACGATAAAAAACCATATATTATATTTTAAAACTTGTTGAGGTTTGATTCATGCACGTTAAATTCCCAGTAAAGTTGAAATCATGGGTGCTTTTACTTGCCGTTTTTCTGGTAAGTTCGTCTGATTTATTGATTACTTCTGCATCAGCTCAGTGGTGGAGGCGAAATGACAGTGGAAGCAATACAATGCCTCCCGCCGCCTCATACGCATCTGGCCGTGGCGGAAAAAAAGTGGACCCTACTCCCAACATTCGTGGTTCCAACCAAAATACAATTTTTAATTCTTTTGCCGACTTTGATGTTTTTTCTGTCAACGATAACAGAAAACCATTCGGCGGTGTTCTTGCAAGCAGTGAAATCGTCAGTCTTTCCGTCCAGGAAATCGTGTCTGCCATTGAAAGACGCGATTTGAATTCCCGCTACAACACGTGGCGTTCCTACCTCGGTAGAGTCATGAAGAACACAGTGGGGACGAGAACCGGTTCTGAGCTGAACGGTCTGGGTCGTTTGAACTGGTTCAAAGAAATTTCCGCAGACCCGCTTAAAGGCGCAGGCGAAGCGGATGAATTTACCCGACTTCTGCACGTAAACCTATGCACAGGCCGCATCGGCTTTTGTAAAGCCCTCAAACGCATAGCTGATCGTATGGACTTAAGCGAAGACGCTGTAAAAGTACCGGGCGGCTATCATAAAACTTCCGCTGATAAGGCTCTTTCGGACCTCGAAAAAGCCGTTACCGAAGCCCGACTGGCTCATGGCCGCGCGATTGCGCCGATGTCCCAGGACCAAATCAAACGTGTCAGCTCGATGGCCAATAGAACGTTCACGCTGGAAGCCTCGGTTGGGCACACTGTCAGTATGCGCGGGACGGCACGAAGCCTGATCATTGATATGAACTCGATCGAAATGGCGGACATGTACGCGGGTCTGGTCGATCTTTCTTTGATTATGGACCCGGAATTCATCAAGTCATTAGACTCCATGAAAGAGAACAGTAATGATTTGACCTACGAAGGTGTTGAAGGTTCGATTGTGAAAATCATCGAAACCCAGGCGGGCGTCATTATTGTCGGTGGTCGTGACAATAACACTTACGATTTCGACAATATGCCAAATGTCTGCGCTGTTGTAGACCTTGGCGGTGATGATAAATATCTTGAAGGCGCTGTGAATATTGACCGTCCGGTCCTTGCGATCCTCGATCTGCACGGAAACGACATCTACAAGGGTGACCGTCCTGGAATTCAGGGCAGTTCGATTCTTGGGATTTCTTTCCTCTGTGATGCAGAAGGGAATGACCAGTATTTGGCACGTCACCACGCTCAGGCTGCCACGATCGGCGGTGCCTGTGCTCTGGTCGATTACAATGGTGACGATCGTTATGACGGTATCCGCCGTGTTCAGGGTGTGGCTCTTCGCGGGGTCGCGATTCTTCTGGACCGTCGCGGAAACGATTCCTACCATGCCGCAATGTGGTCGCAGGGAACCGGTCAGACACTTGGTTGCGGTGTTTTGGAAGACTGCACGGGAGATGATACTTATTACACCGGCGGCATGTACTTCGACTCGTATCCGGAAACTCCGGGTTACGAAGGCTGGGGTCAGGGCCTTGGTACTGGGATCCGCGGTGTCGCGGCTGGTGGAATTGGTGTTCTGCTCGAAGGTGAGGGCGATGACGACTATCAGTTCGACTATATCGCCCACGGCGGCGGTTACTGGATGGGTCTTGGTTTCTTCCGTGATTTTGCGGGAAACGACAATCATGAAGGCGGAACGAAAGTTATGTGGAACGGCTCTCCGCGTCGCGAAAGCAAGTTCCAGCGTTTCAGTTCCGGTTTTGGCTGCCATTACGCAATTGGTTTCTTCTTCGAGGATGACGGAAACGATTCCTACTGGGCGAGCATTATGTCCCAGGGATTCGCTTGGGACTGTGGGGCCACATTCTTCTATGATTTCATGGGAGATGACACGATCGTCGGAGCTGGCGGAGGTAACCAGGGTCAAGGCGCTCAGGCAAGCCTTGGGGTCATGGTGAACTTCTCTGGGGATGACACTTACAGGGGTTCCAGCCAGGGTTTTGCTGCTTCGTCCATCGATTATCACCAGCTTCCGGAATGCGGCGGGAATTTCAGTTTCCTGCTTGATTATGGCGGAAAGGATGTTTACGGCTGCCGCGCTCAAAATAACGCAGAAACCTGGCGCGGTTACGGTGGATTCCTGATCGACCGGCCGACACAGGAAGAGGCTAAAGAACTCGAAGAGGCCAAGGCAAACGAGGCTAAATAACACTTTTCAGGCGGTGCTTGATATGATCGGGCACCGCTTTTTTCTTTTCTTTGTTCCACCTCTTGACAAGCCCCATCCCTTGCGGTATAATTTCTGATTATTTCCTTCATTCCTCGTAAAAGGAGCATTCCAATGCATTACCCGCTGCGTCACCAGGTCACGTTTTTGTTGACTCTTTTTTTCTTTTCCGCTGTTTTTTGTCGTGCGGAAGAAACCATTCTGTATGACTGGCAGTTCAATTCCCCAACCGATGCCGAAGGTTGGAATTGCGGTTCAATCAAGGATTTGAATGTCGAAAACGGGGTTCTGAAAGGAATCTTTACGGGGCGTGACCCGATTCTGAACCTTCCGAAATGTGTATTTGATGTGCACCCTGGAGTCATTTTTGAGGTAAAAATTCGGTTGACGAACAAAACGGTTCCGACACAGGGCGAGTTGTTCTTTACCAACACAAACGAAGGCCCTTATGGTGGGTTTTCGGGTGAGAAGATGAAACAGTTCCCCATTCCCGCCGATGGTGAATTTCACGTCTGCCGTATCATGCCGGGCTGGGTCCCCCAAAAGAAAATCATCAAACTCCGTCTGGACCCGGGAACACCTCTGGAGAGTGAATTTGGAAAAGCAGGTTTTGAAATCGACTACGTTCGTATCGTGGACCTGGATTACGGAAATCTCCCGTTGACAGATCCGGAATGGACGTTCAGCAAATCATCTATCCCGGAAGGCTGGACGTTCATCCCATCGAACGCGGAAAAAGCCGGTTCCCCCGCAAAGTACACAATCGGCCCGATCCGGCAGAAGAACGGCGAATTTCACTGCTGGTGTGCCCTTGAAATGTCTGCAAAAAAGGGCACTGCCGCCCGAGTCCTGATTACGAACGACTCGATGAAGAATCCCCTCGAAGCTACCGCCGAGTTGTGCCCTGACGGCAAAACGCACACTTATAACCTGCTCCTTCTCACGAAGGATTTCGACCCACGCCAGCCGCATTTCATCACGGTCGAGCCGAGCGACGTGGCCGATTCTGGAGCGGTCCTCAAATCCGTCCGGTTCGTTTCAGAACCGCAAGGAGCCGCTCAGTTGGTGGTTCGCCCGGGCGGTGGCCTTTCCGATGCCATTCCCCGCGCAGGACATCCGCTTCCGTTCGAGTTCATGGTCTATAATCCCGGGGGAAAAGCCGCTAAAGGGCTGAAAATTCAGAAAATCGATTACCCGAAAGGGCTGAAACTCCTTTCCGGACCGGAGCCGGAGAAGAAAGTGGATTTGGAATCGTTCGACACAGAAAACTTCCGTTTCTTCCTTGAGGCTTCCAGGGCCGTCAAGGGGTCGGTCATCGTAACGATGAAATTTAATGATGGAGTTTCTGAAAAGATGCGGCTTGAAACTCTGGAATTCCCGGTGGAAGTTCTTCCATCGCTGAACCTTCCCAAAGCCTCGTATGTTCCTGAGCCGCATCCGGTCAAAAGCGAGTACGAAATCGGTGCACTTTACTTCCCTGGATGGGGCAAGCCGGAAGCGTGGGAACGTATTTTCCCAGTTGCGCCGATTCGTAAACCGGTGCTCGGCTGGTACGACGAAAGCAATCCCGAGTGCGTTGACTGGCAAATCAAATGGGCCGTCGAAAACGGGATACAGTATTTCCTCGTGGACTGGTACTGGAACCGTGGAAACCAGAGTCTTGATCACTGGGTGAAAGCGTTCCAAAAAGCGAAGTACCGCAAGTACTTCAAATGGGCGATGATGTGGGCCAACCACAATGGTCCCGGGAGCCACAGCGAGGAAGACCAGGCTGCCGTCACTAAGTTCTGGATCGAGAACTACTTCAACACGCCCGAGTATTATACCATCGATGGCCGCCCTGTCGTAATGATCTGGAGCCCCGAGGGAATGGACCACGATATTCACGAGATCTACGCCAAAAAAGGTGTGGAACTCAAGAAGGGCGAAGGCGTAAAAAAACTCCTTGACCTGAGTCAGAAAATGGCGAAAGAAGCGGGGTTCAAGGGGATTTACTTCATTTCGATGAAATGGCCGGAAGCCTCAACCGATCCATCGAGTGTCCAGTGGCTGGCCGACGCCGGGTTTGAAATGACCTCGCTCTACCACTACATGCACCACGGGAACAAGGCCCCTAACCCGAAGTATTTCAGTTTCGATTACTGCGTCGATTCGATCGGTGACTACTGGAACGCGCGTCAGGAAACGGGTATTCTGCCGTTCCTCCCGAACCTTTCGACCGGTTGGGACTCCCGCCCGTGGCACGGCCTGCGCCAGACGGTGATTTACGACCGAACGCCTGAAAAGTTCCGTAAAATCTGCGAGATCTGCAAAGAGTTCACCCAGAAGAACGGCATCCGAAACATCCTCCTCGCGCCGCTTAATGAGTGGGGTGAAGGTTCCTATGCTGAGCCGAACCGGGAATTTGGCTTCGGAATGTACGAAGCGGTGCGCGAGACATTCTGTGAGAAACCCGTCGTCGGTTGGCCCGTGAATTATGGCCCTGCGGATGTTGGGCTTGGCCCCTACGATTTCGATTTCACCTCACGGAGATTGAAAGTTCAGGACGTCTTGAACGTAACGTTTGACGACCCGCAAACCGCTCAGCCGTGGAAGGAAATGATGGCCATCACCACGCCGAAAATCTCCGATGGGAAGATGATTTTCACGACCAGGGGCTGGGACCCGGCTATTCAGGCTGCATTTTCGAATTTACTGGCCTCACGCGTTTCCAAAGTCACAATACGTATGCGGATCACGCCTCCGAATACGGGCATCGCTCAGCTTTTCTGGGCCACGCCGTTGATTCCCGCTTCGGAAGCGACCTCCTGCAAAGCCGCACTGATTCAGGACGGCGAGTTCCACGACTACGTGTTCTCCGTCGGCGAATCACCCTTCTGGCAGGGGAAAATTTCCTCTCTCCGCTTCGACCCGTGTTCAACAGAGGGCGCCAAAGTTGAGATCGATGAGATCCGGTTAGAGTAACAGCAGGTTCCCTGTTTTCAGTTACCAGTTTCCAGTTCCCAGTTCTTAACTACCAGTTGAGAACTGGGAACTGACAACTGAAAACTCCCAAAACTCCGAAAAATCCCAAAAATTTCCATTTTTTTTCACAAATCCCCCTTCTGAACTATAGCAATTTTTGGGAAATCTGATAAAATTAAAAAGGTTAATAGTATATTTTGCCGTGCGGGACGTACATCGTCCCCACTCGCCAATACATTAATTAATAGTTTGTTTACTTGAGAGGAGGTTTCCCCTGAAACGCCAATATTTTCAAATAGGAATGCTCAGCGTCATCGCATTGGTGGCACTTCGTCTGTGCATTGGTTGGCACTTCTTCTATGAAGGGTGCTGGAAGATTGATAACGCGGATAAATTCTCCGCCCTTCCGTTTCTCACGATGGCTAAAGGTCCGTTTGCTCCGATTTTTTACGCCATGTCGCCCGACCTTGACGGTGTTGGACGTCTGAAAACCGAATCGCGGGAGGTCACGTTTTACACGTCTGGAAAACCCACGATCGACGTGAAGAAAGAAGAAGGCAAGGATGTTCCCGAGCTGTTCGCACCGGTGCCGGAAGTGACCGAAGTGAAAGAAACCGTTACGGTTTATCCCGCCTACTTCAATGAAGCTCAGAAGATTTACGACTACGCCATCAACACTTACAGACCGGAAGGCGACCAGCTCCGCGCCCTGCAAATCGCGTGGGGAACGTACGTCGCGGACGTGCGGGACGACGTAAAAGATAATGCGTCGAATGTCGCCGCCTATCTGGCCGCTCTGGAACGTTTCCAGGCCGCGAAAAACGGGCCGAATAATGGTCCTGAACAGAAAAAGCGCCAGTGGGGCGATATGATGAAACTTCGTTCCGAGGCGAAAGGTTTCTTCACCGTGCAGGAAGATGCCGTAAACACTCTGGTCGCCCAGATCCAGACCATTCTTGGCCCTGTGAGTGAAACTGGCGCGAAAGAAACGGTCAAACTTCCTCAGTTCGTCGTGGAGACGGACCAGCTTCCGTTCGGCCTGAACCTTCCGTTCGTAGGCCGCAGCTGGACGAAATTCCTTGATTTCTCCGTCACGTGGGCTTTGACGCTCATTGGTCTGTGCCTGATTCTTGGTTTCTGCACTCGCCTGGCAGCCATCGGCGGTGGTTGCTTCCTGATTGCTGTTTTGATGACGCAGCCGCCATGGCCAACGATTTTCCCGGCAGTGCACCCTGAAGTGGGCCACGCGCTGATCGTGGACAAAAACTTTGTCGAGATGGTCGCGATTTTCATGCTCGCCACCCTGCCTGTTGGTCGTTGGGGCGGTCTGGACTACTTCGTCTGGAACTGCGGCGGTAAACAGCTCGCGAAGATCTTCGGCTTCTATTCCGAAGAAAATGAAGACTGAAAACGAATGAATAATGACTAACGAATAACGAA
>JAUMVK010000002.1:0-5575 GCA_030530205.1 Thermoguttaceae bacterium | reverse complement strand
AATGGCTGGATGAGTTCCGGCCGCAGCGAATTTGAAAAAGAAAAAAGGTTGAAGTCTTTCTCCTCATTATTCGTTATTCATTATTCGTTATTCGTTCAAAAGACAAGAATCAGAACAAAAGAAAGAACGAAATATGAATCTTACACCTCAGCAACAGGCGGCCGCTCGTGAAGAATTCCTTCGGTGCTCCCGTCGTCAATTTATGGTGGCTTCCACTGCGGCAGTCGCCACGACCGGTTTAACTGCCGGCGCCTACTATTTCGGTTATGGAAAAGCCCACGGTGAACCTCTCCGCGTCGCGGTCCTGGGAACCGGTGATGAGGGCAACATCCTGATTGGCGCTATCAATCCTGAGTACGTTCAGGTCAAAGCCATCGCCGACATCCGCCCGTACAACGTCTTTCGCGCGTTCTACGGCGATAACTCAAACGATAACATCATCAAGATGCGCAAGGGCCTGATGAGCGTCTATGGCTGGAAAACCGAAGACGAAGCCCGCAAGCACGTGAAGGTGTACGGCCATTACGAGGAATGCCTCGCCAACGCCAAGGCCGACGGTATCGAGGCGGTCATCATCGCCCTGCCCCTTCACCTCCACGCCATCGTCGCGATCAAGGCGATGCGGATGGGCTTGCACGTCCTGACGGAAAAGCTCATGGCCCGCACGGTCGGCCAGTGCAAAGATATGGCTCGTACCTCGCGTGAAACCGGTAAGTTCTGCGCCACAGGCCATCAGCGTCACTACAACATTCTGTACGAAGAAGCGATGGAAACGATCAAGCGCGGCAAGCTCGGTGACCTGCACCACATCGCCGCCCAATGGCACCGTTCCAACCTTCCGGGCGCCGACAGCTGGCAGATGCCAATGCCGTTCCAGGCCAAGCCGGAAGACCCGCAGGCCATGAAGCTCCTGAACGACCTGAAATCACTGAAAGTGGCTCTTTCCAAGGCCCGCGGCGCGGAAATCGAGAAACTTCTCCCGCGTGTCCGCCAGAAGGAACTGCAAATTCAGGACTACCTGATCGACGCTTCGAAATTCGGCTACCAGACGAACGAGCTGAAAGACGCGGCCGGTAACACAGTTTATACCTGCTCCCCGATTGAAGAGCTGATTCGTTGGCGCCTTTGGGGGCGCACGGGCGGCGGTCTGATGGTGGAACTTGGTTCCCACCAGCTCGACGCGGCCAGCATCTTCATCTCGGCCCTCCACGGCGGCGAACACAAGCACCCGATCAGCGTTTTCGCCTCGGGCGAGCGTAACCTCTTCCCATACGACCGCGACACGAATGACCACGTCATCGCCGCGTTCGACTTCCCGCTTCCAGGCTACGACGAAAAAGACCCGCTCTGCAACAAGAACAAGATCGCGGTCCAGTACTCGACGATCAACGGGAACGGCTTCGGCGGTTACGGCGAGATCGTTTACGGCACGAAAGGCACGATGATCATCCTGAAGGAAGAAGAGACCCAGCTCCTTCTGAAAGAAGAAACCAAAGCGAGCGCCGGCGCTGGCAGCGGTCCGTCCCTCGACACGCAGTCCAGCGGCGCGAGTCAGAAAGCCGTCGCAGCAGCGGCAGCCGGGCCGAAAGTCAGCCGTGGCTACACGGAAGAGATCGAGCACTTTGCGTGGTGCATCCGCAATCCGGATCCGGAAAATCATCCTCGTTGCACGCCGGAAGTCGCCATGGGTGACGCGATCATCGCCCACGTGACCAACATTTCCGCCGAAAGAGGTGAACGGATTTACTTCAAAGATGACTGGTTCAAAGTCGAAAGCGATGCAACACCAGAAGTTGATTTCGGCCTTAAAACGAAGGAAGAAGGCGATCCGAACCTGAACAAACCGGAATATGACGTCTGAAGTGAATGATCAAAAGCCTCCCCTTGCGGGGACGACGCTTCCAGCGTCGTCTTAATGAGGAATCGACGCTTCTCGTAACGTCAGTTTCAGAATGAGTTCAATCCATAAAAGCCAAGGTTTTTCAATTCCTGACTCCTCATTCCTATTCCTGATTTTAACGACGCTGGAAGCATCGTCCCCGTAAAGAGCATAACCACAAAATACAAAGGTAAAAACATGAATTTAACACCTGAAAATAAAAACATCGGCGAAGCGAACTTTCGCGCGGTAATGGCCAGCCCGAACATGCGCGGCGAGTTCTTCCGCGACTGGCTGAAAATCAAAAACGATCCGAACGACAACACGACACGTGGTGCGTACTACTACGGTTACAGCACTCCCGAGAAACCGGTCAAAATCGGCATCATCGGAACCGGTGACGAAGGCTCAGTTCTTCTGGGGGCCTGCAACCCGGCATTTGTGGACATCGTGGCGATCGCCGACATTCGCAGCTACAACCGCTGGCGCGCCTTCAATGGTGACGTGACGGCCAGCCCCAAGGGACGTAAAGTCCGCCGCGGCCTCTACCGCGTTTACAGCGAGTGCGACGACAAATTCCGGAAAACCAAAGAAGAAGTGGACGCTCAGGTCAAAGTCTTCAAAGACTACCACGAGCTTCTGGCTGCCAAGGACGAGCTTGGGATCGAAGCGGTCCTGATCGCTCTGCCGCTGCACCTGCACCACAAGGCGGCCATCGAAGCCATGAACGCTGGTCTGCACGTTCTGACCGAGAAACTGATGGCTCACGACATTGCGAAGTGCAAGGACATGGGTCGCGTGGCGGCTCGCCTGCACAAGCACATGGCGACCGGTCACCAGCGGCACTACAGCGTCCTCTACAACAACGCGATCGAAGCGATCGAACAGGGCCTGCTCGGCAAGATCCACTACATCCGCGCGCAGTGGCACCGCAACAACCAGCCCGGAAACGACAGCTGGCAGCCGCCGCTCCCGGAAGCCGTCATTAATCAGAAAGACGGAAAATACACCGAAAACGACCTGGTCCTCCTCAACGGCATCAAGAAGAAAAAAGAGGCCCATGAGAAGAAAAAAGAAGGTTTCGTCAAGGAATTGGCCAAGCTGGACGGCCAGATCAAGGCCTGCGACGACAAAGCCGCGAAGCTGCGTGAATCCGGCGACAAATTCGCGATCCGTATGAACGAGATCGCCCGCGAGAAACTCGTCGCGAACAAAGCCCGCATCGAAGGCGTGGAGCTCCCGCTCATCACGAAGCAGATCGAGCAGTTCGGCGAGCAGCTCAACGACGAGATCGCGATCCCGCTGGACGAAAACTCCAACTACCGCGCGCACACCCTGGTGGACGGCAAAGGCAACACGACCTATGTCGCCCCGGCGGCCGAGGAGCTTTACCGCTGGCGTTTGTGGGAAACTACGAGCGCGGGCGTGATGGCCGAACTTGGCTCTCACCAGCTCGACGCGGCTGGGATCTTCATCTCCGCCATGTACGGCGACGGGAAGCACCACCACCCGCTCAACGTGACCGCCTTCTCGAACCGGTCCGTCTTCAACAAGCGCAAGGACAAAGACGGGAATTACGTCCTTCTGAACGACCGCGACATTGAAGACCACATGACGTGCGTTTACGAATACGCCGCTCCGGGTTACGAGAAAGACCCGCGTCAAAAAGTCGCCGTGGCGTACAGCGCGATCAACGGAAACGACTTCGGCGGTTACGGTGAAGTCGTGATGGGAACCACCGGGACCCTCCAGATCGACCGTGAAGAAAACGCCTACCTCTGGTACACGTACGAAGTCAACCAGTACGCGCACGTGGAACGCGGCGGCGAGTCCAAAGTCTCCGGGTTCAAAGCGCCGGAATACACGCTGAAACCGACCAGTGACGACGATTTCAAAAACCAGAAAATGGATGAAGTCCTCGGCACGGAAGCGCTGAACGACCTGAGCCTCGGTTACACGGAAGAAATCGAGCACTTCGCGTACTGCATCCGCAGCAACCCGGAACCGAACTACAAGACGGACGATCCGGGCATGATGATGCACTGCGAGCCGAAAGTCGCCATGGCTGATGCAATCATGGCGCTGACGGCGAACATCTCCGCCCGTATTGGTCAGACCATCGCGTTCAAGGACGAGTGGTTTGACGTTTTCAACGACGCCACCCCGGAAAACGACTTCCGTCCGGAAGGCGCTCCGGAAATCAAGCCGACCGAACCGATTCCGGCTGGTTTCGGGAACGTCCCGGCTGAAGCCCCTGCTCCGGCTCCGGCAGAACCCGCTCCTGCTCCGGTTGCTGAAGCCCCTGCTCCGGCTGCACCTGCTCCGGCCCCGGCTGCTGAAGCCCCCGCTCCGGCCGCGAACTAGTTTTTCGCTGTATATCGTAGGAACGTCTGGACATTTCAGGCGTTCCTTTTACCGTATAGTAGTAACCTCCCCAGCCTTGCGGTCGCCCAATTTCCGCGGGGCATTTCAAGAGAAGGACCTGGACCATGAAAAAAACTCTTGCTTTCCTGGCGTTGTCTGCCGTCATTATGCTGGCCGGCTGCTGCCCGTGCTGCAAAAAATGCTGTGACAAAGACACTTCAGCCGATGAAAACGCCGTTGAGATCCACAAAGTGGACATTACTCCGAACCCGGCTTATAAACCGGAACTTCACGTGACCCTTCCGGATACCTGCCCGGTCCCGGATGGTATGACGGTCGATGAAGTCAACGAAAAAATTTACCTGAACGTCCCGAACTTCCACCCGAGCAAGGCCGACGGTTCCCGTGAATTTGGCGCCAAACTGTGCGTCTTTGAAGATGATGGAGTGAATGGCGAGTTCAAGATCCTGATGGACTACCCGACCGACCCGGACTCCGGCAAAACCGGCCCCATGGGGCTTGATTTCGGTCCGGACGGTAACCTGTACGTTTGCGACAACCAGTTCTTCTCTTCGGAACCGAAAGGCAAATACCCGTCCCGCATCCTCCGCGTTGAGATGAAAGACGGAAAACCGACCGGAAAAGTGGACGTGGTCGCGAAGGGGCTCCGCCTGGCGAACGCGATCCTGATCCGTGACGATTATACCTACATCAGTGACTCCAACATCGATACGGCTGGGACCCCCGACGCGTTCGGGCTGGGGATCATCTGGCGTTTCAAGACCTCTGACCTGGTCGAAGCGACGGAAACCATCATGGTCGATCCGACCGTTAAAGAGGGCAAAGCGGTTGATCCCCGCGCCTGGGTCGTTGGCCAAACGAAGAAAATCGGCCGCGGCGACAACACGTCGTTTGACGGGATCACGTGGGCGTGGGGCGCACTCTATGCCGGGAACTTCGGCGACGGCCAGATGTACCGCATCGACACGAACGAAGATGGAACCGCCAAAGTGACGACCGTCCTGAATGACGACGCGTACCACTGCTGCGACGGCATTTTCTACGATGCGAAGACCGACAAAATCTACATCGACGACAGTCAGGCCAACGCTATCCGGACTCTTTCCCGCAATGAGAATGGTGAGCACGTCGCGGGCTGGCTCTGGGTGAACGACGACACGAACGGCGAAAATGGTCTTCTGGACCAGCCGGCCGAATGCGCTGTGATGAACGGATACCTGTACGTCGTCAACTTCGACTGGTCTTTCCCGGGTCTGAAAAACACGACGAGCTGCGACAAACCGTACTCGATCTCAAGAATCAAGATTTGGG
>JAUMVK010000016.1:0-79275 GCA_030530205.1 Thermoguttaceae bacterium | reverse complement strand
CCTGAAGTCAAACCTGAAGTCAAAATCACCCTCAAATCTGCAGAAGATCCCAAGCCCCTTCCGAAGATTAAAAAGGATCATGAAGTTTCGCTTCATAAGAAAGCCATCGACGAGAGCAGTTCACTTGCCTGCAAAACATCGCTGTTTATGGGGCTTCCCGACATCACTCCTAAATCTAAAGAGCAAGCCGTTAATTCCTTCCGAATTGTAAAGTGTCTGGCCCACTGTTTTCAGTGGCTTGGTAACGTACTTGAAAATCAGGAAAACAAAAAACGGATCACAGAATGTTCTTCTTGTATCGTGAAACTTTGTAAAATCGCGAACAAAATTTCCAATCTGGAACTTAGCAAGATAAGCGTCGAATGCAAGGCTTTCATCGAACAGGAAATCAATCCCAAGTGGCCTGTTCCTGAACTGAAATCTTCTGAAACAGTAGATGTGGCTGAACTTTCTCAAATTGAGAAGAAAATTGCGAACCAACTCAAAAAATCGGGTCCATTGGAAACGGAATTGGAGGTCTGGAATCGTCTGGCGAAGCAAATCAAAAGTTTGAAGAACGCAAGAAAGATTTCTCAGGATTCACTGAAATCTATCCAAAGAGACATCTACACCCTTTTTCAAGACTTTCACGTCAAACCTGATAATTCCAGAATATGCAATTTGATTCAGCAAATCCAATCGAGACTTACCGGCAAATTGGATATTAGTTATGAAATGTCGTTGATTCTGGATGCAATCGAAGACCAGCAAATAGAGAAGGAATTTGCCGCCTGCTCGGAACAGGAACTGAAAGATAAATACCAAAACGATCCGAATATCCAGAAACTCCGTCAGTTTTTCCGCGACAAAATCCTGGTCATTGCGGGCGGAACTCCCAAAAAAGAACAGAAAGAGTGCTTCGCAAAAGCCTTTCAGTGTGAAATTGATTGGGTCGAAACCAACCACAGCCAGCCTTTGGATCACTTCATCGACGCCATTAAAAACGAAAGGGTCGGCGCTCTTTTGACCCTTCAGGACAAAGCAAGCCACAAGCACTCACTCGAACTTTACACCATGGCCAAAAAAGAAGGTAAAAAACTTTTCCGGATCGCCCACATGAACCCGATTCTCATCGCCTATAAAATGATGAAGCAGTTTTCTGACAACCTCCAGTGAAATCTTCCAATGGGACTGTCGGGCACAACGGCAGTCCCTGTTTATTAAGATTCTCCAAATCCAAATATCTTGAAAAAACTCTTACTCCGGATTCGTCACGACTTGGCCGTCGGCTTTTTTCCCGAAGTTGGCGTGCGTCTGTGGGTCGATGGAATAACTGAAACGATGTACCGAGCCATCACACAGAACCACGCCCCACGTGCCGGCGTGCGAACTGCCGAAAATGGAGCCCGTGTCGTAATTTGACCGGTCCTGGCGGGGACAGTTCGTTCCCGACTCATTGTAGGCCGTTATGCGTACGGAGTCGTTATCGATCCCGGACCATGTCGTCTGATTGTCGCCCACCGCCGGGCCGGGGCTTGAAGAAACGAAATACCGCTCCGGCATCAGATACTTTTCGCCGAACAAATACGTGTTGCTGGTTCCGTCGCGGATCTCGCCGGTGGTCGTCGTGCTTTTAAAAAAAACCACCCCGGTACGGCCCGAAGTAGTAGTATATGCCTCTGCATCGGCGTAGGTGGACGCATCTCCAGACGAAGCATAACCGTCGCCGACGCATGCGTTATAGTCGAGTTTGCAGCAGACGCCGCCCAGAGAATCGCAGTTGTAGTAGGCGTAACCGTAATAGTTCCCCACAGGCCGGCGCGACGGGCAGTAAAACATGCTGATCGGTGTCTGGCCACGGGTTTTGTTCGCGCTTTTCAGAGCGGCATCTACCGAGAACACGCCGTCCGCACCAAGCTGGTACAGAGCGTTCTGCTCCACAAACGGAAGCAGCGAGAAGGCCCAGCAGCCCGGCTGTTTCTTGCCGAACCCGCCATCCGGGTCGCCTTCCCACGCCCAGCTCCAGCCCGCGGAGGGGTAAGCCTTCGTTGTGCTTTCGTGGTTCAGGGCCGCCAGACCCATTTGCTTCAGATTGTTTCCACATTGCATCTGCCGGGCAGCCTCACGCGCCTGCTGGACGGCCGGGAGCAGCAGCCCAACCAACATTCCAATGATGGCGATGACGACCAAAAGTTCAACGAGCGTAAAGGCGCGGTTCAATTTCTTCATGGCACGGGTCCGGGGTAAAGGTTTGGGAAAAGGGTCAGGGACCACTTGGTTTCATTCATTATACGCCAAAAATCTCTTGTGGTCAGCCCCCTCCCTTAAAAATCATTGAATATTTTTTCTTTTTTTGAGAAATTTTTAAATTTTACTGAAACAGAAAAGACGTTTCGAGTATAATTAAGTTAATGAGTCAGTTTTTAGTACCTGAAAATAAAGATTGAAAAAATGCGTCAATTCAAAAAATCTTCTTTATGGGCCTTTGCGTTGATTTCGGCTTTGCTGGCCGGGAACGCTTTTGCGGCGGATGTAACGCTGAACAGTTCGTACAATACGAGCGGCTACACGTGGGGCACCGCCGGCGAGACGCTGAACGTCACGCTGGACTCCGCCGACAAATTCGCCGGTACGCTTACGATCACGGACGGGACCGCCAAATTCGCCTCGAACTACGCCTCGGGCACGCTCGGCTCCGGCGCGAACATCGTTCTGGGGGCCGGAACGACGCTCGATATAAATGGAATGTACCTGAACCCGGCCTCGATCTCAACGACCGGCGCCGCGACAATCACCACCTCGGTCCAGAACACCCAGAACGGCATTTACACGATCTCCTCTCTCGGCGGTGACCTGACGATCGACACGCCCACCCGCTACTGCATCACCGGCGCGGTGAACGCCAGCGGCTACGAAATCTACAAAACCGGCGCGAACGAAATGGTCGTGAAGTCGAACATTTCCAACCTCAAGGCGCTGCACATCAACGCAGGAACCTGGGCGGTTGAGGCCAACGTGACCGGCTTTGGAGCCGGCGACATTTACCTGGAATCGGGCGGCAGAATGAAGCTCTGGGGCACGGGCCGCAACGTAACATTCAGTACACTTCACCACAAGGGCGGGACGATCGATTGGTACTCAGACGGCTCCGGCGCGCAGACAATCAACGGAAATATTAGTATCGAGGTGGATAGTGCGGCGTGCCGGGTCTCATCCACCCTGACGTTCACCGGAAGCATCTCGGGCGAAGGCAAAACCATCGTTCACTCCGCATACATCAACCCGGGAGGCAACGGAGACGGGAACCCGCAAACCGGGCACTGGATCTTCAAAGGAAAGTCCGCCGAGCAGAAAGGGGTCACGAAGGTGGCGAATTTCGAACTTTCCACGCGCGATTCCGAAATCATCCTGAGCGATTACTCCGAGTGGAACATTTCCAACGCCGTCACAGGCAAGAGCACCGGTCACATTTTGACCGTCGGCCCGAACGCCTCGCTGACCGCGGCCGCGATCTCCGGCATTCAGACCCTCACCCTGAACGGAACGACGGCCCTCGGAGCCGTCACGATGAACCAGCCCGACGGCTCGCTGATCATCGGGACCGCCACGGAGGTCGGGGCGCTGAGCTTCACCCAGAACACGGCACTGGAGACCAGCGCGAATCTTTCGACGACTGGCGAAACCAGCATCGCGGAAGGCGTGACCGTCACGAAAAGCGGCTCAGGAACGTTCACCCTCGGCGACAATTTGACCGGGAACGGGAACCTGATCATTCAGGGCGGCACGCTGACTCAAACCTCCGACTCCAGCAAATTCAACTCGTTCACCGGCCAGATCACCCTCGGAAACGGCGCGACGCTGGACCTCAGTGGCCAGCAGGCGTACGAATGCCCCGCGATCCTCTGCGAGGATGGTTCCTCCGTCGTGAACAATCTCGGCAACAGCGCGGTTTACTGGCAGGGCGCGAATCTGAAAATCGCTGACGGGGCAAACGTCACCCTCGGCGGCAACCAGCGCATGGGCGTCAAGTTCGACGGCGAGACCGGAAACGGCGGGACGATTAATATCACAAACACTAACTACCTCTTCCTGAACACCAAACTGGAAAACGCGACCGTGAACGTGACCGGGACCCTCGGAATCGAAGGCGCCACCACGCTGACCGGTTCGGAGGGGAAGGAGGTTTACCTCAACTTCGACGGCGGAAAACTCAATTCCTGGACCGGGACCGGCACGTACACGCTGAACCCGACCGCCACGACCGTCAAGAGCGGCGGCGCGACGTTCAACGGTAACGGAAACATCATTCTGAAGAATCCCGTGACGCTCGAAGGAACGCTGAATCTGAACCTTCCGCAGTTCACCAGCACGGACCTCTACCTCGCCACGTTCGCCTTTGACGGGAAAGTCACCGGCGAAAACGAAATCATCTCGGGCGGCGAAGGGATCGCGACATTCAACGCTGGCGCGGACGTTTCCAAACTGACGCTAAACAACGGCGGGATCGTCATCAAAGGCGGAACCTTCGAAGCGGACGAATTCGCCATTAATAAATCGTACGAGGTCAAGGAACTCAGCGGCGGCTCGTGGGAACGAGGCCTGATCGTGGACGGCGGCGAGCTCGTAAGCAACGACTCCTTCACAAGCGCCGGCCAGACCGTTGCGATGAAAAGCGGCGCGATGACGCTCAAAGGAACCGTCACCGATGACGCAGCCTCCGGCTGGAAAATCGACGGCGGAACACTGACCCTGGACGATGGCGTGACCCTCAATGGAAAAGCCGAAATGGCCGAAGATGCCGCGCTGGTCGTGGGAACGGACTCAACGAAAGCCTCGACGATTCAGATCGTTTCCAACGAAAGTGTGTTAAACGGGAGTTTCCTGTTTGACGTTTTCGCGGATGGGGCTTCCGATTTGGTCATCCTCGGAGACAATACAAAACTCGGAAATGCAACCCTTGTATTGAATTTAAGCGAGGGAACAAACCCGGATAATTTGGGCCTCGTGAAACTTTTCCAGAGCGGTGACTTTTCGGACGCGCTTATCTCCATCACGAATCCGGGCTGGAACTACCTGCTTCAGGACAATAGCTTGTTTGCTCAATACAACTCGGGGAGCGTACCTGAACCCGCTACTTGGATTTTGCTCATTTTGGGTTTGGGTCTTTTCCGGCTGCGCAAGAAACACGCCTGAATCCCAACAGAGAGCGCGGTTCATTGAGAGGCCGCGCTCTGTTCTTTTTTCTCTCATTTTCTCTAAAATTTCCTCTTTTTTACCTTTTCCGCCCTTGCAAACTCCCGTAACTTTGGTAAAATAGAGAGCTAACATTTATTTTGGGTCCACTCAGGCATTTAAAATGAATATAAACTCCCCGCGTTACTTAACCTCTTTCAATGTTCGAGAACTCCCGCATCGGTTCACCGACATTTTAATCATAGGCTCTGGTCTGGCGGGTCTCCGGGCAGCGTTGGCGATTTCCAAAGATCAAAGCGTCACGATCCTGACCAAGCCGGATGACCTTTTGGCTTCCAACAGTGATCGCGCTCAGGGGGGAATTGCGTCCGTACTCGATCCAACCGATGATTTCAGTAAACATATCTCAGACACGTTAGTCGCCGGCGCAGAACTTTGTGACGAAAACGTTGTGACCCGCGTCGTGACGGAAGGCCCGAAGAGAATTCACGAGTTGATCGAGATGGGAACCCATT
Source organism: Thermoguttaceae bacterium (assembly GCA_030530205.1). Taxonomy (GTDB): domain Bacteria; phylum Planctomycetota; class Planctomycetia; order Pirellulales; family Thermoguttaceae; genus RGIG3701. Next base: position 73,588 of record JAUMVK010000016.1, on the reverse strand, counting down.
TCGATCTCCAGAAAGACGGCACCCTGGAACTCGGACGTGAGGGTGGGCACGGAATGAACCGCGTCGCACACGCTCACGGAGACGCGACTGGTCACGAACTGGTTCGTTCCATGCTGGAAAACGTGAAAATGGCCCCGAACATTCGGATCCACAAACTTTGCTACGTGCTGGACCTTTTGACCTTTGAAGGCCGATGTGTTGGTGCGATCGTGAATGATTCGAACATCGGGCAGATGATCTACTGGGCCAGGCAGACGATCGTCGCGACAGGCGGAATAGGTCAGCTTTATCGTGAAACGACCAATTCGCCGATTGCCACCGGGGACGGGATCGCCATGGCACTGCGGGCAGGCGCAAAAATCAAGGACATGGAGTTCGTGCAGTTTCACCCGACGGTTTTGTACGTCGCGGGAAGCAGCCGTTCTCTGATCACCGAAGCGATTCGCGGCGAGGGCGCGTTCCTCATCGACAAAAACGGCTACCGGTTCATGCCTGACTATGACGAACGGGCGGAACTGGCCCCGCGTGACATCGTGAGCCGTTCCATCATCGCTCAGATGGTGAAAACCAATTCAACGACCGTTTTCCTGACACTCGCGCACAAGGACCCGGAGCTGATCCTGCACCGATTCCCCGGGATCGCGGCCATCTGTGCGCATTTTGGGATCGACATCACCAAAGACCGTATCCCCGTCCGCCCTGGTGCGCACTACATGATGGGCGGTATCGAGGTCGATATGGAGGGCCGCACGAATGTTCCGGGCCTCTGGGCGATCGGCGAAGCCTCCTGTACGGGTCTGCATGGGGCAAACCGTTTGGCCTCGAACAGCCTTCTGGAAGCAATCGTTTACGGCGTGGCCGCAGGTGTTGGAGCCTCAGAAGCCGCCCGGGCGATTACAGACGAACAGCACCTACGTGTTTTGCCAATTTCCAACCAGATAAAGACCCCGCGGAATCCAATGCTGCATCTTCAGGACATCAAAAACACTTTGAAGTCCGTCATGTGGCGCAACGCCGGCGTGAAGCGGAACGCAGAACTCCTGACCGACGGGTTGGAGACGCTCTCCCAACTGAAACGTTTCATGCGCGGTGAGCAAATCGATTCGGAAGGCTGGGACCTCCAGAATATGCTGCAAATCGGCACAATTATTATGAACGCGGCCCTTCTGCGTGAGGAAACCCGAGGCGGTCACACACGCACGGAATTCCCGGACCGCCGCCCCGAGTGGCTCAAACACATCACATTCCAGCGCCAGGAAGATGGAAGTGTAACCGTAGAAACCAAAGAAAAAAATTGAAAACCATACCCGAGGAGAAGAATTATGACTGAACCCAAACATAACCCGCTGGAAATGCCAAACATTATCCTGCCGCGGGATGGAGCCGAATCCCTGAAACGTGCCAAAATTGCCGCCCAGATCATCGCCGATAATCGCGGGACAGACATTGTGATCCTGGACCTGCGCAAATTGACCTACGCTTTTGATTATTTCGTCATTGCGACAGGAACGAGCAACCGACAGCTCCACGCCTTGAGCGATGCCATTGACGAGGTTTTTGAAAAGGATTTGCACGAGAAGAAAATCAGCACGGAAGGCTACCGCAACAGCCGATGGATTTTGTGCGACTACGGCGATGTGGTGATTCACTTGTTCGACGCGGAAACCCGTGATTTCTTCCGTCTCGAAGACCTTTGGGGCAGTGCCGAACGCATTGAATTTAAGCCCACCGAGATGGAATAATCCTTAAACAAATTTCTGAACACGAAGTCATTTATTAATAAGGGCCGCTTTTTGATGCGGCTCTTTCTTTTTCTTGTCGTTAAACTTAATGTAATCGATTTTTTTGGAAAATCTGGAAAATTTTCCATAATCCATACATTTTAACTTTTATAACTAAAAATTTCTACCGATGATAGAAATACAAATTACCAATGGTTTGGTGTGTACCATTTTATACACATCAGTTTCATTCAAAAATGGTGACGAATATGCTCCGAAAAAAAACGTCATGCAAGAAAACATCAGGGTTTCGCCCCTTTATTCGTGGGGCTGCTGTACTAAGTGCCATCATGTTTTTGGCTGTTGGCTGTAAAGTGGGACCTGATTATGTTGGCCCCCCGACACCCCGAGTCCAGAATAACTGGAGCGAGGTGGCAAATGAAAAGAACAACGGTCAGGAAACGGTCATTCATAATGAACTTCCAGCGTTAGATGACTGGTGGAAGGTTTTCAACGACCCCACGATGGATCTCATTCTGAAGACCGTCAACGAGGAAAACCTTGACATTCAAATAGCCGCCCAGCGTATCTATCAGGCGGAAATGGATTATCGCCGTGTACGCGGTGACCTGTTTCCTCGCCTTGGTACTGTTGCGACCTTTAACCGCAGTATGCATCCCGGCTCTCCTCACCAGTATAGTTCCGCCTGGAGTCTGGACTTTGGAAGCACTACCGCGAGCTGGGAAATTGACGTTTGCGGACAGATTCGACGCTACATCGAATCCTACGGTGCGGGCTGGCAGGCTACGGTCGAAGACCGTAATAATGTGAAGGTCCTGATCCTCGCTGAAACGGCTCGAACTTATATTTCCGCACGTTTGCATCAGGAACTGGAACGAATTATCCAACAGGATATACGTGACCTTGAAACCTACCTCGAAAAAATTCGTGCCCGTCACGATGCCGGCGCGGACTGCAACGTGGAACTGGTTCAGGCGCAGGCCAACCTTGCGTCAGTTCAGGCGACTCTGCCGACCACTCAGGCACGGTATCTGGCCTGTACGACCCGACTCGCCTCATTGATGGGCGCAACTCCTGAGCGTGTTGAAGAAATTCTCAGTCGGGACCAGGGTATCATTCCGAATGCGCCAGACGCTTTGGCCGTCGGTATCCCCGCTGACATTTTGCGCCGCCGTCCCGATATTCGGGCACTGGAACGCAGAATCGCGCAGCAGACTGCCCTGGTTGGAGTTCAACAGGCGGAGCTTTACCCGAAATTCTATGTCGATGGCGTTTTTGGCCTTCAGTCTGCAGAACTGGGTGATTTGTTCCGGTCCGAAAGTCTGACGGCAACGATTATGCCACGAATGTCATGGCGTATTTTTGAATTCGGCCGTATTCGCGCCACAATCGCCAAACAGGAAAGCATCACGGAAGAAATGCGCCTCGAGTACCAGGCGGCAGTTTTGGAAGCCTCTGAGGAAATCAACAATGCGATCACGGATTACGTCAAGTCGGAAGCCCGTTACGACGATCAGTTGGAAGCCGTTCGGAACTATGACGAGGCCCTCAAACTTTCTCTGGCACTGTATGAGGCCGGTAAACGTGAGTACATGGTGGTTCTGGACTCCCAGCGTCATTTGTTGGCAAACCGTCAGACTTTGGCGACTGTTCACGCCGAAATCGCTACCAGTGTCGTGACTTTGTACGCTGCTCTCGGCGGCGGTTGGCAAGTGGCTCCAGAAGCGGCGTCCTCGCTGTCCTCTGAGTTCCTCCGCGCTGATTTTGTCCCGAACGAAGTCCTTGGTTCGATGATTCCTGGTGAGGAAATTAACCAGCAGGGACCGCTCTCTGGGCGTGCTGTTCCGGAAAACATTCACAAGAGTTCCATCAAACAAAGCCATCCGATCACACTTCCACCGGAAGGACAGACCCAAATGCCTTCACGCAAAAAAAGCAACATTACGAATGCGCAGCCAATCAATGGTGATGGGGAGGAAACCGGAAACGTCATTGACGCGGACAAGATCGATGGAATCCTGGATGATTTGAGTGAGTTCCCGATGCCAACACAAAAACGGAGTGTTATCCGCAGCGCACCGGCGCCAGCAGAAGAAGCTGAAATCGACCCGCTGCTTGCTGGACTCACTAAAAAGAAGTAAGTTTGAACAAACTTTAAAATTAAAAATTTACCTGGTGAAGGAAGGCGAATCGGAGCCGCCCAATTTCATCAGGTAAATTTTTTATCACAGCTTTATGTTAAAAGGAACATTTCTAACCGATGATTTTCGTGATGGGCATTTCAACGATCCCCTTCGCTCCCGCCTCAATAAGCCGCGGGATCAGGTCACGCACCGATGCAGACGGAACCACCGTATTGATAGCGACCCACGTCTCATCCACCAGATTGCTGATGGTCGGTTTCTGAAGCGCCGGCAGAATATCAATGACATTCAGAAGATTGCAACGCTCTACGTTCATGGCGAGGTAAACCTTTTCTTCAGCTTCCATCGCGCCCTGAAGCATCGTCACGATATTCATGATCTTCTTCTGCTTCCACGGATCGTTCCATGCGTCGTGATTCGCGATGAACCTTGTCGTGCTCTGAAGTACTTCATCCACAATACGCAGATTATTCGCACGGAGTGAACTCCCTGTTTCGGTGACTTCCACGATCGCGTCGGCGAGCTTTGGCGGTTTCACTTCCGTGGCTCCCCAACTGAACTCAACCTTGGCAGAAACGCCGTTTTGAGCGAGGTAATTGGTCGTCAGATTCATGACTTCCGTCGCGATACGTTTTCCCTCAAGGTCTTTTACGGTCTGAACCGGCGAATCTTCAGGGACACAAAGGACCCAGCGAACCGGTCGGCGACTGACTTTCGAGAAAACCAGCTCGGCGACTTCGTGAACGTCCGCACCAGTTTCCACGATCCAGTCGTAACCGGTCAAACCCGCATCCAAAACGCCATTTTCAACGTAACGGGCCATTTCCTGCGCACGGATCGACATACACTCGATTTCCAGATCGTCAATCGTCGGGTAATAGCTGCGAGTCTGGAACTTGATTTTCCAGCCGGCACGGGCGAACAATTCAGCGGTTGCTTCCTGAAGACTTCCAGCCGGGATTCCTAATTTCAAAACGGGCATTTTTTCCTCTTTTCTTTTTCTCGTTATCTGTTTTCAGTTCTTCAATTTCCAACTGAAAACTGAGAACTGACAACTTATTTCTTTCCGTACACCTTGGACGGGTCAAAAACGCGCTCGCCGTCAATGGTAAATGTCTGATCTGCCGGATTCACTTTGCGGAAGAAGCAGCTCTCGTAACCTTCGTGACAGGCGGAACCGCCGATCTGTTCGACCTTGAGCAAAAGCGCATCTCGGTCGCAGTCGATGAAAATTTCTTTCACGATTTGAACGTTTCCGCTTTCCTCACCTTTCCGCCAGAGTTTCTGCCGGCTGCGGCTGAAGTACACTGCGCGACCCGTGGCGAGGGTTTCGTCGTAGCTTTCTTCGTTCATATATGCCAGCATGAGGACCTTTCCGGTAGCGGCGTCCTGCACAACTGTAGTCAACAGCCCGCCACATTTCGCAAAATCCGGGCGAATAGTGTTGATTTCTGACATGGTTTTACCTCAAAGAATCTGAACCAGTAATAATATCTTTTTTGTATTATACCATATTTCCTGTTTTTTGTTAGGGGTAGGGGGAGATTTTCGGAGGATTTTTTCAGAATTTGAGAAAGCGAATCCCTCCGGCATCAAGAAAAAAGGGCCTCACCATAAGCAAGGCCCTCTCTTTCATTCAGTTCAGAATTACGGTTTGATGATCATACACTGAGTCGTCGGCAGTTCCACCATAACCGCTTCCGGCGTTTCTTCGATGAACTCGTAAATCGCCTTGCGGACTCCGGCGAGAATCGAGAAGTCGTGGGAAACGATAATTCCACCCGGGATCATACGAGGATACAAATAACGGATCCCGGCGAGCGTTCCTTCATAAAGGTCCACGTCGATATGAGCGAAAGCGAATTTTTCATTTTCCGGGATCACTCCCTGTGCCGAATCCGGGAAAAAACCTTTCACAAATTCCACATTGGGGAAATCCTTCAGGAACTCTCTGACCGACTCCAGCGAGCAGGTGTACTGATGGACACGATGGACTCCACGGTCATTCGCATGATCTTTAGGCAAACCTTCATACGTATCACATACATAGAGTTTCTTGTCGCCTTTTTCCTGACAGATCAATCGGGCAGAACAACCCTGGAACGTTCCGATCTCGATAAAAGCCCCTTCTTTCTTTGCAAAACCTCGCGCAAGAGAAAGAATATTGAAGTTTTCATCACCGGTCAGAAGTGAACTGCGTTTCCAGCGAACTCTGCGGATGCTCCGAACATCATTCGGGATTTTATGTCCGCCCATGATTTGGAGCTGGAAAAAAGAAAGGATTTGAATTCCAATTTTCTCGACGATTCCACCTCCCAGAAAACGGGCAATTCTGGGATGATGAATCAGATTATTACGGCTGTCCCCGTATTTTTCTGCAGTCATAAATTCACCACGCAAGGTTAAGCAATGCGTATTTTAAGCGCTTTGGGCAATTTAGAGACTGCAGATATTAATATTCAATGAGGTCAATCACCCCCTAAATTCTCCAAATTACAAGAGGGGGCAAGAAATAAAAAGTTCAAATTCGCTCTTGCTCTCACTTGTCAAATTTGATATAAACTCTTTATCGGATTTTCGAATTTAAACCACACATTTTTTCTTTCAGGACATAAAATCGATTTATAATGAAAAATCGGCAAAGTTTTTCATCCACAGACAAACCAACAAAAAATACGGATCTCACACAGGGCCTCGATTCCCACGTCGAAAATCCGTGTAAAACAAAACCGCTTGGCCAGAAAGTTAAATCGGCAAAAACCGCTTCTTCCCGAGTTGATCAAGGTTTTTTTCAGACTCTGGAAACGACCCGGCCGACCGCCACATTTGCGCCCTTGCATTACGAGCCGAACTACGCCTATCCACTTATCGTATGGCTCCACACACCAGGTGAAAACGAGCAGCAGCTCATGCGTATTATGCCGATGATGAGTCTGCGAAATTACGTCTCCGTGGCCGTTCGCGGAAACCTTTCGTTCGGGTTAAACGGCTTACCGAAGAAAGGGTTTTACTGGGACGCTACGACCTACGAGACGGCTTACACCTCTGTTCTGGAAGCTCTGGCCTCGGTTCGTCAGCGGTACAAAATCAACTCGAAACGGATTTATCTGGCAGGCTGCGAAGAAGGTGGGACCATGGCACAACGCCTGGCCTTCCGAAATCCCGAATGCTTTAACGGCGTGATTTCGTTTGACGGCGCCGTCCCGGAAGATATTATGTTGCTGGAACGTTACAGGGAACTGCGTTCGCTGCGGTTTTTCTACGCCATTTCACGCGGTTCCAGAACCTGTCCGACTGAACCGATGTGCAGTAATTTACGGGTTCTTCACTCCGCCGGATTATGTGTTTCCCTGAAAACCTACCCAACCATGGGATCGCTCCAGCTCGATATGCTGCGTGATGCCGACCGGTGGATCATGAGCGGAATTGAAACGGCACTTAAATAGAGTAAAGGCGGGAATTTGGAATGAACCGTTCTAAGCGTTATATCCTCGTTTTGTTGCTGATCCTTGCGGCCTGCGCCGTCTCGCTCGTTTTCTGTATTGATTTCGGAAAATCGACGGGAGGGGAGGGGAAATACGCGCCGATTTTCTCTGGAAAACAATTCACCGAAAGCGAACTGATCCAGATCGAACTGGCGTTTGCCGATGCCAAACTTTCCGACTACATAATCGCCAACGGAACGGTCCAGGTCCCAAAACGTCAGAAAACCATCTTCCTCCAGGCCCTGAAAAAAGTCGATTTCCTCACGACAGAAATTTCCGAAAAATCCGGGTCCTCCACGGGTCTGTTCGTTTCCGAAAAGGAACGTGAAGCATCGGCCCTGCGCGAAAAACAGGCGGCACTCGCGGCCCAGATTCGTACCTTCCACGGAATCGAGTCCGCGCGAATTCTGCTCGATGTTTCTGAAACCAAAACCGGTTTTGCCCGTGAAAAACACGCCTCGGCGGCCGTTTCCATCCGTTCCCGGGCTGGATATGCCGTGACACAGGAAGATATTCAGTCGATCCTGCGCCTCGTCACTTGCTCCGTGTGTGGCCTGAGCGCTTCCAACGTGACGATCGTCGATACGCGGACAAACCAGTCGTGGCGTTTCGACGCTCCGAAAGTCGAAGTCGTGCCGGAAACTCCGGTACAAAACGCCTCCAGCCACTCCGAATCGGCCAACTCGAACCACACGCAAAAAATCATTTTGCAGTCCGAGCCCCTTCCCCAGCCGGAACTTTGGAATACATCGTCCCGGGAAATCCTTCTGACCGCGGTGGACGAAACGACCTTTGCCGCCCCTTCAGCCTCATCCGCTTCACTCGGACAAATTTCCCTCGGAAATTCCTCTGCGGCTCCTGCTCCTCCCCAAACGCTTCCTGAGCTCGAAAACCTCGAAAACGATTTTACTCCTAAAACTCAAGCCAGTTTGGGTCAAATTAAACTCCCCGGAGGAAACACCTCTGAATCACACGTAAACCAAATCACGATCATTTTGGGAATTCTGGCCGCACCAGTAATTTTGATTTGTGTCTGGATCATTTACGTGACCAGAAAAGGTCTTTTCCGCACCGAAAAAAAACAAAACATCAGCCAGGATAAAAAACTTCAGGAATCCGAAGAAAAATCGGTGGAAAAATCAAGTTCTGCCACTACTTCGGACCTGATGACCGAGTTGGTTTCCGAAATCGCCGAAGAAGCCAGCGATGATTCGGAATTCACGGCAGAAATGACTGCCCAGACCGAGACGGAAGCTGAGCCGGAACCGCAGCAAACCATCCCGGAAATCGCCGCTTTGGAACAGGTCGCACCGGAACGTTTGGCACTGGCGTTTCTGGAAGAACGTCCGCAAACGGCTGCCATGCTTTTGACTCAGATGAAACCTGAAACCGCCGCGGCTGTTTTGGAGCACATCCCCACGAAACTCCGGGAGGGAATTGAGTCCCGAATGGCCGGAAGTGACGAGCCTGATGAAGAAATTTTGCGGAAAGCCGCTCAAGTGATCCTGGAACATTTGGACGAACTGGATGGAATACCCACCGAAGAAGACGATTTTCTGGAAACCGTGGGAGCGATTCTGAAACCCAAAACGGGGAAAAACGCCCAAACCCCCGAAAAACCAGCAATTCGCCCATTGGCAGAGGCGATTCCGAGGGAAAGAATTATAGGTCGGTTTGAAGATCTGAAGTCGTGTTCTGACCAGGAACTGCGCGGAATTCTGAACGAAACACCCGTTCAGGACCTCAATCTGGCGCTTCTCGGGGCCGAGCCCGAACTGGTGGATCGGGTTTTGAATGTCCTTCCCAAACCGGCCGCAAAGGAACTTCAGTTTCAACTTTCACATCCGGGAAAGATCCGTCTGATGGAAGTTGAGGAAGCTCGCCAGAGGGTGCTGGAACACGCGGGAGTTTAACAAAACGAAAACCAGTCGGGCACGTCATAAAATGAATTCTCACCTTTTTAATTTCGAAGATTTGGAAGCCCAGGCGGCCGATTATCTGGAATCCGTCAAGAAAAAAGCCCGGGAAATCGTCGCCAATGCGGTCCAGGAAGCCGAAGGAATTCAGGACGAAGCCAGAAAAAAAGGGTTTCAGGAAGGCTTGAAGCAAGGGAAAAGCCACGCTTTGGAACTTGTTCAGGAGGAAGTACGTGAACGTGTGCAAAACCAGGTTCAGACTATTTCCAACCAGGTTTTGACGCAAATACACGCCATCGCCAGTCAGTGTGCGGGACTTCGCGAAGAACTGACCCAAAACTGGGAAAACGCTTTTTTGACACTCGTCATGCGTGTTTCACACGTCATTCTGAGGCGTGAACTGGAAAAAGACCCGCAAATCGAAATCCAGTGGATCCGCGAAATGCTTCAGCTTTGCGCCGGGGAAAATTCCCTGATCCTGACGCTGAATCCGCAGGATGCCGAACTTCTGAGGGAACCGCTGGAACGCCTTGCCGGAGAATTTGGGAAGATCGGCCACATGACGATCAAACCCTCTTCCGCAATGGCACGAGGAGACTGTGTTTTGAAAACAGAAAACGGCCAACTTGATCAGCGGCTTGACGTCCAGCTCGAAAGAATCGCGGAGGAACTCCGTTCATGAATCCTCTTTCCCTTCTGAACCAGCTTGACTCGGTCATTCCGACGGACATCACGGGCACCGTCCTGGAAACGAGTGGGACCACGATCCGTGTCAGTGGTTTTCCCGCCCCGGTCGGCGCTCTGGCCGAAATTCGCCTCGGAGACCGTTCCACACTTCCGGCAGAAGTGATTGGCTTCCGGAACGAACAGGCCATTCTTTACCCGCTCCATTCGACCCATGGTATCCGCCGTGGAGATTGCGTTCGGATGGTTCAAACCGCCCCTTGGCTCACCATCGGCGAGGGGATGCTCGGCAAAGTCCTCGACGCACGCGGACAGGTACTTCAGGATTCCGTTGAACCGGTTTCTCCTGACGCACTCCTGAACACTGAGCGGATCCCCTTCCACCGTGCCGCTCCCAAAGCGTTCCAGCGGCCCAGGATCACAAAGCCAATCTCGACCGGCGTACGCGCGATCGACGCACTGTTCACCCTTGGCGAGGGTCAGCGTGTCGGGATTTTTGCCGGCTCCGGCGTGGGGAAAAGTACCCTGCTCGGCATGATCGCCCGCTACACGAACGCCGACGTGATCGTGATCGGTCTGGTGGGCGAGCGCGGCCGCGAAGTGAACGATTTTCTGGAACGTGACCTGGGTCCCGAAGGCCGCCGCCGGAGCGTCGTAGTGGTCGCAACGGGGGACGAATCACCGATCCTGCGCGTGCGTGCCTCACAAACGGCCACCGCCGTGGCAGAGTATTTTCGGGACCGCGGGAAAAACGTTCTGCTTCTGATGGACTCCCTGACCCGTTTCGCCATGGCGCAGCGTGAAATTGGTTTGGCGCTTGGTGAACCTCCCGCGCGAAACGGTTACCCGCCGTCTGTTTTCGCCATGCTCCCGGCCCTGGTCGAGCGTACAGGCCGAACACGCGAAGGAAGCATCACCGCAATGTACACGGTGCTGGTCGAAGGGGACGATGAAAATGAACCGATCGCCGACACGGTGCGCGGTCTGCTGGACGGGCATCTGTGGCTTTCCCGCCGACTGGCCGAGAGCGGACACTACCCTGCGATCGACGTACCGGCCAGCATCAGCCGATTAATGAACGACATCTGCGAGAGATCGCATGTCCAGACGGCACTTCAGATCCGTTCCATGATTTCCCTCTGGCGCGAATACAAAGATCTTCTGGCTATCAACGCCTACAAGCGGGGGACCAACCCTGCCCTGGACGAAGCTCTGGAAAAGAAGCAGGCAATCATCAACTTCCTGCGCCAAAGAACTGACGAACCTTCTACACTGGAAAACGCCATCGCTGAGATGAAACGGATATAAGCATAACACCCTTGTAGAGGGTCACCACAAATTTTCCGTCTGCTTCTTGATCCATTCTTCCGTCGTCATGCCCTCTTCTTCCAGAATATTCCGAAAGTCCCGATCGTCGTCCGGGTTCGGTGCGTCCCAGCAGCGGGTCGAATCGAAGCAGTCGTTCAGGATCTCCGGGGGCAGGAAGCGCGTCGGGAGGACCGTGCTGAAAGCGTCGCCCCAGTACGTGTTGGCGTGGTAGTACTTCATCGGGCACGTGATGTACAGGTAGTCCTTGGCGCGCGTCATCGCCACGTAGAAAAGCCGCAGTTCCTCATCGATCTCTTCCGGGCGGCCCGTACTCATATCGGATGGAATATTCCCATCGCTGGCGTGAATGATGAAAACCGACTTCCATTCCAGCCCCTTGGCCGAGTGGATGGTCGAAAGGTTCAGCCAGTCGTCGTCGATGTCCGGTTTATCCGCGAATTCCTCCGAGGAAGCGGGCGGGTCCAGCACAAAGTCGGCGAGCATCTCGCGCCGGCTCTTGAAATTTCCCGAAACGCTCAGAAGCTGCTCGAGATCCGAAAGACGCGAGTCGCCGTCCAGCGGCCATTTCTCGGTCAGGATCGGGCGATAAAACTCGATCGCGGCGGCAAGCTGCTCCTTCAGCGGCCGGTCCGGCTCGTTGATCTGCTTCAGAAGCGCGACCGTGGGAAACCAAAGTTCCTGCGCGTTCTTCGGCGGAGTCCACGAGGACCAGACGTTAAAATTCCCGCCCGCCTGCTGAAGCAGAACCATCAGGTCCCGCGCCTTTTTCGGGCCGATCCCGGGAAGGAACGTCAAAAGCCGTAACCCGGCGGGGAAATCGCCCGGATTTTCCACGACGCGCAGGAACGAGAGCAGATCCTTCACGTGCGCCGCTTCGGTGAACTTCAGCCCGCCGTATTTGACGTAGGGGATCCGCCGCCGCGCCAGTTCCGTTTCCAGCCGCAGCGAGTGGGACGAGGACCGGAAAAGCACCGCCATCTCCTTCAGTGGCATTCCGTTTTCGTAATGTTCCAGCACGAGGTCCACGACGTAGCGCGTTTGGGCGTCGTCGTCGCGGCAGCGGCAGAAAGTCGGCCTCACGCCCCCCTTCCGAACGGCAAAAAGATCCTTCCTGTACCGCTCATGCAACTGCGCCACGACCCGGTTCGCTGCCTTGAGGATCGACGCCGTGCTGCGGTAGTTTTCCTCCAGAGGAATGATTTTCGCTCCGGGAAACGTCTTGGGAAAGTCCAGAATATTCCGCACCGTCGCGGCCCTGAACGAATAGATCGACTGCGCGTCATCGCCGACCACGGTCAGGCCCTTCCCGTCCGGCGTCAGGCCCTGCACGATCTCCGCCTGGATCCGGTTCGTATCCTGGTACTCGTCCACGAGGACCCAGTCGAATCGGGAGCGTATCTTTTCGCCAATCTCCGGGTGGCGCATCATCGCCGACCAGTAAAGAAGCAGATCGTCGTAATCAAGCGTCGCGTTTTCGATCTTCCGCTGGGTGTACGCGTCGAAAATTTTTGCAAGCTCGGGTAGATACTCCTCCAGTTTCGGGTAGTATTTCGACAGAATATCATAAAGTTTGGCCTGCGAGTTCACGCACCGGCTATAAATCGAGACAAGGGTCCCTTTCTTCGGGAAACGTTTGCCGTCGGTGGTTTTGCCAAGGGTTTCTGTTCGGACCAGATTCATGAGATCTTCCTGATCGGCCCGGTCGATGATCGTGAAGTTCTGCGGCAGACCGACGCAGGAGCCATAGATCCGAAGAAGCCGCGTCCCCACGGCGTGAAACGTTCCGCCCCAGACGTTCGAAACGTGCTGAGACTGGGTCGGGACACTCTTAACGGTCTCGAGAAGCCTCCTGGCACGTTGAAGCATCTCCATCGCGGCACGCCGGGTGAACGTCAGGAGCAGGATCCGGTCGGGCCGCGCCCCATCCGCTACCAAACGCGCCACACGGTGCGCCAGCATGGTCGTTTTTCCAGTCCCCGCTCCCGCGACGACCAAAAGCGGCCCCTCACCGTACTCGACGGCTTCTCGCTGGGCCGGGTTCAGATCTTTTCCGAAGGTTTCAGGCATAAAAAAGGCTTTTTCAAGAAAAGTGATTTCATTACCCAATCAAAAGGAAGGGTAAAAAATTTAAATTTTCCAATTCAGAGTCCACTTCACTTCAAACCTTAATTTAAACACGGATTTACACGGATTTCAAGGATTCAAAGGATTTTAATTTCTTTTAAGCATGAAGTTCAGAAAACGCTTCCATTGAATCAATCGTAATCCGGAAAATCCTTCCTAATCCGTGAAAATCCGTGTTTAAATCGCGGTATAGAGGGGGTCGCGTCTGCGCCCTGGGACCTGATTTTAAGTTCCAGGGGCTTTCTTTAATTCTTGAAAACCGAATCTTTATCGTTCCCGGTCATCTCGCGGTATTTCTCGAACGAAACGCCCTCGCTCGGCAGGCCGCCCCAGTAAAAGAGCGGGGTCGTGTTCGGGTCCGCGCCCGGAAGGTCGTACGTGTTTCGGCTGAACCGGAACTCGTCGATCCGCGGGTGGTGGAACCAAACCATGACCATGGCCGAGGGTCCGAGGTAATTGTCCCGGTACTCGATGTTCTTCACCTGGCATTTGAAACCATACGCGAGAAAATGCGTCGCGCGTTTGTCCGGGCGCTGGGCGTGGCTCCAGCCATAGCCGGAATCCGTGAAATGGTTTTTCTCGACGACCAGCGACTCGACCGTCATTTCCTCGCTCGAGAGCCAGATCTCGTAGCACTGTTCGCACTTTTCGCAGCGGTTTTCGCGCCAGACCATATTCTTGAGCACGCCCGGATCCGGCCCCTGATTGGTCATGGCCGTGTCGTACACCTGGAAGAAGTAGTTTTTCTCGATGAGGAGATCTTCATTCCCACTCCAGAATTCAATGCCGTTCCCGTACCGGGTCGGAATCGGACCGCGCGTGTAAAGCCAGCTTCCCCCGATCCAGCGGAAATCGCAGTTTCGCACGATGATCCGTTTCGCTCCGGTGCCGCCGCGTACTCCGTGACCGCCGGAGTACTCAAACGCCCAACCGTCGAGCACTACGTCGTGCAGGCTCCCAACGTCGAAAAGGTTGCACCGGCACGCGGCTTCCATCTTCGCCCAGACGGTCGCCGGGTTCTTTTCTGATTTGAAATACAGAACGTTCGTCGAAAGGTCGTGGTAGTAATCGCCTTCGTCTTCCAGGGTTTCCACACTCCAACGTTTCCAGCCGCAAATGTCGTCGCCGGTAGGTTTTCCATCGGCGTCCGCGCGACGCATCACAATATTCCCAACGTCGTGAAACAGGCCGATCCGATCGATTTTCACCAGTTCGACCCCCCGTGGGTAAATCGTTAAGGCGCTTCCTTCCGGGAGTAGCGGACCACAGAAGAACGAAAGACGGCCATCCTCTTTTTCCTCGATGTTGGTCGTACTGAGCGTTACTTCTATTTCCGCCCCATCGTCGGTGAGTTGGAACGATTTTCCCGAAAGGATCGAGTAACCACCCCACGGTGCGGAAGCCTGAATGATCCGGGCCAGCCCCGCGAATTTGCCGGCGAATTCCTCGGTCATGAGGTTTTCCCCGTCTGCGCCGGTCAACTTGACGAGGAAGCGGAAGCGAAGACCTTTTTCAGCCGGGACCTTGAACGACGCGCAGTTCAACTGAATGTCGCAGTCGCGGTCGGTCGGTTTCAGGCAAGTGATCGAATAATACTTGCCCTGTTCGTCCTCTCCGACTGACCATTCTGTCTTTGCTTTGTTCTCGCTGTAGCAGCTCCAGTTGGCCGTTTCAAACTTTTTGTAGGCGCATTTCGGCTTGATCACATCGGCGCGCGTGGCCCAAATTCCGGGCTGAACTTCCGTCCAGTAGTCGGGTCGGGTCAAATCGACGCTCCCCCAAAGCGCGGGTTTGGGGCCTTTTCCGTAAACGCCGTAGGTGATCGGTTTTCCCGGCTCGCCGCTGGCGGTACAGGAAAAATGGTCGCGCCAGACCTGCCCGGCGTGCAGGTAAATCGAGTCACCCGGCTGAAAATTCTGACGCTTTACATGCCGGAGCGTCTTCCACGCGGTTTTCGGGGACGTGCCTGAATTGGAGTCTGAACCCTTTTCAGCATCCACATAATAATTCTCTGCCAACGTGGGGAGGGAAAGGAAAGCCAGAACGATCAAGGTTAAAGCAAAAATGCGTTTCATTGGTGGTCCTACAGGTATTGAGGTTCAAAGAAATCAAGAATTGAATCTTTTTTATCCATTAAACACGATTTTCCGCAAAACGCAAGGGGGGACGGGAAGAAATGAAAGCGCCCGTCCGGAAAGAATTTCGGGGCCCTCACATTTCGCGTTCGTTTTTCCGTGCTTCAATTTCTTCCAGGGTATAGAGTCTCCCGCGGTTACACCCTTTGCAGCTGCGTGAGGCATTTTCCCACGCCGCCTCATCTGTCAGATTGCAGTCCCAGAATGGCCACGT
This sequence comes from Thermoguttaceae bacterium, assembly GCA_030530205.1. GTDB lineage: Bacteria > Planctomycetota > Planctomycetia > Pirellulales > Thermoguttaceae > RGIG3701. The sequence continues at coordinate 57,815 of JAUMVK010000016.1, read as the reverse complement.
CCGACACTGGACCGGGCGGTCACGGTAAATCTTGCAGTTGGTATGAAACCGGTCGTAGAAGACACAGTCGCCATTGATGAACTCGATGAGGCTTTTTCGCGTTCCTACCTCCCGCACGAATTTCGCTTCAAACTCTTCTTTCGTGAGGCCAAACCGGTCGGCGATCCGTTCGATTTCATCCTCGGAAACCCATACATATCCCGGAGCGCCAGTGCAGCAGCCACCACATTCCTGACACTCAAATTGAAGTCCCGCGTCGTACCAGGCCATAAAAACTCCCAAACCCAAAAGACTCGAAAAAACTTGAATCAACCAAAGAGATTTTACACTTAAAATCATTTTTTGCAAGAGGCTCACCCCAAAAAACACAAAAAAATCCGCCGAATCTCTTCAGCGGATTTTCTCCCATTAAGCTCTGCCGGGCAGAGTACGTTTTTTATTTTTTAAGTTTCAGGAAGGTCTTTTCACTTCTTTCTCCCGGGACCGGACCGACAGCGACGTTGGTCGGGTCAATGTAAGAGGTCTGAGTGATCCCCGTGCTGGTGACCTGGCGCGGGGCCGGGGTCGGAATGACTTCCATCGTGCTTTCCGGGCTGGAATTCAGAATCGATCTTCCATTTTTCGGAGCCGGGGTCGGAATCACTTCCATGTTTTCCGGAGCCGCGGTCGGCGTAACGTTCTGGTAGTACATTTCTTCCTGGACACGATTCTTCAGGCTCGCCGGGTCAGCCATTCCGGTGTGCTGGCGGTAAGCGCCTTCCGAGATGACGTTCGGACGGGTGAAGCCGTAGTTCATATAGCGGCCTTTTTCACGAATCTTCGCACGTTTCTGAGCGTCGAAGTAAGCCTTGGAAGCCCAGGGGCCTTCGGAAAGGGTGATCCCGTCGTACTCGAGGAGTGAACCTTTCTGCGTATGAATGTCCACGATGGCCAGGTTGTAGTCGATGACGGCGCGGAAGAAGTCGATTTCCGCTTCCGCCAGACGGCGCTGGGCGTCAAGCAGGATGTTCAGGGTAATGCTTCCGGTTTCATAGGCGGCGCTCGTGGCTTCGACTTCTTTCTGGGCCGCGACACGGCGGTTGAAGTAAGTCTGAGCAAGGACGTAATTGTCTTCGAGGCTGCGGACGGCGTGAGCCAGACGGTGTGTAACTTCCAGTTCCTGTTCCTGAAGGATGGCGCGGTTGCGAGCGAGGCTCAGCTCGGCGTTACGGACCGCGGAACGTTCGCGGCGGAATCCGATCGGAACGGTGAATTCAGCGCCAACCAGGCCACTCCACATTCCATCGTGAGTCAGCTGACCCCAGGAGCTGTCGCTTCCACGATCACTCCAGAAGTGTTCGTTCGCTCCACCGACACTTCCTTTACCAACCAGGTCGAGGGACGGAAGGAGGAAGTTCTTCGAGGCAAGGAGTTCCAGTTCGGACTGTTTGATGACCCACTTCTGACGGCGCAGCTCGATATTACGGTTCATGGATTCGGTATGAGCTTCACACCAGTCGAAGTTGATTTTCGCAACGCTCGGTTCATCCGCCGGGCGGAAGAGGCGTCCATCAGCGCTGGTCAGGCCGATGATGTAGCGGAAGTTGGCTTCAGCTTTGTACAGGGCGTCCAGAGCGGATTCGGTGGAGCCTTTGAACATGAAGTACTGCTGCTGGGCCTGAGCGCGTTCCTGAGCGGAACCACCGCGGTAACCGGATTCGTATTTCGCCTGAGCCTGACGCCAGGTTTCCAGAGCCTTGTTACGACCGGCAACCACCGAGTCCAGACGACGATACGCGAAATACAGTTCCCAGTAAGCGCGTTCAATGTCCACCGCCAGGTTACGGACCGACTGCTCGAAATCGACCAGGGAAATGTCCGTGCGCAGACGGGCGATCATCACACCGTTATAGAAGCCAGGGATAGCGCCGGGGCCAGCGATGCGGTTGAACTGCGTACCCGCTCCACGGAGCAACGGCTGACGGAATTCCGCTTCAATTTTTGTATTGTAGTAACCATCGACCGCAACTGTTGAGGAGTTCGACCAGATGTAGTCCGTCCGGAGACGAGCCGTCACCGTACCACCAGTCGCGTTGGTTTTCTGAAGCTGGGTGCTGAAGGACGCTCCCTTTCCCTTCAGACGGGCCAGGCCACCGTTGGAAAACAGATTTTCTACATCGTTGCTTTCCTGAATGTTGATTGCGGAGGACCACTGCGTGTCGAAATCGGCCAAAACCGCTTCCACACCATAACGTCCATCCGATTCCGTGATGGCCGGGTTGTAAATGGTCGAAATGTTCGACGGATTCATGGTCAGAGCGGTCGGTTCACCGTTCGCGCCCTGCGCACCGTAAGAGATGCCGCCCAGGTTGCGAATGACCGTGCTGTTGTAAAGACCGCAGCGAATCGCTTCTTCGAGTGTGATGTTGACGATCTCTTTTCCTTTTGAGTTGTTGATCGTCAACGGGGCCTGTGCGCCTTTGACCTCTTCGATGGTCTCCGTTTCCGTGTTCGGATACTCGATCTGCGTAGCCATATCAAGGTACGGATCGACCGGCAGCGGCGCGTGCTTTCCAAGGTACAGCGGCATCTGCGGGTTGCAGCCGGTCAGGGAGAGGAATCCTCCCAGAATCAGGGCGCCCGTAAGCAGCTGAGCGGAAAAAAGTTTGAATGTTGTGCGTTTCATAATACTTTGTCCTAATTGAGCTTAATGGGGAAGTCAATTAATGCTTGAGTTTCCTTGAGGTTCGAAGTCTAAAATTAATTACACTTTTGTCCGTCTGAGGATTCTCTTTAGGTTTTATCGTCCATTCTGTCGTTAAATCTTGAATTATTGCTAAAGTTTTTTTATTTTTTACACTCAATTTAACCGGAAATGTTTTTCTATTTTAACTATTTTAAGATTTCAGGGAGAAAGAAGGCCTTAGAGAGAAATTCCCGCGGAAGAGAAATGCGGAGATGGAAGTTTTTTAGTTCTCAGTTCCCGGTTTTCAGTTCCCGGTTTAGAATAATAAACTGAGAACTGAAAACTCAAGAAAACTCAAAAGTCGTACCAGAAACCAAACCCGATCTGCTTTTCCCATCGGTCATAGAACTGGTACTGGTCGGCGTAACCGCTCATCGCGTATAAACCGGTACGCATGGTTTGCTGGTAGATGGTTTTCCACTGCCAGCCGACTTCCAGCGCGGTGTACATATCGAAATTCGTGTCTTCGCTCCATCGGAAATGCACGGCCATAAAGGGTGAACCCTGGAAATTCGGAAGCATCATGGGCGAATACTCGGCCCCCGCCTCAAACTGCCACGGTTTTGCGCCTCCATCGCGATAAAACACATAATCGCCGCCGACGTAGAAACGCCAGTTCGCGTCCGGCCGGTATGCGATGCCCCACATGATACAGTCGCGCACATAATTAATACGGTACACCTCACCGGTTTCCTCGTAGTGCTTGACCATCCACTCATCCCCCATGTGGGAGCTGATATGGTAGTACCCGAGTTTGAATTCCCAGTTTCTTTTTCGGAAGGTCAGCGGTGCGCCAAACCGGTAGTCCGTTCCATGGAGGTCCCGGTCGCCTTTGAGCACAAGCCTCGCGATCGCGCCGCATTCCATATCGAACTGGAACCCTTCCGGGTAAAGCCGATTGGTCGTTCCGTAACGCACGATATTAATACGTCCACCGAGAGTTGGGTCCCAGTACGCGTTGTGGGTCGTGTTCTCATTAACAAAATGAATGCCAAGTCTTCCCTCGCGGTTGCTTGCGAAGTGCGCCCGATAAAGCGTCCCGCCTGGCAGAAGCTGCCAGGTCCACGTCTCGTCAGAAAATGGAAGATCACGTCCCAGACCGGGAATGCACGCGCGAAATGACGGGTCCCAGTAGTGGTACCGCTCTTCTTCCGGTGTGTAAAGCGGGGCTTGAGCCATACCCTCAACGGAATAGGAGCCAAATGAGTTTCCCAACGGCATCGCATTGGAGCCGGTCACGCTGGAACTGTTCGCGGTAACCCAATCGCCTTCCGTTTTTCCATCACTTCCAACCCACGGATACCCCAGACTTGCCGAATCGCGCGTCATCGTGCATGGGGACGATTCGCCATATTCGGTCACCGGGTATTCTTGAGGCGAGGCCGTAAAATCCTGCGCAGACAAAGTGTCTGTGCCGAAAACGAGCGTAATGACACCGAAAACGATAAATATTCCAGATAAAATCACGTATTTAAACATTTTTTTACCTCAAAATTGAATACGATAGAATATCATACCCGATATTTAATTTCAGGGAAAGAGCAGTTTTTTCAAAAAATATTCTTCCCACCCCACCTTTTCTTTTAGTGATTTTTTGTTTATAATAATAAAATATGTGAAACTTCATGGAAAGACGGTGGAAACTGACCGATCATTGATTCAACGCTGAACGTCCCAAAACCGTGAACTCACGAACTTAAAAGATTAGGAGCCTGATTATGAGTGAAGAAGTCAAAACTGCGAAAAAAATTCTGATTATTGACGATGACCAGGAAATAACGGAGTCCGTTCGTTTAACGTTGGAGGCTCGCGGCTACGAAGTCTTCAATGCAGTGGATGGGAATCAAGGGTTGGTACTGGTAGAACGGGAATCGCCTGATTTGATTATCCTAGACATGATGATGCCCAAACGCAGTGGTTTTCTTGTACTTGAAAAACTTCGCCGTTCCATGCCGGTTCCAATTCGTGTCATTATGATTACGGCCAATGAGGGGAACCGTCATAAAGCCTATGCCGAAACCCTCGGGGTGGACGATTACATCCGCAAGCCATTCCCGATGGATCGACTGCTGGAAAGCATAAAAAGGCTGATTGGAGAATAATCGGCTTTGGCCATTGGACTGATTGGTTGGCCGTGACGTAACTCCTTGCACTTTATTATTCCTTTGTTTTACTTCCTTCACCCACTTTTCCTGACTGCGCTGGTTTGTGTGGGCGTTCCGGTTCTGCTTCATTTCCTGATGAGGCCCAAGCCGAAAAAAATCACTTTTCCAGCTTTTCGTTTTTTGCAGTCGCAAGAAAAAAACCGACGGCGGTCACTGCGTCTGAAGCAATGGCTGCTTCTGCTGGCGCGGATGTTTATCATCGTTTTGGCCGTCCTGCTTTTCGCCCAGCCAGGATTTATCCCGAAAAGTAAAAACCTATCGCCTCAAAATTCCAAATCAGGGGAATCCGCTTATTCCAGCGTGCCCACCGCAGCGGTTTTTCTGTTTGACTCGTCAATCCGAATGGATTACGTCTTTCAGAATCGATCCCGTCTGAAGGCCGCACAGGATCAGGCGTCACAGATTTTGGCCGCCCTTCCGCCGCAAAGCGTGGCTTCTGTGGTTTCGACACACCTCGCGCCGATTGCTTTTTCACCCGACCGGGGTGAAATTCTGCGTCAGATCGAGCAGTTGGAAACCAGCGCATCCTCGCGTTCCATTCCCGAGGTTCTTCCCGATGCCATGGCGCTTCTCGAAACGTCCGAGCTGGAACAAAAAGAAATTTTCATCTTTACAGATTTAACGGCCAGAAGCTGGGAAATGGGCGGGTCGGTTCATCGCCGCGCGCTTGATGAAGCTCTGAAGAAAAATCCAAACGTACATATTTCGGTCGTGAAAGTTGGCGTGGAAGCTCCCGTGAACTGTCGGTTGGAAGTTCCGACCGAAAGATCCTTCCAGACGGTTTCCGGCGGCGCGACAGAAGTTCACGCCTCGCTTTCGGTTTCCGATACACAGCCGCACCGTCTGGGAATTTTTCTCATGGATGAAACGGGCAAACTCCAGCTTCGGGGTGAAACGATCGTTTCCGCGTCCTCTCTGGAGCCAGGTAAAGAAACCGCTCTTCCATTCTCGTTTTCGCTTGGCGCACTGAAAAATGGCTCGAATCAGGGTTTTTTGGTTTTGCTGGACGGTGATGCACTTGCGGCTGATAATTCGCGGGCGTTTACCATTCAGAAAGACCCGCCCACCCCGGTTTTGCTCATCGCGAACGAGCCCGCCGAGAAAAACGCTTTTCTCTTGCGTCAGGCTCTCGCTCCAATGCAATTCACATTGGAAAATCGGGCTAAATTCGATTGTTCAGTCCTTTCATTTTCCCAGTTTCAACAGTGGCTTGGAGGCGGGCTCGGCAATGGAATCGGCGGCGATGTGAGACTGAGAAATCTGGAACGCTTCCACGCGATTTTTCTTCTGGACCCGCCGGGATTCACCGCAACGCAGTGGAATCGGCTGGCGCAGTACGTCCATTCCGGCGGTGGGCTGGCGCTCTTTCTCGGCCCAGCGCTTAAAAACCCCGCAGATTTTCAGCTCGCCGAGGCGAGGCAGATCCTTCCGGCCGTTCCGGGATTTCAGGCCCGTTTTCAGGATGGAACGTTTCTTAGACCGCAGTACGGAATGGCGCATCCGATTTTAAGAACGTTCCAGTCACTCGGAACGCCGATCCCGTGGGACGAATCGCCGGTTTTCCGCGCGTGGACACTCACCGATTTAACCCCTGACGCACAGCAGATCTTCACGTGGTCAAACGGCTCGCCTGCCCTGCTCCTCCAAACCCGCGGCGCAGGACGTGTGCTTCTGTTCGGAACACCGGTCAATTCTTCCGCCAATGACTCGCGTGAAATCTGGAATTTACTGGCTCAGGGAGATTCGTGGGTTTTTCTCGTAGCAATGAATGAAATCGCACGTGTTCTAACGGCTGTGGAAACTACGCCCGGCTGCGTCGCGACTCAGGAACCACTCACTTTTCCGCTTCGTGGAAATCAGGAAGAAAGATTTACACTGAGCCGATCTGAATTTCCCCAGTCAGGCGGCACTCACAATTCAGAGAAGAAACTAAACACTGATCAGAAGCTGAAAGCAGAAAAAGTCTCCGTCCTGGTCCCGGACCTGGAACGCCGTCAACTCGACCTTCCAGGACTTGAAAGGGCGGGAAATTACAGCGTTTCCGGAGAAAAAGGGGATTTCGAGCGCGGTTTCAGTGTCAACATTCCGTTCACTGAAACGGATCTGACCCGAACCACGCCCGAAGCGGTGAAGCAGATTTTCAACCCGTTCGGCGTAACTTTTCTCGAAACGGCTTCACGGATGGAACGTACACGCTCAGGAGCACAGGCCAGCAGTGAGCTTTTCAGCTGGATCGCCTTACTGCTGCTTGTACTCCTGGGGTTGGAAAACTGGTTAAGCAACCGGTTTTATGCGTGAAATTTCTAATCATCCGCCGGGGAATTTCCGTCCTTGATCACGAAACGTGCGTTCAGCCGGGCGACTTCCTTCGCAAGTCCCGCCTCTTTCACGGAATTCACGACTTCGCGGAAGTCTTTGTAAGCCGCGGGAGCTTCATCAAGAGGGTACTGCCGGCAATTCGTCAGCACATCCGCCGCGTCAAACTCACCGTTCACGGTCCGCTGGTCGAGCGTCTTTTTCGCCACGTTTCGTCCCAAAACCCGGCCCGCGCCGTGATTAATGCTGAAGGCGTTCTTTTCCGAGCCCTCAAGCGCAGTCATGACACACGACCCGCCGAGCGGATTTCCCGGAAGCAAAATCGGGTGACCCGTCTCAAAGAAAGGGGTCTCTTTGAGGACGAAATGCCCCGCCGGGTACGCCCGTGTTGCCCCTTTACGATGGACGTAAACCAGCGAATTCTGCGGGCCGATCGGCTCCTTGCGGATGAAATTGTGGCTGATGTAGTACACGAGCGAGCCGTTCACACCCGGCAAAACCTCCTGAAAAGCTTCGAGGATCAGGCGGTTGATCAGCAAATGGTTCACCGTCGCGAAGTTCCCGGCCAACGCCATATCGCACAGGTAATCGTTCGCCTCCTGCGTGCCGGCCGGGGCGTACACCAACTCCCGGTCCTCACCCGGGAACGGAATGCTCCAAAGGTCGAATTTCTCCTGAAGGACCCGGAACTGGTTCGTCCCGAGAATATTCCCAAACCCGCGCGAGCCGCAGTGGGAAAGGACCGCCGTGCAGCCGGGTTTCAGGCCGAAAACTTCCGCTATGGCCGCAGTTTCTGGGGAGTCGTCCGCAAGCTGAACGTCTTCGCACTCGCCGAAGTGGTTTCCACCGCCGTAGGTCCCGAGCTGGCGCAGGCGCGCCGAGTAGTATTTCTGAAATGCTTTGAGAGTGACTTTGAGGACATCAAGCCGTTCCTGAAGAGCGCTTCCCAAACCGAGCGTTCCGTCCGGGGCCGTGTGCTGGAAATCTTCGCAGCGCAGACGCCACGATTCCGGGATCCCAAAGCGGCGGCAGACTTCCTCTGACGCGCCTTCCAGAATCGCCAGTTCCGCGTCTTCGTCGGTGAATTGCGGCGCGTTTTTAAGCCGGGAGGATTTCTGCTGACCCGTCGCGATTCGGGCTTCGATCGCGTTGATGATCGCACGCCGCAGCGGTTTTTCCGCGAGCGCTTCCGTTGGAACGTCAAGCTGGAGCAGGCTCATGGAGCACTTAATATCGACTCCAACCGGGCCGGGGTAAATGTGGTCGGGCGAAAGCATCACGCAGCCAATCGGCGCGCCGTAGCCGGGATGCGCGTCAGGGTTCAGCATCACGCCGGTCACTCCCGGAGCGTGCCGCGCATTGAGCGCCTGCTGAAGCGTCGCCTCCTCAAACGTTTGACGAATCGCCTCATTTGCAATGATTTTCACCGGGGAACAATTTCCCGCCGGAAGAATTCCAGACGCGGGACCAGTCGAAATAATGTCCTCAAAATTCATTTTTTCTCTCTCTTTCTTTAGTAACTCTTCAAAGAATTTCTGATTCCAAGAAAATCCGGATGAAGAAACCAACACAAAAAAATCAGAAAAGAAGCCGGGAGAGAAAACGACGTTTCCAGAAGCAATCGTTGACGAATCTCAAAAGTTTTCTCCGCCCCGGCTTTTTATACTTTACGACACAAAGACCTCAAAGGTTCAGAATTTCACGCAAAACTTTTTCGTACGCATTCGCTTGAACAAAGAATCCGTAGTCGGTCGCGTGGCAATTATCGACCGTCCCTTCGCCGTCTCCGGGCATTTGCGGGTCGGCGTCCAAATACCAAAGATTTTTCACGCCTTCCTCCTTGAGTTTCTGGTACTCTTCCCAGTTTGCCTGGCCTCTGGCGTCCCTCTGCCCTTCATGACCGGCCCAGCTGTACGGGTACGGTGGCTTGTAGCCTTCCACACACAAAATCGGCGTTTCGGGATGGGCCTCACGCAGACGGTGAACAAACGGAACGAGCCGCTCGTGGATCAGGTCCGGACTCATGTTCCAGTTGCAGTCGAGGCAGTAAACCGATGGATCCAGCTCGGCGAACGCTTCCGCCATCACCGGCTCCATTTTGCCGGAACCCGAGAAACCGAAATTCCAGTGCGCCAGATCGAGCCGGCGTCCGACGATGGCCGGGGCGCAGGTCGAGCAGCGGGACGAGCAGCCGCCCTGCATGATGGAGGTCCCGTAGTACAGGATCGGCTTGAGTTTCCGCGCAGGCGCCGCCTCGAAAACCTTCCCTTTCGGGACGGCCAGCCGCAGCGTGTTCACGCCGTTGTAGGTTGGGAAATAGAGCATAAACTCGCGTTTCCCATCATTTTCGGGCTTTCCGACCGGCGTATTCAACGTAATGGCGTGTTCCTCGTCGATGGTCTTGCCTTTCTGGATCATCTGGCAAAACTTCATCTTCCCGGCATCATCACGGCCATAAAGGTCGAAGCCGCTCATTCCCGTTGACGGCATGTGATACATCGCCAAACTCGCGCCGCGCAGGTCGTACGTCATTTTCACAGGGCCGTTCGTCACGAAACGGACACAAAGGCCGGAGGAATGGGTCGAAAGGTTCCGCACGGGGATCTTTTCCATCCAACGTTTCGGGAAACGATCAAACGGCGCGTCACGCAGTTCATCTTCCCAGGCGCGGCCTTCGATCGGCAGCGTGGCGGCGTCGTACCAGACCCAGCCATCTTTTTCCTCGACAGGATCGAAACTGATTTTTGGCCCGGCAACCGGCGCGGCATCATCAGCGAAAACACGAGACGGAACGCCTCCCAAAACGGAAACCGCCGCGGCACTTGCGGCCATGCGGAGAAAATCACGACGAAGCATTTTGAAACTCCTTTTTATTAAGGGGGGGGATGAAAAATATTAAGGAAACAAACTTTAACTCGAGGATCAAAAAAATAAAATTCTTGGGCTATAGATCCCTTTTTTCATAAATCTTTTGACCATTTTATGCTCTAAAATCAACGTGTACCAAAAGAACAACCAGCGAGGATTTTGACCACGTTCAAAATAAGGCATTAAAAACTTGGTAAAGGAATGAAAGTGCAGTATCTGTACCTCCATAGGTTTTCCTTCTTGCGTAAAAACAAACGGATGACCATCCAAAAAACGTACTTTTTTAATTTTATGTTTACGCAATATGCCAAATTCTTTCTGAAAAGACCCGGCTAACGTAATACGATCATCGAAAAAGAGGCCCTCCTCCCGAGCGTTTTCCAGGAAATACGCATTACAGCCAGAAACATCATAAAAACCAGCCAAAAGTGACATGTCACTAATCCACGGATCCTGCTGGCGAACTCTATTTTCATTCATGCTTCGCTTCACAAGCCGCTCAAATTCCGAGTCATTTTGGTAGATTTTCAGAATGTACTCGCAAAACTCATCCAGAAATTCGATTCGATTCAACAGGAAAAAATGCGCTAAAAGTCGGTCTGCGTCCCAACGCATAAACGTCATGTCGTATTTGTCAAACCGCTGAGCCAGTTCCGTAACATTGCAAAAAAGCAGGACATCCGAATCAAGATGCAAGAACCGTTTGATTCCAAATTGCCTCGCCCAATCCCGCATCACAAACCAACGCTGAATACATGCCATTTCGAAATTGAACGACAAATTACTGCAATGATGATAAAAAGGTTGAAACTCTTTAAAGCCAGGAAAGGAATCCGCCTCAAAATGTTCCAGTCCCTCCAAGGCTTCGTCCTGAGCCAGATGCGCATTTTCTTCGTCCCCCAAGAGGATCAACCTGGAGGAAGGATTGGTTTTCCGAGCCTGAACAAGGCAATCCCTCAAGTAGGGCGAATTTCCTTTGTGAAAAATCAAAATTGGAATGGATTCTGAAGCCTTAGCCATTTAATCTCCTGTTTAAACTCCCCCAATATTATTCACTGTCAAATAAAAAATCAAGGTATAATTCTTATGAATTGATCACATGATTTAATCATTCACCACTCGTCTTCGTTCCCATACCCTTTGTAACTGCACACACGTGCGAACAATGCGAGCATAGATCCGATAAAAACGGCATGTCCACCAAAAAAGGGAGATGGGAAGGGATAATTTTTTCTTGCGATTGCCCAGTGTCGATTGAAGAGATAATTCATCTAACTCATACGCTCCTGGAATAAGGGACGCTTCGCGCATTTTTTTCCAGCCGAGAAATATTTTCAAATCCCACGGGACATCAATCTCAGTCAGCTCTTTCAAAATGAATTCCGCAGCGCTGCGATTTACAAGATACCCACCTGCGAAAGCGAATCCTTTCAGACACGTAGCCAGTTTTATTCCATGATGCAATTCCCGAAAATGTATAGCCAATTGTGGGCGATTCATCCCCAGACGTACAATATCCCAATAAGCGGAAGAAGCAATGACCTCCTCCAGTATTTCAGCAAGATAAGGCTTCGGACAAATATCATCCTCAAAAATCGCCGCAAATGGTTTATCGGAATCCAAAAACAAACGCAAGGCTTTCTGATGGCTCAAAAAACAACCGATCTCCCCTTGAGTCGCTCCCCGCCCCATACATAATCTGAAACGGAATGGATGATAGTGACGTAAATATCCCTCCCGTTCACTCTCCGATAAAGAATCCGAAGTCAAGTCGATCGCCGGAACCCGAATCAATCGCAGCGATGTCATTGGTTCAAAATAACGCCGAATGTTATTCATTCTTTCAGGAGAACGATCCAAATTAATGACATAACACGGGATCATTGGTACGGTACGTGAAAAAAATTGAGGCGAACGATTTTACTCACAACGAAAAACTTCGTAAATCTTTCTTAATACAGAGGCGGGAAATCTCACCTCTGTACTTTATTGATGAGAGTAATTCAAAGCTCCGATGGAGCCTTCGCGCCCGTTTCAAAAGCCGTGATGTTCAGGTCGATGAATTTCGGCTTGACGCACTCGCGGATCGCCTGCTCCCAAATCTCAAACGAGATGTCCGTCAGCCGGGTCGAAAGCGCGCCGAGAAGCACCACGTTCGCGCACTTCGGATTTCCAAGCTCCAGCGCGATGCGGTTCGCGTCGAGGTAAATCAAATGCTTGAACGTCTGCTTCAGGATCTCCTTCGCGTTTTCGGGATAGACCGCGCCGCCCGAGGAGACCGTGGTCGGGATCACGACCTGGGAGTTCACGACGGCCAGCCCGTCCGGAGCGAGAAACTCGGCGTAACGCAGGGCCTCGATCCGTTCCAGCGACATCAAAACGGTCGCCTCCCCACGCGAAACGAGCGGGCTGTAAACGCGCTCGCCGTAGCGGATCTGACCGATCACGGAACCGCCGCGCTGGGCCATTCCGTGGACTTCGTTGGTTTTCACATCAAATCCGGCAAACCCTGCGGCCTTCGCGAGAATTTCGCTCGCAAGCAGAATGCCCTGCCCACCGACGCCGGCGAGTACGATACTGGTAGTTTTATTCATGATCTTTCAAATTTCTAAAGTGTTTTGGAAATAACGAATAATGAATAACGAATAACGAATAATGAACGCTTCGCGTAACGTAATTTGCAGAATGAGTTCAAACTTTTTCTCCTCATTATTCGTTATTCATTATTCATTATTCATTTTACTCGCTTATGGCTCCAAACTTGCACACCTGGTTGCACAGCGAGCAGCCGTTGCAGGTGATGGGGTTGATCTCGGGCTTGTTCTTGCCGGTGCATTCGATGGCCGGGCAGCCGGTCTTCACGCAGGCGCGGCAGTTCTTGCACTTTTCCGCGTCGATCTTGCGCACGTTCCCGACGCGCTCTTTCATGATCAGCACACACGGGCTCTTCGAGATCAAAAGCCACGGCTCGTCCGATTCGGTCGCCCGCTTCAGAATGGCGCTCGTCTCCGCGTAGTTCAGCGGGTCGAACGTCGCGATGTTCTTCATCCCGCACGCGCGGCCGATCTCGGCGATGTCGGCGGCGTTGGACGGATCGCCCATGAGCGTCTTCCCCGTCCCGGGATTATCCTGATGGCCGGTCATGGCCGTGATTCGATTGTCGAGCACAATGACCGTGCAGTTCGCTTTGTTCCACGCGATATTCAGCAGACCCGTAATGCCCGAGTGGAAGAACGTCGAGTCGCCGAGGAGCCCGACGACCTTGCGCTTCTGACCGCTCTGGGCCATACCGTGCGCCATGGAGAAACCGGCCCCCATGCAGATGATCGTATCCAGAGCGCTCAACGGCGGCTGAACGCCCAGCGAGTAGCACCCAATGTCGCCCGTGACGTCCACGTCCAGTTTGCTCAGCGCATAGAAAAGCCCCCGGTGCGGGCAGCCCGCGCAGAGCGTCGGCGGACGGTTCGGCAGCGGTTCGTCCGAGGCGTTCACACAGCACGCGCAGGGCGTGTACCCGACCCCTTCCATCTTTGCGCGGGACTCACGCAGAACGTCCGAGGAAAGCTCGCCGATGTTCGGAACGTACTTTTTGCCTTCACACGCGATCCCGGCCGCCTTCATGTTCAGCTCGGTGAAGTCCTCGACTTCTTCCACGACCAGGACCTTTTCAACGCCCGCGGCAAAATCACGGATCAGTTTTTCGGGAAGCGGCCACGCGCAGCCCAGTTTCAGAACGGAAGCCTCCGGGAAAACTTCCTTCACGTACTGATATGCGATCCCTTCCGTGACGATCCCGAGCTTCTTCGAGCCTTCCTCCACACGGTTGAGCGTCCATTTCTCCGAATTGTCGGCGGCGATCCGCTTCACGCGGTCTTCCACGACGTGACGCAGTTTCCGAGCGAATGCCGGCACAAGCGCGTAACTCTTCGGGTCCTTCTGGAACGCGATCTCACGGTCCGGGACCTGACGCTCTTCCAGCTCGACCAGCGAGCGGCTGTGGCTCACGCGGGTGGACGTGCGCATGATCACCGGCGTGCGGTACGTTTCGGAAATCTCGATCGCTTTCTTCAGGAAGTCTTTGGCCTCGGCCGAGTCGGACGGTTCGATGACCGGCACTTTCGCGAAACGGGCGTAGTGACGGGAATCCTGCTCGTTCTGGCTGGAGTGCATTCCCGGATCGTCCGCGACGATGATGATCAGCGCGCCCGGCGTCCTGGCGTAGGAAAGAGAAAGAAGCGGGTCGGCCGCGACGTTCAGCCCGACGTGCTTCATCGTGACGCACGCCCGTGCGCCCGTCATGGCGGCACCGGCGGCGACTTCCAGCGCGACCTTTTCATTCGGCGCCCACTCGCAGCGGAAGGAGTCTTTATAGTGTTTGGCACAGTTTTCCAAAATTTCGGTGGAGGGAGTACCGGGGTAGCCGACCGCCAAAGTCACGCCCGCCTCATACATTGCGCGCGCAAACGCTTCGTTTCCTGAAAGTAATTGCTTCATGAGTGTTCCTGAACTGGATTTGAGACAAAAAACGCGGCAGTACCACGTCTTTTTAACCTGTTATTCTCCTTTAAATTATTATAGTCAGAAAGAGATTGATTTCAAGGGGGGGAGAAGAATTTTAAAGCGAGATTCGGAGGGCCGGCGTCCCGCCGGTCAAGTTACGGAATGTCAGGTGGTAATAGAGCGCGGAGCGCGAAATTACACGCTCCGCATTTCATTACTGTCTCAAATTTACGAGTAATTCCGGCCTCCGGCCTTCATTACCGCCTTTCGTTTTAGTACATTCCACCCATGTCGCCGCCGGCCGGAGCCGCAGGAGCCGCATTTTCTTTCGGCTTTTCCGCGATCAGGGCTTCCGAGGTCAGAAGCAGTGACGCGACGCTGGCGGCGTTCTGGAGCGCGGTGCGCGTGACCTTGGTCGGGTCAATGACGCCGGACTTCACGAGGTCTTCGTACTTGTCGGTCGCCGCGTTGTAGCCAAAGTTTCCTTTTCCTTCGGCGACTTTCTCGCAGACGATCCCGCCGTCTTTACCGGCGTTGGTGGCGATCTGGCTCAGCGGAGCGCGGCAGGCGCGCAGAATAATGTCGTACCCGATCTTTTCATCCTGGGAAAGTTCACCGGCTTTGACCTGCGCAGAGGCACGAAGCAGCGCCACACCGCCGCCCGGAAGAATTCCTTCCTCAACGGCCGCACGGGTCGCGTGCATGGCGTCTTCGACGCGGGCTTTCTTCTCTTTCATCTCGCTTTCGGTCGCAGCGCCAACAAGGACTTTCGCCACACCGCCGGAGAGTTTCGCGAGGCGTTCTTCCAGCTTTTCGCGGTCGTAATCGCTCGTGGCTTTTTCGATCTCACGGCGGATCTGCGCGATGCGGGCTTTGATCTCGTCCGAGTCGCCGGCGCCCTCGATGATCGTCGTATTGTCCTTCGCGATGACGATTTTCTTGGCTTTTCCAAGGTCTTCGATCGTCACGTTCTCAAGTTTCTTGCCGATGTTCTCGAAAATGGCGTTCGCGCCGGTCAGGATCGCGATGTCCTCAAGCATCGCCTTGCGGCGGTCGCCGTAACCCGGGGCTTTCACGGCGGCGATCTGGAGCGAACCACGCAGGCGGTTGATGACCAGCGTCGTCAAGGCTTCGCCGTCCACATCTTCCGCGATGATGAGCAGTGGTTTGTTCGCCTGCGCAACCGCCTCAAGAACCGGCAGAAGGTCCTTGATGTTGCTGATCTTCTTCTCAAAGACCAGGACGTAGGCGTCTTCCATCACGCATTCCATCGTGTTGGGATCGGTGACAAAGTAGGGGGACAGGTAGCCGCGGTCGAACTGCATACCTTCGACGTACTCGACTTCCATGGCCAGCGATTTGCTTTCATCGACCGTGATGACGCCGTCTTTACCGACTTTGGCCATCGCCTGAGCGAGAAATTCACCGATCTCTTTGTCGTTATTGGCGGCGATCGTGCCGACCTGCGCCATTTCTTTTTCGGTCTTGATCGGGATCGAGAGTTTGTGCAGCTGCTCGGTCACGTCGGCGACCGCTTTATCGATCCCGCGTTTCATCTGGAGCGGATTGACGCCGGAAACGACCGCACGGAGGCCTTCATTGAAAATCGCCTCGGCCATGAGCGTCGCGGTGGTGGTTCCATCGCCGGCGATGTCGTTGGTTTTGCTGGCCACTTCACGAACCATTTTGGCGCCCATATTTTCGTAAACATCTTCCAGATCGACTTCCTTCGCGACCGTCACGCCGTCTTTAGTGACGAGCGGGCTTCCGAAGCTCTTCTGAATGATGACGTTGCGTCCCCGCGGACCCAAAGTCACTTTAACGGCCTGAGCCAGTTTGGACACGCCGCGGCGCATGGCATCACGGGCTTCCTGATCAAACGCAATCATCTTTGCCATATTAAAATCTCCTTGAATTCTGAGTGTTTTATGTCCTTAGTCAATAATCGCCAAAATGTCTTCTTCGCGCAGAAGCAGATATTCTTTTCCATCGAGTTTGAACTCTTCGCCCGCATAGGAGAGGAAAAGGACGTGATCGCCGGCCTTCACCTGAAGCGTAGAACGTTCGCCGTTCTTGAGCATTTTGCCGTTTCCAACACAGGCGACGATTCCGCGGGATGGCTTGTTTTTCGCAGTATCGGGCAGATAGATCCCACCCATCGAGACGGCTGCCGCCTCGTCACGTTCCACAACGACGCGGTCACCCAGGGGTTGAATTCCGATTTCTTGCTTCTCGCAGGCACAGGCGCATTTTTTCTTGGCCATTTGAAACCTCCAAAAAATTATATGGTGTGTGTTGATGTCAAATTTGTCTGTTCAGAGAATAATTGCAAGAAGCGTGTCAATGACAAAATGACAATCCGGTCTTTTCCGGCCAGCCAAACCATCCCATCAATAAAACTCCGCGGCTCCGCATCTCCGCGTGAGGCAAAAAGAAAGGTTCATCCGGAAACGGAGAATGTTTTTAAGCCGCAAAGGACGCAAAGAGCGCAAAGAGTTTTTTTCTTGCTCCGATCAACACGCGGCACGCTGCAAACTTTATTTTATTATCCTCTTTGCGTCCTTTGCGTTCCTTGCGGCTTAAAAGAAAAAAAGAGGGAGAGGCTTTATCTTCTCGTACTCGACGCGGGCTTGAACAGAAGCTCGACGATTTTAAACCCCTCAGATTTGTACAGATTCAACGCACGTTCATTGGAAGCCGTCACTTCAAGATCGGCACGGGTCAGGCCGAAACGCTGGTAGCCGGCCAGCGCCAGATGAAGCAGCGCACGCCCGAGGCCCTTTCCCCTGTGACGCGGAACAACGCCCACGTTCTGGATCGCCCCCACACCGTTCATCGAGACCAATCCCTGAATCGTGGCAACATACTCCACATAATACGAATCCTTGGGCTGGTAAACGATCAGCCACGTCGCGTCCGGAAGAAAGTTCGACTTCCCCATGATGCTCTCCATGACCCGTTTGGAGCCTTTGTAGGTCCGAAAATTATCGAAAAGCCTCGCGTCGATCTCATCCCGAAAAGCCATATAGTGCGCGGTGGCGTGCGCCTCGACAAGCCGCGGCGACCATTTTTCGATGTAGTACCCGGGCGGAAGCACAGGCGCGGGGTACTCATGACACCGTAAATCGATTTCCATGCGAAAGCGCTTGAACGTTTCCATGAGCATTTGCTGTTCCTTTTGAGTAGTCACGGACTACTTTGCTTTAAAACTCCCGTTTCACCAAAGTTTTGTCGAAGTAATTGATCTCCATTCCCGCATCGACGACGATTTTCTGGGCGTTGATCCCGCTGGAACGGGGGCTCAGCAGGAACACGGCCACGTCGGCGGCTTCCTGTGTTTCGACGGCCCGACCACGCGGGATCACGTGCTCGGCGTACAGGTAGGAATCGACGTAGCCCGGGATCCCGGCCGAGGCGGAGGTCTTCAGAAGGCCCGGCGCAACCGCGTTGAAACGGATCTCAGAAAACGCGCTGAACGACTTGGCCAAAAACGCCAGCGACGAATCAAGCGCCGCCTTGATCGGGCCCATGTAACCATAACTTTCGCTCGCCATGCGGGTCGTGGAGATGGAGATCGTCACGACCGACGCGGTGGACGAAAGAAGCGTTTTGAACGCGTTGGAAAGCGTCGTAAGCGAGAAGCACGAAATATTCACCGCCTGGAGAAACTGCTCCGGCCGTGTCTCATGGAACGGTTTCATCCCATCCGAGTAGTCCGCAAACGCGATCGAGTGTACCAGCCCGTCAAACGTGCCTTCCTCGTGCCGTGCCGCAATTTCAGCCTGAAGACGCTCGATCTCTTCAGGCTTTTCGACGTTACAGCAGTAAATTTCATCGATTTCCGGGAAAATTTTCGCGACTTTCTGGCGAATATTATCGTTCAGGACGACCAGCACACAACGTGCACCGCAGTCCAGAAGGTTTTTCGTGATGTGGTACGCGACGCTTTTTCTGTTCGCGACGCCGAAAACAAGGAATTTTTTGTTTTGAAGCTGGAGGAAATCGTTCATAAGTCGGCTACAATTTAGAGAGCAAAGTTCAAGTCCCCCTCCCAGAGGGGCTTAAGATTATTAATAGTATAGCAAAAAATATTTTTTTGTATAGTAGGACCAAAAGCCGTCTGAAAACTTTTTCTTTGTAAGGTGGTTTTAGTGGCCCCCCTCTTGACTAATTTTCCAGATTGGGTAAAATGATTGGAATTAAATTATAGTGTACCATTAGGTGAAGCCCTTTAGGGGGCGCTTATTGGGGTTTACAAAGTTCGTGTTTCTACTCAGAAGGGATCTATTCCATGACGAAGTACGTTTATAGTTTTGAACAAGGCAAAGCCGACGGCAATAAAGACATGCGTGAACTGCTCGGCGGTAAAGGTGCGAACCTCGCTGAAATGGCGCGTAACAATCTGCCAGTCCCGGCTGGTTTCACCATCACCACGGAAGTCTGCACGTACTTCTACGACAATGGCAAGACTTATCCGGAATCCCTGAAAGCTGACGTCGAAGCCGCCATGAAAGGCATCGAAGCCGCCATGGGCAAAAAATTCGGCGACACCGAAAACCTCCCGCTCCTCGTCTCCTGCCGTTCTGGCGCCCGTGAATCCATGCCGGGGATGATGGACACGGTTCTGAACATCGGTCTGAACGACAAGACCGTCCAGGTCCTGGCCAAGTGCTCCGGTTCCGAACGTTACGCGTGGGACTGCTATCGTCGTTTCGTTCAGATGTTCGGTGACGTCGTTCTCGACATGAAACCGGCCAACAAAACCGAAATCGACCCGTTCGAAAAAATCCTCGTCGCCAAGAAAGCCCAGTACAACGTCGAACAGGACTGCGACCTCCCGGCCGAAGCCCTGAAAGAACTGGTCACCGAGTTCAAAGCCGCCGTGAAATCCCAGACCGGCAAAGACTTCCCGGAAGATCCGATGGAACAGGTTTGGGCCGCCATCGGCGCCGTGTTCGGAAGCTGGATGAACGACCGCGCGATCGTTTATCGCCGTACCTACTCCATCCCGCACTCTTGGGGCACCGCGGTCAACGTTCAGGCCATGGTCTTCGGTAACATGGGCGACGACTGCGCGACTGGCGTGGCTCTGACCCGTGACGGCGCCACCGGCGTTAAAGGCATCACTGGTGACTACCTTATCAACGCTCAGGGTGAAGACGTCGTCGCTGGTATCCGTCGCCCGAAGAAGATCGAGCAGTCCCTGAAAGACGACATGCCGGAAGTTTGGGAACAGTTCCAGACCGTCGCTCTGAACCTCGAAAAAGCCTACCACGACGTTCAGGACATTGAGTTCACCATCGAACGTAAAAAGCTCTACATGCTTCAGACCCGTAACGCCAAGCGTACCGGTTTCGCCCACGTGCGTACCGCCGTCGAGATGTGCGAAGAAGGCCTCATCGACAAGAAAACCGCCGTCAAACGCGTTCCGGCCAACGACGTGACGCAGCTGCTCCAGCCGATCTTCTCCGGTTCCGGTCTGAAGGGTCACACCCCGATCGCCAAAGGCGTGAACGCCGGTCCGGGCGCCGCCACCGGCCAGATCTGCTTCCAGCCTGATGAAGCCGAGAAATGGTTCCAGAAGGATCCGTCCGCGAAACTGATCCTCGTCCGCCGCGAGACCACCCCGGAAGACCTCCGTGGTATGCAGGTCGCTCAGGGTATCGTCACCAGCTTCGGTGGCGCCGCTTCCCACGCCGCTCTCGTTTCCCGCCAGATGGGCAAAGCCTGCGTGTGCGGCTGCGAAGGCATCCAGATCGACTACGCCGCCAAGACGATGACCGTCGGCGACAAAGTCTTCAACGAAGGCGACTGGATCTCCGTTGACGGTTTCACCGGAAACATCTACGGCGAGCAGGTCCCGACCGCTCCGTCTGAAGTGCTTCAGGTTCTGCGTGACGGCACTCTGAAAGCCGAAGACGCTCCGATCTATCAGCTTTACGCCAAACTCATGGGCTATGCCGACGAGTTCAAACGCCTGAAGATCCGCACCAACGCCGACAAACCGGACCAGGCAAAAGCCGCCGTGGCTCTGGGAGCCGAAGGCATTGGTCTGACCCGTACCGAGCACATGTTCTTCGACCACATCGACGAGTTCCGTACGATGATCCTGGCCGACAACACCGCGGACCGTGAAAAGGCCCTTGAGAAGCTCCTGCCGTTCCAGCAGGCTGACTTCGAAGGTCTGTTCACCGCGATGGACGGCAAATACGTCACCGTTCGTCTGCTTGACCCGCCGCTCCACGAGTTCCTCCCGCACGACTTGGCTGGTCAGCAGGAACTTGCCGCGAAGACCGGCATGACCGTTGAATTCATTCAGCAGCGTGTCCACGACCTGGCCGAATCCAACCCGATGCTCGGTCACCGTGGCTGCCGTCTGGGAATCGTCTATCCGGAAATCACGAAGATGCAGGCGACTGCCATCATTCGCGCCGCGATCGCTTGCCAGGCCAAAGGCATCACCGTGAAACCGGAAATCATGGTTCCGTTGGTCACGTGCCTGAACGAGTTCGCCAACCAGGAAGCCATCATCCGTGCCGCTTGCGACGCGGAACTCAAGGCCGCCGGCGTTGAGATCCCGTACATGGTCGGAACGATGATCGAGATTCCGCGCGCCGCCCTGAACGCTGGCGACATCGCGAAGAAGGCCGAGTTCTTCTCCTTCGGTACGAACGACCTGACGCAGACCTGCCTGGGCATCAGCCGTGACGACTACGCTTCCTTCATCAACGATTACCTCGAAAAGGAAATCTTCCCGAAGGATCCGTTCCAGGTCCTCGATCAGACCGGCCCGGGCAAACTCATGAAGATCGCCGTGAAAGAAGGCCGCGAGACCCGTCCGGAACTCGAGCTTGGCATTTGCGGTGAGCACGGTGGTGAGCCGTCCTCCGTCAAGTTCTGCCACAAGATCGGTCTTGACTACGTTTCCTGCTCGCCGCTGCGCGTTCCGGTTGCGAAACTGGCCGCCGCTCAGGCTGCGCTGGAAGACTGAGTTTCAGATCAATAGTTTGAATCAATAAAAAAAGCCGGGTGATTCGTCACCCGGTTTTTTTTGTTTTAGCGCGCCCCCCAAAGGCGAGCGGGGCCAGTCATGGCCCCGAAAAAAAAGAACCATTAATCGTTTGAATCGATAAAAAAAGCCGGGTGATTCATCATCCGGCTTTTTTGTTTAAGGAACGGATCAGGTTTCCAGCGTCCACGGCTCGCGGCGCGGGCGGTCGAGCATCGCCTGGGCCACCGGGTCGTTCAGAATGTTTTCCGTCTCCGGGTCAAAGTGGATCGGACGGTTCAGAAGCTGCGCGATTCGGCCCAAATGACCGATCGAGCAGACGCGGTGGCACCGCTCGATGTTCCGGAACGGGACTTCCCGCGTGCGGACGCAGTGGAGGAAATCGCCCATGATGCACGTCTCGCCCTCGGCGGCGAACATCGGCGAGTCCAGATCGAGCGCGCCGTCGGTCGGGCGGTGGAAAACCTCCCCTTTGTAGTGTGGGATCGGAACGTCCGGGACCGGGTATTTGCCGTTTACGATGTCTTCTTCGCAAAGCCGGCCGTCGTCTCCGCGCAGGCAGATCTCACCGCCGCCGCCATCACGCAGACCGTTCCGGAAACCGGGCACCGTGCCCCACGTCCCACCGGTGTGCATGACGCACCCATTGGCGAAGCGGAACGTCAGAAGGCCGCTTTCGTCCAGGCTGGCGGGGATGATCTCCGTCGGGCCGGTGTAATCCAGTTCCATGGCAAACATCAGGCCGCCGAAGCAGTGCGCGCCCCAGCCGTTATTCGAGCCGGTAAAGTCGAACCAGCCATTTCCGCGGCCGCAGGTCAGGTACGCGCGGTTAAACGGCCGCCAGGGCGCCGGGCCGAGCCAGCGGTCCCAGTCCATCCCCTCGGGGATCGGCTCGGCTTTCAGAGCGCGGGCAGTGAAACCCGGGAGGCCCGGATTGGCCCACCCTTCGCGGATCTCGCCGAGGTAACCGGCGCGGGCGATTTTGTGGAATTTGTGGTAGTCGTTCCAGACGCGCTGGGAGCCGCCAGAGAAAACGCGGCCAGTCTCGATGGCCGTCTGACGCATTAACTGGCCGTCGCGGACGGTGCACGTCTCGGGTTTCTCGCAGTAAACGTCCTTCCCGTGACGCATCGCGTCGATCGCCAGCCACGGATGCCAGTGTTCCGGCGTGCCGATGTACACGACGTCAAAGCCATCGGCGTGGGAAATCTCCTCGGAATATTTGAACTGCTTGCAGTCGGCGTTTCCGTACGCCTCATCGACCATCTGTTTCGCCCGGGCGGCGTGACTTTCCATGACGTCGCAAACCGCCGCGATGTGGCACTGGGGAAGCATCAGGAACGAGGAAGTGTCCAGCCGGCCCTGATTTCCCTGACCGATCATCCCAAGAACGATTTTCTCGTTCGGCGAGACGTGCCCGTCCGCTCCCAGAACCCGGGAAGCGAGGACCAACGGCGCGGAAAGTGCGGCGGCTTGAAGGAAACGACGGCGAGTAATGGAACGGTTCATACTTCAAAAAATGGCTTGAGGTTAAACTTGACGACTAATTCCCAGAAATTCCCAGCTTTTCTCCCAGTTACTTCACTCTTTAACTTCCTCCCACCCGATGAACTCGAAGATCATGCTTCCAAGTTCTTCTTTTGAGCCGAGAGTCGGAATACTGTGGACGCCCGTGTTGGAAATGAAGAGTTTGCAGCGGACCTTCGCCAGGCGCAAGGCCTCGTTATAAAGGGCGGCCTGGGAAAGCCCCACCGTCGTATCCATCGCGCCGTGCAGCGTGAAGGTCGGGGCGGTTTTGGACGTCACGTACGTGATCGGACTGTACTTTTTGGCGGATTCGATGAGCTCCGGCGTAACGTCGTCCATCGTGCGCCCGTGGACTTTCGGGTCCCCAAGGGCCGGATAAATGCAGGACGTGCAGACCGTCCGGGTGACGGCGTTCACGAAGTCGGTCGGGCCGTAGAAGTTGATCACCACGTTGGCCTGAGAGGATTCCTCCAGATTGTCGCCGACGTCGAAGATGCGCTGCTCGTCGCTCATCGAAAGCATATTCGACAGATGTCCGCCAGAGGACGCGCCGCTGACGCAGATGCGGTTTTTGTCGATTTTGTACTCGTCGGCGTGCGCACGCAGGAACCTGATGGCGGCTTTCACGTCTTCGATCTGGGCGGGGAAGCAGGCGTTTTCCAGACTCCGCGTCGCGACGCTGGCCACCGCACAACCGCGACCGATCAGACCGTAATGCGCCCAAAAGCCACCGTTTCCGGGGCCTTTGCTGTACCAGCACCCGCTGTCGATCCAAACGAAAAGCGGCGCGCCTTCACGCAAATTTCCCTTGGAGTCTTCCGGAAGGGCAATATTCAGCTTGATTTCCTGCTCGTCGGTCGTTTTGTACGTGATGTTGCGCAGGACGCGGGCTTTCCACTCCTTCGCGCTCCCCGGGGCGGCAGAAAAAACGACGCTCAGGGCGCACAGAAGGGCGAGAAACAAAAAGGAACGGCGTTTCATGGGTTTTTACTCCTTTAAAGAAGGACGATTTTTCGTTTATTATAGAAAATAATCCCGGGAAAGTAAAGGGGGGAGGGGATTTTTTTGCCGAGGGTCTTGAAATTTCTGGGGGTTTTGGGTATAATATAGTGAAATGTGTCCGTAAGAATATTTAACCCAGTGCGTAATTCCGGCCTCGGGCCTCCATTACCGCCTTTCACGTTACTTTATACCATGTTTTCACTATTAACTCCCCCGCCAGCAACGGAACCGCTTCCGGAAGATCAGGTTCCCAGTACCTACCGCAAATACCGGCTTCAGGTTTTCATCGGAATTTTTATCGGTTACGCCGCCTACTACCTCCTGAGAAAGAATTTCACGCTGGCCGGCCCGTACCTCACGGAACTCGGTTTCACGAAGACGGAGCTGGGCTTCGCGATGTCCGGCGTGGCTCTGGCTTATGGCGTCAGCAAATTCGTCATGGGGACCGTCTCCGACCGAAGCAACGCGCGGAATTTCCTCAGTTTGGGCCTCGTCGTGACGGCCGTCCTGACGATCCTCGCGGGCATTTTCGCCAGCCCGGCCTGGGTCGGTGAGGGGAAAATCTTCACGAAAAAGTCGATCCTGCTCGTCTGGTTCGGGATTCAGTTCCTCATCGGCTGGTTCAGCGCGTGCGGTTGGCCGCCGTGCGGGCGCGTCATGACGCACTGGTTCTCACCGAGGGAACGCGGCCGAACGATCGCCATCTGGAACGTGGCGCATAATGTGGGCGGTGGTCTGCTCGCCCCTCTGACCGCGTTCGGGGTCGGAATCTTCACGGTCGCGCACTGGGAATACGGCGTTTTCTACCTGCCGGCCTTCATTGCGCTGGGAATTGCGCTGTTGGCGTGGGCCCTCGTCCGCGACACACCGCAGTCGTGCGGTCTGCCGCCGATCGAGGTCTTCCACGATGACTACCCGCCGGCGTATTCCGAAAAGAACGAGCAGGAACTGACGACGTACCAGATCGTCTTCCAGTACATTTTAAATAATCGCCTCCTCTGGTTCGTCGGGATCGCGAACGCGTTCGTGTATCTGCTGCGGTACGGGATCTCCGACTGGGCGCCGACTTATCTGGCGCAGGCGAAAGGGTACAGCATCGACGAATTCGGCTGGGCGTACTGCCTCTACGAATTCGCAGCCATTCCCGGCACGCTGATCTGCGGATGGATGAGCGACACGGTATTCCGCGGGCGGCACGCGCTCACGTCGATCGTTTTCATGGCGCTGACGATCCCGTTCCTGCTTCTGTACTGGCTGAACCCGCTCGAGGCGAAGTGGCTGGATTTCCTCTCGCTGATCATGCTCGGGTTCCTGGTTTACGGCCCGGTGATGCTCATCGGCGTGCTGGCCCTCCAGATCGCACCGAAAAAAGCGGCGGGGACCTCGGCCGGCTTCATGAGTTTCTGGGGCTACTTCGTCGGAACGGCGTTCCTCGCGCAGTTCCTCATGGGCGTTTTGTTCGACCACTTCGGCTGGAACGGCGGTTTCATTTTCCTCGCCGTTGGCTGCGTCCTTTCGATGGTCTTCCTCGGGATCGCCGCTTTGTCGGAGAAAAGCACTCAAACCCAAACAGAGTAAAGGACCCTGAATGCTGACTTGCGCGATTATTTCCCTCGGCTGCCCCAAAAACCTCGTCGATAGCGAGCAGATGCTCGGTCTGCTTCAGGTGAACGGTCTGGAACCGGTTTACGACGTCGAAGACGCTGACGTCGTGATCGTGAATACGTGCGGTTTTCTGGCGGCCTCGCGGGACGAAGCGATGGAAAATATTCAGGAAATGGAGGCCCTGCGGCACGACCCGGACCAGAAATTGAAGTGCCTCATCGTCGCCGGATGCCTCGTGACCCGCGACAAGGCGGCGCTCATCGAGGTGTGCCCCGGGGTGGACGCTTTTCTGGACGTTTTCTCCCGGGATTCCGTTCTGGAAGCGGTTCAGAAGACGCTCGGCCTGAGCGGGGATTTCGGCGTCAAAACTCCCGAAAACGTTTTGCCGATCGTGCAGATCGACGCGCAGGATGCCACGGCTCAGGAAACGGCCGCGCCCGAACCGCTGACGTTTTACGGCCACAGCGAGGGGATCGCATCGGACCCGCACCGGTTTCCGCTCCTTCCGCCGCACGTCGCGTACCTGAAAATCGCGGAGGGGTGCAATCGCCGCTGCGCGTTCTGCGCCATTCCGAACATTCGCGGGAAGTACTCGAGCAAGCCGATGGACGAGATCGTGGAGGAAGCCCGAAACCTCGCGAAAAACGGCGTGAAAGAGGTGATCCTCATCGCGCAGGAAACGAGTTTGTACGGGATCGACCTGCGAAACCCGGACGGCTCGCCCTCGGAAAACACGCTGGCGAATCTGCTCCGCCGCCTGAACGACGTGGAGGGAATCCACTGGATCCGGATCCAGTATTTGTACCCGCAGGACTTCGGCGACGACCTGATCGACGCCATGGCCACGACGCCGAAAGTGGTGCCGTACGCGGATATTCCGCTCCAGCACATTAACGACCGCGTGCTGAAATCCATGCGTCGGGCGGCCGGGCGTGAAGAAACGCTGGCCCTTCTGAACCGGCTGCGGGAACGGGTCCCGAATCTGGCGATCCGCACGGCCTTCATTGCGGGTTTCCCGGGCGAAACCAAGGCCGAGTTTGGGGAACTCCTCGCGTTTGTGCGGAAGCAGAAATTCGATCACGTGGCGGTCTTCCAGTTCTCGCCGGAGGAGGGTACTCCCGCGGCCGAAATGCCGAATCAGGTACCGGAAAAGACCGCGCTGAAACGCACGAACGAGTTGCTCCAGACGCAGAAGCGCATTTCCGCGGAGCTGCGAAAGAAGCAGATCGGCAGGACCATGGAGGTTTTGATCGACATGGAATCCGACGAGGAGGGAACGTGGCTTGGTCATACCGCGTTCGGGGCGCCGGAAATCGACGGAGTGGTTTACGTTTCGCTCGAAAATGAAGACGACGAGCCGCTGAAAGTCGGGGAGTTTTACCAGTGCGAGATCGTGGACTGCGACGAGTACGACCTTTTTGCGATCACAGCAAAATAAAAATGAAGTCCTCAAGGATCAACCGACGTCCAAGGTGAAAATCCGCTCCACTTCAAACCGGGATTTAAACACGGATTTCCACGGATTAAAAGGATTTCCACAGATTACGGAATCATTAAATCAAAATCCTTTTAATCCTCCTAATCCGTGAAAATCCGTGTTTAAATAAAAGTTTGGAGTGTGCTGGGCACCAAGTTCAAAAGGAATTGAAGTTTGAAAACTTCCTGAAGTGATTAATTTTTGAGTTTTTATCATGCAAACATCGAATTACGACCTGATCATCATCGGCGGCGGTTCCGCGGGGCTTGCGGCCGCAGTCTCTGCCGCGGAAAACGGCGTGGAAAAGATCCTGATCCTGGAAAAGGAAGACTACGCCGGCGGGATCCTCCTCCAGTGCATCCATAACGGGTTCGGCCTCCACCGGTTCAAAGAGGAACTGACCGGCCCGGAATACGCCGCCCGTTTCGTCGCGCAGGCGCAGAAGTTTCCCGGGATCGAGATCAAGATCCGCTCCATGGTTTTGAAAATCACGCCCGAGAAAGAGGTCCACTACTCCAGCGAGGCGGAGGGGTACTGTGTCGCCAAAGGGAAAGCCGTCATTTGCGCGACGGGCTGCTCCGAACGCACACGCGGCGCGATCCGGATCCCCGGCGACCGTCCGACCGGCGTCATGACGGCGGGTTTGGCCCAGCGCTACCTGAATATTGACGGCTACTTCGTCGGGAAACGGGTCTTCATCCTCGGCTCCGGTGACATCGGTTTGATCATGGCCCGCCGAATGACGCTCGAGGGAAGCAAAGTCCTCGGCGTGGCGGAGCTGATGCCGTACTCCAACGGCCTGACGCGAAACATCGTGCAGTGCCTCATCGACTTCAATATTCCGCTCTACCTGAGCCACACGGTGAAGCAGATCATCGGCAAAGAGCGCCTCGAGAAAATCATTCTGGCGCAGGTCGATGAAAAGTTCCAGTTCGTTCCGGGGACCGATCGGGAATTTGAGGTCGATACGCTCCTGCTTTCAGTCGGTCTGATTCCCTCCAACCCGCTCCTGACGGAGATCGGCGTGCGGATCCATCCGAAAACCAGCGGGCCACTCGTGGACGAAAACATGCAGACGTCGATCCCCGGGATCTTCAGCTGCGGGAACTCGCTGCACGTTCACGACCTGGTCGATTTCGTGAGCATGGAAGGCGAAACGGCCGGTCTGGCCGCGGCGCGGTACATTCAGGGGAAACTCGAAAACTCGGCCGACGTCATTCAGACCCAGCCCGGCGCGGGGGTCGGTTACCTGCTCCCCGAAACGCTGCATCCGGGTAAAGACGCGGACGGGAATGAGAAAGATTTCGTCCTGAAATTCCGCGTTCAGAAACCGTTCCAGAACGTTTCGCTCGTCGTGAAGCAAAACGGGGAAGTCCTGAAAAAAGTCAAAAAACCGTTCCTGATCCCGGCAGAAATGGAAAACCTGACGATTCGCGCGTCAGAACTTTTGAGCAAAACCGGCCTTTTGAGTGTGGAGGTTTCCAATGAGTGAGATAATGGAAGGGAAAACGGAACTGATTTGCATCGTCTGCCCGCGCGGCTGCCACCTGGTCGTGGACGAAAATCTCAATGTGACCGGCAACACGTGCAAGCGGGGCGAAGTGTACGGCAAGAATGAAGTCACAAATCCCACGCGGACCGTCACTTCCACCGTCCAGCTTGACGGCTCGGTCGTGACCCGCCTTCCGGTCAAAACCTCCCAACCGATCCCGAAGGGAAAGATTTTCGACCTGATGACGGAATTGACTCAAGTTCACGTCACGGCCCCGATCGAGATGAACCAGGTGATTCTGTCGCACGTGCTGGGGACCGATGCGGACGTGGTCGCGACCCGGGCGGTGAAATAAGGCGAGTGGGAGCAGTGATGCCCCGATAATTACGCCACAAAAGAAAAAAATACAGCGGGCCCAAAACCCGCTGTTTGTCGTTTTTACGGGGTCATCACTGATTCCGGTCGCAAGGTTTTAATCAACCTTCGGGATCTCAAACCCTTTGCGCTGTTCGCGGGAGAAGAACGCCGCGGCCTGTTCGTCGCCGACGATTTTCTCGTTCAGGGAGTCCCATTTGATTTCACGTCCGAAACGGGCCGCAATGCCGCTCAGGTGACAGAGGTGCGCGCACTGAACATGGGACGCAACGTCGCAAATCGGTGTGCCGCCCTCGCGGATACAGCGGATCCAGTTCACCTTGCTCTCCCAGTACGCCAGATCCTGCCCGCCGTAGCCGAGCGGGTTGGACGAAAATTCCTTCCCGTTGTTCAGCGCCAGGTAGTCTTCCGGCTTGAACTCTTCCTGGATCCCTTCCTCGATCAGTTTCCCTTTCACCCGGCCGCGGCTCACGTGGATCCGGCCCTTGGTTCCTTCAAAGAGGACGCCGTTTCCGTCGCGCGAGTTCGAGCAAACGTTCATCACGCAGCCGTCGTCGAATTTGTGGTAAATATTGAAACTGGTCGCCGTGTTGAACTGATTATCGACCTGCGCCCAGCCGTCTTTGTAGGGAACCGGGTGCTGCGCGTCCGTTCCGTCGATCGAAACCGGGCCGGTGCCGGGTTTCTGGCGGTTCATCGCCCAGAGCGCAATGTCGATGTGGTGCGCGCCCCAGTCGGTAAATTTCCCGCCGGAATACTCGTACCACCAGCGAAACTGGAAGTGGCACCGGCTGTGCTCGGGACGAGGCGAGGTGCGGTATTCCCACGACGCGGCAGGCACGTAAGCGTCACCCAGAAAATCCGTGTACGGCGCCTGACCAAGCCACATATTCCAGTCGAGCGAGGCGGGAACCTGCATTTTCGGGATCACCGGTGAACTGGGCGAGCCGCCGATGTCCACCGTCACTTTTTCGATTTTGCCCAAGTAACCGCCTCGGACGATCAATGCCGCGAGCTGGAACTGGTCGTGGAAGCAGCGCTGCATCGTGCCGACCTGGAAAACCTTGCCGTACTTTTCCGCAGCGCGGCGAATGATCAGGTTTTCCTCGAGCGTCAGGGTGAGCGGCTTTTCGCAGAAAACGTGCTTGCCGGCCTGAAGGGCTTCCACGGCGATTTTCGTGTGCCAGTGGTCCGGCGTGGCGATCATCACGCAGTCAATGTCGGGGCGCTCCAGGACCTTGCGGTAATCCGTGTACGTGTCCGGCTGGATCACTTCGTCCCCTTTTTTACGGCCGAAACCGCATTTCAGGACGGAGGCGATCCCGTAATCCGTATCGACGTCGCAGACCGCCACAATATCCACGAGGTCGTTAAAGAAACGCATATCGAGCCGGCCCATGCTTCCCACTCCGATGCAGGCCATGCGGAGGCGATTGTTCGGATCGGCCCAGGCCTGGACCGGATTGGACTCGAAGTAAGGGACGAAACCCGCGCCCGCCCCCAGGATCGCGGATGCTTTGAGGAAATCGCGGCGTGTAAGCATAATTAACTCCTTGAAAAAAAAGAAACCCCCACCCCAAAATGTTTCGTTTTGAGGTGAGGGTCTGGTTGATTAACGGGTCAGAAGAATCGTCTGGTTCTCACCGAAGCGGAAGTGCTTCTCCGTGCCGTCCTTATAGCGGACCATAATGCGGAGGTTCTTCACCTTGTTCGGGCACACGTCGCCGAATTCATCGTTATAGTTCGGAATGTCGATCATGATGGAACCGTCGAACTTCGCCTTCACCTTTTCGGTCACGTCCGTACGATTGTCGTCGTCGATGCCGTAGTTCGCCGCGACGATCTCACCGTCGAGCTTCTCTTTCTTGAGCATTTCGACCATGTACGGGCGGTGCTTCTCATTCATGTTGAAGCCTTCCTGAATGTCCGGCTGGAGTTTGACCGGGCCGCAGATCTTGGCCGAGTCGCCGTCCTGACGAATGTCGAAGCGGTTGATGACCGGCGCGGTCGCAATACGCGGACGAACCGGCGGAACGTTCTCGATCGCCGTGGAGTACGGGTCGTACATCGCGCGGACTTCCTCGTCGCCGAGGTACGGGCCGTTGCAATCGACCCACGCGATCAGGCGCTGGGCGTCTTCTTCACTGACTTTCACGCCGTGGTGCTTGCCGCTGGTCGCGTTCTGAACGAGCGTGCTCATTGGCGAGTAGGCGGAATACGGCGGAAGGGTCTCGAGGTTCTTCGGGTCAGTCGTGTCGTAACCTTCCACGACGAACACACCGGCGAGGTTGGTCGGAACGCCCTGCTCGTTCTTCACCTTGCTGCGGCCCCACGGGCAGTCGCCGGAGACGAGCGTCAGGTACGGCTCGGTGAACGGGCTCAGGTCATTCGGACGGCTATGGACCCAGCCCCACCAGCCCTTGGCGGACGGACGCGAGGTCATGTTCAGCTTGGCGTAGGCCGGGGACTCGGGATTCTGATGGCATTTGGCGCAGTTTTTGTCCAGGACCGGCTGGACGAAACGGGCGAAACTGATGCTTTCCATGCCCCACGGCGCCGGGGTCAGTTCGACCGGTGGTTTACGCAGAGCGGAACCCATCTGGCCGCCGCCCATCTGCATGTTTCCACGCGTGTTCATGTTGGACTCGTGGCAGCCGAAGCAGCCGCGGTTTTCGCCCGGCATCACGTACGTGAACGAACGCATCACGTGAATGGCCTGGCCTTTTTCGTCCAGCATTTCGAAGAAGATCGCCTGTCCCGGCGGGACCTGGAAGTTGATCGAACCATCGGCCTCGATCGGAACCGTGCCGAGGATGCGCTTCACGCCGTCGGCCTGGAACACGGAAATGGCCGGGCCGTCATGCTGGACCGTCTTGTGCCACGTGGTATAGGTCTTCGGGTCCATCTGGATCACGCGGATGTATTTGCCGTTTTTCTTGAGGATCGGGTCAGCGCCTTCGAACACGTTATTCGAGTACAAAACTCCGTTCTCGGGTTTCTCGCCCGTGCCGATCTTCGGCCAGTGAACCAGGTCCGGTTTCTGCATCGGGACGTCGCGGGTACGCATCGGCTGAGCGTAGTACGCGTTGAAATCGCCTTCGTAAATCAGTTCTTTGTTTCCGTAAACGTCCTGGAAGTAGAGGTTGAAGAACCACTCATTATCCGGGCCGTTGTAGAGGTGGCCGCCGTCACGCGCGGAGACCAGCATGTATTCCTCGGAGAGCGGGTACGGGGTCTTGTACGCCCAATATTTGCCCGCGGCGTGGTACTCGTAATCCGATGCGACCGGGGTGGGGCCGTCGCCGACTTCCGGCCACGCGACTTCCTGCGTGATCTTCTGCAGACCGTCCGGGTAGTTCAGCCCTTCGTCCGGGTTGATGTAACCGATCGAGCCCTGGAACCAGCCGTGGTGACCAACGGCACAGAAAACGACCTTCTTGCTTCCCGGGATCTGGCGCGCTTCGGTCAGAACGTCCGGCCAGGTGGACTGGTTACCCCAGAACGTCTGCGGGTTGGTTCCGTCCGGATTGATCGTCCAGAGGGACTGCACGCGCCAGAGGGCTTTGTCGGTGTACTCCCACCGGGTGAAAATGACGCGGCCGTCCTGCATCATGCTCGGCATATATTCAGGTTCGCCGTTCGCGGAAATGACGTAAATGTTTTTTCCATCCGCGTCGCAGCGGGCCACGGCAAACGAGTGCGTCATCGGCATGCAGCGGACGTAGGAGTGCTGACGGCTCGTGCAGAACACGATTTTGCCTTCCGGCGTGTAAATCGGGTCGAGGTCGTCGTAGTCGCCGAAGGTGAGCTGCTTCAGATCCGTTCCATCGGCGTTCATCTCGAAGAGGTGGAAGGATTTTTCGCCCGGCAAACGGTGAGAAACCAGGATCTTATTCGCGTCAAAGGAAAGGTCGGGACGCCAGAAAGACCCGCCGTCATCCAGAATGGTGCGTTTCAGTTCGCCGGGGTTCAGGCCGCAGACGATGAGTTTTCCGCCGTCGGTCGCCATGTAACCGTTACGGTGGCGCGCTTCGTGGCCCCATTCGTCCGTCGCGTCTCCCGGTTTTCCGTGCGGGTACGGATTGTCGATCAGCAAAATCTCGTTAAAATTGATGAGCGGGTTGCGCATCACGATTTCACGCTTCGCGTAACGGACGGCGAGGTAAAGCTCCTCGGCCAGTTCTTCGGTTTCTTTGGAAGCGTCAATTTTCTTTTCAAGTTCATCAAGAGCGGCAAGCTGGGCTTTGAAGTCCGGCGCGCCGGGGAGTTTCGCGATGCGTTCCGCCGCAGCGCGGGCGTAACCGATCTCGGTTTTGGCTTTTTCAAACGTGGGGGCAAAGTCGCACTGGAAGAGGTAGTCCTCCTTCAGCTGGGCTTTTCCCTTTTCAGTGGTCGGCTGGTACTGCGCGAAAACGCCGGAGACACACATCACGGCGGCCACACAGACAAGCATAAGAACAGAAAGTTTTCTCATGGTTTCTCCTTGAGTGGGTATAAAAACATTTTGATTGTATTGTATTTTGTCCATTTTACACGATTTTTCAGAAATTTCCAGAGGGAGGGGGATTATTTTGGAAAAAAGTTTGGGAAAGAAAGCGAGGCCTACCCCAAAACGGGCGTTTTACCGTGGCACCGCACTTCAGTGAGGAGTGAGGAGTTGCGCTTCGCATAACGTTGCGTTCAGAAAGACTTCAACCCATTTAAAGCCGAAGGCTTTTCCAACTCCTCACTCCTCACTCCTCACTGAAGCCGCCGCTGAAAGCGTCGGCTTCCCTCCCCATTGATTTTTTTCGATTTTTTGTTAAACTATTAAGGAAATCAACGTGGCGAGGCGAAAGATGGACGAAAACCTTTTCAAAAAATACGACCGTGTCGGAGTCGTGGGACTTCTGAGGCGCGGCGAGAAATTCCTGGTCATTCAGCGCTCGGAATTCGTAAAAGCGCCGCTGACCTGGTGCTTTCCCGGCGGCGGGATCGAAATGGGTGAGACCGAGGAGCAGGCGCTCGTCCGCGAAATGATGGAAGAGCTGAACGTTTGCGTGACGCCGATCGAGCGGGTGCATGAGTCCGTCACGCCGTGGAACGTTTACCTTTTCTGGTGGACCGCCGTCATTTCCGACGAGGAACTCGCCCAGCTGCGCTGCGACCCCAGGGAGGTGAAAACGATCGAGTGGATGACGCTCGAGGAACTTCGCCATCACCCCGACGCGCTGGCGAGCAACCTCGACGCGCTGGACGTTTTGATCGATCAGCTTTAACAACATCGTCAAAGAATTTTGCCTTTTTTTCGGCGGTACCGGATTTACGAAAAAAAAGAAAATGGTATAATTCAGCCCAGAGTCATTTAAACGTCTAAACTGGTTTTTAATTTTGAATTTTCATGCGTGTTAAAATCTGCGGTTTATCGAGCCCCTGCGACATCGACTTCGTCAACGAAGCGCGGCCGGATTTTTGCGGCTTCGTTTTCGCGAAAAGCCGCCGACAGGTCACGGTAGAGCAGGCGAAAGCGCTGCGTGAAAAACTCTCGGAAGAAATCATTCCCGTCGGTGTTTTTGTGAACGAACCGCTCGAAAACGTCGTGTGGCTTCTGAAAAATTCGGTCATTTCCTGGCCCCAGCTCCACGGGGCTGAAGACGAAAACTACATCGCGGAGCTGCGCCTCCGTACCAATGCGAAATTTCCCATCATCCGTGCCGTTCGGGTGAACTCGGCAGAAGATCTGCTTGCCGCTCAAAAATGCGGAGCCGATTTCCTCCTCCTCGACCACGGCGCGGGCGGAACGGGAAAGACTTTTGACTGGAACATTTTAAAAATGGGAATCGGCGGAAGCGCCGTCCCTTTAAAACCGTTTTTCCTTGCCGGGGGAATTTGCCTCGAAAACGTGAATGAGGCGATGGTACTCAAACCCTACGCGCTCGACCTGAGCAGCGGCGTGGAAACTAACGGAGTCAAAGACCGAAACAAAATTTTGGAAATCGTCAGGAGAATTAAAAATGACCGAATATAACACACGCGCGGGGACCCATTATGGGCAGCACGGCGGGCAGTACGTGCCGGAAACGCTCATGAATGAGATCAACCGGCTTGAAAAGGCGTACGAATTTTACAAAAATGACCCGGAATTCAACGCCGAGTTGGACGCACTGAACCGGGACTACTCGGGCCGGCCCTCGCTTCTTTACTACGCGGAGAAAATGACCCGCGACCTGGGCGGCGCGAAGATCTACTTCAAGCGCGAAGACCTGAATCATACCGGCTCGCATAAGATTAATAACGTGTTGGGCCAGTGCCTTCTTGCGAAGAAAATGGGCAAAACGCGCGTCATCGCCGAAACGGGCGCGGGCCAGCACGGCGTCGCAACGGCTACCGCGGCCGCTCTGATGGGGCTGGAATGCGAGATTTTCATGGGAAAAGAGGACACGATCCGGCAGGCGCTGAACGTTTACCGCATGGAACTGCTCGGCGCGACCGTGCATCCCGTCACTTCCGGCACGATGGTCCTGAAAGACGCGGTAAACGAAACGATGCGCGAGTGGACGAACCGCTGCGCCGACACGCACTACGTGTTGGGGACGGTCATGGGGCCGCACCCGTTCCCGATGATGGTCCGGGATTTTCAGGCCGTGATTTCCAAAGAGGCCCGGGCGCAGATCCTCGAAAAAGAGGGCAAACTCCCCGCCCTGGTGACGGCCTGCGTCGGCGGCGGGTCCAACTCCATGGGAATGTTTTACCACTTTATCCCCGATGCCGGCGTGAAGCTCGTCGGCTGCGAGGCGGGCGGAAAGGGAATTGAAACCGAAAAGCACGCCGCCTCGATCAATCGCGGCGAAGTCGGGATATTCCACGGTATGAAATCGTACTTCTGCCAGGACGAAAACGGCCAGATCGCCCCGGTCTATTCCATCTCGGCGGGACTCGATTACCCCGGGATCGGGCCGGAACACGCTTTCCTGTACGACTCGGGCCGGGCGCAATACGTCGCCATTACGGACGAAGAAGCGGTCTGCGCGTTTGAGTATCTCGCCCGGACGGAAGGGATCATTTGCGCCATCGAAAGCGCTCACGCCGTCGCGTACGTGCAAAAAATCGCGGGAAGCATGAGTCCGAACGAAATCATCATCTGCTGCCTGTCAGGCCGCGGGGACAAAGACGTGGCGGCGATCGCGCGCTACCGGGGAGGTGACCTTCATGAGTAAAATCGCAAAAGCATTTGAAAACGGACCGGCTTTCATTCCCTTTTTGACCGCCGGAGATCCGAGCCTGGAAAAGACGGAAGAATTCATTCACGAAATGATTCGCGCAGGGGCCGACCTGATCGAGATCGGGATCCCGTTCTCCGACCCGATCGCAGAAGGGCCGGTGATCCAGGAAGCCGACATTCGGGCGCTTCGGGCCGGGACCACCCCCGACAGGATTTTCGAAATGGTCGCGCGGCTTCGGAAAACGACGGACATTCCGATGGTTTTCCTCACGTACGTGAACCCGGTTTTCCACTACGGCTTCGAGCGTTTCTGCGCCCGGTGCGAGGAAACGGGGATCGACGGTCTGATCATCCCGGACCTTCCGTTTGAGGAAAAAGCCGAGCTGGACGCCGTCATGAAGCGCCACGGTCTGGACCTGATCTCGCTCATCGCGCCGACCTCGGAAGACCGCATTTCCCGCATCGCCGCCGAGGCTTCGGGCTACATTTACGTCGTTTCCTCGATGGGCGTGACGGGCGTCCGCTCGGAAATCAAGACCGACCTGCGCTCCATCCTGAGCGTCATCCGCAACACGACAGACGTTCCGGCCGCCATCGGTTTCGGGATCAACACGCCCGAGCAGGCGCGCGAAATGACCCGGATCGCCGACGGTGCGATCGTGGGGTCCGCCATCGTGAAGATCATCGCCCAGTACGGCGACGCGGCCGGACCAAAGGTTTACGAGTACGTGAAGATGATGAAAGACGCGATCCGCTGACCAAACGCCCAATTTTAACTTTCTGACCCGAAAGGAAAAAGACCATGAAATCCACCGAAACCGCGTTCATTTTCATCGAGTTCCAGAACGAATTCTGCTCGCCCGGAGGAAAACTCTTCGAGGCGGTAAAATCCGAACTGGAACGGAACCAGACCATTCCCAACGCGCAGAGACTTCTGGCCGGCGCACGTGCGAAAGGGTGCTTCATCATCCACTGCCCGTTCATTCTGAACGCGGAGTGGGTCCAGTCGCACGCCTGCTCCGGGATCCTCGCGGGGATTCTGGAAAACCAGCTGTTCGCGCCGAACACGTGGAACCAGAGTATCATCGACGCCATGAAACCGCTCGACTCCGAAGTGGTGCTGGAAAACAAGCAGACGCTCAGCGCGTTCAGCCACACGAATTTGCAGGCGCTGCTCGAAGAAAAAGGTATCAAAAACCTGATCGTCGCGGGCTTCCTGACGAACGTCTGCGCCCAGGGGACCGCGTTCTCGGCATACGATTTGGGCTTCCAGACCCGCATGGCGCTGGACGCCTGCGGCGCGACGAGCGAGTCGATTCAGCGCTACGTCGAAAATGATTTCGCCCCGGTTTTGGGCGGCGCGAACCGCGTCGATGCGATCCTGGCGGAGATCGAGTAAGATTCGGAGGGACGGCGGCCCACCGTGAGTGAAACTCACGGAATGGGAGGCGGTAATGGAGCGCGGAGCGCGGAATTACGCGCAGATGGGAGGCGGTAATGGAGGCCGGAGGCCGGAATTACGCGTTTAACCCCGATGCGTAATTCCGCGCTTCGCGCTCCATTACCGCCTTTCATTTTACCGTCCCTGCGTGCAAACCAGAATATTTTGTGCAGGCTTCCGCCTCAGCACGTCGTTCACTTTCTCGACCGTGAGACTTTGTACCTCGGCCGAGATCTCCTCGAACGTCCGGATCCGGCCGAGCCGTTTCCAGTCCGTAATGAGGCCCGTCGCCAGACTCAGGCTTGACTCCTGCTCCATGACGAGCGCCATACGGTGGCGGGCTTTGTATGCGCGGAGCTCTTCTTCCGTCACGCCCTCTTTCAGACGCTCGATCTCGCACTGGATCACGTCGAGCGTTTCCCGGGCGTTTTCTTCCCGGCAGCTTGCCGTACAGAAGGCTCCGGCCGCGTGGTGGAGCGAAACGCAGTGCGCACCCACGTCGTAGCAAAGGCCGCGCTTTTCGCGGACTTCGTTGAAAAGCCGCGAATTCATGCCACCGCCCAGAATGCTGATCCCGGCCCACTCCGCCCGCCAGTTGGGCTCCAGCAGAGGGGTGATCTCCCACCCGAGCTCGATGTGCGTCTGCGGCGAGTCGAACGGAGTGTGCAGCGACTCGCGCCGCGTCTCGTTCGGTGGAAGTTCCGGTTCCGTTTTGGGTTCCCAGTCCCCGAAAAGACGTTTGACCTTTTCTGTGGTTTTGTCCCAGTCAAAACTCCCCGCCACCGCC
The DNA here is from genome assembly GCA_030530205.1 of Thermoguttaceae bacterium. GTDB lineage: Bacteria > Planctomycetota > Planctomycetia > Pirellulales > Thermoguttaceae > RGIG3701. The sequence continues at coordinate 19,325 of JAUMVK010000016.1, read as the reverse complement.
AGCACGCACTGGTTCGGCATCATCAGCGCGTCGTACTGGGCGCGGACTTCTTCCCACGAGATGCTTTCGATCCCCTCGCGGTTTCCGTCTTCGTCGTGTCCCCAGGCCGGACCGAAAAAGCGCTCGCTCATCACCTGACCGAGCCGGCCTTCCGGATTATCCTCGCAGAAGGAGATTTCCTGAAGCAGAACCTGACGGCCGTCTTCCATCTGTTCACGGGGCAGAACCGGACGGCAAAGAAGATCAGCGTAAAGGTCCAGCGCGGCCTCGAGATTTTCAGCGAGCATCGACGCCCGAAACTCCAGCGTGGAAGCGGTGAGGCTCTCGGTCCGGTCGATCCCGATCCGGTCAATGGTTTCGATAAACTGGCGGTTGGAAAGATTTCCCGCGCCGCGAAGCATCATTTCGCAGACGAAGGCGGCCAGGCCGTACTTTCCCACGGGGTCCCAAACGCTTCCCAGACCTGTCCAGAACGCGAAAGAAACGGAATGAAAGTGCGGCTGAACGTCCCCCAGCAAGGTAAAGCCGTTTGAAAGGATAAGGCGATGGATCAATTTAACCGTCCTGTGGCGCAAATATAAAACTATTTATCAACTTCCCTCACATTATACTTTCTTTCCAGAAAAATGCAATTCCCGGGGGCTTGACTTTCTCGGCTTTTCCGGTAAAATTAAAATCAGTTTTTCCTTTTCCCTTTCCTCTTTCCCAAACTCAGGAGCTAAAATGGACTACTGCAAAATCATCCCGTGCCTCGATACCAAAGACGGGCGTCTGGTGAAGGGCGTGAACTTCGTGGAACTGAAAGAAGTCGGCGATCCGGCAGAAAGCGCGGCAGCGTACGACTCGGCAGGGGCTGACGAGCTGGTCTTCCTCGATATTACGGCCACCGTCGAGAATCGCAAAACCCTCATCGAAGCAGTGAAACGGACCGTGGCCCGGATCCATATTCCGCTCACCGTAGGCGGCGGCATCCGCACCACCGACGACATTAAGGAAATGCTGGACCTGGGCGTTTCCAAACTTTCGATGAACTCCGCGGCGGTGAAACGTCCCCAACTCGTTGAAGAAGCGGCCAAAATGTTCGGCTCCGACAAAATCACCGTCGCCATCGACACGCGCAAAAACGCCGATATGCCCTCCGGGTTTGAAGTCGTGATCGCCGGCGGGACCAAAGGCGCAGGGATCGATGCCGTGGAATGGGCGAAACAGGTCGAAAGCCTCGGCGCCGGAGCGATCCTCCCGACGAGCATGGACGCCGACGGAATGCAGACCGGCTACGACATTCCCATGACCCGGGCGATCGCCGACGCGGTGAAACTCCCGATCATCGCCTCGGGCGGCGCGGGCAAACTCGAGCACCTGTACGAAGCGGTCGCGGAAGGCCACGCATCGGCCGTCCTGGTCGCGTCGATCGCCCACTTCGGGATCTTCACGATCCAGCAGATGAAAGACTACCTGGCAAGCAAGGGAGTCCCGGTCCGGAAGTAACCAAATCTCACGGGGATGAAGCTTTCAGCGACGTCCCCGTAAAAGTCATTCCCGCAGGAAAGGGTTTTCTCATGAAACTGACTCATAATCAGCTCGCGATTTCTGTCGCCGCACTGGTTCTTGCGGGTCTGCTGGCTTTTCTTTCCGTTACGTATTTTCGTGCAAAAAAGCCGATAAATCCGCGACTTTCCCAACCCGTGGCGGAACAGACGGTAAAGCCCAGAAAACTCACCAAAGAAGAACGCGAGGCCCGCCAACTGGAGCGTCAGGCGGAAGTGGTCGGTGTGAAGCCGGAGGAACTCGCCGAGGCTGCAAAAGAACCGGAAAAACTGATCGATCAAACGATGGAGCGAGAAGAAGGGCGTACTCAAGAAGAAAAAATGAGCGACTTGATCCACCAGCGCCGCCAACTCGAAAAAATGTCGGCGGAGCATACCGAGAAGGCCCTGAAAAAAGTCGTTGATTTTCTGGAAGCCCATTCTGACCGCGCGACGGAAGCCCGGCAGGAGGTTTCGCCTGACCAGTTTGATGCGGATTCCGCCCAGATCGATTCCTGCGAGCGTGTTCCCAAAGACGAAAAAGAAGGGGGCGGCTGGCGGTATATCGCGACACTTGTGGACGCCAAAGGAAACTCAATGAAAGTGGAGCTTCCCGAGTCAGAAGGCGCATCTACCTGGCGTACGATGCAAATGCTCAAGGAAAATCCGCTTATGAACGCGATTTACCGAAACGCCGTGATGCCCCTTCTGGACCGAAAAATAGAAAAAGCCGGAAAAGCGAATCCTTGACATTTCCGCCAAGTCTGATATAATTCAGTCTTACTTTTCAATTTAGACGCATTTCCTGGAAGCAGGGTTTTTATATTTTGCCGCACTTTTTTCACACGCAACTTTCGAATCAGTTAGAGGTCCTCGCAGAGTCGCATGAACGCGCCAAGTCGCTTTCTATAGGATTTTTCGTTCGTTGCGGTTCCCGGTTTGAGTCCCCGACCGTTTCCGGAATCAGTCATTTCCTTGAACATCTTGTTTTCAAGGGAAGTCTCACGCGATCAGCTCAGGACGTGAACCGGGAATTCGACACGATAGGCGTTTCGTTCAACGCTTGCACGATGGAGGAAAGCACGATTTTCTACGCGTCGCTGCTTCCGGAGTTTATCGAGCCGTGCCTGGAAATTTACGCGGACATTTTACGACCGGCGATTCGTGAGGAAGATTTTCGATCAGAAAAAGAGGTCGTTCTGGAAGAAATCGGCATGTACGAGAACGAGCCGCCGTTTTGCCTCGATGATCGCCTGCGTCAGTCTTTTTTTAACGGCCATCCGCTTGGAAATCCGGTTTTGGGAAGTGCGCGGAGTGTACGACATTTGACACGCCGCAGGATAAAAAAGTGGATTCTGGGAAAATACGCGCCTCAGAATATTCAGCTCTGCGCGTGCGGAAACGTTGATTTTGACAAGCTTGTCCGGCTTGCAGACAAATACTGCGGAAAGTGGGAAAATAGTCCGGAAAAGCCGCTGATGTGCGTTCCGTGTGATTTCAAACCACGTTTGGGACACAGGACTTTTTGCCGCCCTCAAGCGACCCGGGAATATGTCCTTGGCACGAGCTTCGCAAGAATTTCATCTTTTCGTCAGACGCTGACGGCCCGGCTGATCGCCTCGATTTTGGGAGATGATTCCGGAAGCCGGCTTTACTGGGAATTTGTTGATTCTGGTCTGGCGGAACACGCGGTTTTGAACTTTGTAGAGTATTCGGAGGGCGGCTGCTTCAATTCCAGTCTGGCTTGTGAACCGGAAGACGCGCAAAAAAATCAGGCAAAACTGGAAGCCATCTTCCGCGGAGCGCAAGCCGGTAACATCACTGAGGTGGAACTTTCTCTCGCGAAAAACCGGCTTGCAACCGCTTGTGTTCTGGGAAGCGAAAAAGGGGGAAATCGTATTTTTACGGTCGGCGGTGATTGGGCGGCTTCACGGGAGTACCACTCGATCGAGGAAGAAGTGGAAACGCTTCGTTCCATTACGCTGGAAGAAATCGGCGCATTTTTACAGACGTTTCCGCTGACCGACTCGTTGACGTTCAGTGTTGGGCCTTGATTTACGGGGATGACGCCCCAGTGTCCTCAGAATAAAAAAACAGTTCCGGAAAAAAGTTTTTGGTTGAGTTACTGCGAACTTGACGACATTGGAAGTGTCGTCCCCGCAAGAAATTGCAGAGATTATGAAACGTGCTTGCCTTTTGTTTTTATGCCTGATTTCCTGCCTGTTTTCTTCGGTTTTTGCCGCTCAGAAAGGGGAGTTTACTCTCAAAATCATTGATGAGGAGACGAAACGCCCTCTTCCTTGCCGGGTCACCATCCGAAACGAAAAGGGCGTTGTTCGGAAAGCCGCCGATGTACCGTTCCTTTACGACCATTTTGTTATGCCGGGAGAGGTCTTCCTCGACTGGCCCTTGGGTACGTACCCGCTAACGATCGAGCGTGGGTTTGAGTATCTGCCGCGCACAGGGCATTTTGTGCTGAATACTTTCGCGAAAGACTCCAAAACGGAGACGCTCAAACGTTTTGTGAATCTTTCCGAAAGAGGCTGGTGGTCAGGAGACCTGATGGTCATGCGTGACCTGCGCGACGCAGAGTTGTTAATGCTCGCCGATGATTTGCATTTCGTGCCGTTTGCGGAGTCTTCCGACTTGCGTTTCCTTCCCGGCACGAAGAAAGCACTGGAAGAAAAGCGCGCACTGCTGCGGAAACAAAGTGGTCGAACCGAATCGGAACAAAAAGCCAAATCGGATGAAATGTGGTTCGACTCGGATCGGCTTTTCACGACGCAAAACTACATTCTGCGCCATCCTGCGGCTTCGGTGGGGATTTTGAACCTTCCGGTCGCGGTCCACTTTGAGAAACTTAAAATCGAGGATCGACCAAGTGCTTTGCCGATGCTTTACGCGATCCGAAAGAAGTACCCGACCGCCTGGCTGGATCTGCAGGACGCGGACAGCTGGGACCTTCCGGCCCTCGTCGCGCTGGGGCTGGTCGATTCTTTTCAGATCCTGGGACCAAACATTTTGCGTGACCAGATGCTTCCGGAGAATATGGACTGGAAAAAAATCCCGGCGGTAAAATCGTTCCAGAACCTCAACGCGCCACGCCTTCTTCTGAAGCCGGACGAAAACGCAGACGAAACCCTTCAAAACCTTCAGGAAGATCTTTTCGTTCGGCCTTCACAAAGTTCCTTCACAGAAGATTCCAAGGCCCTGAATTACAGGGACGAGCGTGGCCAGCAGCTGTGGCGCGAGGAGGTCTGGTTCCATCTTCTTAATACGGGCCACAAAATTCCCCCGAGCGCGGGGAGCGGCTCCGGGATGGCCCCGAATGCAGTCGGGTCAAACCGCATGTACGTCTTCGTGGACCCGGAAACCTTCGAGAAGAAGGCCGGTTACGACTTTGAGGGGGCCAATGCGGGGTTCACTCAAAAAGCGTGGTGGAACGCGCTGCGTGCAGGCCGCTGTGTCGTCACGAACGGCCCGCTCCTTCAACCGTGGGTCGAGGGGTCGGTCCCGGGTGAGGTTTTCAAATTCCAGCCGGGCGAGCCGGAAAAGCTCAACCCCTCCATGACGCTTCACATGCAGAAGAAGGCGCAGTACATCGAGTTCATCGTAAACGGCCGCGTCGCGCAGTCGGTCCCGTTCCGGAATTACGCGGAAACCGGGCGGCTTCCCTTGCTCGAGATCAAAGAGTCGGGCTGGTTTTTGATTCGGATCATTGCTGACGACCCACAGCGGTACGAGGCGGTTCTTTCGGCCCCGTATTACGTGGAAATGGGGGACGAAAAGCCGGAAGCGGCGCAAAAGTCGGCGGAATTTTTCATCGCCTGGCAGAAAGCACGGATGAAAATGCTGAAGAAACGCGGCGATTTTGACGGCCCCGAGGGGGAAAGACTCCGCGAGTTGCATGAATTTGCTTTGGCGTACTGGGAAAAATTGGCGAAATAGACCAAACGTCGGCGGCGGGAGAACGTTTCTTTCCGCCTTTTTCGGGATCTACCCACTTGAAAACGTTTTAAAATCGTATATAATTAAATCAGGATCGAGTTCAAAAACTTCATTCCATTTTTGGCCTTTCCCCCTTCCCCTCCCACCTTCCAGGAATCCGGAAAATGAAACCTTTTTCTAAAATTTTCGCTTTGGCGTTTTTTCTTTCCGTTTCGGCCCTCTTCGCTCAGGAACCTGCTCCGGTTCCGACCGTGGATTTAAGAGCCGGTCTTCAGGATGCTTTGGTCACCGAGCCGTTGGCGCTCGCGAAGATCGATGAATTCGCAAACACCTGCGTAGAAATGCCGGACGTGGGCGTCGGGATCCTTCGGGATTTTCGTGAGAAGAACGCGCCAAAGGCGGATGCTCTGACGGCAGAAATCGTCTGGAAAATTTTCACGAAAAAGAAATGGACCGACCCGCTTTGCGACCTGGCGGCGGAGCTTCTGGAAAGTCCCGACCCGTTTGCCGTTTCGTGTGCGGATTGGGCGCTTTCGATTCGGACCGGTTGGGAAAATTCCTCGGAAACCGTCCCGTGGAGTGAGGACCGCGCGGAGAAACCGGTCTGGTTCGCGAAGTGGCTCGTTTTTCCGGCCGAGCGATTTGCTGAGTTGGACTACTGGCGCGCCGTGCGCAATTATGGCATTCAGTACAATTTGCAGAGCATGAAAGGGAGCGGGATGAATTTCCTCAAGCGGACCAACGGAATGTACGCGGAGATCCTCGCCTCGCCGAAACTCACCCCGGAAAAAAGGGAAGAAGTGACGCGGCTGCACGCCGAACTGGAAAAGGTCTGCGCGGAACTTCAGACCGCTCAGGACTGGCTCGCTGCCCGTCAGAGTTGGACGCGGGTCCGGAAAGCAGCGCGGAAAGTCCTCCTTTGCAATCCCGACCTTGATTTTCAGGAAATCCTCTTCACGAAGCGCCACTCCGCGCACGGCCTGCGGAATATTACCGGGTCGCAGTACCCGTGGACGCACAAACCGGGCGGCGACCTGTGCGTCAAAACCGGCTTTGATCCGGAAGATCCGGTCCGGGGGATTTTGAACGGTCAGCTTGGCCCAGGCCACGTGCATGGAACCGATTTGCACTGGGACGGAAAGCGCATCGTTTTCGGCTACGCGCAGCAGCCGGTCTGGCCGCTCCCAAGGCCCACGCACACGGGAGACGCGCACTGGTTTTTCGAGCTTCGCCCTCAAACCCCGCCGATCCACCTTTACGAAATTAACCTGGACGGGACGGGCTTGCACCAGATCACGGACGATCCGTACTGGGGCGATTTTGAGCCGACGTACGCCTCGGACGGCTCGATCGTTTTCGCCTCCGACCGCTCCGGAAGAAGCAGCGAGTGCGGAAACTTCCATGCGGACCACACGGTGATCAATCTTTACCGGTGCGAGCCGGACGGTTCCGGTTTGCGCCGCCTGAGCGACAATAAGGACATCGACCGGTACCCGCACGCGCTTTCCAACGGCTTGATCGGTTATACGCGCTGGGAGTACCAGGAACGCCATTTCATGGAGACGCACTCCTTCTGGACGATCCACCCGGACGGGACGTACGCGGAGGCGGCCTACAAGCAGCACATTCGGGTCCCGTGGGGTCTGCGCGACGTGCGAGACATTCCCGGGACGAACCGTTACGTCGGGATCGCCGGCGGGCATCACGTACTGGCGCACGGTCAGATCGTTCTGTTTGACCTTCTGGGCGGGCCTAACGACGCGAGCCGCCTGACGACGCTCACGCCGCACATTACGTCCGGTGAAGGACCATCCGTGACGACTACGGTGCCGCAGGGTGGTCTGGTGGACGCAGTGGGGCGTTACGCCGCGCCATTCCCGGTTTCCGAAACGGCATTTCTCGCCTCCTGGAGCGCCTGCCTGCCTGCCCACGACGGACGCATGGGCGGCGACACGCAATTCGCGATTTACCTGGTGGACGTTTACGGAAACCGTGAGCTGATCCACCGCGAGCGGATCCTTTCGTGCGATTTCGCCACGCCGGTCAAAGTCCGCAGTAAACCGTACGAACTGGCGGACGGTCGGATCATTTCCGGTGACCCGCGGTGGACCCGGCAGGAAAATCAGTCCCCGAGCGCGAATTACCCGCACCCGGTGGCGTACGTCGCGGACGTGAACGTGGGGCTACCGGAATCCGAGCGCGGAAAGGCCAAATATTTGCGTGTCATGCAGCACGTTGGCTGGCCGCTGGACGAGAAAATTGGCGCCTGGCGGTGGGCGCCGGGGAACGCATGGGACAAGATTTTCGGCTACTGGTCCTGGGCGCCGGCCCGCGAGATCGGCACGGTCCCGGTCGAAGAAGACGGCTCGTGCTGGTTCTACCTCCCTGAAAACACGGCGGTTTATTTCCAGCTTCTGGATGAAAACCACCTCGAAATTCGCCGGATGCGCAGCCATATCGCGCTCGAGACGGGCGAATCCCGCGGCTGTATCGGCTGCCACGAGACCCGCGCGACGGTCGTTTCTCCCAAACCCGGCGCACTGGCCCAGGCGTTTCGTCACGCGCCCATCATCCCAAAAGAGCCGGCATGGGGAAGCGAAAACCTTTACTCCTACGAAAAGCACATTCAGCCGATTTTTGACCGCCACTGCGTGCAGTGCCACAGTCCGGAAAATCAGGACGCGGCGACCGCCAAAGCCGCCCGGTTCGATTTGAGTGGCGTGACTGATCCGAACACCGGAATGTTCCGGTCTTACACCAGTCTGTTCCCGGAGGGCGAGAAAAGCGGGGCGCTGGTCTCGACCGAGGAAAATATGCTGATGGTTTCCGTTTCCGACAAACACTCGGGCGCGCAGATCACGCAGCCTCGCGAGTTTGGTTCGAGCCGGAGCCGACTGATCCGCCAGCTTCTGGACGAGCCGCAGCACGCGGAGAAAGTCCGCCCGACGCTTAGCGAGGACGAGTGGCTTCTGCTCGTTTCGTGGGTGGACGCGAACGCGCCGTACTACGATTCCTTCTTTAACCGCCGCGACCCGGCGCATCCGGTTCCTGCGCGGACGGTCTGGACGACTTTCCCCGTTTCGATCCATTAAGATCCGGAGGGCTGAAAGCGCTAAAAAATCCACTCTTAGACGTGGAGCCCACTTCACTTCAAACCTTAATTTAAACACGGATTTCCACGGATTAGAAGGATTAGCACGGATTTTTAAAGAAAAAAGTTAAAATCTTGCCTGAAAAAATCCTTTGAATCCTTTTAATCCGTGGAAATCCGTGTTTAAATCTCGCGTTGAAGCGGGGCTGGTCTTGGGTTGAAAGAAAAGCCCTTGGGGCTCAAAAACTCACCAGACCCACTTCGGGAACTCAAACAAACCGGCGCACCAGTCCGTCGCGCGGGGCGGGATCCAGAATTTTTCCAGCACGGTCCCCGGGCGCTGGTAGTCGCCGAACATCGGCTGGATGCTGGTCCAGAGCGTGATTTCCAGCGTGACGGTCTTGCCGCGCAGTTCCTCCGGGACGGCCCATTCGTACGGCATCCACGCGAGCGTTCCGAGGTCCAGCCCGCCGAGCTTCACGTTTGTGACGCACGCGCCCGGGTTCATGCGCAGCCAAAGAGGCCCCTCGCCCACCGGGACGGTCACTTCCGCAGTGTAGCGCACTTCGCCCACGTAGTCACGCAGACCACAGTCGCTCAGACGGCCGCGTGGTTGGGACGTTTTCACGGTTCTCGTCTGCGGGACGAGTGAATCCGGCTCCTCCACGCCGAAATTGCCCACGATCCAGAGCGCCGGGAGGAAAAGATTTGAGTCCTGCATCCCGTCAAGCTGGAACGAGTGCCGACCCGCCTCAAGCCGCACCGGCTCACTCTGCGCGTAAAGCGAGTCAAACCCCTGCGGCAGAACGTCGGCCGGGCCGGAACCCGAAATCGGCTTCCCGTCGCACCGGACCGGGAACGGAACCGGGTAGTTCCGCACGGCAAACCGGACCGTCTGCGGCTCGGTCAGCACGACCGACGCTTCCCCGTTTTCCCCGAAGAACACGCGCCGGCGGTTCGGCGAGTCGAGCGAGATCGCGTACTCCTGAACGTCCAGCTTTTGTTCGTGCGTCTTGGGAACCCACTGCTGGGCGGCTTTTTTGCTGAAAAAGACCCCGCGCGAGGGGAGATTCACCGCCATTTCTTTCCCGTTTCCGAACTGGAGCTTCAGCCCCGTACGGTCTCCCGGCTGAAGGTTCAAAACGACGATTTCTCCGTCTTCGTACCGGCGCACCAGAACGTTTTGAGCCGGGGTCCTATCCGCGTTCACGACGAAACCATCGGCGGGGTCCATCTGCGCTTTCGCCCAGACCGTGGCTTCCTCCACCGTGGCGAAACGTTTGCCGGAGCGTTCCTCCACGATCTCGCCGGTTTTCAGGTCAAAGTCGAAAATGACCGGTTTGTCGCACGCTTCCTTTTCTTCGTAAAGGTCCCACGTGAGCTGGCTCAGCGAAAGCGCGCAAAGAAACGCCCGGAGCGGGAGTTCCTTCTGGTTTTTCCCGTAGGCCGTCCGCCCGGCCTCGCGCTGCGGGTAACGCACGGCGATGGGGCATTTGAACGGTTTTTTCGCGTACGCTGCGGCTTCCCTGGCGGCCTCGTTCAGAAGCCCCAACTTTCCAAACCACGGTTCGACCGGCGTAAAGAGCGAGCAGTAGCCGTGCTTTTCGTCGAATCCGCGCCCGTCCAACGCCGCGATCGCTAGCACGTAATGGTCCACTTTGTGAAACGCCTCCAGCCAGAGCATTTGCCGGTACATTCCGAACGTCTGGTCAGCGGGGCCCAGCGCGAACAGCTCGGCCAGCCCTCCGTTCCCGACGCGGCCGGCGGCGTGCTGCGCAACTCCAAGCGTCAGCCACTCGGAATCTTCCCCGACGCGGGTCGAAATTTCATCCATCCCCGGCAGGGAAAGCCCTTTGAGGACCCAGAGCGGCAGGCCGTTCGACTGCGCGGAGCCGATTGAGGAGTTTTCCGAGATCATGTGGCCCGTGAAGAAAATCCCCATCCGGTCGCACCACTCGCGGATCGGGTCGAAGAACGCCTTGCGGAAGCGCTCGCCCAGCAGTTCTGTGTACACGACCCAGACGTCGTTTTTTTTGGGGTCGTTCAGGAATTCCTCCACGTCCGTCCGAAAGCCCCGCCCGGTTTTCGCGGCATATTCTTCGTCGAGCTGGTCGCAGTAGCGGAAACGCAGCGCCGGCTGCTGGCCTTCCACCGGAATGTGACCTTTATGCGCCGGTTCGTCGGTGAAGATCCCCACGATCGTGTTCCCCATGTACTCGCGGAAACGCTTTTCGTAAACGTGATGGGTGGTTTCCATGAAGTATTTCATCGCTTCGAACGAGTAATTATCCGCGCCGAAGTCGGTCAAATGCCCGATTTCCCAACGGAAGGATCCGTCCTCGTTCCGGAAGACCTGGTACTCGCGGTACTGGAAATCCGGGCTGGCGTCGCGGACCTTCCCTTTGCAGCTCCCGGACGGCCAGTTATACTCGTCGTAAAGCCAGATCTTCATGCCGAGTCGCCTGGCGTGGCGGCAGAACTGCTCGGTCATCTGGAGCCATTCTTCCCCCATGTATTCGTACTCCAGACCGCTGCGGGCGTAGATGAGGAACTGGTCGATCCCGACGGCTTTATACGCCTCGAGCGTCCGAACGACGTCGGCCTCGGTGGGCCTTCCCGTGATGGCGCCCATCGGGATCAGAGGCGATTCCTGCCCAAAGAGAAACTGGGGAACGAGAAGAAAGGCGAGAAAAAAAGCAAAAATGCGCTTCATGGCGAACTCCAAAAAAGGGAGGGATTAATACGGGGGATTAGGAGACGACGCTGGAAACGTCGTTTAAAGGCCCCCTCCTTGAGGGGGCTGGCTCGCGAAGCGAGACTGGGGGAGTTTTGCAAAAGCGCCGTTTGACTCCCCCCGGCGCGTAATTCCGTGCTCCGCACTCCATTACCGCCTTGCATCTCCCCCGTTACTTCTGAACCGGCTGGGTCCAGGCGGACGGGTGTTCCGGCTTGCCGCGCATGGTGCAGCGGGCGGGGATCATCGCCGTGATGCGGGCGCGGACATAAAGGTCGTCGTCCGTCATGGTGTATTCGGCGTGCGTTCCTTCGACCGTCTTGAAAATCTCACCGACGGATTCGGAGTACGTGTTGATCTTTCTGGCCGGGAATTTGCCTTCTTTGGGCGAGTCGATCGTCGTGAACGCTTTGTCGAACCCGCGGCGTGTGCCGATGAAGTCGATCCTGTAATTGACGTCCTGTTCCGCGTGGACGTCCACGGCCAGCGTGCCGGTCGATTTGTCGAACTGAATGTCGTCGAGCCACACGCCAACGGCGGCATAGAAATCACCGCGGTTCATCGCCTTCATCAGATCGACCGCGTCGAGCGAGTCGCAGCGGACCATGACCGAACCACCGGCGGCCGTCTCGAAATCGTTGTAGAAGCGCTGGTAGTTGTGCGTGTCGTCCGTGGCGGTCGCCATGATCAACGGCTGGTTCCGGTCGGCACGGAACGCGTTGATGATGTCCCAGTACTTTTCCATCGTCCAGAAGTCCGGCCGCACCGGCAGATTCGGGCCGCAGTTGACGAGCTCGAAGAACCGGATCTCCGGCTGCTCGCAGAGCCATTCCGGCTGGAGGTCGTACCAGATCCAGTCCGGGTGGTTGAACATCACGACGACTTCGTCTTTCGGCCGGTCGCCGATCATTTCCTTGTGCGCCCGCAAAGACCAGCCGACCGCTTCGTAACCGGAGCAGCGGGGTGACGTTTTATCCCCGGTAATAGGGCGGCTCATGAACATCGCCGGCGCTTGCCCCTCCAGTTTGTCAACGAGTTCCTGAGTGACTTCCTCCCGGGAGTTGATCAGGTTGGAGTGCACCTGAACGCCATCGGCGCCGTGCGTCGTCAGTTCGTGCCCGGGGATGAGCAGGAAACGGTCTTCCTGATTGAGCAGCGCGGAGATCTCGTCAAAGTTTCTCATACGGAGCTGGAGTTTGCCGTCTTCTTCTTTCGTCTCCATGGGGAATTTGTAGCGTTCCTGGCCGCGCTCGAAAGCCGCCTTTTTGCCGCCTTCCAGCGTGAACCATTTATCCGTGTCGGCCTGAAATCTGCCGTGGTCAGACGGAATGACGAACTCGTATCCGGCATCCCGATACAGAGAGCACGCCTCTTCCAGAGTCGCGGAGCCGTCGGACCAGAACGAGTGCTGATGAAGGTGCCCACGCCGCCAGCCGGGGATTTTCAGCGGGCTGACCGGGGCGTTGTTGAACACTTGCGCGGAGTCGGACGAATACGCCAAAGACCCGGAGGAAACAAAGGCGGCAACTGCCACGGAGGATTTAAGAAAACTACGGCGGGAAAGTCGTTTCGGATTCATGGTTTCTCCTGTTGATGTAGGTGGGTGATGGGTATGTTGGTACGCAACAGATGACGTTAATTATACATCATCTGCCAAAATATGAAAGTCACCCGGTGGATGGAAAGTCAAAAAAACGGGAAATTTTTAAAAGATTTTACGGGGACGACGCTTAAAGGCCCCCTCAATGAAGGGGCTGGCTCGCGAAGCGAGACTGGGGGAGTTTGTGACCGCGCCAACCAACTCCCCCCGGCACTGCGTGCCACCCCCCTCGAGGTGGGGGGCTTTAAAAACGGCTCCCTAAAATTTTTCTTTCCGCCCTCTTTACTTTATTTTTTAACGTGGTATAATACGCAAAAATTATTGTTTTTGTCCTTTTTTTCACCACTATTCCTGATTTAAGGAGCCGACTCAATGGCAGACGTTAGCAAACTGGATGCACTGTTCTATCCGAAATCCGTGGCCGTCATCGGAGCTTCGACGAAGCCCAACACCTGCGGAAATGACATTTTGAAAAACCTCCTGGACACTTTCAAGGGCGGACCGGTCTATCCGATCAACCCGAAAGCTCCCGAAATTCTCGGAGTCAAAGCGTACCAGTCTGTTAAGGACGTCCCGGGTGACGTCGATCTGGCCGTCATCGTCGTCCCGAGCAAATTCGTGCTCCAGACCACCCAGGAATGCGCGGAAAAAGGCGTGAAAGCCATCGTTTGCATCTCCGCCGGGTTCAAAGAAGTGGACGCTGCGGGTGCCGAGCTTGAAAAAGCCTTCGCCGAAAAAGTCCGTGAAAACGGCATGATCCTCGTCGGCCCGAACTGCCTCGGAATTCTGAACGCCGAAAACGATGCGCGCATGAACGCCACGTTCGCCGCGAAAACCCCGAAAGCAGGCACGCTCGCCTTTATCAGCCAGTCCGGCGCTCTTTGCACCTCCGTGCTTGACTTCGCCGAAGAACGCGACATGGGCTTCAGCAAATTCGTTTCTTTCGGTAACAAAGCCGACGTCAACGAAATCGACCTTCTGAATTACCTGGCCGACGACCCGAACACGAAAGTGATCGCGATGTATCTCGAATCGATCACCAACGGCGCGGAATTCCAGGCCATCGCCTCGAAAATCTTCTATGAAAAGAAAAAGCCGATCCTGGTTCTGAAGTCCGGCCGTTCCGCCGCGGGCGCGAAAGCCGTCTCGAGCCACACCGGTTCACTTGCCGGAAACGACGCCGTTTACCAGGCCCTTCTTTCCCAGTCTGGCATTCAGCGCGTTGACACGATCGCCGAGCTGTTCGACTACGCCGCTCTGTACTGCAACCAGCCGCTGCCGCGCGGCAATCGTCTGGCGATCATCACCAACGCCGGCGGCCCGGGCATCATGGCGACCGACGCCGCGGAACGTTTCGGCCTGACGTTGGCCACGATTTCCGACGAAACCAAAGCGGTTCTTCGCGAACAGCTTCCGGCTGCCGCATCGCTGCGCAACCCGGTGGACGTCATCGGTGACGCGAAGCACGACCGCTACGAAGCCGCCTGCAAAGAAGTCTTCAAAGACGCGGGCGTTGATATGGGTCTGGTCATTCTGACCCCGCAGTCCATGACCGACATCGACGAGATCGGCGAGATCATCCCGCAGGTCGCGAAAGACCTCGACATTCCGGTCGTCGCCAGCTTCATGGGCGCTGAGATGGTCACGAAGGGCGTGCAGAGCCTGCGTGACGGCGGCGTTCCGAACTACAGCTTCCCGGAAGACGCCGTCCGTGCGCTGGGCGCCGCGTACAAACTCTCCGAGCAAGCCAAACTGACCGACCGTGAGCCGGTCGCCGTCGCTGGAACCGACAAAGAGAAGTGCGCGAAGATCATCGCCGAGAAACTGGGCGACGCGGACAGCAAATACCTGGCTCAGGCCGAATGCCGTGAAATCTTCGCTTGCTACGGTCTGCCGCTCCTCAAGAGCGCAGTCGTCACCTCGGCTGAAGAAGCCGGCAAGACGGTGGGCGAGTGGAACACGACCGTCGTGATGAAGGTCATGTCCGCTGACGTGAAACACAAGTTTGACGCGGGCGGAGTCCTCCTCAACATCAAAGGCGCGGAAGCCGCTGCGGCTGGTTTCGACCAGATCTACGCCAACATCGCGAAGAACGTTCCGGGCGCCAAGATCGACAGCATTCTGATCGAAGAAATGGCTCCGAAGGGAACCGAAGTGATCCTGGGTTGCAACCGCGACCCGAAATTCGGCCCGTTGGTCATGTTCGGGATGGGCGGCACGACGGCTGAGCTGATGAAGGACGTTCAGTTCCGTCTTGCGCCGACGAGCAAGTACTTCCTGCACTCGATGCTGGAAAACACGAAGGTTTACAAGCTCATGAACAATTACCGCGGTTTGGGTCAGCACGACCTTGCGGCTCTGGAAGACGCCCTGATCCGTCTGAGCGTTCTGGTTTCCGAAAACCCGGAAATCGCCGAGCTGGACATCAACCCGCTGATCGTTCACGCCGAAGGCCTTGGTTGCTCGGTCGCTGACAGCCGTATCGTGCTGAAAAAAGTGAAGTAATACGGGGACGACGCTTCCAGCGTCGTCTTTTACCTCCGCTCGAATGAGGGATGGAGAAAAAACAGAGGGTGGTCTTTTCGGCCACCCTTTCTTCTTTATTCCGCTTTAAACTGATTTCTCAAAACGCCGATTTTTTCGATCTCGACCTCGCACACGTCACCGTCTTTGAGGCAGACTTTCGGATTTCTTCCGATCCCGACTCCCGGGGGGGTGCCGGTGAAAATCAGGTCGCCCGGCAGGAGCGTCGAGACCTGCGAGACCCAATTAATGAGCGTCGGCACGCTGAAAATGAACTGCTTCGTGTTCGAGTGCTGCATTACCTGACCGTTTACGCGCATTTCGATTTCGAGCGTTTGCGGGTCGGGAATTTCGTCCGACGTAACCATCCACGGACCGACCGGGGCGAAACCGTCGAACGTCTTTCCGAGGAACCACTGCCGCGCGGGCGGACGCATCTGCCAGTCCCGGGCTGAAACGTCATTTCCGCACGTATAGCCCGCCACGTATTCCATCGCTGTTTCCTTCGGAATATTGCGGCCCTTCTTCCCAATTACGATCACCAGCTCCGCCTCATAATCGACGAAATTGGAAACGGCCGGGAGCGTGACCGGGTCACCGCTTTTGCACAGCGCAGTCGGAAATTTGTTGAAGAAGACCGGACAATCCGGCACGGAATCCCCCGTTTCGGCGGCGTGGTCGGCGTAGTTCAGCCCGACGCAGGCAATTTTTTGCGGGTCCGGAACGATTGGCAGGATCTCCGCGTCACTCATCGGAATGATACAGGGCGGACGCCGGTCGGCGAGCGTTTCCGCGACGAAATCCTTTGCGTATTCCAGCCAGTTTTCCCGCTGGAAAAGCTCTTTCATCGAGCAGTCAAAAACGACGAGAGCCTGCCCGTCCTGAACGATTGCTGCGGCACGTGGTCCGCGCAGGGTTTGGCATGATGTAAGTTTCATGAGTTTTATTTCTCCACGATTTGAATGGCTCTTTCAAAAATCCCCATCATCCACGCGATGATCAGGCCGTAATTCGTGATCGGAACGCCCTGCTCCCGCGCCTTCATGATGCGGGACAGAATGGACCGGCGGTTTGTCATGCACCCGCCGCACTGGATCACGAGCCGGTACGGCGTCAGGTCCACGGGAAAGTCGTTTCCCTGAACGTGCGTGAATTCCAGTTCGCCGCCGACTTTCTGCCGGAGCCAGTTCGGGATCTTCACGCGCCCAATGTCCTCGCCGATGGGGTGGTGCGAGCATGATTCCGCCACGAGGATACGGTCGCCCGGCTTCAGGTCCGCCACGGCGCGCGTCCCGGCGATCAGCGTCTGGAAGTCCCCTTTGAATCGGGCGAAAAGGACCGAAAACCCGGTCAGCGGAACCGACTCCGGCACGATCTCGCTCACTCGCCGAAAGGCCTGCGAGTCGGTAATTACGAGTGCCGGCGGCTCTTTCAGCGCGTCGAGAGCCTCGGCCAGTTCCACGTCCCGCGTCACCATCACGCGCATCCCGAAATCCAGAAGCTCGCGCAAAACCTGCACCTGCGGGAGAATCAGCCGCCCTTTCGGCGCCTCTTTATCGATCGGAACGACCAGAACCACCACGCTTCCCGGGGCCAGCAGGTCGGCGACGATCGTCTGCGACGCGAGCCATTCCTCCGGCACGGCAGCGAGGATCTGCTCCTTCAGCTCCGCGAAACCCGTGTGGTTTTTGGCCGAAACGAAGACGGTCGGAAGGTGAAACTCCTCCTGGACCCGCTGAACGAGCGCAGGGGCGGGCGCGTGCAGGTCGGTTTTGTTGAAAACGACCAGGACCGGAACGTTCCGGCGGGCGAATTCCTCGCGGATCTCGTCCTCGAACGGGGTCCATTCGTTCTCGCCGAGCACGAGGATCGCGAGTTCCGTGCGGTCAAAAACGAGCCGGGCCCGGTTTGCGCGTTCCTCGCCGAGCGTCCCCACGTCGTCGATCCCGGCCGTGTCGATGAAAAGGACCGGCCCGAGCGGCAGGAGTTCCATCGGTTTTTCGACCGGGTCGGTGGTCGTCCCCGCCACGTCGGAAACTATGGAGACGTTCTGGGCGGTGATCCCGTTCAAAAGGGAGGATTTCCCGGCATTTCTGCGTCCGAAAATTCCGATGTGCAGGCGCAGGCCGCGTGGTGCGGATTGAATTTGAGGCATGATGAGGCGTTCCGATCAAAGGGTGAATTAAACTGGACACGGGAGCAGGACGGAACCTCGTCCCTTCCGGTTTTAATTTTCCCCAAAAACCGCCGGATGTAAAGCCCCCCCTCAAGAAAAAGGGGAAAAAACGGGATTTTTTTCTTTTTCCAGGAACGATTCTCTTGATTTTTCCGGCTCATTTGATAAAATATTGGGAACGGAGCGGGAAGGACCGCGTCCCGTTAAAACCCACCACTCTTTTTCCCGAAAGGACCTTCCATGAAACGTTTCCTTTTTTCCTGCCTTTTCTTTCTGTTTCTCGCTTTAACCCTCAGCGTCTCGGCCGAGGTCTTCAAAGACGGTCAGAAAGTCTGCTTTTACGGTGACAGTATTACGCACGGCGGGCGTTTTCACTACATGATTTGCGACTACTACGTCACACGCTTCCCCAACGCGAACATTCAGTTCTTTAACGCGGGCGTCGCAGGTGATACGGCCGGCGGAGCCATGACACGCATCGACGAGGACGTTTTCTCGCAGGATCCTGACGTCGTCGCCCTGATGTTCGGGATGAACGACGTGGGGCGCGGCTACTACGCGGAAAACCCTACAGAAAGTCAGATCCAGGGCCAGAAACGCGCGATCGAAAACTACGAGCGCAACCTGGAAAAACTCACCGGGATGCTTCAGGAAAAGCTGGATCCGCGTTTCATCTTCATCACGCCGTCGATCTTTGACCACACGGGGATCAACGACCGGAACAATAATAATCCGGGCTGCAATGACGGCCTGGGGATCCTGGCCGGGATCGTGAAGAAACAGGCCGCGGAAATCGCCTCGAAAAAGACCGAAGGGACCGTGGAGGTCGTGGACTTTCACGCGCCGATGACCGCGTTTAACGCCAAAATGCAGAAAAATGATCCGTACTACACGATCGTGGGACCGGACCGCGTGCATCCGGGCGCTCCCGGTCACCTCATGATGGCGTGGCTTTTCCTGAAGGAGCAGGGCGCGCCGGCGCTCGTTTCGGACGTCGTGCTGGACGGCGCGGCAGTCATGAAGGCTGAAAATGCCGAGGTCACGAACGTGAAGAAGGCCGAGGACGGAACGCTCACCGCGACGGTTTTGGAAAAGGCGCTTCCGTTCCCGATTGACCCGGCCGCGTACCCGGTGCTGGAGGAACTCTCGATCGTGCAGGACCTGAACCAGGAGCTTTTTGCCGTGAAGAATCTGGAGGCGGGAGAGTACGAGCTGAAAATTGACGGTCAGGCGGTCGGGACGTTCACGGCGGAAGAACTCGCTGCGGGCGTAAATCTGGCGATGAACGAGAAAACGCCGCAGTTCCGGCAGGCACAGGAAGTCCGCAAGATCGGCGATCAGCGCCGCGCGGAAGAGGTAATCCTGCGCAACTACGCGGCCGTGCGCTGGTACTTGCGCCGCTTTGTGAATCCGGACGATTTGGACGCGGTGCAGAAATACTACGATGAGAAACTCTCGACGAGCACGGGCTACTTCGAGACGAAAGTCCCCGGCTACGTCCAGAACTGGCCGACCCGCGGCGAGACGCAGCAGAAAGTGGCCGAGCTGACGGCAGAAATGAAGAAAGCCGCGCAGCCAAAAGCGCATGAGTATGAGGTCAGGCGGGTAAAGTGATTCATCAGACGAGCGGCGGGCTTTTTGCCCACTGAAAATAAAAAGCCCCCGCTCGCAAAAAAATACGGGGTCATCACCAGCCTGTTGCACATACCACCCCGCCAACTAATCCC
>JAUMVK010000015.1:22879-80492 GCA_030530205.1 Thermoguttaceae bacterium | reverse complement strand
GGAACGGCTTCTTCAACGGTCGGAACGGCTTCTTCAACAGCGGGAGTTTCAACCGTGGCTTCCGCATGGCCGCCATTGGCTTCCTGAATGTATTGGGTGGCTTTCTGGGGGTATCCCAGGCAAAGGGCGACAATATATGCGACGATAATCACCGCGATAGAAACAGACGCAAGTTTATAAGACTTGCTGGGGTCCTTGGCGGCATGAGTCTCTTCACTCATCTTGAACTCCTTGAAAAAATGGACTTGCATAGTCAATCGAGCTACATCGATAAAATTTTCACTAATTTAAACACATTTTGAGGAAAATTTCAAGCCCCCCCCAAGAAAGATTTTAGATATTTTTAAGAAATTAGAGAATTTTTTGCCTTGGGTTGCTTATTTTATCCTTTTTACAAAGAAGACAACTTAGGAGGATTTGGGGAACGCCATCACCTGGATGGCGCTCCAGTGGCTGAAAAATATCAGGTCTGACCAGAGAAATCGAATACCATTCGGGAAACCCCCACTGAAATGAACATCAAAATCCCTGAAATAGTGAGTGAAAGTCCCAACGCGGTCATGGAATGAGTTCCCGAACCGGAAAGAATCGACCAGGCAGCCAGCAAGCCGCCGCAAACGATTCCCAAAACACCAAAGCAACTCGTGCTCATGATCCATCCGCCCGGTTTCTGAGATAACCCTGAAGCTGCTCCCGATCCTTTCCGGGATATTTTAGCGAATGGGTTTTCCCGATTTTCAACAGGTCCAGACGCGGAAAAACTGCTGACAGTAAAATCTTCAGGGCCCAGTTCGGAAGCGGAATTATAGTTCAGTGTCGATTCGGATTTGTTCTCTGAATCGAAGGACGTTCCTGAGCTGGAAGAAGAACGGAAATCGTCCCAGGACGAGCTGAAACTGCTGAATTTATCCGAATTGAACGAGCTTTCGCTGCGTGTTTCAGGCGTGGAATTTTCCTTTGGCCAAAGGTCCGAAAATTGCAAGTCATCTTCCAGTGTGACATTCCGAAGCCTTGCTAACAGGTTGCTGGATTTGTCGAGCGTTTCCATTTTTTGTCTCCAGGGATAAAAACAAACTGAGATTTCTATTATTTTTATCGTCAAGATCAAGTGGTAAAATGAATCAATTATAACGAATTTAACGAAAAATGGGGGAAAGAATCCCAAATTGAAACGAACATTTGCAAAATTAAGGAATATTTCTTTAGAGTACCCATTGCAGAACTTTCATTCTGTGATAAAATAGAAGTCGATGGAAACCAGTTTAGAAACTGTCAACAGGATATACTTCGAATTTCCCACAAACTATCGGAAAGAAAAATGAGAACAGTTATAACCGGGATTGGGGTCGTTACTCCTTTAGGAAATAGCCAGGAAGATCTTTGGGAGGGACTTTACTCCAGAAAGAATGCTGTCGAACCACTTACCGAAGAATGGTCTGCTCTGAATGAACTCATTCACTATGGTTCTTTTTGTAAAGAATTTAAAGGTGAGATCGAAGATTTCGGTGATCTGGAAAAAGATTTGAAACGAAATATTCGTAAAAGCACGAAAATTATGTGCCGGGAAACCCAGATGGCAGTTGCGGCTGCCCAGAAAGCGCTGAACCGTGCGAACATTGTTACGGGCGAACCTCAGCAGCGCATTGGTATCATGTACGGATGCGACTATATGCTCTCTGACCCTCGGGCAACTTACGGCGCTTTTGCCAGGTCACGCGACGAAAACGGTGAATTTACCATCAAAAAGATGGGGTCGGAAGGGATCAAAATGGTCGCGCCGCTCTGGTTGCTCATTTGGCTTCCGAATATGCCGGCCTGCCATATTTCGATTCTGAACCAGTTCCTTGGTCCCAGCGATTCTCTGACGATGAATGAAGCGGCTGCCAACGCCACATTGAAATACGCCCACGAGACTATCGCCCGCGGCTGCGCTGACATTATGATTACTGGCGCGACCGGGACACGAATTCAGGCGATTCGTACCTGGCAGACGGTCATTTCCGAGGTAATCGCCCCGAAAGACGCTGACCCGAAAACCGCTTCCTGCCCATTCGATAAACGCCACGCGGGGCAGGTGCTTGGGGAAGGAGCCGGCTCATTTGTGCTGGAATCACTCGAACACGCTCAGGCCAGAGGCGCGAAAATCGAGGCGGAATTCCTTGCAGGGGCTGACTCGATGGCTGGAAAGCACACGACCGATCCAAACGCGAAATTCACCCTGGTTCCCGATTACCGTCAAGGTTTTGTGAACGTCCTGAAAAAAGTACTGGCCGACTCGGGGAAAACCGTAGATGAAATCGGTTTCATTCATGCTCATGGCTTGGGGGTTCCCGAAGTGGACCGTGCGGAAGCGGAAGCGATTCGCGAAGTGTTCGCTGGCCGTTCCACCCCGATTCCGGTCGTGGCGGCAAAGTCCGCTTTTGGAAACCTCGGTGCAGGAGCTGGCGCCGTGGAGATCGTCGCAGGAATTGAGGCACTCAAGCACGGTGTTCTCTTCCCGACTCAGAATTTTCAGGAACCGGCAGAAGGCTGTGAACTGAATATCGTGACGGACGACCAAACCCCTGCGGGTGATTGCTTCATTAATCTCAGTACCAACTTCCAGGGCCAGACTTCTGCGGCCCTGATTGGAAAAATCCACTGACGCGCGGAGAGAAATTAGACGAGCGGGGTCTGTGATTGACCCCGTTTTAAGTTCCCCGCATTGAGGGAACCCTTAAACGATACTGAAAGCATTGTCCCCGGAATGCTGAGTCTAACCGAAAATCTCCGCGCCTCTGGGGCGGTAGATCGAATCTCTTTCCACCGGATCGCGGCCGGCCTCGCGGATCAGACGCTGAATTTCTTCCACGCTCATGCACTCCGGCGCCTGTGAGCCCGCGTCGTGATGGACTTTTTCCTGACGGACCGTCCCGTCCAGATCACTCGCTCCGTACGCCAGTGCGATCTGCGCAGTCTGGATCCCCAGCGAGATCCAGTACGCCTTGATGTGCGGGAAATTATGCAGGATCAGACGCGCGGCAGCAATCATCCGCAAGTCTTCCTCAGCCGTCGTTTTCCGATTCGCGACCGTGCCAAGTTCCACCAGCGGCGTATTACCGGGATGAAACGCCAGCGGGATGAGGGCCATGAACCCGCCCGTCTCGTCCTGAAGCTCGCGGAGTTTCATCAAATGCTCGACCCGCTGCGCCGGGGTTTCGATGTGGCCGTACAGGATCGTGGCGGTCGAGGGAATGCCTAGTTTATGGGCCGTGCGATGCACTTCCAGCCACGTTTCGGTCATGGGTTTCTTTTTACAGATGATCTTCCGCACATCATCGACCAGAATTTCGGCCCCGCCGCCGGGAAGGGTCAGAAGCCCGGCAAGACGCAGGTCGGTCAGAACGTCCGCGAAAGATTTCCCGCTGATCTCGGCCATCCACGCGATCTCCACGGCGGTGAAGGCCTTGATCTCCAGCTGGGGAAACGCCTGATGGACCGTCCGGACCAGATCCACGTACCACTCGTACGGGAGTTCCGGGGCCACACCGCTGACGATGTGCAGCTCCGAGCAGCGCGCGTCGGCCGCTTCCTGAGCTTTGGCGAGAATTTCGTCCATGCTCATCTGGTAGGCGCGGGGTGTACCCGAGTCCGTACTGAACGCGCACAAAGCGCAGCGGTACTGGCAGACGTTCGTCGGATTAATGTGGGCGTTCACGTTGAAAAAAACCGTGTTGCCGCACTTTTCCTGACGCAGTTCGTCCGCCCGAATGCCAAGATCGTGAAGCGGTGTTTTCTTGGGATCGAAAAGGTCGAGTGATTGCTGGAAGTTTAAAATATTCATGGTTCAAACCGCGACGGAGGCCGGACTTCATTCGCCAAACCGGTCGATGTAAAGTTTCCAACGCTCCGAAATGCGGGCCCGCAGTTCGTCGTCGATCTCGAATTTGTTCTTTTTGTAGTTTTTGTGCTCCTCGGCGTAACGTTCCAGGCCCGGGCGCATTTTTTCGAAATCTCCAAGGTTCAACTGGGCGTAAACCTTTTCCATCGTGCCCACTTTGTCGGCGCAGAGGTCCTCGTAACGGATCTCGATCAGGTTTTCGGCCGGCATATCTTTCGTGTCGCGGAAATAGGCCTCGTACATACGCACGAGCGACTGGAAAACCAGTTCCTCAAGGTACGCGCCGTTCGAGAACTGGAACGCATCACGGGAGAGGAATCGCTTCCAAAGGTTGACCGTCGAAGCGTACAGCGTGTACGGACTGCGTGAAATGTGGATGAACTTCGCGTTTGGGAACATTTCGCGCAAGACTCCCACCCGGGCCGTGTGCGTCGGGGATTTCATGACAAGCTGGCGACCGTCACGGTAAGTCAACGCTTTAATGAACCAGATCAGGCCTTTCTTCCACTGCTCCAGTTCCTTTTCACTGAGATTCAGGTCCAGACAGTCAAGAATTCTTTCCTGGCGCCCCTTCCATTTCATATTGTTCGGGAACGCGAGGTGAACGTAGGGCGAGGGAAGCCCCATGGCGAGCAGAGCGAATTCATCTTCCTGCGGCGTGTCCCACCCGAACGCCATATTATCCATTGGGCGCTTTTCCGGCAGGCGCAGGATCGAGGTGATGAGCTTGCGCGACGTCAGGAAGAAATCCGGAGCGAAGCACGAGAAAGTGTCCGGACAGGTAAACTGCGGGTCACGCATCAGGATCTCATGAAGCATGGTAGTCCCTGAACGCCAGTGGCCTACGATGAAAACGGGGTCTTTTTCAATTTCCGTCTTCTCAACCGCAGAGCCAAGCTGGAGGCGCTGGCTGATGGTCAAAGTCGAGCAGACGCAGCCCGCGAAAAGGTTGATCGCCGCCATAGGCCATCGGATGGGATTGATCAGAAATCCATTGCGGGCGAGAAGTTTCACAAAAGGGGTAAAACGCATGCCGTTCCACATACGGGGGTCCATCATTTTATCTTTCTGACCACCCGCTTCGACCACCTTCACATTTCCGGGAAGATTTTCTGCCATTTCTTTTTCCTTTTAAAACATTAAATGAGGAATCATGCACAAATACAGGATTCTATTATATCAGGTTTCCTTTTTTTGAAAAGGAGTGCCTCATTCAATTTTAAAAGAGAGACCATCACTGGCCCGAAGCTGCAGGTTGTAGATCCTGCCGGGTTCCAGACGCTGGAAAGGCGCCTCGCCATGAATCGCGCGTATTCCCAGTTCCTTCTGACGTTCAGGACTGTTGGAAATCGCCCAGAAATTTTCCCAGATTTTCTTTTCCATGGCCATGGCTTCTTCATTTTCGTTCCCGCTGGAATAAACAGATGGGATCCGCGCTTCGGCATCAATGCGGAAGCCTTCAGACGGAGACTGTTTTTCTCCAAATATCCGCTGGAACGAAACGAGAGAATGATCTTTCAAAAGGTCTGGCTCTTCAACGAAAATGTCCTCGAATTTAACGACCAGAGTCTCAACGTAAATCATGTCACCAGCCACGGTAAATTCTTGCGGTTTCCCAACCATCGCTCCGGTTACCGGGTTGAACTCGGTGAAACGGATTTTCGTTTCGAGAACACGTGGGGGTTGATCTGCGGTCCCTTGATCAGTCTTTTGTTCCAGAACTTCAATTCTGGCCGTTCTGCGATCGGTTTTCAAAAACTGATTCGCGAGTTTTAATTTGTCATTTTCAGATTCAAGTTTTTCGTTGATCTGTTGAAGTTCCGTGTTTTTCGAGTTTAAATTTTCTACTTCAGCCTTAAGACGTCCAAGTTCTTTTAAATCTCCCGAACCCCAATCTTTAAGCAGAGCAAAACTCACGAGAAGCAGAACTATAATGACGATGATTTGTGAAAGTAAAGCGCGCATTTTCGTATTCCGTGGAAAGTTAAGGAAATGAATAAAAATTTCTTGAAAATCTTCTGGAAAGGGTTGAAAATTTCGAAGATTGAGGTAAAATTTTTTGTGGGAAGCGTGTTCGTCCCGCATCCCATACCCGAAAATATTATAACCCACTGATCAAAAATTGCAACCATTCCTCTGAAAAAAAGAAGAAAATGGGAAAATTATTTTATATTATTTTTTGTGTGCTGCTTTCGGTTTTCGTTTTGTCCCTTGGGGCATCGGCGCAGGATGAACAAGCCACGGGAACTTTTTTTACAGCGGCTGGAATGACCCCGGGCGTAACGTTTGAAAAATGGGCCCCCGAATCGGAGCAGATGTTTTTCCAGCGTCAGGGCAAAAGTTTCCCTTTTGAGCTTTCCTCATTTCTTTGCTGGGGCGCACCCGCGGAACTTTCTTTAACTGATTTTACACTTGTTTTGACCGATGGAAGTTCCTGGATTGGCGGACTGCCCAGAATGAAGAACAAGGACCAGTCCGAATCGATCGAGTGGGAAACTCTTAATCTTGGAACACTGACTTTTCCTTTGGACGACGCGGCGGGAATCATTTTCTCTGGCGTCCCAACAGATACACAGGAACGTTTTTTAACGGAACTCCACGATTCTCATTTTGAGGAGGACGTTCTGGTTTTCAAGACCGGCGAGAGAATTGCCGGAGAATTTTTAACTTTTCAGGAAGATACGGTGATGTTTCAGACCCGGGAGCTGGTTTCAAACGTTTCGGAAGAACTGATTCCGGCCCCGCGCCCGATTCGTGTTGCAATGGAACAACTGGCCGCTCTGTTTTTTTCCGGGTCGCTGCATCTCAAGTCGGTGTCCTCCAGTACTCCTCAGAAGTTTTTCTGGTTTGGGCTTGCGGATGGTTCACTCATTCGATTTCAGACGGGAGAAAAACGATTCAATTTTCAGGAAATCCCACCCGAGCAGATCGTTTACATCGAATCACCCCAGAAATCCCAGAAATTTTTTAACGAGTCACTTACTTCAGCGGCCGAAAAAATCGCGGAACGCCGCTGGCTCGATGATTTGGCGCCTGCGGAGGTGAAGAACCATGGGCCAGAGCTTTTGCCTTCCTGGCGGGCAAATGCGGAACCAGATGGAACACGTCTCCACTCGCTCGGGAAAATCTGGCGTCACGGATTGGGGGTACAGGCGGGAACGACCCTGAAGTGGAATCTTGAGGGGGATTTCCAGGTGCTTGGAGTTCTGCCCGTTCTGGCCGATTCAGGCAATTCAGAGACCGATCAAAGAGTGAAATGCAGGATCCTGGTGGACGGCGAGGTGGCTGAGGAACGGATCCTGGGACAGGATGACGAACCTGAACTGATACTGGTGAAACTGGGAAAATGTAAAGAACTGGTTTTGGAAACGACTAATCTTTCCGAAACTGCCGCCCCTTTGCCGGGGAGTACGGTGATGAACTGGCTTAACGTTTTTTTGGCACCGTAGGTGAAAAGAATCCCCCCTTGTTTTTTATGTTCTTTTTTGTTATAATTAAATCGTATGTGAATTGAACTTTAGGGAGGGCGTCCGTTTCGCGTCCGGAAATTATGAGTAATCACGCTGACTCAAGTGCACTAAGCCGGTGGGAAATCTGGCTGAGGTCCCTGCTTTTCCTCTTTCTGATTTACCTTTTCCTGTGCGCCGTCAAAATGTTCGGCGCTTCTACGGATTTGCTTCGGAATGAGTATAAGACGTCCGTTGATGCTTTATTTTCCGGTATGAGAAACCCTTTCGTCGGCCTTTGCGTCGGGATTTTCGCCACGGCTCTGATGAACAGTTCCTCAGCCACGACCAGTCTCGTGGTGGCACTGGTCGCGATGAATGTCATCCCAATCGAGCACGCCGTGCCGGTCGTCATTGGCGCGAATATCGGAGCATCCATCACGAGCATGGTGGTTTCCCTGGGAAACATCACGAATAAAAAAGCGTTCGTCCTTGGGTACGGTGTTCCTTTTATCCAGGACTGGTACAGCATCATCACCGCGACGGTTTGTCTCTCGCTGGAATTTTCCTTCCACTTTATGAGCCGTACCGCGATGTGGCTTGCGGGGTTGCTGGTCCAGTTTGGAGGTTCTGCGGCAGAAGCGGCTGGATCGGCTGGAACTGCAGCGGCCGAAATGTCTGGCTCCTGGCTGTGCAACCCGATTCCAGTACTGGTGGAAGCGCCCGTAAAGCTGGACCGTTTCCTGTTGATCGATCTCATGCACTTTCCCAATACCGCCTGCGCGATCCTGATGGGAATTTTGGGGCTTGGCATTTTGTTTTTTGCTCTGGTCAACATGACCAAAAACATGAAGATCCTGATGGCGGACAAAGTGGAGGAGTGGATCAACGCGGTCCTTTCCAAAAACGGGTTCCTCGGCCTTTTTATCGGCTGGATCGTCACGATGATCATTCAATCGTCCGGGATCACCACATCGTTGGTGGTTCCTCTTGTGGCGTCGAACATTTTGAAGATTCGGACGGCTTACCCGCTCATTCTCGGTGCGAAACTTGGAACGCCAATTACGGGCATTTTGGCGGCTCTGGCTTTCCTTGGGACTCCTGCAGGACTTCCAGCGATGGCGATCGCGCTCGTGCATTTTCTGTTCAACGCGATCGGCGTCGGGCTTTTGTACCCGATCTCGGCCCTGCGGTTTCCGGTTTTCCTGACGGAATGGCTCTGCCCGATCCTGGGCAAGCATCGCGTGTACGTGATCCTATGGGGCGTTTGCGTGTTTATTCTGATCCCTGTGATTGGAATTTTCGTGTTTCGCTAATCGTCCGCGAAAGGCTTGTCGTTTCCGAAGGCTTCACCAATTAAAATTTAGCCCCTTCCTTCCCCTTAAATTTCGTCATTCCTGAAACCTTTCCTTCCTCCCACCCCTTCTAAAGGAGAAATTATGAATCGCAGAAACTTTCTTCAAACCACGGCCGGCTTCGGGCTCGGCCTGACTCTTTGCTCCAACCTTCTCGTCTCCCGGGCAGTGGCGACGACCGGCGGGGGACGGATCCCCTACGAGGCCAAATTCGCCGACCGCCACTGGATGTGGGGCCACGATTCAGGTCAGTATGACGGCCCTAACGGCGTTTACAATATTCCGCTCAGTCCCAAAATTACGATGGCGGAAGCGATCAGGTACATGAATATTCCCAACGTCTGCGTGATTCGCCCCGGCCATCCGGACGCGGAATACCGGGCGCAGTTCCGCGACGTGAAGCGGATCGCATGGACGATCGCCATGGGGTCGCACGACTCGTACGAGAGTCAGAAGAATTACGTGTTTTCGCTCTTTAACGAAATGCCGAACCTGACGGGGGTTTACCTCGACGATTTCTTCCACGGCGGTGAAGATCTGAAGGTTCAGACCGAGACGGGCGAGATCGCCACGTGCCCGGCCCTTCTTTCTTACGACGAGATCCGCGCGCTCCATGAAGAACTGAAACCGCAGGCCGACCGACCCAACGCGGTGGACCTGGCGATCGTGCTTTACTCGCACCAGCTCCGGCCATCGATCGTGCCGATGCTCAACCAGGCAGAGGTCACGTCGTTCTGGACTTGGACCGGGAAAGACGTGATGAAGCTGCGCGAAAACTTCCGGACGTTCCGTGAAATGTGCCCGAACAAACGCACGCTTTTGGGCCTCTACATGTGGGACTTCGGCGGCAAGCAGCCGATCGATCTGGAGTTCATGAAGTACCAGCTCGATTTCGCGCTTGAGCTTTTCCGCAAAGGCGAGATCGAAGGGACGATTTTCCACTGTACGCCGCTCTGCAACAAAGGGCTGGAAGCCGTGGAATACTCGAAAAAATGGATCGAGGAAACCAAAGACGAAGTGGCAAAAGAAAAAGGGTGAAAATGGGACCGTTCCCAAATTCACGTCCAGATCGCCACGCCCCCCAACCATTTCAGGAGCGCAGATCAGGCGGATGATTGCTGATTTAAGCAGATTTTTAAAAGGAATTTTCAAAAACTTCAAACTCTTTTCCCAAGAGTGAGCATGGCTTGGTTCAAACCTCAATTTAAACACGGATTTCCACGGATTAAAAGGATTTTCACGGATTATTTAAAGGAAATTTCGCGTCTTCTTCCAGGTTTTGAATCAAGGAAAACCAAATCCTTTTAATCCATTAAATTCGTGAAAATCCGTGTTTAAATGAAAGGCTGGAAGTGAGACGGGCTTGGCGTTTGGAATGGGAGTTTTTTAAAACTCCTTAAAACCAATCCGTTAAATCCGCCCGCATCCGCTTCATCCGCGGGGCCTTTTTCGGCTGAATCCTTCACGGGACTTGGCGCTTTTGACTGAATTAATTGATTCAAAGGATAAAAAAATGAAACGTTCATTTCGCTGCTTGACTTTCCTCCCCTTGATTCTTTTCGCTTTTTGCGTCTGGAGTGCCCCGCTTTCGGCCCGTGAAATCGTTTCGCTCGACGGTGAGTGGGACTTTGCGACCGACTCGTACGCCGACGGTTCCTACGCTACGCAGACCGGGAAAATTCAGGTCCCGGGGATCTGGAACAATCAGGGCTTCGGGCCAGAAAACGAGAAGGTCCGGTTCAATTACATCGGCGTGGGGCACTACCGCCGGGTCGTTTCCGTGCCGGAATCGTGGAAAGGCCGGTCCGTTTTTCTGGTTTTGACCGGTATTTCACGCTACGCGACGGTCCGTGTGAATGGGGAGCAGGTTGGCAAGGAGGCGATCGGTTGCATCGGCTCGCATGAATGGGACCT
The DNA here is from genome assembly GCA_030530205.1 of Thermoguttaceae bacterium. GTDB lineage: Bacteria > Planctomycetota > Planctomycetia > Pirellulales > Thermoguttaceae > RGIG3701. The sequence goes on along the minus strand of JAUMVK010000015.1, from coordinate 69,897 downwards.
CACCGACGCACTGGAGCCGGGGAAGAACGCAGTGTTGGAAATCGACGTGGACTCCCGCCAGCGGTGGGGGATCGACCCCTTGCTCGGCGCGGCGCAGTTGAACGACTACATGCTGATCGTCTGGGGCGGAATTTGGGGCCACGCGCGGCTTGAGGCCCGACCGGCGCAGTATTTGAAGGACGTTTTCATCAAACCGGACGTTCAGAAGTCGGAAATCGCCGTCGAATTTGACCTGGTCGGCGGGCGTCAGGCGGACTCCGTGAAGGTGGAAGTCTTTGAGTGGCCCACGGCTCAAGAGGCAAAAGCTTCCGTGGTGCGTCCCATTCAGGAAAACGCCTCGGTCACGGTCCCCATTCCTGGCGCGAAACTCTGGACGCCCGATTCGCCGAATCTCTACGTCGCCCGTGTCACGCTCCTGAAAGACGGCCAGGTAACCGACTCGCTGGAAACCCGCTTCGGGATGCGCGAGATCCGTTTCGACGGGTCGAAGATCTTCCTCAACGGGAAACGCTTCTTCCTGCGCGGTTACGGCGACGATCACATTTACCCGGTCGAGTATTCGATGTCGTGCGACAAGGAAATGTACTTGCGCCGGCTACGGATCATCAAATCGTTCGGATTCAACCACGTGCGCCACCACAGCACGATCCTCCCGCACGAATATTACGAGGCGTGCGACGAGATCGGCATGCTCCCCAACGCGGAATTTCTGATCGGTTACCCTGGGCAGCTCCCGGGCTGGGGGAACCTCTGGAAGAACGGAAACCCGGAAAACCTTCCGCCGGAAGTCGCGTGTGCGACGATGATCGAGCGTTTCGACCAGGTGCTCCGCGAGTACCGAAACCACCCGAGCATTTTCGCGTGGGTTTTCGGGAACGAGCTGAACATGGCGGGGTCGCCGTGGGATGAAATGCCCCTGAGAAAACAGTCGTGGGAGACTGCAAAACGTCTGGATCCCACCCGGCCGTTTATGGACCTGGACGGCGACTGGCCGAAATCCGCGAGAGCGGGACGCGATACGATCGACCTCCTCTCGGTTTTGTTCGACGAGTGGTCCAATCCGGTCACGAACCTGAAGAAATTCGAACTGGAAGACCTCGGAAAGCCCGTGATCGCGCACGAAATGGGGAATTACCTCACGTTTTCTCGGCCGGACCAGATCGACCTTTTCGAAGGGACCGCGTTCAAACCGTTCTGGATGGTTGACGGAAAGGCGAAACTCGAGGAGCTGGGCCTCCTGAACGAGGCGGAAGCGTGGGCGCTCGCGTCGGAGCGTTTGTACTTCTTCCTGCACAAATCGGGGCTTGAAAGCCTCCGTAAAAACCCGATGATTTCCGGCTACCACTGGTGGCTGATCCAGGACTACTGGACCACCTCGAACGGGCTGGTGGACCTTTTCTTCCGTCCCAAATCGGTCCGGCCCGAAGAAGTCCGGATGGTCAACGCGCCGGTCGTCCTTTTGGCGGACGGTCTGGAACGCACGTACCGTTCCGGCGAGACGATGGAGCTGAAATTCCTCGTTTCCAATTTCTCGGAGGCTCCGATCAACGGCGAGTTCACTGCCGAAATCTCGCTCGGCGACCGGAAAGAAACCCGAAAATTCCCGGTAAAAGACGCGCCGATCGGTGAAGTCTCGTCCATCGGCGAGGTCGCGTTTCCGGTCCCGGCGCTGGAAAAGCCCGAGCAGGTAAAAATCACCGTTTCGCTGACCGCCAACGTGCCGAATGAAGGGGCGAAAACCACCCAGATCAATCAGAACGTCTGGACCAGCTGGTTCTTCCCGGCGGAGATCCGGCCGGACGCATCGATCGCCCCGGCGATTTATGCCGACGAGATGGTTAAATACGCCATCCCTGACTGGAACCTCCAGTCAATTCCGGACTCTGACAAAACGCAGGGCAAAGAGCTTCCAGCCAACGCGGTTTACATCGTGAGCTGGCTCGATGCGGACGTTGCGAGCGCGGTGAAACGAGGCGCGAGGTGTGTCCTGCTGGGCGACCTGGAGCGGCTGGAATCCATCCCGATCACATACAAGCAAACGTGGTGGAAGGCCGGTGACTCGGAAGCTCAAAACCACTGCGGAACGTTCGTTTATTCGGACTCGCTGACCGACTCCGTGACGCGGGACCACTGGTGCGACGGCGCGTGGTGTGAACTTTTGGACGGAGCGAATAAATTTAAGGTAGAATCGGCCCCGACCGCGCCGCAGACGTTGATCCGCGCCCTGCCAAGCCTCGTGCTGGTCCAGAATACGCCGCTGGTCTTCCGGGTCCGCGTTGGTTCCGGCCTTCTTACGGTTTCCGGCCTGAATCATTTTTCCGAAGGAGCCCTGAAGAACCCACTCAATGCCTGGCTGGTGCGGGAAATGCTTTATCCCGTTTCCGCAAAAGAAACGCTTCCATCGTGGCCAGTCGAATTTCTCGCGCCGGAGAAATCACTTCCCCCGGGCATGTCGCTTGGTTTTCGGAAGGTGATCAGTTCACCGCGTGCAACTTCCGGGCTGTCGTACTATTCTCCTAACACCACGTTGTTCATCGCGAGGCAAACAGAAGCCGGAAACCTGGTTTCCTGGCAGACCAACCCGACCGCCACGCCGAATGCGGAGACCACGACGTTCCTTTTCGCCGGCGGTTTGGGCTGGATCACTCAACCGGTCACCGAAGGTTTTGAACTCTCGGTGAATGGCCAAGCGGTTCTGCGTTTTGACCTTCCGGAACCCAACGCGAAAAGCGCGGAGTGGAAGTCCACCGATGGTTCCGTCACGCTGCGTTTTGACGTCGTGAAGATCGAATCGCACGGCGAGGATTTTCTCGGCCGGTTCAGCCTGACGATCCCAACCACTTCGCTTCTTCCTAATGGTACGGCTCAAATTACTGTGAAATCCCTTGGAAGCGGAAGCAACCGGTGGTTCGCCCTGAACACGCTCAGGAGTTTTGAAGAGAAAGAATAAAGATTTTTAAAGGAGTTTTTTAAATGTCCCAGCTTGATTGGTTAATGATCGTCTTCTTTTTCCTGACGCTCGTCGGAATCGGAGTTTATTCCATTTTCAGGGTCCGCCAGAGTGGTGACTTTTTCGTTGGCGGCGGAAAACTGCCTTGGTGGATCGGCGGGATCTCGCATCACGTCGGTGGCTACAGCGCGGTCATTTTCACCGCCTGGGCCATGTATAACTACCGGGACGGTTTTTCGACTTACGTCTGGTGGGCGCTCGGTTTTGCCATTTCCTGCTTCATTTGCGGCTGGCTCATCGCCCCGAAATGGTCGGAAATCCGCGAAAAGTTCGGCGTCCAGTCCCCCACCGAGTACCTGACCATCCGCTACGGTCTGAGCACGCAGCAAATCATCGTCTGGTCCGGCGTTTTTCTGAAGCTCCTCGACCTGGCCGGGAAAACCGTCGCCATGGCGTTGATCCTTCAGGGATTTACGGGGCTTTCGTTCGTGTACGGCGTTCTGCTGACCGGCACCGTGACCCTGATCTACAATACACTGGGCGGTTTCTTCGCCAGCACGCGAAACGACGTTTTTCAGTTTCTCGTTCAGCTTTTGGGCGGGATCTTCATGTTCGTTTTCGTGCTGAAAGAACTCGTGACGCACTACGGCGTAAACTACTTCACGATGTGGCAGACGGACGCGCTTCAGGGGCATTTCACCCCGCTGAGTGAAGAGTGCAATCTTTTCTTCGCTATCGGCTTCGGACTGGCGATTTTCTTCGGGACCACTGGTGGAAACTGGAGTGCGGGTCTGCGCTTTATGGCCGCCCCGTCAGGCGCGCACGCCCGGCGGACCGCGTGGCTTTCAGGCACTCTGTACGTCATTTGGCCGCTGATCATTTTCGCCCCGATGTGGGCCGCGCCGATCATCTTTCCGGGACTGGACTCGGCGGCGCAGAAAGCGGTTTACACGAAACTCGCGCTTGCGTTCCTACCGCACGGCTTCGTTGGGATCGTCCTCGCCTCGATGTTCGCGGCCAGCATTTCGACGATCGCGGGCGACTGCAACGCGGTGGCTGGCGTGATTTCCCGTGACATCGCGCCACACTTTTCCAAAAAACTCCTTGACGCTCAGGGCCAGACCCCGATGTGGTTCGCGCGGACCGTTTCGTTTCTTTTCGCTGCCGCTGTAATTGCCATTTCACTGAATCATGAGCTTTTCGGCGGGATCGTTGGCCTCGTGGTGAAATGGTTCTCGGGTCTCCTCGGACCGATTTCCGTCCCGTTGATCTTTGGGCTTTTACCCACTTTTAAACGCTGTGGGATCGTGGCCGCCAACCTTTCGGTGATCCTGGGGATCGTAGCGTTTTTCGTTTGCGAGTACCTGGCCGCTCCACTGAGCGCGTCACTCTTCTGGCCAGTCGTGACGAGCATTGTGGTTTACTGTGCCGGAATGTTCGGAAAAGCCCCCTCTGAAACCACGTGACAGAAAACTTGGCGACGTTTAAGGAAGAAATTACGCGCCGGAGAGTGTTGAACTTGGCGTTCACCAGTATCCTGGCATATAAGATGACACGCAGGTATTGAAAACGATAATGGGGATGGGGTCTGTGAGGGACCCCGATCCCCTGTGGGTATTAACTTCAATTTCTGCGGAATTGTTGACGATGTTGGAAACGTCGTCCCTGAAAATCCCTGTTTATTCTGCTTCCTTGAAGACGAGACGGTCCACGTACAGCGCTTCGACCTTCGGATTGTGGCGGTGCGCGAACCAGATGTAAGCATTCGGCACGAGGTCCACGACGCCCAGATCGACCCACTGGTATTTCGGTCCTTTAAGGTCTTCAACGTTCAGCGCGTGGGTGATGATCCCCTTCTTGCCGTTCACGTCGTAAACGCCGATCTGACCCGCGAGCCCTTCATCAATTTCGGCATCCACGCGCATACTGGCCCAGATGTGGTACTTCCCGACCACTTTGGGGTAGCACTGCGTATTCCAATCGACTTCCGTCCCCATTCGGGTGGAGGTCCCGTCGATCGATTCCGGGTCGTTCACTCGAACCGCCACGTTTCTGTAGTTTCCGAAAACGGCATCATCGACCGCGAACCACGTCGCCGGGTCGGCGTCTTCGCACTCTTTCGGCGGATTTTTGCGCACGACCTCGTAGTTCTTCATCCCTTCAAGCTGATCTTTCAGCAGGGAGGCCTGGCTGATGATGAGCGCTTGGGTTTTCACTTTTTCGCACATCTCGACGAAGTCCCGGCAAGCGTCTCCCAGGACCGTCGGCCCCTCGACCGGCGTACCGGTTTTGCGGGCTTCATTCATGAGCGGGAACCAGCGGTTGATCCAGACGAGATCGACGCCCATTTTCGCTTTTTTCAGGTGTGCGAACTGCTCGGAATCCTCGCCGTAAATCTCGCGGCTTTTCGCGACGGCCTGGTTCATGAGCTTCGTCGTGCGGTTCAGGGTTTTCAGGTCAAGCCAGTCCTGAGACCCGTTGTGGAAGCAGCCGATGAAGGCGCCGCTCTTGACGGCCTGTTCCGAAAGAACGTCCCAGTACTCCTGAATGAACGGCGTGATCTCCGGGCCGTAGTAACCGTCGCAGAACTCTTTGATCAGCGCGTTTTCGTCGAGGTCAGGCTCCCACATCAGGCGCATGAGGAGCCAGTTTTTCAGCTCGCAGAAGTCGTCGCCTTCCCCTTCGCAGAAGAGGCCGACCGCGCCGTGTTTCAGGAAGAAACGGAGGTTCGGCGCAAGGACCTTCAGGTTCGGGAACGGTTCGACGTAGGCGCGGTAGTTCGTCACGTAGTCCCAGATGAAGAGGTGCTTCGCGATCTTGCTCCACCCGTCAATATCGGAGGCGAATTTTTCGTTCTGCTCCGATTCAAGGGGCTGGCTGAAGGAACATTCGATCGAGCAGAGACGCACCAGCACGTTGTCGCGCGGGCGGACCGTCTTCGGCGGCTTGCGGGACTGCTGGTACGCGAGCGTCTCGACGAGCACGTCCGGAAATTCTTTTTCAATGTCTTCGGCCACTTTATTCAGGAACGTGATGAGCGGCCCGGCCTGACTGCCTTCCTGTTCGGCGAGGGCCTTGCATTTCTCGCACTGGCACCAGCCGCCCCAGTCGTTCTGGCTCACGTCGATGAAGCGGGGATCCTTCGCTTTGCGAAGTTCCTCAAGAATGACCCGGACGTACTCTTTACGCATTTCGTCGTTGGAGAGGCACAGCTGCGTGTGTTCCCCTTTGCGTTTCCCGTCGATTTCCGAGTACCATTCGGGATGCTCGTCAAAGTACTTTTCCGGCGGCAGAACGCGGAAGAACGAGTGAACGAAGTAAATGATGCTGACCCGTCCGCCGTATTCGGCCGGAATTGCGCCGTTCCCTTTCATGCGCGCGGAGAAAATCGGCTTCTGCGCGAGGCGGTGGTACATCTCGCGGGAAATGAGCTGCGGGGCGTACGAAACGCTCAGGTCGTCGGCGACTTCAAGCGTTGGCTTTTTCGGGATGAAAGAGCTTTCGGCCGTCCACCAGCGTACCCCTAGCGTGTCCTGAAGGAACGAGTAAACCGCGTAGAGCGCACCGCGCCGCTCGTGACCTCCGAGGTAGAGGTTCGAACCGTCCGCGCGGATGAATATCTCGTCGAACTTGAACGGTTTCTCACCGGTTTTTCCGGCTTTGGCGTATTCGGCCGCCATCGCGGAACCGTTTCCGACGAACAGCACGTTCTGCGCGTCAGCGGGGAGGTCCGCCTCGGAAACCGTCGGGAACTCGGCGCCGGTGATGAGATTCAGATGTTCGGCCAGTTCACGGGCGGCGGTCTTTTCCACGTCCGTAGGTTCAGCCGGAAGGGCGATTTTCCAGCCGGTTTGGCCGTTTTCAGCAAGCCGAAGTGAGCCGGCCTGTGCAAGAGTGACCGCAAGCAAAAGGGTCAGGAAAGTGAAGAACGTACGCATAAGCACCTCAGGGGGTAAAAGGGTGGGGGAAGGAAATTATCCGAAAGACTTTCCGGTACGAAATCATTATAGCACTGCGGGAATCGTCTGTCAAGTGCCCCCCTTGATTTTGACAAAAAACCGGGCGAAATGGTCGAATGAGTCTGACCCAAAGTTCACCAGCTCGCCTCAAAGTCCAGCGATTATAGGCCCCGCGGATTGGGCGGATCAGGCGGATTAAGGCGGATTGGATTTAAAAAATTTTAAGGGATTCCCCCCAAAAATTCCCTTTCCAAGATTCAAGCCAGTTTCACTTCCAACCTTTCATTTAAGCACGGATTTCCACGGATTCGAGGGATTAAAAGGATTTCGTTTTCATTGATTCAAAACCAGGAAGAAGACGCAAAATTTCCTTTAAATAATCCGTGAAAATCCTTTTAATCCGTGAAAATCCGTGTTTAAATCAGGGGCTGAAGTGGGTGAGCCGCGCACTTTGGAAACTGGTTTGCAGTTTAAAAACTCTTTTAATCAAATCCGCCCAAATCCGCGGGGCCTATAATCGCTGGAGTGGGAAGTGGGCTGGAGGTGAACTCCGGGACGTTCCCATTTTCACCATTTGCTCCATTCGCAAGTTGGACTTGGAGTCCTGCCCCCCACTGGCAAAAAATTTTAAAAGTGGTATAATTCGGAAAGATTCATTTTTCAGACCGTCTCACACACAAAAGGGTTTCTGTAATGGAAGAGAACAAACCAAAATCCAAGATGAATATTGAGAATCTGCGCCACATTCGCGACGACGTCGAGATGTGCGAGCTGCCGATCCCGGAAGAAGAGATCATCGCGCGGTACGAAAAGCTCTACACCGGCTGCGTGAACGACGTGATGCGCGAAATGTGCCTCACGAACCAGGCGCTTCCGGAAGAGATCGCCCCGCTGCGCGACGACATGGTGTTGGCCGGCTTCGCCTTCACGATCCGCTCGAACGCCGACCCGACCGTTTCGGGAGAGCTGGAACTCCGCGTGAAAATGCTCGACCAGCTCAAGCCGAACATGGTGTGCGTCTGGAACGCGAACGGCGTCGATCACGCGTCCCACTGGGGCGGCGTCATGACCAAAATGTCCATGGCGAAGGGCGTCCGCGGCGCGATCATCGACGGCGGGATCCGCGATACGGGCGACATTTTGTCCCAGAAATTCCGCATCTGGTGCCGCTACCGCACTTCCAACGGGTCGCTCTCTCGCGCGAAAATGACGGGATTCCAGGTCCCGGTCGTTTGCGGAACGGCCCTGATCAAGCCGGGCGACCTGATTTTCGCCGACATTGACGGGGCGGTGGTCGTTCCCCGCAAGATCTGCGTCGCGGTTCTGGAACGGGCCGAGTCGATCGTGCGGAACGAAGACGAATTCAAAGACTGGATCCAGGCGGGTCTTTCGCCGGAAGAAGTCCACGCCCGCGGCGGGTACTTCTAAAATTTTCAGAAAGGGGTGGTCATTGCGGCCACCCTCTTTTCGAGTCAAGTTTTTATTCTACGTCACGCTTTGTGCGACTCGCAGTTCTCAAAACGCAAGTCGCAACTCAGCTGATTTTACGGCTTCTCGCTCTTCTTCTTGGCCAATGTGTCGAGTGCCTCGAAAAGGACGTCGAAATCCATATTGACCATCATTCCGCGTGATTCCTCGTGAATGCCGGGACGCAGCCCCGCCAGAAATTCTCGAGCGGGGAGCGGGTCGGTCCGTTCCCAAAGCATTTGAAGTGTTTCGTCATGCGTGAAAGTGGTATCTGCCGGACAGCAAACTCCGATGTGAGGACGCTCGGTGAAAACCCACTGAAGGAATGAAACCTGCGGAAGTGTTGGGTCGGCCAAAAGGTTCAACGCCTCATCCAGCCGTTCCGTGCGGAAATAACCTGACGTTAAATGGACGATGACAGGCGAAAGCACTTTATTCTGGCGGGTTTGTTCCCATTCACGAATGATTTCGATCGCGCTCTGGATCCCCATCACGGGATCGCCGGAATAGGTCGGCGTGCAGTCCGTGAAGTAAAGCTTCTTGCGTGGAAGAGAAATCAGGCCGCCGATTCCGTTGGGGATCTGGATCATCGTCAGTTCGACCTTGCCGGCCGTTTCCGTCAGGCAATTATCCGAAAGGAAAGTTCTTCCCAGGGAACCTCGGTACACGGACATTTTGCCATCCCGTTCTTTGCCGTAGGATACGATTCCAACGTCGTAACGGCCACGTCCGCGGCGGGCAAATTCACCGAGCATAAAGCGGATCTTGTCCTTTCGTTTCTCCCACGTTTCAAGGGCTGGTTTGTACATCAGGCTGGAGACGGAACGGTCCATCATGAGGATCACCAGGGCCAGCCGCGGCGGAAGGTTCGGAGGTTCCGGTACGGATTTGTTCGTTGCAAACGGCTGGCACCGGTACTCAAAACCGTCCGGTATGATATCCGCTTTCACTTCAGGAAGATTTTCTACCGATGGAATATCGGAAAGAGAATCGTCCTCGTCCGACTCATGGTCGAAATCTTCAAATAAGGCGTCTGAGGATTTCGACATTGGGATCACGCCCGGCATTTGGAACGAATTGCGGGTTTTGGACTGGATGGGAGGACAAGGCGTAATGGACGGAATCGGAGATGACGCTGGCTGTTCCGGCGGCATCGCGAGATGAGCAGGTTTGATTTCTGGAGGCTGAGCCATCAACGGTGGTGTCAGTGGCTTGTTCTCCTGATTCGGTGCAGCCATTGGTGGATTCTGCGCCCGAAACTGAGGTGGCTCTGCCATCAACGGGGGCTGTTGATGCGCGATTTCCTGGTTCGGCGGAGCAATCGGCGAAGTTTGAGGCGGCTGTGCGGCAAACGCGGGAATTGGCGGCTTGATTGCCGTATTTTGAGGTTTAAAATCGGGAATTTGAGGGCTGGATTCCGGGACAGAAACGTTAAATTCAGGACCAGCTTTTAATTGGGTCCCTGAAGCGTGTGCCGGGCGCATGGATTGGAAAACCTTTACGCAACCGAGCATCCGCACAATGTCGATCATACGGCCATTGTAAACCAGCGCCTTGGCCCCGGCAGTGGGAAATTCCTGATTCTGGCGCAAGGCCGTGAACATAAAATCGGTCAGAGGGCTGCATGCGTAAAAAAGCTCCTGGACCGGCCCATAAGGAAGGAACTGGGCGACACTAGGGTACTTGATGGCCGGGACGTTGGTGTAGGATCCAACGTGGAACTGGAGGAGCATTGGAAAACCCTGCTGCGTCGAAACCTTTCCCAGAGGAATGACTGCGTCAGCGATAGAATCGTTGGGCTGAAGGTCCGAGAGAAAGCTGAAAACCAGCGGCGGAATTGCGGGTTCCGTTTGCTGGATCCAATCGTTGAGCATTTGGGCCAAATACTCATAAACGGTTTTATACTGCAGCCTGCCTGCGCCGGGGATCAGGTCGAACCAGACGGGGAACTCAACGGTCATTTGAGTCACTGCCCGCGTAACCGGGTTCACCATGTGTTTGGCCCGAGTCTCGATTCGGATAGGATTAACTGCCAGAACGTCCGAAGAAACCCATATTTTCCCCTCATAAGGGCCACCCCAACGACTCCCTATGACTGGATTGCCCTCCGCGTCGCGATGATACCCGATAATCGCAACATCAATGGACGGCATTCCCTCCATTTGCCGAATCGCGGAATTAACCGCCGTGGCAATACTTTCCAGTCGGGAATGCGTTCCTTCTGCGATTCGCGTTTTCATCGAAGGGGATTCTTCAATCAAAAAAACTGCACACGCTGTATTCATTTTCTTTCAATGGTTGATTTGTCAGTGTTTCTTTATACAGGGATAGTCATATCTGGCTCAGCCCTGGGAATTTTTAATAGAAAATCACCGTAATCCCGGCGCGGCCTGGGTCCCCATGTTCAGGAACTGAATCAGGCAAACCATATCGGCATTGAAGGCCATTCCGCGCGCTCCCGGCTGAAGTGGAAATCCTTCCATGATGGCGTGCTGGTAAAAAGTGTCGGGCAAAATGCTCGACATTTCAAAAAGATTATAGGCCAGCTGGTCAGGAAGCCCCGAGGGAGTGGCCGGGAACATAAAGGAATCATTCGCGGCCATCGAAAGGTGGCAGTTGAAAAGGAGGACGTTTCCGTCGTTTGTTGCCAGACTTGTTAAAGCGCGAGCAAACGGAACCGGGTCACCGTCCTGGGACTCCCCGTCTGTAATATGAACCACAATCGGCGGGAAACTGTAGGGGTGCTCTGAAATCCAGGCGGAAAGAAGTTCGTGGGCGTGGTAGAACATGTGGCACATCGGCGTTCCCCCTTCCGCGACCGGGTCCACCCAAATCGGGACTTCGCAGGGGATCTGGAAAACTTCGCCCGTTTCTTCATCGGGAATGACCTGCATACGCTGATCGATTCGGATAGGATTCATTCCAAGATCGGTAATCGAAACGATCGAACGACCGGTAAACGGTCCGCGAAGCGCCGACTCAATGATTGGATTTCCCACTGGGTCAGTACGGTAGCCAAAGACACCAATGTCCATCCAGTCCTTAATCCCCGAGTCACCGCTGGCGCGGATCGCCATATTCTGAAGCCAGGCGTTAATGGCCGCGGCAAGCTCGTCGCATTTGCGGTTCTGGGAGGCTCCAAGAGGCTCTTCCATGGAGTACGACTGGTCCAAAAGGAAAAGGAAACATGCTTTGTTATGACGACTGATTTCCTGTGAGTACATTACAAAATCCTTGTGAAAAAAGTTTATGAATGAAATTCGGGTTTACTTGAATATTTTCCTGATGATGTTCCAGTTCTCGTCCTGGAGCGTCCTTTTGGCTATGGCAATTTGTTCCTTGAGTGAGAAGGAAACCTTCAGACCGGTTCTGCTTTCCCAGTCCCTCAATTCTTTCTGAAGTTCCTCGCATTTTTCAAGGAAACGGGTCCAGAAAATTTTATTCTCGAAACTCTTCAGAAGCTCTTCGCGTGCAAGCAGATACTCCTTGACACAGCGCGATTCCAGAGATGGACCGGGTTCGGCGAGGAAATCCTTGATCGGAGTTACTCCTTTCGAACCGGTTGGATTCTTGAAATCTTCGTAAGAGTCGTAAATTTTGTAGCCGACTTTCTTGCCGTCTTCCATTACTGGTTTAAAGTAGCCAGTGACGGTTTTTCGACCCGTCAGAACAGCTTCCTGGATGTTTTCATCAGCCGAAATATCTGCGGGGAGCCTGTCTTTCAACAACGTTTCGAGAAAGACCTGAAGCCTCTCCCGAAATGCTGTCACACTTGGAAGAGTTTCGGTGGTCCCCATGCTTTTCTTGAGTTGGGAGTTCATTTTTTGGATATTCTCGGCGATTTTCCCAACTTCATAAAGCCCATCCGCGAAACTTTGAGGCGGATTCTTTTCCAGCGCCGAAATCGCTTGGATAATTTCGTCCGAGTAAAGTTCCTCGACGCTGGCGATGACCACGTCGTTCATTTTTGTCAGGAATTCCTTTCCGAGGGATTCTTTGGTTTCCGCGTCCAGCCGTTTACCCGCGTCGCGGACTTTTTCGGACAGTTCTTCCAGCCGGTCGAGCCGACGCTGAGGCATACTTTCTGATTTTTCAATCTCGTCGATTTCGTTAATCGCACGCTTGGCGCGGGCTTTGTAGTGAACTTTCTGGACTTTTTCCAGAAATGCGTCATCTGCCAGTTCACTGGTCAGAATTTTGGCACAGAGCTGATTACATTTGAGGAGTTCACCCGCCTCATAGTGTTTTTGTGCTTCCATAAAGGATGCTTTGAGCTGGTGCATTTCCCGCGCGCGCTTGACCCGTTCCGAAGCCAAATCGACCATTTCCTTCAGGTCGGCAGAGATTTCGTTGGAATCTTTGGCGAGAGGAACCTCCGGAAACGCCTTGGAAAATTCTTCAAGGGAGAAATTAAACTCCCGGAACGCACCGTTCAATCGCCCCATGGCTTTACGGATGCTTTCAAACGCACCTGTGGAGATTTCCTCGTTTTCCTCGTTCATTTCCTCGGCATCTGAAAGAGCCTCCGATGTGATTTTACGCAAGGGACGCAATGTCTCCAGAAAGCTGCTCAGGACGGAGTTCCAGCGCTGGACGTAAGCCAGACCTCCACGGTATTCGCCGTAGTGCCCCATGTGATTGAGGAATTGGGATTTTTGCGGGTCGAGCGGGAGGATCAACTGTACGTCCTCAAGACCAACCTCGAGGGCTTTTGCGACTTTGATCCCATTGAGGCGATCCAGCTTGCCTCTGTCAACTTCAGCAATCAGTTCCTGGTCGTTAGGCGCCGAGCGGGGAGGAACGGAGAAAAAATCCCAAAGGGACGCACCCGTTAGTATTACAAGCGGGAGCAGTGCGAGGAGAAGCAAAATAAGCGTGCGGTTTTTCATGGCTTATATGAATAAATCTGATGATTTATGATGAAAAATTGTCCTGTTTATCTGGAATTACGGTTTCGGCTTCTCTGTGGAGTGGGAAGCCGGTCCTGCAAAGAAGGAGCCCTGGAAGCCGAAGTTTCGGATGCGAATTTCCCAAGGAATTTCCGCCCGAACTGAACCGAAAGGACGTGCCCTGCCGGTGTACTGTTTTCACCCTGGTTCAATTGGATCAAATAGTACGGAGTGACGAAGGTTTTTTCCCGAGTTAAATCAGCCGAGGCATTTTGAAACCGGAGGGAAATCAGCACGTAGGCCGATTCATCCGAAAGGACGATCGGTTCCGTCTGGGAGGAAATTGGGCCCATTTCGCGGTCTTTGGTTTCGAGACTGCCGGGAACTATCTCACGAATTCTCGCGGTGATGTTCAGGTTCGCTGGCAGATTTTGACCGTCGATCCGGAAATGAATGGAATTTTGAGTTTGCTTGAGTTTGGAGAGGGATTTTTTGATAAAAATGTCTCCACCCTCTTTCAGGTTTTTTTCCGTATCAGCAGGAACCAGGACATAAAGCCGATCGTTTTCCTGTGTGTTTGAGGATTTCTGGAATCCTTCTTTCAGACGGTTGTAAACCTGATCTGCCAATTCCTCAGTACTTTCTCCGGAATCAAATATCTCGTCGGATTTTTCTTTCGTACCCTCCTGGATCAATGATGGATTTGAAAGGGAATCCAGGTTTTCCTCGGCTCCTGTGGGTTTTGTTTTTGCTGCGTTTTGGTTCAGGAAATTCTGAATTCCCTGCGGAAGCGGCAGGTTGTAGAAAAAATTCCCCGAAAAAACGGCTGCGACTTCGACTGGTTCCGGGCGTTCCGCCGGTTTGAGGAAATCGTTCGATTTACGTCCCTGAAGACGGCGGATGATTTCTTCCTCGTTTGGAGTCCAAACGCTTTCTTTGCCGGGAAGGTTCCTTCTTTTTAGTGCCAAAAGTTTGCCAAGCCGTTCCTTTTTCTGATAGGCGATGGTTAAAAGGTCGTCCTGCTTTTCAGGCTGGTCTTTGAATGTGGCTTTTCCAACTAAAGTGGCCAAACTATTGAATTGTGATTTGCGTTGGGCGCTTCGGGGACTGCTATTTTTGCAACTTTCGATCAATTGGGATAGCTGGGAGTATTGGGCCTTTAAGGAGTTGACTTCCTCTGTGAGCGCGTCGATCTCGTCATCCGACTGCTCTTTCTTTTGAATGTGAATGGTCAGCTGCCCGTCTTCCAGCTCGACGTAAGCCCTCTTCACTCCCAGCGCTTCTGCGAGGTCCGGTACACTGTAACGTAACCCAGGCTCATCGTCCGAGTGAGTCATGGCAGCCTTTTCTGCGGTCAAAACGTTTTTCCCGGCCTTCGGCGGAGTGACCGACTGCTCAGATTTGGTTTCGGAATCGGCGGCGGGTTCCATTTCCATCGGGACCGGGGCGGTGACACAGTTGGCTTCACCAAACGGGTACGCGGTCCCCTCGAAAAGGATGTAACCACGTTCCAGTTTCAGCCCGGAAACTTGCGGCTCATTTATAAACCAGCGATTTATTGGCTCGCGGGTTTTAAGAGCCGTGTAATCAGGGTTCATTTTGGACGATTGGAACGATGCAAGTTCCAGTTTTGTGAAACGGCAAAAACCGTCTTCATTCAGCTTTTTGTCCCATTTTTCGAGTTCCGCCACGTCTGTCGGCTGGAACGATTTTCCGGAAATTGGCTTTTCCAGCGCTTCCAGATCATAGGAATCGTTTTCTTCGGACTCCGTATTATCTTCAGGATTTGTACCCACTCCGGGATCCTCGGCACCGGCAAGCTGGGCCGTTTCGTCGTCGGTTTCCGGCAGGTAAACAGTTTCCTGAGGTTCGGTTTCCGTTTTTTCGTCGGCTGATCCGTTCTTTACTTTAGACGAACTGACCGTTGAGGTTTTCTTTTTTTTCTCTTTTGGAGCGGTGGAAGTTTTGGTGTTTTCAGTATTCGGATCATCATTTTCATCCGATGTGACTTGTGTCAATGGCGTGTCGTTTATTGACGGCCCCGCTGATTTGCCGGAAAACAGAGTGAAGAAGAGCAGCGCGGCCAAAAGGCCAATGGCGGCTCCGGCAACAATCGCCAGTATCCAGATTTTACCTCCCAAAGCGGAAATACCGCCGGATTTCCACTCTTTCGTCTGAAGGTAAAATTTCAGTTTTTTCTGAAGCAGTTCGTGGGATTTGTTCCTGGGAGGAAGGAATTCCACGTTGTACCACTGGCGGAACAACTGCGGTAAAATAGCGAGTTCCTGCTCGACGAGCCGATTGCGCTGTGCGTTATTAATTCCGGAGATTTTAGCGAATTTATCGGCTGCAGGACCCCCACAAGCCGCCAGGAAACGCACGTCGTCGAAAACCTCGTACGTCGCCTGAGCCAGTGCCTCACACGCTTGATCCAGAACACGAAACTGGAACTTTTTGCCGGGCTGAGCCTGAAAATTTACGACTGCCTGAGCGGATTTCTGCAGGGTACGCCAGCGTTTGATTCGCGGAAGTACTCTTTCGGGCAAAATGTCTTGGATGTCGAATAAAATGTCGAGTTTCCCGCAGATTTCAGCAGGTTTAAGGAAAATGGTTTCTTCCAGTTTCGCGAATTTTTCACCCAGGAAAAGTGAGTCGCCGGGGTAGTTCAGGAAAAACCAGTTCCCAAACTCTCGGTAAATCTGGCCGAAAAGGGATTCCGGGACATTTTGAATGAAATGGTCCAACCTTTTTCGGATGGCCATTACAGACTCACTGAGCGCCCCTTCACGTTCGACCAGCCGGGAAACACCCAAAGTGTAGGCCATGACCATTTCTTTCTGGAACGGCACGACTGGAGCGCTGTTGAATGCGTCCCAAAGAACATCATGCGGAAGCCGAATGAGCGTTTCCGGCAGAATGTTCGCGTTCGGGATTGGCGGCTTTTGGCCAGGAACGTTCTGGTTTCTTAGCGATTCGACCGAAATTTTCCAGAGAAACTCACAGTCCTTTGGCATGGTACGGAGCTGAAGGAACCACTTTTCGAGGAGTTTTCCTTTATACTCGTCGCTGGCCTGTGAAGATTTGAGCCACTTGGCGAGGAATTCCATCGGCAGACTGTCCGTCAGGAATTGAACTGCATTCTGGACATTCGGAATATTCCCGCCTGTTCCCAGAAGCTCGAGCAAAAGGAGTTGACCGGGTGTCCCGACGATGTTTTTCAGGGCTTTTTCCGCCTCGGGGAGCGGCTGAGCCATGATTTTGGTCAGACCGTCCGCAATACGTCGCTTCAGGAGCGTTACGGCCGTACGGCTTGACGAGAGCGGAAGACTGGAAAGTTTCTCCGGAACCGGCTTCCTGCGCGTAATGGACGATTCGTCGTCCAGCATGATTTGGTGGTAAATATTTTCCACGTCCATCAGGGCCTTCAGATCGTTCATCGTCGTGATCCCGACGGAATTGAACGTCGAACAGAAGGTTTTGACCTGAGTCAGGCTCCCCGCCAGGAACTGCTTCCAGATGTGTGAAATGTACGAAGTCGTCAGTCCTGCCGCGTCAAAATTGGAGGTTCGACCGTTCCACGTATTCAGTACAAAGGAGCGACCCTGGTACAAAGCGTCATTCAGGTCGCTCTGTTCCGGAGTGCGAAATGTTGTAGCGGCGAGTTTCGTGATCAAGCGATCCGGAAGCGGCTCGTAGGTTGAAAAACTTTGTGTACGTGAAAGTGCAGGCGGGAAGAACTGGCCGATCCCGTAAAAAAGGAGAGCGGCCATGGAAGGTTCCACGACGAGCAAGAGGTTTTCCCCCGGTTTGTCACGCGTCAAAAGGAAGCCGTAAAGGATGGTTTTAAATATCTGCTGACGTTCCGTGAGGAGCATTTTACGCCAGCGTTCCGGAATGACGTTTTTCGGGTCATAGAAAGTCCCACCTGACTCCGTGGTCAGGAAAGAGGCCAAAACGCGATCATCGATGGCCGGCGAACTGTTCCGCAGAACATCCTGAAGAGAGTCAAAGGGGTGAATGTCGTGCGGAAACCATTCCTCGTCCTTGCTTACCCATTCTGGCGCGTCCCAGAGCTGGAGGGCTGTGTGGGCTGTTAACGTGGAAGGTGTAGTCTGCTGCGCAGGGGTGGACGGCTGAATCGGAGGAAGGGATGGTGCGGAGGATACGGGTGGTGTGGGCGGAATCGGAGCGGTTCCGGATTTGGTTACTGAGGAGGTGAATTTCTCCAGCTTTTTATCATCACCAGCCAGTACGTGACAGAAGTAGGAACCAATTCGCCCTGCAGTGTCTTTAGGACGATACGCAAGCCGCATCAGGACTGGTCCGAAATCCGTTTCCGGGAGAAAAACGAGGCGTTTGGGGGAATTTACGTCCGTACAGGATTCTTTTTCCTGGGCCGGTGTATCGGTCGGAAGGTAGTAGTAAACGTAATGTTCCAGACGGCGGAAAATCTCTCGCAGAGCCGGTCCCTGAACCGAGGCGGCTCGAACGCTGTAGCCAAGCGGATGCGGTCCCACTTCGCCTGATTTCCGTTCCAGCGCGGAGGAAGCGTACGTGCAGTGCGTAAAGTAAAACTGGTGAATCATTTCTTCCACTTAAACCACGATTTCTTTTTAATGTCCAGGTTACCGAGAATCAGCGGTTGGGTATAAAAACGCTGGAATCCAGTCTCGATCACACCCCAAACGATGACTTTCATGCCATTCCAGGCCGGGTCAGGAGTCAGCGTGAAGAAACTACCGCTTTTTTCCCATTGGGAACGCGTGATCTCCGCGTTGAAAACGAGCGAGACGTCTTCTGGCCGGTCCGTGTCTAAAATCTTACCGCCGGAAACGCCCAGAACGCACGCGTTCCCAAAACGGGGATGCATCCAGGTCCAACGGATCGAAACGGTTCCATCTTCTTCATTCAGGATGCTTGCGCGCCCGAAAACGGGTCGCAGACCGTTAGTTTCGAGCGGCAGGATCTGCCCTTCGATCCACGGGATCATCTGAGGGAAGATCTCCTGGTAAATTTCCGGGTCCTTTATGAGTGCGTTTGCGTCGAAAGCCTCAATGAAGAGTTTCGCATCATTGGCGTCCATTGCGCCGATCATCCCTTCGGAGTGTGTCCACTGCTCCTGACGAATTTTTACTTTCGTCGCCAAAGGTCCCGGAAGTGGGTAGTGCGCCAAAAGCGGGTCCTTTAAAATGGCCGCAACCTCTTCAGGCAGGTTGGCTTCCAATGCTTCCGTGAGCATTTCCAGTTTGACCCGACGGCGGAGCGCGATGTTGTATAAACGCTCGTACTTTCGGACCTGCTCGCAGCCTTCAAAAAGTTTAACATCCCAAAGGGAAAGTATCTTCTGGTCCAACTGGTCCAGTGGAGTGTTTTTGCGGAAACTCTCGAGGATTTTAATTCTTGGAGCGCGCATAACCGCCAGTTCCGCGCGAATTCGCTGTTCGTCTTTCAGAAGGCCCTGAAGTTTATTTTTACGGACATTTCCCCACGCTTCCGCGATTTCGATTTCGTTCTGGTGCGGCTGGTTGAGTTTTTCCAGGAAGGGGTCCATGATCGCCATAACTTTCTGAGCCTGAAGGACCCGTGCACGGCCAGCGTACTCGTAATCCGGCGGTAAAAGAGCGCCTTGAGCCGCGATGGAGCGTTCGCCTGAAAGGGCCAAATTCTGCTTTGCCAGACGCATCATCCTGTAGAGCCGGTCCACTGTAAGGATTCGTTCTCGTGCAGCGAGTACCTTTTCCTGAGTGTCCGGTGGCATTGGAAACGTCTTGAGGAATTTGTCATTGCAAACACGTGCGATCATACGGTCACACTTTTCGTTGACTTCCCAGTGTATGTTTTGGAAATCCTCAAGAGATTTGGCTTTCCACGCTTCCTCGTACGCCTTCTCCACGAGGGATTTCACTTCGGTCGGGATTTCGTTCAGTTGCAGCTTTTTCAGGACATCAACAGCCTCCGCCCATTGCTGTGACTGAAGGTAGGGCATCGCGCGGCGGATCGGGCTGATGAGTAATGCCAGAGAGGGAACTTCGTCCATGGGGCCCAAGGCCTGACGAAGCAAAATTTCTGTCAGTTCACGAACATCCTCGTCCGGCGACTGACGCAAATCAGCGATCAACTCGCTGTCCTGCGAGGCCATAATATCTTCCTTGCGGAACATCATTTTGTCGTAGGACGTTTGAATGACGTATTTCTGCCAGAGCGAAACATCTGCCGCCAACGCGCGCAGCGAGAGGTAGATCATTAGGGCTGAAAAACGGTCCAGTGTCAGTGAAAGAGGCGTGTCGCCGTTCCGGTCCGGATGCTGGTATGGCTCCACACCAATTTCCAGATTTCGCCTTCCGACCAGAGCCGGGACACACATGCAGTCGTAATCGACCAATTTCATCTGGCCTTCAGCCGTAACCAGGATATTTGCCTGCTGGTAATCGCCATGAGCGATCTGGGCATCTTCCATCTCCGCAACGATTTTCGCCCAGACATCGGCTGCGAGGCGGATCGCTTTGGCGTTTCCGGCTCGGGCCTGACCATCGACCCACTGGAAGAGAGTGTGCCCTTCCACCCAATCCATAATGACGAGCGGATACCACCTTCCATCTGTAGAACGTATGGCATTATCCCGGTACTCAAAATTGACGAGGCATTTGACAGGGTGATCCTGCAAATACTGGCTTATGATTTCATACCGCTCGCGGCGTTCGGAGGACTCGGACGAAAAAACACGTACTGCCCGATTTTCCCCATTTTCGAGCGTTGCTTTATAAACGACCGCAAAAGCTCCCGCCCACGGTTTCGGCTGCCCTTGCGCGTTCCGCAAAATCTGGGCGTTTTTAAAAACCGGGTCCTTAAACGCCACACGAGGCGTTTGAAGCATGGTACTAAAATGGGAGGAAAGCGGCCAAGCCATAAATTATCCTTCTAATTATGAATTATGAATTAAGAATTATGAATTACGGCTTGATTGTGTATTATGACGTGAAACCTTAAGAGTTTCTAAAATTCATAATTCATTATTAGTAATTCATAATTCGTAAATTTATTTTGCGTCGAGTGTCGGGTAACCGCTCATTTCGAGCAGCCACGCGAGGGGTTCGACCAAACCGAACGGGGCGATGGTACGCAAACGAAGGTCCGCCTCGCCAACGCCGTCCAGCCCGACCGGGGTCAGCGGGAAAAATTTATATCGGCCGCCGAACAGGTCATTGATTTGAGATTCCATATCCCAATCGGGCCAAATCTTTTTGCGCAATTCGTCGGTCAGTTCGCTTCGCCGGTTGATCACGTCTTTGTTCATCGCGATCCCCGTCGGGTCGATTTTCCCAAGTTCTTCGTAAAAGTGGATCGCTTCTTTTTCCGCATCCGCACCCAAGGACTTCACGAGCGGCAAAAGGTCGATTTTGGTCATACAGACCGCGATGGGAAGACGAAGCGACTCGTTTTTGCGCAAGCCTTTTATGGATTTCAGGTCCTTACGGAATCGTTTTAGCGCCTCAGCCTGCGGAACCCATGGGTACGTTGGATCCAGGAAGAAAAGAAAACCTTCGCTCTTCAGCGCACGCTCCCGGCGGTAGTCGTCGCTTGGCGCATCGGTTGTAATTTCGCCGGAATAGTCGAAAATGTCGGCCAGGATCTCTGTTCTGCCAAGCGGATCTTTGTCTTTGTACCGCAGAACGAGTGGAAGCGGAATATTGTCACGCTGGGTCGCTGCGGTTCCGATTCGGTAGTTCATGATTTCATCCACACGGCGGTCCATTTCCTCCGTGACACTCGACGTTACACATGAAAAACCGAGTTTGGGGTAATACCGGTTCGCGATTTCCCAGTAAAGCATCGTGAGCCAGTGTGTTTTGCCAACCTGCGGAATTCCCAGGGTCGGGAAGGATAGTTTCGTGAGTGAAGCAAGCTCACGGGGGAATCGGTAGCCACAGATTTCGTAAGGATTTTCCTGAACCACTTTCGTACACAGGACGTTTTTCGATTTGATGGAATTGCTCGGCATCTGGAGGCCGTTTTCGTCGCACGGTTCCAGGGTGTTGACGGAAAGACAGTGTGGGCAGGTGTTTTGCGTCCTGCGCAGGCGAGCATGTACCTCACTCCAAAAAACGGCAATTCCGAGGAACGTCACGATGGCCAACATACTGCCCAGCATAAAGCGCACAAGGTGTTTGACCCGGAGGAAGAAAAGCGTGTCACCAGTCAGGGCAGCCATTTCCCGGTCGATTTCAAGGAGTTTTTTGCTGTCTTCGTTGATTTTGCCGTTAATTTCCTGAAGGAGAAGGCTTTGAACGACGATTTCCTCCACGCTGTTCCGCCAGCTTTGCCAGGCTCCTACAAACTTGCTGGAATCGCTGATCTTTTTAACCGCCATTTTCTGCCAGTTACCGCGAGCGGATTTGAGGTCCTTTACTTCTTTTTGAATACGGACATCCAACCCTTTGGATTCTTTTTCAAGATCACTTGCCAGGTTCGAGTAAACTGCATGGGGAGCCGTCGTGCGGAACGTCAAATCAAGCATGGCGCGGTAAATGGTTTCTCCCATGAGGAAAGAAACGAGCGTCAAAGTTACCATCCCGATAAAGCAGACCGTCAAAATCTGTGCAAGCCGCATCTGTCGGGCACGACCGCCATTGAGCCAGCGGCGGATTTCGTGACGGCGGTCATGCCAGGCCGTGACTACCAGCGCTCCAAACGCGAAAACGCCCAGAAGCCAGAACCAGCGTTTGTCCATGCTGAACATGGAAGCGATTTGAGTCACAATGTGGCGGTTGGATTTCAGTTCAAACTGCAAATACTCGCGTTCCACAAGCGTTTGATGCAAAGTCTGCCAGGTTTCGAGGCTTCGGTGTGTTTCTCTCGTCAGGCCGTCCTGGATCCCTTGCAGATTTTCCACAGCAGGAGCGGTTCCTTCCTCCATAATTTTTGTAATTTCCGGAATGTACTTTTCCATGTCCGCTTCTTTCATGGCGCCGAGCTGCTTCAGGAGAGAAGTAAAAGCCCCGTTATCCCCAGCGGCTTCGTTCAGGAAAAGGTTTTCCTGTTTCAGGAACTTGAATTTGGCACGTTTCTGAACTGTTTCACAGAACGCCTGAATGTACTTTGCGGAAATCTCGTGTGCGGCTTTCGATTGTTCGGGAGCCAGTTCGAGTGTTTCGACTGCTTTCAGATGAATGTCGGTGACCTCGTTCTCGCCAAATGCTTTGGCCTCTGCTTTTTCCCGTTCGGAAAGGGGCTTTTTTTCCGCAATGGTTTCCTCAGATTCCGCTTTTGCAGGGGCAGCGTCCGCTTGAGCGGCTTGTTCCGCAGGTTCCTCATCTTCAGCCCAAAGTACAGAAGACGTACCGGAATACAAGCCCAACAAAATCAGGACGAATATGACAAAAAAAGGAGGATATTTTATCATGAAAGGCATATAAAAAATGTGAATCTGAAAATCCGTACATAAATTGTGTCAAAAGACACTATCTCAATATTTATAATGGTATTCGATTTGCGAAAAAAGTCAAATCCTTCGGGCCCGTTTTTGCCCTATTTTTTTAAAAAAAGTAAAAATTTTTGACAAAAAAGAGGCTTTTGGTAAATATTTAGGGTAAATTGGGCAGAAAAAGTTTACTCTGAGAAATGGACAGAATTTCCATTTCCTGTGCCTGTTTTCCTCTAAAGTCCCTTCATTTCTGAGAAAAATATTCCTCCCCCCCTTTTTCTTAATGGGTGATTGTGTTAAAATGGGAAAATCGTTTTATTTCTTCTACCTTTAACTTTTTTCATAAGGGTTTTTCGAGATGAAAAAGTCACTTTTTATTTCTGCCGCGGCTGTTCTGCTTGCCTCGGTTTCCATGCTTTCCGCCGATGAGTGGAAAAGCGGCATTGATTGGGTTGAACCACCGGTCGTGGACCCGGGGCCGGAAACCGCTCCTGCCAACGTTCCGTCCGATGCGATCGCTCTGTTCGATGGCAAAACCATGGACGCCTGGGTGAACGGCGAGAATTGGCCCATCAAGGATGGAGCCGTTTACTCCGGTAAAGGAATGGTCGAGACCAAACAGCATTTCGGTTCTGTTCAGCTGCACGTCGAATTCGCCACGCCTTCCGAGGTGAAGGGTGATGGCCAGGGCCGCGGAAACAGCGGCGTTTTCTGGGGGCCCTATGAAGTCCAGGTTCTTGACTCCTACATTAATACGACGTACTATGACGGTCAATGCGGTTCCATCTACAAAGAAAACCCGCCGGCGGTCAACTGCTGCCGCAAGCCGGGCGAATGGCAGACGTACGACATCATTTTCATGCGTCCGGAATTCAATGAGAAAGGCGAGCTGGTCCGCCCGATGTACGTGACGGTCTTCCAGAATGGGATCCTCGTTCAGAATCACCTCCAGGTGAAGGGCGAGACGTACTATCACCTGAAGCACTTCTACACGGCTCACCCGGCCAAGATGCCGATCCGTCTTCAGGACCACGGCAATCCGGTGCGCTTCCGCAACATCTGGGTGCGCGAGATCTCCGATTCTCCGGTCCAGCCGGTCAAACCGGATTCTCCGGTGAAACCGTTCGACGTTTTCGGCCCGCAGGACTGAGAGACGCCGCGGGGCTTGCGCTGAAGAAAAAAGCGTAAAAGGAGGTTCCCAAAACCTCCCACCTTTTCCCAAGTGAGAGCGTAGCCCGGTTCAAACCTCAATTTAAACACGGATTTTCACGGATTAAATGGATTTCCGCAGATTATTTAAAGGGATTTTTAAGTGCTTTTTGGGGTTTTCACTCAATCAAAGCAAAATCCTTTTAATCCATTAAATCCGTGAAAATCCGTGTTTAAATAAAAGGTGGAAGTGAAACGGGCCTGGTGTTTCGAATACGAGGTTTTTGAACTTCCTTAAAAAGTTTGGGGAGGAACGTTCACGCCGCTCGTGCGTGTGCATCCTCCCCGTTTTTCTTTTCTTGGTTGGCCCGAAATCCGGTTTTATTCGATTTCGAAACCGGCGTCTTCGACCGCCTTTTTGACTTCTTCAGGGTCAGCGGGGCCAAAAACCTCAGCCCGACCCGTGGCCAAATCGACCGTCACGTTTTCAACGCCCGGCACCGCGCGAATCGATTTCTCGACGAAATTCCGGCAGTGGCTGCACGTCATGCCGGTCACTTTGTAGGTGCGGGAGTTTTCCGTTTCATTTTCTTTCATTTCTTCGGTTTCCTTTCGGTTTCTGAATCGTTCCAAAATCAAAGAGTTCACTAAAAGCCCGACCAGAAGGACGGTGCTAAGGATCTTCACCCACGCCCAGACGCCACTTTCGTGGCCGCCGCAGCACGCCGGGCGCAGCGTGGCGTTCAGCGTGAACCACTCCCGCGGGCAGAATGAATCGATGCACAGCCCGGTCAGAAGCGCTCCGGCGAGGATCGTGGCGAGGTAAATCACCAGCGTCTTGCGCCCGAGGACTTTTCCCACGATGAACATCGCGCCGAGATTGGTCGCTGGTCCGGCCATCAGGAGCACGAACGCGGCCCCGGGCGAAAAGCCTTTGGCCATCAGTGCGGCCGCAATCGGGATCGAGCCGGTTGCGCAGACGTACATCGGGCAGGCCAAAAGCAGGACTGCGAACATACCCAGCCACGGGCGGGATTCGAGACCCGTGAAGAGTTCATCAGGCACGAGGACCGTAATTGCCGCCGCGAGAATCAGCCCGACCGTCAGCCACTTTCCAATATCGCCAAGCATTTCGATGAACGCATACCGGAAACCCTCGGCAGCTTTTTCTGACAGAGTGCGTTTGGGCTCGTCGGACTGCGGAAACGCAGATTCGGTGGTTTGAGATTCCTCTTTTTCCGTCCCCAGATTGACGAGAAATCCGCCGGCCAGACCGGTGATCAGGGCCGCGATCGGGCGAATGAGCGCGAATGGAAGGCCCATGAGTGACCACGTGGCCAAAATGGAATCCACGCCGGTTTGTGGAGTGGAGATCAAAAACGAGACGGACGCGCCGCGGGAAGCGCCGTCTTTTCGCAGTCCCATGGCCGTTGGGATGACGCCGCACGAACAAAGGGGCAGGGGGATCCCGAGCATGGCGCCCCAAAAGACGGAGCGTACTCCGCCGCCGCTCAAAAATCGCCTAAACAGGGTCTTTGGGACGAAAACGTGCAAAAGCCCCGCGGCAAAAAAGCCCAATAAGATCCACGGAGCCATCTCAAGGAGAAGGTTCATCAGGGCGTTAAGAAAATTCATGGGTGCTTCCTTTGATTGCAAGCGCAGCCAACTGGGGGTTTGCAGCCGCCGCGCAAAGTTAAACGGTTTCGTGTTTCTCCAACGAATCCGGTGAACTTGTCGCTTTTCCTGTTTTTTTCATAAAAAAATGAGCATCGCGCAAATGACGTGACAAACGCTTCCCCCCAGCACGAAAAAGTGCCAGGTGGGGTGCATCCAGGGGATCCTTTGGTGCGCGTAAAACACGAATCCCACTGTGTAAAACAGACCACCGGCGAGCAAAAACCAAAACTGGGCGGGGGTGAACGTCGCTACGACTTCATGAAAGTGGGAAATGACGAGCCAACCCATCAAAAGGTAAAGGACCTGCGCGAATATATGAGCTTTTCGTCCCCAGATGATTTGCGCAAGGATTCCAATGGCCGCGAGTGACCAGACCTCGATGCAGAGTTGGGGACCGATTGTCTCATAAAAACGGGAAAGACAGAAAACCGAGTAACTGCCCGCGATCAGTACGAAAATAGCCGCGTGATCCATCTGCTGCAGCACTTTTTTCGCGGCGCCATTCGGAAACGAGTGGTACAGGGTGCTCATCAGATACAGAAAAATCAGAGATAGGCCAAACAAAATGGCTCCACACGTGGCGGCCGTTCCTTCAGCGCAAAGAACGAGGATCGGAAGGATCCCGACCGAAAGAAGCGCTCCGATTCCGTGAGAGACCGCGTTGGTGATTTCTTCTGCCACGGACGGCAAGGGAACGGGTTTTGAACAGTTCATCGTAAAACTCCTTTGTTTCTTTTTCTTCTTTCGTCATTTTGACACAAATCTGAAAATAATCAACCACCCTGAAGAAGTTTTTACAGGATTTTTACGATAAAAACAAAACTTTTACATAAACCCCACGACCGGCGTGGCATTTTCCCGTTTTGTGTTTGTTTTATTCATTTAAAATATTACTAAGATTTTAATGTTTTTAGGGAATTACCTCTTGTAAATTTTAAATTTCCTGTTATAATAAAAAAGAATGTTTTTTAGAGAACAAATTGATTCAAAACAAATAACGGCCCCAGTCCAGTAAAGGAGTGGGTTTTGTGCGAGATCGATTTGTCAGGCGAAGCGCTCCTGTCTGTAAAGTATTATGCACGATAGGAGTGCCGACCCTGTTTTGTTGTTCGCAGCCCTGCCGTTAGGGTGTTTTGCAGCAATCGGGTGTCGGTACTTCTTTCGTGCTTTTTCTTGTGAATTCTAGCCGAAAGAACCTTTCATTTTATCTCAGGAGGATTCCATGAAGAAAATTTGTCTGTGTGTTTTATTGTGTTTGGTGATGTTCGCCATTTCACTTCCCTCAAGGGCACAGGATGAGACAGCAGATTGGCAGAAAGCAGTCGCTTCCGGTAAAGACGCTTTGACAAAGGGGAATGTTCGTCTGGCAACTTTTTACTTTGCCAACGCACTTGGAAAAGAGCCTGGAAATATGGAAATCATCAATACATACCGCGAGACGATTCTCACTGTGATTGATGGTAGTAAGGACGATGAAACCCGTTTTAGTTACCTGACCGCGCTGGAATTGTTCCTTGAAAATCAGATCGCCGCGGTACCTTCTGACAAAGTGGAACAACTTGCGGCCTGGCTGGATGAAGTTCAGAACCAGAAGAGTGCGATTGATGAAAAAACGGAACAGCCTGAGGAAACGACGCCTGAGGAGGATGAAAATCAGGTAGCGTTTGAGGAACTGAAAGGCTTACTCCATACGCAGATAGATGCGATCAAGGCTACTTTGACACTTGGTGAAAAACATTTTGATGTCGCTTCTTACCAGCTTCAGGAATGTGAGCATCTTATGCGTTCCATCATTGCACTTCAGCCAAAACTGAATGAAGAACTGAAGAAAAAAGTCGCTGAGGAATACGAGGATCTGCAGAAGATGAGCGACGAAGTGGTCAATGCGAAATCTGAGGTGGTATGGAACAAATATATGGAAGGATACAAAGATTTTGTTGTGGAAATTAATAAATTCAAGAATTATACTCCAGAACCTGCAAAGAATGAGAAAAACGAGCCGGTTGATGGAGTCGCGCAGAAAAGAATCCGTCTGATTCAGAATGAAATCCGAAATCTTCAGGAGATTTTACCGAAACTGGCTCCCAAGCACCTAGGAAAAGAGAACGGAGACAATACGTTCACGCCCAATACCGCGGCAGCGACACTTCACCATCTTCAGGAAATTTATCAAGAAGCTCAGGAAGTACAGCAAAAACTTTATAATCAATGGGCTTTGAAAATGTGCAAAGAAGGTATGGATAAAGCATACAAAGCTCAGTCGTGGTTTGGGCCAAATTGGGATAAAAAACGTCGGGCCATTGCTTCATTTTTGATTCAATATTTAGGACCAATTGATGAACGTTTTTTAACCTCTCAGGTACATCGTTGCTACCAAGAATTCACAAGTCAATATTTGTCAGAAAGCCAGTTAAATCCTATTAAAGATAATGATTCCTGGTTAGATCAAGGTACTATTGGATATACATTGAATGCTATTTTCAATACACCTAAAGTTCAATTGTTCCAGTTCTAACAGGAGACTCACTTATGAAACGCATTTGTATTTCACTGTTTCTTTGTCTGTTCATGCTTTCGTCCATAGTTCAGGCAAAAGAGGAAGATTCTCGTTCCCGCCCTTATATTCCTGCTAGTGTTAGTCGCACACAGGCCATTGGAGTCGGCGTGGCAACTGCCACTGGACGGGCTGTTTTGACTGACAGGAACCTCGTGCCGCTGATAGCCTATACCCGACGGCAGGCTCCGTGGCTGCTGAATCATTTTAAGGGAGATTTAGGGGAATCCCTTATGGAACATGTTTTTACGGGTACAGCCCTGAAAGGTTCTGGTGGGTGGGGAACACTTACTCCTGCACGAATTGGACGGACTGGAATTGACGGTCTTTTCATTAAGATGGATTCCTTTGGAAATCCTCGCCAGTTACTTGTATCTGATGCGAAAGTTGGCTCATCAGTTTTGGGAATGACCAAGGACGGTAAGCAGATGAGTGCCACATGGATTCGCCGTCGCCTTGGAAAAACCGCTCAAAATTATACTGAGCTGGCAGAAAACATCGACAAAGGAAAGCTCCAACGGGTGAAGTTTCCTCCCAAAAATGTGAAAAATGTCATGACTGTTCAACTGGATGATAGTCACTCCGCTACAGTATGGAAAACGGCTAAAGGATACTCGTTTTCTTCTGCTGACGATACTTTAACCTCTTCCCGTTTGGCACAGCAAGCTCGGCGGACTGGGAAATATCTTGCCGGGGCAGCAGATGGTAAAATAAATTATCGTTCCAGATTGTTTACCTATAAACCGATGGGAGACCAGCACGTTATTATTATTCGGCAACTTGATGAGAATGGAAACGTAATTCGTGGAGCAACTCAAAAAATTCAGGGGACTTTCAAACAGCTTCCCAAAGAGTACCAGCGTGCCATTCGTCATACGGCTGTCCAAACGTTGGGTCGACAGAATCATTTGAAAGGTGAGGCACTGAAACGGGTCGCTAGAGAGTGCTGTGAGAATCCGGAAAAATTCAATCAGCTATGTATGAAACCTCGTTACTCGTTTGAGGGATTACGTGCTGGAATAACGGTAGGTGTGGTCGCAGGAGTTACAGTGGCAATCGACATCCTGACTCAGTATTATACACGGGGTGAGATTGATTATTGGCAGACCGCAGAAACTTTGGTACTTGCAGGTACTTCAACTTACGTTGGAAATGTGGTTGGTGCAAAACTGGCTACGATAGGATTTGGCACAAATATGAGCGCATTGGTGGGCGGTTCAGTGGCGGGAGTGCTTATGGCGTATGGAATGTACGCGATGGGGTATTGCTCGTTTGAGGATGCAACAGTAACCGCTTATTTAGGAGCTGCGACTACGTGTGTGGCTCTGACGCCAGCGATTATGACCTCCATTGCAGTCCTATATGGGACCACCTCTGCGGGCGTGGCGATTTCCACACTACATGGCGTGGCAGCTGCAAATGCGGTCTTGGCATGGTGGGGTGGTGGTGCTCTTGCTGCTGGAGGGGCTGGAATGGCTGGTGGACATGCCGCAATTATTTATGGAACCGGAGGAACTGCATTAGTGGTTTACGCACCGGTTATAGTTTACATGACTTGGAAATATTTTGCAGATCGAAATTCTCAATACCAGTATATGAAGGGACTGGCGGAGAGAACACTTGAGCGTGTCACCAACAATGATCAGCCGGAATGGTCCCATCTTCCTGTGATAAAGACTGAAACGGCACCACCAGTTGCTCAGAGTAATGATATTCCTTGGAAAGATATTATGATGGAGATCATCGAAATCGCCACAAAAATCCCAACCCCAGTAGTGATTGAGTGAATTTTTCACTTCGCATCAAGGTGAAGGGAAAATCTTTAACGGGAACCTCAAGAAATGAGACTCCCGTTTTTTTAAGGGGAGGTCATTTTTTCTTCAGAATCCCCAGAAGCGTGCGTTCCAGGCACTTGCCGAGCGTGCGGATCACCGAGTCGGTCACTTTTTCCGAGGTGGTCTTTTTCGGGCGGCCTACTTTTTTTGGGGCCGTGGGCTGCTTCGGAGCGCGGGTTTGCTGCGGCATCTCTGGCATTTGACGTGGGTACGAGGGGAGAGAAGGACGTCTGGCCGGAGCGGGCTCAGGGGTCGCAGTCGGTTTCACCCGTCGCATTTCTGCCTGGTGTCGGGCCTCTTCGGAAACTTCGCTTTCGTTTCCGCTTTCAGCGGCGAGCATTTCGTAGGCGGAGTATTTGTCGATCGTTTGCGAGTAGTGGCGGTAATATGGATTGTTCTTTGTCAAATCCGCACGAATTCTTTCATCCGCAGTGCCGAGATAGGTCGCAGGAGGAAGAATTTTCGCCATTTCCACGATTGCCGGCCGCCCTTTTTCGTCCAGGAAGGAAACAAGCGCCTCGCCGGTTCCGAGTTCCGAAATGGCGGTTTCGGTATCAAATGCCGGGTTTTTGCGGAAGGAGGACGCCGCCGACTTGAGGCTTTTCTGCTCGGCAGGCGTGTAGGCACGAAGTGCGTGCTGGATGCGGTTTCCCAACTGCGCCAGAACCGAGTCCGGAATGTCGGACGGCTTCTGCGAGATGAAGTAAACGCCGACCCCTTTGGAACGGATCAGGCGGACGACCTGTTCGACCTTCTGAACCAGGACTTTCGGCGCGTCGGTGAAAAGCAGATGGGCCTCATCGAAGAAGAAGACCATTTTCGGTTTGTCCAGATCCCCGGTTTCCGGCAGGCGCTCGAACAGCTCGCCGAGCATCCAGAGGAGGAACGTTGCGTAAAGGACCGGATGTCGGTAAAGCTCGACCGCGTGCAGAATATTCACGTATCCGCGACCGTCGGATGTGCACTGGATCCAGTCTTCAAGCTGGAGGTCAGGCTCGCCGAAGAACATTTCACTTCCGGCTGTTTCGAGCTGGAGGAGACAACGCTGAATGGCTCCAACGCTCTGTTTGGAAATATTGCCGTATTTTAGCGTGTATTCCTGATTTTTGTTCCCGATGTAAACCAGCATGGCTCGCAGGTCTTTCCAGTCGATGAGGTACTTCCCTTCATCATCGGCGATTTTGAAGACGAGATTCAAAACGCCTTCCTGAACCTGCGTCAGACCGAGGAGACGGGAGAGAAGCATCGGCCCCATCTCGCTGATGGTTGTACGGACAGGTATCCCGTTTTCGGCGAAAACGTCCCAAAAACGCACTGGGCAAGCATGAAATTTAAAGTTGGAAACCCCGAGCGCGGTCAGACGCTGCGTCATTTTTTCGGTCGCGTCGCCGGGCTGGCACATGCCGGAAACGTCGCCTTTGACATCGGCCAGAAAGACCGGGACACCCATGTCGCTGAAGGATTCGGCCAGAACCTTCAGCGTGACCGTTTTACCGGTACCGGTCGCACCGGCGATCAGGCCATGACGGTTGGCCATACGGGGATTGAGGAATAAACGTTTGCCTTCGGCCGTGACGCCGACGAGAATTTTGTCTTCGGTGAACATGAAGTACCTTCCGGATGGTTGAAATTAAAGGAAACGTCTGTATTCTAGCACATTTTGCACGACGGGTAAAGGGGCGAATGGGATTTTTTTGCGGAAATATTTGAATTTTTTTCGCGATTTACGGGGACGACGCTTCCAGCGTCGCCTCAAAAATAAAACTTGCGGGGACGACGCTTCCAGCGTCGTCGATTCGGAGGGTCGGCGTTCCATCGGTCAAGTTAATAACCGGTGAAAAGGGAAAGGCGTAATTAACTTGACTGGCGAGGACGCAGGCCCTCCGGATCCGGTCTTTCCTGGGCGCAGATCGTCGCCCCGGCACTTGCCGCGATGACGCAGAAGACTGCGAGCCACTGAGTGACGGAAAGGTACTCACGAAGAAAAATCAGGCCGGAAAGCGCCCCGAAGGCGGGCTGGAGGCTTTGCAGTACGCTAAACGTTTTTGCTGGGAGTTTCTTCATCGCGAGCAGATCGAGCGAAAACGGAAGCGCGCTGGAAAAGACTGCGACTCCCAAGCCCAGCCAAAGGACTTTCGCGTTCAGGTGGAACAAATCTCCGCTGCAAAGTCCAAACGGAAGGACCAGCAGCGCCGCGACGCACATTCCGCACGTGACCGAGTCCGAGTTTTTGAGCTTTCCCGTGATCTTGCCGGTGGCCACGATATAGAGCGCCCACATCAAGCCCGCGGTGGCGACGAACGCGATCCCGATCAGATCCACCGTCCCGGTATGCCACGGAACGATCATCAGAATGCC
Organism: Thermoguttaceae bacterium; assembly: GCA_030530205.1. Taxonomy (GTDB): domain Bacteria; phylum Planctomycetota; class Planctomycetia; order Pirellulales; family Thermoguttaceae; genus RGIG3701. The sequence continues at coordinate 37,638 of JAUMVK010000015.1, read as the reverse complement.
GAGCGCGGCAAGAAACGTCCAGAGCAGGTCGGTCTTTTGCCGGGAGGTGATCAGCGCGAGCCCGAGCGGACCGATGAACTCGATCGTGACGCCGATGCCCAGCGGGACCCGTTGGATCCCGTAGTAGAACGAAATGTTCATGGCGCCGATGGAGAAACCGTAGAAGAGGATGTACGCCCATTCCCTGACGGAGAATTTGAAAAGGTTGGGCCGAAACGCCAGCGCGAGCAGGATCCCGGCGATCCCGACTCGCAGCACCACGGCGCCGGCCGGGCCCATCAGTGGGAAGAGGCACTTCGCGATGGAGGAACCGCTTTGAATGCTGATCATGGAGCCGATCGCTGACAAAACGGCGGTTTTTTTGTTGAGGCGCATTGACCGGTTAAAGTTCCAGGGGTGACGGGATTTCTGAAAAGGGCGTAAAAGTAAAACCCTTCCATTTTAGCGCGTCCTGCGTCCACGTAAAGGGGGGCGAGGGTTTTTTCGGGAAATATTCTCTTTTTTTCTCTTTTTCCGCGGCGGCGGGTTGAATTTTTTTTAAATCGGAGTACTTTAATTAATGCGATGCTGATCAGCCGTCCAGTTCCTTTTGAGCCCCTTTTCGTATGCCGCAGTTTACTCCTCCGAACGTGATTTCGTATCTTGCCGACCCGGCCGCACTCCTGTTCCTGGGAAGCGGGACAGAGGTCCTTTTGACCCGTGACCCGAATGGCCCGGAACGTTTTCTGACCGTGGCGGAGGTGGGGGCTTTTCTGCCGGAAATGACCGGGCCGCTGCTCTTGCTCGGGACGCTCGGAGGGAAAAACTGTGTCGGCGCTCAGGTCCCCGCGTGGCCGCAAGAGCCGCTCCCGGACCGGTTTTTTACGGTTCCCGTGCGTCATGTACTCGCGACGTTCCCGCCGGGGGAGTGCGCCGCGCTGTGCCGCTCCCGGATCCTGATCCAGTGGAGGAACTCGCACCGTTTGTGCGGAACCTGTGGCCAGCCGCTCGCTGAGTCGCAGACCGACATGGGGTTGATCTGCGCTGCGTGCGGAGCGCGGTACTACCCGCAAATCGCGCCGGCGGTCATCGTGCTGGTGACCCGTGCCGGGGGGAACGAGATCCTGCTCGCGCATAACCGGAAGTTCGCGGCGGGCCTCTACGGCCTGCTGGCCGGTTTCGTCGAGGCGGGGGAAAGTGCGGAGGAGGCCGTTCGGCGCGAGCTGCGTGAAGAAGTCGGCGTCGAGGTCAAAAATCTGGCGTACCAGTTCAGCCAGAGCTGGCCGTTCCCGAACTCGCTGATGCTGGGCTACCGGGCCGAGTACGCCGGGGGTGAACTGAGCCCGGACGGTCTGGAGATTGATTCGGCGGGCTGGTTTGTACGCGAAACGCTCCCGACGATCCCCCAGCCGGGCAGCATCGCGCGGCGCTTGCTCGACGAGTGGCTGCTGGAGGATTAAGTGTGACGTGGGTGAGCAACGAGAAATCGTGAAAAGAAATTTTGGTTAAAAACCACTCCAGTCCCGCTTTAACGCTTGATTTAAACACGGATTTTCACGGATTAGGAGGATTAAAAGGATTTTCAGGAAAGACTTTCACCTTCTTCTTTCTTCTTTCTTCTTTAAAAATCCTGTAAATCCATTTAATCCGTGAAAATCTGTGTTTAAATGAGATTTTGAAGCGGAGTGCGTTCTGAGTTTCAGGCGCGGCTCGTTTCAAATCTTGATTTTTCTAAATCGAAAACCTGGGCGACGTGTTGCTGAAGAAAATATTCGCCCCGTGCGTGTCCATCCCACCCGCGGCCAAGAGACGCTCCGCGGCCGTGGTTTCCAGGATCGTCCGCAGTTCCTCGAGGTCCAGCGCCAGATTTCCCGTGTACGCCTGGTAGTACGCCTCGACGTACAGCGCGCGGCGGCCGAGCATTTTATGAAAGAGGTGGATGTACTGCCGCATGGCCTCGGTGGCGTATTCCGGCTCGACGAGGAACCGTTTGAGCTGGATCCGCGACGGGTGCGCCATCGCCAGCGCTCCAAACTGCTGGGAATGAAGTAATTGCGAAACCTGCGAAAGCGTGACGGACGGCGCGCCGTGAAAATCCCGGTGCGTCGGCGGGACCGAGTTCGCAAATGGCAGAAGAAACGCCTCGAAGCACGGGTCCTGCGGCGTGATCCCGACCATCAAAAAATGCACGTGGCGCTTTTCCCGAAGCTCGAACTGGTAGATCCGGCGGATCCGGACCGTGATCTCCGACCCCAAAATCACCCGCAGATTCCGAAACCGCTCGGGCTCGGCATGAATGAGCTGGATCGCCTCGGCGCACCCTTCGACCCGATTGTGGTCCATGATCCCGACCGTGAACGGAGCGAACGGGACCAGGGAATTCGAGTTCAGATTTTCCGCCACACGGTCCGCGTAGGCAGCGGCCTGCTGGAGGAGTGCCGGCACGGAGAGCCGCCCGTCCGAGTACTGCGTATGAATGTGAAAATTCGCGCGGAAGCGGCACGCCGCCACGTTTTCCAGACCGTGCGAGTCCGACTCCCGCCGCCGGGATTCCGGGCGCTCCCCCGGTTTGTAAACCTCGGGGTGATGCCGAAAACCTTTGAGGATCGCACGAATTTCCGCGGGCCCCACGATGGAACGAAGCCGTGGACTTTCCTCCGGATCCAGCCCTGCGTCAGCGAGGAGTTTCTGCCGGTAAGGCTCGTCTTGAGGAAAAGTTCGGAACACAATATTTCTCGATTCTGTCGATTTTATGGGTGAGATGAGGAAAAAAACCGCTTTTCTTCATCGGTAAAAGAAAAAGAGGAATTTAAGGAAACGGCCCGGAGCGGGATTGAAAGTTTCGTGAGGAAAAAAACGAAAGAAGGGATTTGGAACGCCCCGCCTCCGCTGATGACCAACTTATGAACGGGATGGATCGCGTAAAATGGCAAGATTTTTCGGCCAAACACCATACCAGTCCCGCCGCAGAGCGAGATTTAAACACGGATTTTTACGGATTAAATGGATTAAAAGGATTCTTTCAGGGGGAGTTCGACCTTTTTCTTTAAAAATCCGTGGAAATCCTTTTAATCCGTGGAAATCCGTGTTTAAATGATGGTTGGAGTTTGAGGATTAGGAAAACGTGGGGCTTTTTTCTACTGTGCCGGCTTCAGCTCGGTCAGCTTCACGTTCCGGAAAATGATCTCGTGCTGATGGTTCTGAAACGCGATCTGGCCGCCGATCATCTGGCCGAAGCGTTTGCCGTCGTTCGTCCGGGCGTTGGAGACGAAGCAGTTCCAGAGTTTTGTGCCGGTCTGAACGTTCAGTGCCAGTTTGCCATTGAGCCAGAACTCGATGTGATTCCCGGCCACGAGGATCTTCCCGGTATTGAACCCGCCGTAATTGATCGGCCCGGCCGCGTCGTAGCGGTGGAACATCTGGTAGAGGCTGGCGGTGAAGTAGCGCTGGTACGTCTCGTGGATCGGGCGGTTCATGTCGTCGATGATCTGGTACTCGTAGCCCATCGCTTTCTCATTTTCGCTCCAGGCGTGGAAGTAAACGCCGGAGTTTCCCGCAAACTCGACTTTGAATTCAAATTCGAGGATGAAATCCTTGTACTCGCCTTTGAGGAAAAGGTCCTTCCCGCCGCCCAGCCGGACGATCTCGCCGTTCTGGATCTTCCATTCCGGGTTGGGATTCCCCTCGGCGTCCACCCAGTTGGCGGCCTCGGCGTCCGAGCAGAGGTCACGCGTCGGCCCCTGCGAGAACCTGGTGATGAGCCCCGGGTCCTTTTCATCGGGCACGGACCACACGCCGTCCGCAAACGTCGCGATCGGGTTCGGCGGCCAGTTCTGCTGCGCGAGCGCCGGGGAAATGAGGAGGAGGGAAAGCAGAAGGGGGAAAATGTGACGCATGGGAATGCTCCTTTTTAAAAAATACTGCCGGAAATGAGTCTAAAAACCTGGTTCCTGAATCACGTGAGGGGACGGCCAAACTACAGCATGGGCACCTTGCCCCCAATCTTTTCCCGGCCCTCAGGGGACATGTCACGATCAAGGTACAGAATCCATATAAGGCTTTTCCATCCCAAGATGGTTTCGACACTTTTGTCTGTCAATTTCGCGTTGGGAATGGCCAGGATCCGGAGAGGAATGTCCGAAATCGCCTGCAGAAACGCATCATTGATGGCCCCCATATCGTCACGGGATCCATGGAGATAAAGTTCCCGTAATTTGGGAAACCGATGAAGGAACGGAATGGATTTTTCAGTAATTTGGGTACGATTCGCGCTGAGTTTTTGAAATTCGGGGAGTCCGGCCAGAATCTCCAGCCCTTCGTCGGAAAGGTGGGGAAGTTTCAAAGAGCGAAGCGATTTCATTTGACCAACCAGGAGAAAATCCTCTCGTGACAATTTGCCAATGAAAAGATCGCTTTGATCCGAGAAATCTAATGACCGCAGCCGGGAACACTCGGACAAGGATTTCAAAAGGTCCTTCAGGAGGCCTTTTTCGGCTTCTATGCAGTTAATAATCCCAAAAATCTTCAGATTTTTCAAACCGTCAAAATGGTACTGAAGTCCCGGGGAAAATTTGCAATTAAAAAAATGGAGATCCCGTAAACAGGAAAAACGCTGAATCTGATCGAGCAGTGGCTGATCAAGCTGGATTCCATTGAGCCACAGCTTGCAAACGTGCCCTTCCCGATCCGTCCAGGCGGAAAGCGAGGCGCCCTCCACCTTCGAGGGGAAAACGTAATTGTCCTCGATCTTGAGCAGTTTCAGCATTTCGTCACTTGTCGGGATCTCCAGTCCCCATTCACTTTCAGGATCAATACGGATGATGCTGAGTTCGCAGGGAATTTCGTCATTTTTCGCACGTTCAGACTTCCCTTCCGCCCTAGGGACGCTGGAACCGTCGTCTTTAAAAGGAATCATCCAATCTCCCGCGTGTTCTTCCGCCCTGGACCCTTTCGGAGCGCAGATCGTCACGTCCGGGCACTCGTCGAACACTTCGTCTGCGATCTTTTTCACGCTTCCGGGAATGGCGACGGACGTCAACGCGCGGCACCCATAAAACGCACCGTATTCGATCTTCGTCACGCCTTCGGGGATCACGACGGACTTCAAGGAATTACGTTCCGCAAACGCCCCTTCACCGATCACCTTTACACCGTCGGGGATCCGGAATTCTTCAGCGTTGGTCCAGCTGGCGACCAGTTTTTTCCCGTCTTTGGTCAGCAGGCAGGCCCCCTCTTTCTTAAAATAGGGATGGGTCGGGGAAATTTCCGGGCCGTTGACGAACGCGGCGCCTTTAATTTTCCTGACACTATCGGGAAGGTTGACGGATCTCAGTGACGTGCAGCCAGAAAACGCAAACCATCCAATTTTCTTTACGCCCTTGGGGATCACGACGGACGTTAAGGACGTGCAGCCTTCAAACGTTTCCTCCGGGATCACGGTGACGCCTTTCGGCAAGACGATGGAAGTCAGGGACGTGCAGCCGATGAACACGCTCTCCCCGATTTCCGTCACGCCTTCAGGGATCACGACGGACGTCAGGGAAGTGCAGTCTGCAAACGTGCAATTCTCAATTTCCGTCACGCCTTTGGGGATCACGACGGACTTTAAAGACGTGCAGCCAAAGAACGTAAAAAGTCCGATCCTGGTCACCCCCTCGGGAATGTGGACGGAGGTTAAGGACGCGCAGCCGCGGAACGCCTCCCTTTCGATCCCGGTCACGCCCTCGGGGATCCGGTATTCTCCGGCGGCGGCCGGGCAGGCGATCAGGGTTTTGCCGTCTTTCGTCAGCAGGGCGATCCCGTCTTTCTTAAAAAAGGGATGATCGGCGGAAAGGGTCCATTCTTTCAGGGCCGGGCAGTTGGCAAACGCCCCCCACTCAATTTCATTGAGACTTTCGGGAAGGGTGACTGTCTTGAGGGAACTGCAGCGGTTGAACGCTGCAATTCCGATTTTCGTTACGCCTTCGGGAAGGGTGACGGAGGTCACGGAACGGCAGTCGGCGAACGCTCCCGGTCGAATTTCGGTCGCGCCGTCCGGAACGATGACCTCGGTTTCTTTGCCGATGAATCGGGTGATCCAGGTCCCGTCCCATTCAAAGGAGTCCCGGCTGGTCGGGTTCGAGAGCAGGACCGACGGGATCAGCAGAATCAAAAAACTGAGCCAGGGGATCAAACGCGGCATGGGTCGGGGCCTCCGTAAGCGAAGAATTAAAGTGTTTTGGCTGCGCCGAAAAAGTAGTCAGTGGTCAGTAGTCAGCGTTCTGCCTTTGGCAGAAAAGAATTTTCAGTTTTCAGTTGGTAGTTGAGGAACTGAAAACCATATTTCGGCGCGGCCGAAACGCTGACCACAGACTACTGACTACTTAAAACCGAAAGGCTCAAACGTCTTTGCTCACGCCGGGGATTGGCGCGTCGTAAAGACCGTCGGCGTTCGGAAGGACCGGCGGGTCACTGTCGAGCGTCAGCGCGTCGTGGTTTTCGTAAATCATGTAGGTCTTCCCGTTATTCACGGCCTGATCCCACGTTACGACCTGGCCGGAATAGGTCGCCATGCGGCCCATGATCCCGATCATCGAGGCGGTGGCGCCGGCCCAGCCCTCGTTGTACTTCTGGTTCTGCTTGATCGCGTTGATCAGGTCGGTGTGCTCGACGTCGTACGGGTCGAGGGGCTGCTCACCGCGTTTTTTCGCACGGGCGACCGGTCCGCTTCCTTTGGTTCCGCACGCGTACTCGTTCACGCAGTTCCAGGTGCCGGCGACCTGGCGGCTCTGGCTGTACATCCGGCGGCCGTCTGCGTACTCGTATTCCACGAAGTGGTACGCGAAGATCTCACCGACGCGCGGGGTGGGGCCTCCGAAGTAACGCGGAGCGCGGCCGCCCATCCCGTTGCACTGCGTCGGGTGGTAAAGCGGATCGCGGTTTCCCATGATGATGTTTCCAATGTCCAGGTTGTGCACGTGCTGTTCGAGAATATTATCGCCGCAGAGCCAGACGAAGTAGTACCGGTTGCGGATCTGGCGCTGCATTTCGGTCGGTTCCTGACCCGTGCCGCGGACGGGGATCCCGCCCATGTTCCAATAGACGCGCGTGTACAGAATGTCGCCCCATTTTTTGTCGTCCAGAATTTCACTGATGCCGTCGAGGTACGTCTGCTGGTGGCGGCGCTGCATGCCGACGCCGACCTTGAGGTTTTTCTCGTCGGCCAGTTTGTTCACGTCCATCAGCATTCTGTAGCCGTAGGAGTCCACGCAGCACGGTTTTTCCAGGAAGCAGTTGAGGCCCTTTTCCACGGCGTATTTGTAGTGGATCGGGCGGAATCCGGGCGGGGTCGTGAGGATGGCGTACACCGCGCCGTTCGCTACGGCGTAGTCGATCGCCTTGCGGTAGGCGTCGAAACCGTCAAACCCGGCTTCGGGGCCAAGGCCGTAACGCTGCAGGGCGGCTTCTTTCTGGTCCGGGAAAACGTCGCCCACGGCGATGATTTTCGTGTTGGGGTTTTTGAGGAAGTTGGCGGCGGCACCGGTCCCGCGTCCACCGCAGCCGATGATCACGGCTTTAATGGTTTCGTCGGTTCCCTGAGCGTAGGCGTTTGAGGCGACGGCTGCCGCGGCCCCGGCCAGCACGATGCCGGATTTGGTTACAAAAGTGCGATTTTGCATGAAAAAACTCCTGTAAAAGAGGGTGGGGAGGAAATGACCCGCGGTTTTTGAAAACTTTTGGGCCATTTGTAAATCGTATTTTTTTAGTTTACCACAAAACGGAAAAAGAATCAACCGTCCATTTCCGCAAATTTTCCTTTTTTTTCCGCAGAAGAAGGAAAAATGGGCGAGAAATGGGCCTGCCCCTGAGGGCAAGTCCAGCCCGCCGCAACGTCCAGCGACTATAGGCCCCACGGATCGGGCGGATGAGGCGGATTTGGGCGGATCAATGGGGATTTTGAAATATTGAGTTGAATCCTTCGCCCAAGTGGGAGCGCAGCCTGGTTCAAACCTCCATTTAAACACGGATTTCCGCGGATTAAAAGGATTTTCACGGATTTTTTAAAGGAAATGAAATTTCGCGTCTTCTTTCAGGTTTTTGATCAAGGAAAACCAAATCCTTTCAATCCATTAAATCCGTGAAATCCGTGTTTAAATGAAAGGTTGGAAGTGGAACGGGTGCGGCGTTTTCGGAGGGCTTTGGTGTCGCGTACTCGGGGTTTAAGGTGGTTTTCTTAATCCAGCGCAGCAATCACTTCGACTTCGACCAGCGCTCCTTTGGGGAGGGCCGAGACTTCCACACAAGACCGGGCCGGGCGGCTCGTGAAGTACTCGCCGTAAATGGCATTGAAGGCGGCAAAATCGCCGATGCTCTTCAGGAAGCACGTGGTTTTCACGATGTGGGCGAAGTCCGTTCCCGCGGCCGTCAGAACCGCCTCAATGTTGCGCATGACCTGGCGGGTCTGCTCCTCGATGGTCGTGCCGTCGATCGTCCCGGTAGCGGGATTAATGGGGATCTGACCCGAAGCGAAGAGGAAGCCGTTCACGCAAAGCGCCTGGGAGTACGGGCCGACCGCGGCGGGGGCCTGGTCGCTGAAAATGGTCTGAATATTCATCGAAAATCCTTTCCGGAAATGGGGGTTTGGGGTTAATCTTCGATCACGACCTCGTACCAGAGCGTTTTGAACTCGGGCGAAATCGAGATTTTGACGTGCGTCTCATCGACTTTTTCGGCTTTCTGCCCGCTCATCCGGCTGGCGCTTCCGTCGAGCGGGAAGTACCTGACCGTCTTGCCGGCGGGGACTTCAAGCGTCAGCGAGGCGGGAATTCCCTCGCACATCAACGGCGCGTGGCCCCGCTTCTGGCAGAACGTGATCTGCTGGTTGATCAGATTCGGGTACTCCTCCACCGGCGTGTCCTTCACCACCTCGTCGTAAAGGCCCAGTACGCAGTCGGAGTTCTTCTGGAGGCCCGTCGCCGAAAGGAGGAAGTGGTTCGGTTTCGTCTGCGTCAGCGAAACGGTTGCCCAGTCCAGGATCGTTTTCCCAAACTCGATTTTCAGGCTCGGGCCGTTTTCGAACTGGAACGTCCGATTCTGGATGAACCCGGAAAAGACCTTGGTCTTCGGCGTGTCGATCTGGTAGAACCCGCGGTTTTCCACCTCGCCGTTCCAGCGGATCTCGCCGGTGCTTGAGACCGTCTGGGTCAGCGGCTCGGAGGCTTCCGCTTTGGGTGGAACGTCGGCGTTTTCAACGATTCGCGTCCCGACGGCGGTCAGCATCGGGTTTTCATGCCGGAATCCCAGCGGCGCGTGCGTGTTGCCGTGCTTGCAGAAGATCTCCCGCTCGGAGGCTTTGCTCATCAAATACTCGATCGGCTTCACGTCGGGAACGGTCCGCGCGTCCCGCACGTCGCCGCGGAGGAAAAGGTTCCAGCACGCCGCCATGTGGACGAGCTGGACCGGGTTCCCCTTAATGTCAAAGAAGCTGGGCGTTTCTTCGGGGCTGAAGTGATTACTGTGCGACCACGCGAAAATGTAGATCCCGCTCCAGTTCTGGAAGGCGGCCATGGAGGCGAGCAGCGGAAAACCCTCGGCCCCGTAGAGGTTCGGGTACGGGTGGTTGTACTCGCTGATCGTGTACGGTTTCCCGAGGATCCGGAGGTTGGCGAGACTCGTCACGGTCGCGTATTTGTTCCCGAGAGCGTTGGAGATCGAACTGTTTCCGAGTTTCCAGTTTCCGCCGTCCCACGGCCGGCCGGGGAAGGACGGGTGGTTCCAGTAGGCGTGGGCGTCGCAGTAGTCGAGCTGAGCCTGCGCCCAGTGGGAGCCGTAATTCATCTGCGTGCCGGTGACCGGGGCTTTCGCGCCCAGTTCGTCCTTCACGTAGTGGAACATTTCGAGCCAGTAGTTCGTTTCCGTGTCCACGATGAAATTGATGAAATCGTTTTCGCCGGCTTTCGGGAGTGAAATGTTCGGTTTCCCGCGGAAAAGGACCGGGACCGTGCCCGCCTCGAGGGTTTCGTCTTCGGCCAGACCGACGCGGCCGCCGGGCTGGATCGAGAAATCGTCGAATTCGTACACGCCGGGCTGGAAGCCGCTCAGAACGACGCGCGTTTTTTCGTCGTCGGCTTTTCCGGTGAACTGGAACTCGTAGGATCTCCACTCAGGCGTCGCGTCCCACTTGGCGACGAGGCCCGCGGTGCCCCACGGGTCGTGGTTCTGGGTGCACGCGACGTTCAGCTGCATCGTGGTGCCCGGGGCGAGCTTCGGCGCACGCGCACGGAATTTTACCGTGTAGGGCTTTCCCTCCTGCACCGCGAGATTGGAGATTTTGAACTGGGGATTCCACGCGACGGAGCCGCATTTTTCGACGGTCAGACGCAGCACGCCGTCCGTTTTCTTCAGGTCGGAAACGGAAGTTCCGCGCTCCAGGTCCCACACCAGTTTCGTGGCTTTGGCGGCTTCGGAAGGCTCCGCGCCGTCAAAACCCGGGTCCGGTACAAGATTCGGCTCGAGCGGGTACGTGCGGCAGTTCCACGCTTCGCGGAGTTTTTCGGTCGTGCCGTACTTTTTGACGAGCCAGGCGTTCCACTGCTTCTGAAGCTCGGCCGTGTAGGTCGGGCCGATGTTCGTCAGATTGCCCCAGAACCAGTGCGAGACCAGACTGTTTTCGTTATTGATCTCGATCATGCAGATGCACGGGTCCTCCAGGTAGCTCATCTTCGTGTACGGGTTCACGTGCGAAAGGAGCTCTTTGGCGTACTTTTTCTGCAAGGCGATCATTCGCGGCTCGTAATTATCGACCCCTTTGTCGAACGTGGTCCCTTCCTCCTGCGGGCTGAAACCGTTCGGCTCGAGGAGTTTGCGCGAGACGTGGAGGTTAATATTCACATACACGCCGTTGAGTTTGAGCTGATAAATGAACCAGTCGAGACGGTCGAGTTTTTCCGGGTCGAGCGTCGTGACGTCGGGGAAGTTTTTGCCCCAGATCTCCCGATTATCCATGTGATGGAGCCGGACCGCGTTGATTCCGAAGCTGGCGATCCGCTTCGCGTAGCGGACGGCCTGGTCCTTCTCGGGGAAATTCATCGAGGCGCAGAAGTTCACGCCCCAGAAGCGGATCTCCTGGCCGTTCCCGGAGGTGACGAAACGGTCGCCGTCCACCACGACCTGGCCGTCGGCGCCGGCTATTTTCTGCTGGGACGGATTAGCCCAAACGTCGGCGATGTTTTCGCCCATCGTGAAGAAGGGGAAAAGACCAAGCGGGTCTTCCTCGGCCTGAACGAAAGCCGGGAGGAGAAAAAACGAAAGCAAAAGGAGGAAGTTCCTCGTGTGAGTCATGGTTTTCAGTGGGGAGAAATGGAGGGATTGAAGAAAAAAGGGAGGAAAACGGCCGCTCTGGATGGAACGGCCGCGAAACGGAAACCGGTCATTTCCCGATGCGGCGGATCAGGTAGGGGATCGCCGACTCGAAATTCACGCCGTAGTCACGCGCTTCCGGGTCTTTGAGTGACTCACGGATGCACTCGAGCGTGTAGTCGGCCGCGATCGCAAGGGAATCGGCAAGGGTAAAATCGTTCATCAGGGCACCGACCGCCGCGCTGGAAAAAATGTCGCCCGTCCCGTGGAACGAATTGGGAATACGTTCCGTCATGTACGAGAAGAACTCGCCGGACTCAGCGTTCAGCCCCACAAAACCGACCAGTTCAGGGGCAAAAGACGCACCTGTCAAAACGGCGTTTTTCGGCCCTAAATCGCATAGCCGGCGCAGAAGGTCCTGCACGAAAACCAGGTCGTACTGACCGTCCTCACGGTATTCGAGGCCCGTCATGAACGTCGCCTCGGTCATGTTCGGAACGATCACGTCCGCACGAGCGCAGAGCCTCGCCATCTCACGAACGAAATCCAGGGTGAAGCCCGAGTAAAGCCGGCCGTAATCACCCATCACCGGGTCGATGAAGATGAGGGAGTCTTTCCCGAAATCATCGAAGAATTCCGAGACGAGATCGAGCTGCTCGAAGGAGCCGAGGTAGCCGGTGTAGATCGAGTCGAAAGTGTACCCCATCTTCTTCCAGTGGGCGCAAATCGGGCGAATTTCGCCAGTCAAATCGTGAAAGGTGAAGCCCGGGATCGCGGTGTGGGTCGAAAGGACGGCCGTCGGAAGGACCCCTGCCTCCACGCCCATGGCAGAAATAATGGGAAGAGCCACGGTCAGCGAGCACTTCCCAACCGATGAGATGTCCTGGATGCTTACGATGCGTTTCATTTAAATAAAAAAATCCTCTCGATTCGTTTTTATCTTTGGCTGACTTTGCGCCCGATTTCCAGCACTTTTTCGATGATCTCGTCGGTCAGTTCGTAACCGGGCTGGTTCGGCATTCCTTCCCAAATCACACCACCATAGAGCGGCTCGATCAGAACCGCGTGAGGGATCCCGAAAACTCCCAGCGCATTGGCAGTCCGGCGTTTTGTGTCGATCCCGACGTAGTACTGGAGGTCCTTCCCTTTGTACGCACCCGCCAGATTATCGATCGAAGTCCGATCCGTTTCGTAAATCGAAATGACGACCAGTTCCTTCCCGAATTTCTGGAACCAGTGGTTCAGTTCGACGATTTCACGGCGGCAGGCGGGGCACCACGAGGCCGAAAAGTCCACAAGCACGTACTTTCCCGTAAGCGGCGGCGGGGCGGCTCCGTACCACTCTTCCACCTGAATGAATTTTTTCAGACGCTGCTCTGCCGTGAGGGATTCCGTTTCCTCGGTTTCGGGAAGCTGCTTCCCTTCCGGGTCGAGCAGTGGAACCATATTGAAAAGCCAGGAATCGGCCCAGAGGTTTTTCGAGGGTTGACGCTGGGGGTGGAAAAGCGTTCCGGGATTGGACGCTTCCAGCGGTGAACTTTCGACTGATTTGGCCGGTTCACCCGTCACTACGGACGGCATGGAAAGCGGTCCGACCAGTGTCGGAGTGAAATCGTCTCCCGGCCGGTCACCAGGTGCGGCAAGCAAAACACCAGAAAGACAAAGTACGAGAGAAAAAATCATCTTTTTCATAGGAAAACTCCTTAAACTCAAGTCAGGCGTTTACAGGATCATTTGATTTTGGCCATTCGAGTTTCAATCAACTGCCAGCCCAGAAAAACGTTTGCGCTGACAGAGAGCAGAAGCAGGAAAATGAAAAAAGTCAGGATCCCCCAAGGCCGGCGAATCGGCACGTCAGACGGAACCGAGTCCGCCGTTTTTGACTCCACGGGAGTTTGTGAAACGGTCCCGATGGGTTCCTCGGCTGCGGCAAACTCCACTTTTCCCGACGATGATGGAGGCGGAGGAACCAGTTGCTCTGGAATTTCCAGCGTCGCAGGCTCCTCGGCTTTTTTCAGTTCTGTGATTTGCTGCTCTGGTTTTGGGGAAAGTTCGGGCACAATTTCAGGTTCAAGATGTCCGACAGGAATCGGGTCTGAAACTGTTTCCGGCGCTGAAGCAGTTTCCTGCTCTAAAACCGACTCCAGCGTTGAAGCCGTTTCCGGCACTGAGGCCGTTTCCTCCTCGGGAGCCGCAGATTCGGCGGGAATTTTATACGACCTGATCTCGTTTTCAAAACGGAGCACCTGCGCGAAATCCGGGCATACAGTCAGTTTGGCCTCATGAACCGAGGCATTATGAAACGGAACCAAAGCAAAAATGCAAAGGATGAAAACGTTCATAAAAAACTCCAGTTTCTCGGGGTGGTTCCCGATCGTTTCAATTTACGGGGACGACGCTTCCAGCGTCGTTTCGAAAACCAACCTCTGCGGGGACGACGCTTCCAACGTCGTTAAAACAGCAAATTACTTTTCACAAATATGAACTTTTTCTTTTTTTCGACGACGCTGGAAGCATCGTCCCCGCATATTCAGACTTTACCCCTTGACGGTTCCGGAGAAAACCTCCACCGCCGGACCCGTCATGAAAACGTGGTTCGTTTCAGCGTTCCACTCAAGTTCCAGATCGCCACCCTCGAGGTGGATCAAAACTTTTCTCTCGGAATTCCCGGTCAAAACTCCGGCGACGCACACGGCCGATGCTCCCGTTCCACAGGCCAGGGTCTCGCCGGTCCCACGCTCCCAGACGCGCATTTTCAACTCGGTCGGGGAAATGACCTGAATAAACTCGATGTTCGCGCGTGCAGGGAAAACAGGGTGATGTTCCATGAGCTTTCCGATTTTCCAAACCAGGTCGTCTGTGATCTCATCGACGAAGGTGACGCAGTGTGGATTACCCATTGAAACGGTCGTAACGAGGAAAAGCGCAATCGTTTTCCCCTCTGCGTCCAGAACCTCGAGCGGCTCGTTCACGCCGTTGGTCAGTGTCGTCGGGATCTTCGGCAAATCGAGGATCGGCTCGCCCATATCGACGCGGAGTTTCGATGCCGTTCCGTCAGGATTGAACTCCATGACGCGGATGTGTTTCAGGCCAGCCAGCGTCTCGACGGCGATTTCATCTTTCCGGGCGATTCCGTGGTCGTACACGTATTTCGCGACGCAGCGCACGCCGTTTCCGCACATTTCGGATTCGGAGCCGTCCGCGTTGAACATACGCATCTGCGCGTCGGCCTTTTCGGACGGGCAGATGAAAATGACGCCGTCGCCGCCGATCCCGAAATGGCGGTCGGAAAGCCTCTGCACCAGTTCCTCGCGTTCCTGCGGGTACTCCGGAAATGTTTCTTCAAAACAGTTGACGTAAACGTAATCGTTCCCGCAACCGTGCATTTTCGTAAATTTCATAATATGATGGATCGTTAAGAACGAATAATGAATAACGAATAA
>JAUMVK010000015.1:0-22869 GCA_030530205.1 Thermoguttaceae bacterium | reverse complement strand
GTTATTCGTTATTCATTATTCGTTCCTGCTATTCGTTCATATCTCGCGTATTACGCTCTTCCCAGGTATTCGCCCGTACGGGAATCGACCCGGATGACGGTCCCTTCCTCGATGTATTCGGGGACCATGACGGTCAGGCCCGTTTCCAGTTTGGCCGGCTTGTTGCGCGACGTGGCCGAGTTCCCTTTCACGCCCGGGTCGGTCTGGACGATTTTCAGCGCGATCGAGACCGGGAGCTGCACGCCCACCGGCTGATCATTGTAGATCATGACCTGAATGTCTTCCAGCCCTTCCGTTATGTACGGTTTTTCATCCTCGACATCCGAAAACGGCAGTTCGTACATTTCGAAGTTTTCGTCGTCCATGAAGTACATCTTCTCGGAGTCGGAGTAGGAGTAATGCACGTTGCGTTTTCCGAAGTCGGCCTCGTTCATGTTTTCGTCGCCTTTGAACGTGAAATCGACTTTCTGTTTGTTGAGAAGGTTGCGGGCGCGGAATTTGTAAAGCGTCGAAGCGCCGCGGGCCGACGGAGTCTGGACGAAAATGCTCTCGATGATGACCGGGTTGCCTTCGTAAACCATGATCATGCCGCGTTTGATGTTCTTCGCAATCATTGAACTCTCCGGAATTGCTTGAAAAAGGGCCTTTGGAAAAATGAAAAGGGATGAAATTTCCCCGATTAATCTTATTATACACGATTTTTGAAAAATTTCGAGGGGTGGGGTAGGGGCAGTGAAAAATTTTTCAGGAAGAATATCACCCCCGATTTAAAATCCACACAAAAAGTAGAATTTAACGTTTGAACCTGATCCAGAGCAGGTACAAACCCTGCGGCGGCGCGGTCGGCCCAGCCCCGGCCCGGGATTTTGAGGCGAGAATTTCCTCCACCCACTGCGCCGGATGACGTCCGCGGCCGACTTCCATCAGCGTGCCTGCGATGTTGCGCACCATGTTGTACAGAAAACCATCCGCCTCCACTTCGATCTCGATGAAATCCTCCGGACGGCCCACCATCGGGAGGAAAAGTGGGGCATCGGGCGACGAGATCCCGCGGCGGACAGAAACGTCAAAAATCGTCCGCACGGCACTGGTTCGCGGCGAGCCGACGTTTTCCATCGACGAGAAATCGTGGGTTCCAAGAAAGTACCGGGCCGCCTGCGCCATCATGTCCGCGTCCAACCGGGTCGCCGTCAGTTTCCCCATCCGCCACGCGTAACGGCGAAGAAAAAGCTCCGGCAAAGGCCCGTCCTGGATCAGGTACCGGTACCGTTTCCGCTCGGTGCAGCGAATGGGGTGAAAATCCTCCGGCGCCTCTTCCGCGTCAAGGATCAGAATGTCCCCCGGCAGATTGGCGTTCAACGCCCGCGCAAACGCTTCGATCGGGATCTTGCAGTCCGTCCAGACCGAGGCGACCTGGCCAAGGGCGTGGACTCCCGCGTCCGTTCGGCTGCTTCCGAGGACCTGAAACGTTCCGGCCTCCTGCGTCCCGCCGGTCAGTTTTTCCATCGCGGCAATAACGCACCCCTGCACGGTCCGGACATCATTCCCGGGAATGAACTGCCAGCCATGAAAATCGGTTCCGTCGTAGGCGATCGTGAGCTTGATGTTACGCATAATTTTGCGGAGACGACGCTTCCAGCGTCGTTAAACAGGAATCAGGAATGAGGGATAAAGACGACGCTGGAAGCGTCGTCCCCGTAGATTTTGGATTTTGAGGCGACGCTGGAAGCGTCGTCCCCAAAGAGGTTGGATTTTGAAACGACGCTGGAAGCGTCGTCCCCGTAGATTTGAAACCTTACCGTTTCGGCATCTCCGGCGTGTTGCCCGAGCCTTTCACCTTGCCCGCGTTGAATTCGATCGCCCAGTTGGAAAGTTTTCCATCGCGGTAGTTTTTCGAGAGCGTATTCGTGTTGAACGTCCCCGTCCCTTTGTCGTGGACGTAGATCCCGCCGCTTTTTCCGTCGTGGAGATTGCACCCGGTGACGGTCAGATCGCCAAAATTCCACACCTCGATCCCCGCCAGTTCGTTTGCATAGATCTCGCAGTCTTTGAACGTGCCGCGGCCTTCGTTCCAAACGACCGCGCCGTGCTGCTTCCCGTCGTGGATCTGGCAGCCGATGAAGGTCGGATTTCCGGACTCCTGGATCACGACCCCGGGCTTTTCGTTCCGGTAAATCTCGCAGCCGTTGAAAGTGCCGAGGCCATCCAGCCAGATGAACACGCCGGCCGCTTTCCCGTTAAACACGGAGCACTCGGTGAAGGTCGGATTTCCCGATTCGTTCACCTCGATCCCGGGTAGGGCGTTTGCGTAAATATCGCAGCCCCGGAACTCGCCGCGCCCTTTTTTGCCGATGAACACACCGCCGGCTTTTCCGTCATAGATTTGGCACTCGGTGAAGGTCGGATCGCCGGATTCATTTACCTCGATCCCCGTCCCTTTATTTTCGTAAATATTGCAGTCTTTGAACTTTCCGCGGCCTTTGTGAGAGACGATCACGCCGGGGCCTTTGCCTTCGTATATCTGGCACTCGGTGACGGTCGGATTCCCGGCTTCTGTGACCTCGATCCCGGCCATTTTGTTCCCGTAAATCTCGCAGTCCTTGAACTGTCCACGGCCTTCCAGAATGATACACGCTCCTGGACCGCCGCAGTTTTTCAGCACACATTTCTCAACGATCGGATCGGCGTCTTTTCCTTCAACGAATATCCCTCCACCCTTGGGTGAAGTAAGGACACAACTGCAGATTTTTGGTGTGCCGCCGGTGACGTAAAATCCGTTTCTTTTCTTCGCGCTGCTGCCGACCGTAAGATTTTGGAAAACAGGGCTTCCGCCGGTGATCCCGAAAACGTGCGAGTGGGGGCAGGCGATAATGATTTCTTCAGGTTTCCCGGAGCCCTGGAACGTGATGTCCCGATCGATTTCCAGCGTTCTGGAAAGCACGTATTTTCCAGGCTTGATGGTGATGATCCCTCCGTCCTTCACACTTTCAAAAGCCTCCTCAATGGTTGGGTAATCATCCGGCACCACCAGAGGAGAGTCTCCCGCTTCGGAAGTTTGAGCCAGAAAAAGAACGAAAATCAATAAAAACCCTAAATGACGCATCAGGTCGGCCCTCCAGTAATGAAGAAAAAGCATTTTCTGTCAGTTTAGCACAAAGAGAAAATCTTTACAAGGGGGGGCTGAGACGACGCACAGGAACGTCGTCCCCCAATCTTATCGTGAAACGCAGGCCAGAATGACGTCCTGAACCGTTTTGAATTCTGTTTTGGACTTAGCGGCTTTCTCGATCCGCTTTCTCGCTTCAGTTTCGGTATAACCGAGAGCAAGCAGAGCCTGGAACGCGTCGGCCATGATGCCCTGATCGACTTTGGTTTGAGTGCCGAAATCACCGGACGCCGGTGACAAAAGGGCGAATTTGCCGACCTTGCGGCGCAGCTTGGCGATCATCCGTTCGGCCGTCGCGGGACCGATCCCCGGCAGCGTGGCGAGCGTTTTGGCGTCCTGCTCCTTGATCGAGTACGCGACTTCCTCCACCGGGTAGATCATCGCGCGCAGGGCCTTTTTCGAGCCGACGCCGTCCACCGAGCAGAAAAGCTCGAAAAACTCGCGCTCCAGCTCGGTCTGGAAGCCGATCAGTTTCGGTGTGAGTTTTCCCTGTGCCGGGTTTCCGTCGAGGTAGAAAATCGTGAAAAACGAGACTTCCTGACCGACGAGCGTCTGCATTTTGCGGCGCGTGAACTCCGGGATCAGGACTTCGATCTGCAAAAATCCCGCCTGCAGGATCACGTATTCTTCGAAAACTTCTTTGAGTGTGCCGGTTATGCCTGAAATCATTTTAAGCTCTGATGCTTGTGGGACCATTTTTGTCCAAACCCAGAACGCGTTTCAGTTCAGACTCCCATTTAAACACGGATTTTCACGGATTAAATGGATTTACAGGATTTTTAAAGAAAGGGTGAAAGTCTTTCCTGAAAAAATCCTTTGAATCCTTCTAATCCTTTGAATCCGTGTTTAAATCTGGTGTTGAAGCGGAACGGGTATGGTGTTTAGCCAAAAATTCATTTTGCTTTTTTGTGTTTAAAACTTCACTTTGACGAAAACGGGACGGTGGTCCGACTGGCTCGGAGCGTCCACGACCTCGGCTTCCAGAACTTCAACGTTGGCGCCGGTTTCTTTCCAGGTCATCACGTAGTCGATCCGGATCGTCGGGTCACTGGCCGGGAAGGTGTAGGCGTCAGGCGTGAGGATCCGCCACGTTTTCTTGAGTTCCTGGATCGTGGGTGAGTCGGGGTAGGCGTTGAAGTCTCCCACGATGAAGATCGGTTTGTTGGCGAATTTCTTCGCTTCGGCATTGATGATCGGCACCGACTCGGCCTGGCTTGCCGCGGTCAGGGAGAAGTGCGTGCAGAAGAAGACGTAGTTTTCAAACTCGAGAACATGGAGCGTCCTCTGTTCTTCTTTGCCCGGCAGAGGAATATTGTACGCTTGCAGCGGCTCGGCTTTCGTCAGGGTACCGACGCCGTATTTTCCGCCCTGAAAATCGATCGCCGGGGCGAAGTAGGACTTCATCTTGCACAGTTCACCAAATTCGGCCGGAATGTCGCGCTGGTTGCTGCGTGTCGCGTGCCAGTCCATTTCCTGAATGCCCGCGATGTCAGGATCGACGGCCCGAACGATTTGGGCCGGTTCTTCCAGAACGATCTCCGTTCCGGTGAGGAGCTTTCCGTTCCGGATGTTGTAGGTCAAAATCTTCAGCTCCGCGGCAGAAAGATCAGCGCAGAGAAAAACCAAAACGGCAAGGAAAACGAGGACTTTTTTCATGGTTGACTCCATAGGAATGGGGAATGACGGAAAAATGAATAATGAAGAACGAATAACGAATAATGAAGGGATTGAGGTCAACTCAAGCGGTAATTCGGAGGTCAAACTCTTTCTCCTCATTATTCGTTATTCATTCTTCATTATTCGTTCTGTATTTTACTCCAACCCGAAAAAATTTTCAAGCTCCCCCCCCTCCCCGTGCTTGCAATAAATTAAAAAAAGAGTAAAATAGAAGGGATTAATACGATTAATTTTGTTTTACGAGTTTTTGAATCCACGGAAAACCAGATCATGACTAAAGTCAAAACCCGTTTCGCCCCGTCACCCACGGGCTATATGCACATCGGAAACCTTCGCACCGCACTCTACGCCTACCTGACGGCCAAAAGCCAGGGGGGAGATTTCATCCTCCGCATCGAGGACACGGACCAGGACCGCAAGGTCGAAGGCGCCGTTCAGGTCATTTACGACACGCTGAAAATCGCGGGCCTCAAAAACGACGAGGGGCCGGACTGCGGCGGGCCGAACGGGCCGTACGTGCAGTCGGAGCGTTTGCCGATCTACCGCGAGTACGCCCGGAAACTCGTGGAGCAGGGGGACGCCTATTACTGCTTCTGCACGAAAGAGCGCCTCGCGCAGCTTCACGAGGAACAGGAAGATCCCAATTTCAAGGGCCGCCGCGGGTACGACGGGCACTGCAGGAACCTCCCGAAGGAAGAGGTGGATGCGCTGCTGGCCGCCGGCACGCCGTACGTGATCCGCCAGAAAGTCCCGCAGACCGGAACGACTGCGTACCATGACGTCGTGTTCGGCGACGTTTCCGTGAATAACGCGGAGCTGCAGGACATCGTGCTGATCAAGGCGGACGGTTTCCCGACGTACAATTTTGCGCACGTCGTGGACGATCACCTGATGGAAGTCACGCATGTGACCCGGGGTAGCGAATACGTCGCACAGACCCCCTCGTACATTTTGATTTACCGCGCGTTCGGGTGGGAGCATCCGACGTACATTCACCTGCCGCTGATCATGGGGAAGGACGCGGAAGGAAACGTTTCCAAACTCTCCAAACGTCACGGAGCGGTCAGTTTCCAGGACATGATGCAGGACGGCTACTTGCCCGAGGCCGTGATCAACTACATCGCGCTGCTTGGCTGGAACCCGAAAACGGATGAGGAAATGTTCACGCTCGCGGAGCTGGAAAAACGCTTCACGCCCGAAGCGATCAACAAATCGCCGGCCATTTTCGACTACGAAAAGCTCCTCTGGTTCAACGGCCAGTACATCCGCAAACTCTCGCCCGAGGAATTCTACGAAAAAGCGCTTCCGTTCATTCGTCAGGCGGTGAAGAACGAGGCGTACGACTGCCGTAAAATCGCGGCTCTGCTTCAGCAGCGGCTCGAAAAACTGACGCAGATCCCCGGCCAGCTTGGGTTCTTCGACGAACTGCCGGCGTATGAGACGGACATTCACGTGAACAA
Organism: Thermoguttaceae bacterium; assembly: GCA_030530205.1. Taxonomy (GTDB): domain Bacteria; phylum Planctomycetota; class Planctomycetia; order Pirellulales; family Thermoguttaceae; genus RGIG3701. Next base: position 16,566 of record JAUMVK010000015.1, on the reverse strand, counting down.
AAAGAGCAAAGCGACGCTGGAGACCGCTCCGGTTGCGCTTGCCAAGAGCATCGAAACGCTGGAGGCGTTGGAAGACTGGACGAACGAAAAGCTCTACTACGCGCTGAAAGAAGTGGCCGATGGGCTGGGTTTCAAGGCGAACACGGTGATGTGGGCCGTGCGGATCGCCGCGACCGGGACCGTCGTCACCCCCGGCGGAGCGACGGACATTTTAGAGATTCTCGGGAAAGAGGAATCCCTCAAGCGCCTGAAGGACGGCCTGAGCCGGTTCTGAAACCCGTTAACGAGAGGCGGTAATGGAGGCCGGAGGCCGGAATTACGCGCCGGAGGAGACGATTCCCCGAAAGATTTTCCCATGCAAGATTTTATTTTTACCCGGCGTGATTTCCTGAAAACCTCCGCCCTTTTGACCGGAACGGCTTTGGCTTCCGAACTATGCGGTAAGGAATCGCAGGAAGATCAGCCGCTCGTTCCGTTTCAGGACTCCGTGCCGTATTCCGGCCCGCGGGATGGCAAAAAGTGGTTTCGCGGAAATACGCACATGCACACGTTCCGGAGTGACGGCCGGGCGTTTCCCGATGAAGCCGCCGCACTCTACAAACGCCTCGGATACAATTTCGTCGTGCTGACCGACCACAATTCGACACACGAGGACCCGGACCGCTGGGTTCAGGTCGGGACGCGGAACCTGGCGCCGGAAATGATCGAGCGTCTGGAGAAAAATTTCCCGGACTTGATGCCGGAAAAACGCCTCAACGCGGACGGCGTGCCGCAGTACCGCCTGCGCACGTTCGACGAAATGTCGGCCGAGCTGAACGAGCCGGGGAAATTTCTCCTCATGAGCGGGAACGAAGTGAGCGTCCCGGCCAAAAACGGCGACGATCTGCACTGTAACCTGATCAATACGCGCTCCGGCTGCAAAACCGTTTCGCTCGCCAACACATCGGAGCTTCTGGACTGGATGGTCGAGATCCGTGACCAGCTCGTCGGAAGTTTCAATCCCGAGGCGCTTTTCACGGTGAACCACCCGCTTTGGAAGTACTTCGACGTGGACCCGATGGACCTCGTGCGGATCCCGTCGATCCGCTTCTTCGAGGTGGCGAACGTGGAGGCCCGCCCGCTCTTTCCGGTCCCGCCGAAAGCCTGGACACACGATAAATTCTGGGACGTGGTGAACGCGTTCCGTGCCGTCAGGGGGCTCCCGTTCCTTTACGGCGTGGGGTCTGACGATACGCACGACTACACGATGTTCTACGACCGGCCGCGTTTCATCGGCTACTCGATGGTGCTGGCCGAGGAGTTGAGTGTCCCGGCGCTGATGAAGGCGTTTTACTGCGGAAACTCCTACACTTCGACCGGCCTGACGCTCCGGGACGTGCATTTCGACGCCGAATCCCGTACTTTGAGCGTGGAAGTCGATCCGGAGCCGGGTCTTGAGTACACGATCCAGTTCATCGGGACGCGCCGCGGCTTCGACCCGAACGTTCAGGAATGGTTCGAGCATCAGGCCGAGGGAGAAATTCCGCCGTGGCTCATCAAGTCCGGCTTCCGTCCGAAGCGCCGTTTGCCGGTCTATTCCGAGAAAATCGGCGAGGTTTTCCAGGAGACTCACGGATTGAAAGCCTCGTACACGATGAAGCCCGAGGATCTTTACGTCCGCGCGAAGATCTTCACCCAGAAGGCGACCCAGACCGAGGACGAGCACCCCATGACGCCCATCGCGTGGACCCAGCCGATCCGCGGAGCGTTTTAACTTTTTTTCATTTTTCGTTATTTGTTAAAAGAGGAACGTATCATGACCGTTGAAAATGAATACCAGGTCGTTGCGCGCCGCTACCGCCCGCAGAAATTCAGCGAGTTGGTCGGTCAGGAGCACATTGCCCGGGCGTTGAGCAATGCGATCCAGAACAATCGAATCGGTCATGCGTATCTCTTCACCGGTGCGCGAGGTGTTGGTAAAACGTCCACGGCCCGTATTTTCGCCAAGTCGCTGAACTGTATTCACGGGCCGACCCCTGACCCGTGCGGCCAGTGCGACATTTGCGAAGCAATCGCGGCGGGCGAGGACCTTGACGTCATTGAGATCGACGGAGCCAGCAACCGCGGGATCGATCAGGTGCGTACGATCATTCAGAACGTGAATGTTCGCCCGACCCGTTCCCGATTTAAAATCTACATCATCGACGAAGTTCACATGCTCACGGGCGAGGCGTTCAATGCGCTGCTGAAAACGCTCGAGGAGCCTCCAGAGCACGTGAAGTTCATTTTCTGCACGACGGAAGTCAATAAAATCCCGATCACGATCCTTTCCCGGTGTCAACGTTTTGATTTCGCTGGGATCAGTATCCCGGAAATCGCTCGTCGGCTTCAACTCATCGTGGATTCTGAGGGGTTGACTGCCGAGCCGGCGGCGATCAATCTTCTCGCGCGCCGGGCGAATGGCTCGATGCGTGACGGTCAGTCTCTTTTGGAACAACTTCTGGCATTTACTTCGGGAAGTATTACGCTTCAGGACGTTCATCAACTTCTGGGAACGGCCAAGGATGAAGTTCTTGTGGAGATTTTGCGTGCAATTTCCCGGAATGAACCGGCGGTGATCCTGCGTACGCTCGACGTAATGTTCCAGCAGGGAACCGACCCGGGTCAGCTTTTGGAGCAGCTTTTCGGCTGTCTGCGTGACCTGATGGCGATTCTGGCCGGCTGCGGGAGTGAGAGCTTCCTTTTCCTGCCGACCGATCTGGAAGAAGAAGCGCACGGAATGGCTGAGAAGATGGGGCTCGACATAATACTTGCCGCAATGCAGGTCGCCGACCATACACTGACCCGAATGAAGGTCAGCACACAAAGCCGCCTCCTTGTTGAAATGGCGTTCATCCGAATCTGCTCGCTCCAGAGTCTTGTCAATCTCGCCGACGTCGTGACCCACGTTCAGAGCATGGATTCTGTGACGCGGGAACCTGCGGGAATGATTTCTTCACAGGCCCCCGCGCCTTCTGCTTCCGAGGAGCAAAAACCGCAGATCGTGCCTCCGCCGGGTTTAATGCGTTCTTTCGTGGAAGAAGCGGCGGAGGCTCCGGTTAAAAAAAAAGATTTGATTGAGCCCCACCAGACCATTTCGCAGGAAACGCAGAATCCACCGGACGTTTCTGTGCCAGTTTCTTCGATTTCAGGAACAGGAATTCAGCCCAATAATAATGATGAACCTGCGGGTGAAGTAAAGCCGCAGAATCCTGCCGGGCCGCCAGACGTTCAGGCGGTTTGGAATCGTTTCCTTTCAGTACTCGAAAATTTCCCGTACGAACACGAAGGCACGATTTCCACTTTGCGCGATCTGAAAGACGTTCAATTAAGTCCTGACGGCCAGCTTGTGACGATCATCTATCCGTCCCGCTGTGCGTTTGAACTCCATCAGTTTCAGAAGAACCCGCAGGATGTTACGCGGCTGGAACAGCAGGTTGGCCTGCGGATAAAACTTACTGTGGAAGAAGCCGACGGCGAATCAGCCGGGTCTCCCAGTGGAGGTATGGGGCTGCGCCAAAAGTACGAAAGCCCGCTCCTTACCGCTGCGGAACAACTTTTTGGCGCGACGATCCAGCGGGTCGAAAATCTGAAATAGAAAATTATGGGGATGACTTTTTTAATTATGAATTAAAGAAAGATTCTTAAAATGAAACCACGGAGTCTCAGCCTTTCATGTAATTCATAATTCATAATAATAATTATTTTCTAAACTCTCAAGAACGTCTTCGTTCTGTACAAGTGCCAGAGGAAGAACCAGAAGAGGAGCGCGGCCCCGAGGGCTTGGACCGTTGGGTACCACGCGCCGAAAAACGGCTCCGTCCCGTACAGAAACGCCTGCGAAATGGCGGCAAATCCGACGAATTTCGGCATCATGTACGCCGTGATGGAGTTCATGCCGGGGACCGTCAGGACGATGCTCCACGCACGGAAGTTCAGTACGTCGATGATCTCGTAAAAAACAGCCAGCAGGACGAAGCTCCAGCCGCTCGCCCACAAAACCATCGTCGGTGTCCAGATGTGCTTCACCAGCGGGCAATATGCGCAGGTCCCCTCTGGAACTTTCGACCAGCCCCAACCCGCCAGAAGCATCACGAGGCCAATGATCAGCAGACGCACGAAGACCTGCGTGCCGGAAAGCATTTGGGAGGGCGCTTGAACCTCCGCCGGCGGCAGGACTTCCGAGGCGTTTTCCGTCTGGGTCTCTGGTCGGGAAAGAGGATTCCGGCGAATCAGTTCCCCTGCGAAAACACCGGTCAGAGCCGTGCAGATGAACGTCAGACTGCTCAGGATCCACGTGTAACGGTACCATTCGGAAAACGCCCACGTCCCGTCTTCATTGAACGAAACACCATCGCGCCACGGGCCGAGGACCACGCGATCGACCCACTCGCAGAGGTTGGATTCAGGGGCGTAACTTCCCGCGCCGTACACGATCCCGTCCGCGCCCGTCACCGAGACGAACGCCATGAGCGCCCAGTACGTGAGCATCAGCACGACGCAGATCCCGACCTGGAAACGTACGCGGAAGTGCAAGTAGAAAATCGACGCGAACAGGTAGCCGACCGCGATGGTTTGCAGCGTGTTCGAGAAAAGACGCAGGCCGTGCGACCAGTGGAAGTCGAGGAAATTCCCCTGCATGATCATGCCGAAAAGCCACAAAACGACGACGCGGCGCAGGATGCGGAGGTAGATTTTCAGGTAGTTCGGCGAGCCGTCCTGGGTGCGGTACTTCGCAAACTGGAACGGAATGCTCAGCCCTGCGCAAAAAACGAAGAGCGGCATAAGGAGGTCCCAGAGTACAAAACCCTCCCACGCCACGTGACCAAACCAGCCGGAAATCGTGGAACCGATCCCTTTGCTGGAGAAAAAGTCGGAGAGTGGGCTTTCTTTTCGGACGACCGAGAAAAACGGGCCAAAAATGACCAACAGAAACATGCAAAGGCCGCGCAGAGCGTCGATCGATGCCAGGCGTTTGGTGGGGGTGGGCATAAAATGGGTCCTTTTTAGGGCGGACGGTCTGAAAGTCCTGAATTCCTGAACTCTCTGACCGTCCTCAAAAACACTTCAAAATTCTACTCGAACAGACTGTTCACCATCTCGATCAGCTTCGTGCGGATCTTTTCCTCGGCCTTTGGCTCGCAGCAGCTGCTCATCGTGCGCCAGGTCGTGTAGCCGCCCAACTCGAAGTCGGCCTCGGTGGGCAAGTAGCCGGCGTAGTCGTTCGCCAGCGCGATCGTGTAGGTCATCGGAGCCTTGGAAGCGGCGCGAATTTTGTGGCCCGTCGCGCTGTACGTTTCGTTCGGGAGGATCGTGATCCCCACGTCGCCGATGCGGATCGCCTGAAGCGTCAGCGCCCGTTCGTCCGGCCAGGAGTCCATCAGGACCGTTCCCAGCGCGTAAACGTCGGTCATGGTCCGCGGCGTTTTCCCTTGGGCTTCGAGGTCCGCAAGGTACTTCTTCGCTTTCTCGACCTGGGCCGGAGTTCCTTTGCGGACTCCAACGGTCAGTTTTTCTTCGGTCATTTTGACCGGGACCCAGTCGGTGAACTGCATTCGCTTGCAGGCCCGTTCCGCTGCATCCGCCACGGAGTTGGCGACGGTTTCCATCGTGAATTTGCGCGTCCGACTGTAAAAATCGATGCAGTTGCAGTCGCCGCTCGTTCCGTTCGTCATGACGGCGAAAAAGTTTTCATCCCCGCCCAGACGTTTGGCCATTTCCGAGCAGAAGAGGCCGAAATAGTCCGCCGAAATTTCCTTCGCGCCGGCGTAGTGGGTCGAGTAGTTCGCCATCAGGGCGAGCGGTTTCCCGTCCGGAGACTGGAACGCGACCACGTAAACGGTCGGGTTGGGGATCCCCGTCCGGCAAATAATATTTTCCTGACTGTTTCCGGGATTCATCTGCGCAATGTCGCCTTTCGAGCCGGTGAAATCGGGGTCCACCGTCACGGCGGTCCCTTCCTTCATGATGAAGCGGCGGCAGTAAACGTTTTCCGGGTCGAAATCTTTCCCCCACGCGACGCGGGCGTCCTGGCGGTTTTGGAACGCCTTCACGACCGCCTCGACCAGTTTTTCACGGAAGAGGGCCGGGTAGTGCTCGTCCACCGGCGTCCCATGGAGCTGCATCAGCGACGGGCACGAGTGGCAGTGCGTCGAGGAGATCATGATCCGGTCTTTTCTCAGCGGGACCTGCTTCACGATTTGGTCTTTGGCCCACTCGACGATCTCGCCGGGAATGACGCAGGCGTCGGCCGTCGCCATGGCGATCTGGGTCTCGCCGTCATCGATCACGATCGCGCGGACGTGAAGCGGGTCGGTCACAGTGCTGCTGTACCACGCGGCGAAACCCCCGTTCATCACGCACGGGAACTGGGTCGGGGAGGAATCCACCACGGCCGTACCGACCTTGAGGAACTGCGGATGAGCAGGCTCCTCAGCAAAAAGGGAAACCACGAGAGAAAAAAGACTCAGGGTGAAAATCAGAAAATGGGTGGGGCGAGGCATAAAAAACTCCTTGGGTTAAAATGGGGAAGGAAGCGCAGTCTCTTGACTGTACAGACTGCATTATAACACGCGGCGCTTCAAAAGTCAAGTTTCCGGGAAGGTTTTTTCAAAAAATTTCGTGGGAAATGTCCCTTGACTTTTCACCCAATTCGGGTAGAATAATCAGGTCGTCCCGTTAAGAAAACGATTGTTTTCCGGGACTTAACCACTCATTGCAAGAAAAAGCGAATTGAGCCATGACTCCCGACCTTTTGAAACTTTCCGATGAAAATCTTCGCCGTGCCCGAAAAGTCGTTCAGGACGCGGGAATCGTCGAGGCGTGGGAAAGGATCGGCGCGACGGTGAACCCGGTCGGGTCGTGCGCCATGGGGCTGATCATGACGCACCGTGACGTGGATTTTCACGTCTATTTGCCGGAGCTGAACGCCGCTCAGAGTTTTCAGGCCATGACCGGGATTTGCGCCCGGCCCGGCGTCACGCGGATGGAATTCCGGAATCTGGCGAACACGCCCGAGGAGTGCTTCGAGTTCCACGTCTGGTTTGCGGAAAAACTCCCCGACGGCTCGGAGGAAGAGTGGCAGATCGACCTGATCCAGATCCTGCCCGGTTCGCGGTTCGACGGTTTCTTCGAGCGGGTCGCGCAGCGGATCCGTGAGGTTCTCACGCCGGAAACCCGGCTGGCGATTTTACGGCTGAAATACGAAACGCCGCCTGGCGAGCACATCATGGGGATCGAGTACTACCAGGCGGTTCTGGAAGGCGGTGTCCGTTCGTGGGACGAATTCCAGGCGTGGCGTGCGGCCCGCGGCGAGGCGGGGATCATCGAGTGGATGCCGTGACGGCCGTAAAATCCGCTACCTGATCTCCACGCTCAGCGGAACTTCTGACTGATTTTTCTCGATTTTGACGTTCACCGCGCGCTCCAGCAGGAAGGAATGCGTGTTCCAGTGGAAGGCTGGGAAATCCTGCGTCTTTTCGACCGTATTATTCCGGAACGTCAGCCCGTCGATCGACTTCGCGTAAACGAGCGGGTGGTCGAACGTCTTGAAAACGTTTTCCTCGATCAGGATCGCGTCCGGTTTTCCACCGTGGAAATATTTCCGCTGGTCCTTCAGATTCGGGATCTCCGGGTAAATCGAGATGATCCCGTTCGTGAACTGGAACTGATTGGTCAGAGCGTTCTGGAAAATGTTCGCGCGGATCACCACCTCGCGGCAGGCGCCGGTCTCAAACCAGCCGTTACAGTCGCCGCAGAGCAGGATCGCCGTCCCGGATGTGTGGTCGAAAAGGTTCTGCTCGATGAGCGTCCGGCGGGGCGTGGAGAAAAGAGCGCCGCGCGCCCGATTGTTCCGGATCACGTTTTTACGGAAAATGACCTCCGGGGTCCACGTCAGATTTTCGATCCCGAACGTTCCCGACTCGGAGATCTCGGCCGGGACCGGCTTCTCGAAACGGATGCGGAAGAGTTTCGCCCCCTCATCGACCGGCGCGTCCACGGCCTGGATCTCCGCCACGCGGTTTGGCTCGCCAAGAATTTCCATCGTGTTGGAGCGGATAAACTGGACCTCATCGCCCGCCGCACCCCAGAAGAAGCCGTACGCCTGCGGGTGCATGTACGCCGCCTCGAGCGTGGAATCGTCCACGCGCTTTTGGACCTTCAGGTACGTGCCATGCACGTTGATCGCGTCGTCCATCATCGACTCGTAAAGGCCGTTTTCCGAGAGGATCAGCCCTTTGCAGCCCGAAAAATGCGTGGCGTCGGCCTGGGTCGTGAAGTACCGCGCGTCGTTTTCCCCACGCAGGCAGACGGAAAGACCGTTCAGGTGAATGTTTTCGCTGATCTGCGCCAGCACGCCCATCCCTTCCGCGTAGTGGATCTGAATATTTTCCAGCGTCGTGTTCAGCGCGTGGTACACGAAGATCCCGCAGGCCGGGCGACTGTACGGGCGCAGCGTGACGACCGTGCCGGGGACGAGCTTTTCGTTCTTCCAGTTCGGGCAGAAAAAAACGCGCTCGCGGATTTGCTTCACCTGGTTCAGATTGACCTGTACGTCTGACGTGTTGAAGACCAGATTCCGCTTTTGCGGGTCAAACGCGATTCCCGTCCCGGCACAGTAGCGCCAATATTCGGGCTTCTCGCCGTAAAACCAGAGCGTACCGTTTTCGTCCAGCTCGTAGTTCACGTCCGGCGCCAGCTCGACCGTCAGGCCTTCCTGCGTGTTTTCGAGGACTTTGACCTGACTGATGGCCGGGTGGTCAAAATCGATCCGGAAGTTCTTCAGTGTGCAGTTCTCGCAGTTCTTCAAAACGAACGGGAGCATCTTCCCGTGGAAAACGAACGTCGAGCCGTTCCCGTCGAACGTGACGTTTTTCAGATTCTGGAACGAAAGACCCACGGATTTGGGGTTTTCCTGGTCGTGATTCGAAACGAAGTGCGTCTGGACCAGCCCTTTCTCGAAGTAAAAGTGGTACGTCCCCGCGGGGATCTGCACGACGGTCGGCCCGGCATTCTCCGAATTGGCCAGCGCATCGAGCTTTTCCTGAAGGCCGGGGATCTGCGCCTGCGCAGAGGCAAGAAGCAAAAGAAAAATGAAAACGGTGGTGAGGAAACGGTTCATCTTTGGTTAGAAGTGAGGAGTTAGGAGTTAGGAGTTGAAGCGAAAGGCGGTAATGGAGGCCGGAGGCCGCAATTACGCGTCGGTAGAAGGGGGAAAGGAGTGAGGAGTTAGGAGTGAGGAGTTAGGAGTTGGAAAAGCCTTCGGCTTTTTACGGGCCGAAGTCTTTCTGAAGGCAAAGTTACGCGCCAGCGTCAACTCCGCTCTCCACTCTCCACCCTCTACCCTTTCATCATTATTCCCACGTGGTCTCTTTCCCGCAGCGTGTCGCCAGGTTGCGGTAGAGGTGGTAGTCGATATTTTCGTTAACGAACGAAGTACTCGCATCTGCCCGGCTGAAATGTGCGCCGCCGGAGTGGTGGCTCCCAAACGCCTGGTAATTGAACTTACTTGAAGAGGTTGGACTGTTCAGCCTGCATTCCACGACTTTACCCGAGTAAAACCCACGGTTCCCGCCGGTGTTTAAGCCAACGATCCACGCCCGGGCATAGTACGGGTATGTGTGCCAGGAGTTGGTATTCTGTTTCGTTACGCTGGCGGCCGGAAGCTCACCGAGCATCAGCGTATTACTCGTTCCGTCCACGATGGAACCCATTTTCACGGATTTGAGGACGAAAAAGCAGCCGTTGTTCGGAATATCACCTTCCGCGCATTTATAAAGCTGACCGCTCGGCGTCGGTTTGTAGGTGTTTTTGTCCGCTGCAGGCTTGTTATTATTGTCGTTTGCCGTATGCACAGCCCCGGCAACACCATTATAAAGCGAGAGTGCGCCGCAATAGTACATTCCTCTGGAAGTGTCCGAATTGACGGCATTTTCGGGAAAACTTGGGCAGATGTACGCGCCAATGAGAGTGTAGGCAACGGATTTGGTATTATCCTGATAGGAAGTAGATAGTTTGGTTTCCTGGTCGATTTGCTGGTAAAGCGACCCCTGATCAATGTAAGGAAGGATCAGCGTGAAAAGGCCATAACCGCCGTACCCCGGCTGGAAGTAACTGTACTTCTTGTCCCGAACCCCCGGCGGGAGCTGATTGTTATTGGATGATGCGTAGTTGTGGCAGGCGATGCCGATCTGGTGCAGGTTATTCTTGCACTGCGACTGCCGAGCAGCCTCGCGAGCCATCTGGACCGCCGGGAGCAAAAGCCCCACCAACATTCCAATGATCGCAATGACGACGAGCAGCTCAACGAGCGTAAATCCTTGTTTTCGCATGAAATCCCCCAAATGATGCGATTGGAAACTTTATCTTGTACGGAAGTCCTGCCCCACGCGGAACTGCCGTATCGTGCCTGAATCCGGATCAAAAGCGCGGACGATGATGCGCATGCCGGGAAGGAAGGCGGTTGTGGTAGCTAAATCCGTCCGTTTGTAAATGCCTGGATTGACGTAAGTATCATTTTGAGTCGCAGAACCTGCCGGATTGGTATCCGATAGGTAGGAACCTGTGTCGTAATAGGCGGTAAAGGATGAAATGGTTTTGGACTGAATATTCCCGTTAGCCCCCTTGAAATAATTGCCCATATTCGAAATTTCGTCGTATTTTTTGTCGTTCGGATTATAAACCTCAACCGCGAAATGGAAAACATTCGGGAGAACCATATACTGTTGAATCTGATTAGAAGTAATATAACTATTAATAACGTTCATAATGCGTTTGGAGGGGACGCCCAAAAGCGCCGGGGAGATCATCCGGACGTTCGGCCAGCCAGAATTCGGGTAATTCCGCGCAGCTTCCGGAGAATTCACGAACGGAATCGTCACCCGATATAAATCATACTGGTAGATGAACCAGACGACTTCGGCGTAAGGAGTCTGAAGTGTGCGTGAGGAATCGTTAGGGTCGGTAAACGTAAACGGATTTTCGCGATTAAAGACGGTGAATGCCGCGTAATCGTGTCTGCTTGCGTTCACAATGTCCATATCAACCACTGCGCTCCCGCCCCGGGAGGTTTTATTGGTATTATTGTGTGTGAGACCACAAACACCCAGGCTCAAATACCCATCATCTGCCTGCGTCGGACGCGGAGGCTGAGGAGTCACGGAAATGTGCGAAAGGTCGTTCTGCAGCAGCATCTGCGTACTTCGGCACCGGTTTTGCAGGTCGATCAGTACGCGGGTGTCGGAGAAACTGGTGTTCACCATCGCGACGATTGAAACCAGACCACCGAGCAGAATCAGGCCCAGCGTCGTGGCAATCATGAGTTCAATCAGCGTAAAACCTTTTAATTTTGTTCGATGGTCGTTCATGCTATTTTAATCCCCAAAAGTTGATAAACTGGTTCATTTCTCACATTTTACCAAAAAACCGGATTAATTTCAAGGAAAACCACCGGGTATTTTTGGAAAAAAACAAAAAAAGTTAAAATAAATACGCAAAAACTTCCGCCTTGGTTCCTGACTGGCCGAAAAACGGAAATTTTTCCCGGGGGGCTTGAAATATTCCGCTAAAAGGGTAAAATACTCGAAGGTTTAGACTCTTTTCATCACTGGAGGTTTATATGGCACTCAATATTGCGTGGTTTGACAGTTCGAAGGACGATATTTCGGCAAAAATGGCCCAGCTCCGCAAGCAGCTAAGCCCCCGCGGCGACGTCGTGTCCGAGGCGGGAAAGAAAAAGACGATGGAAATTTTCGGCGAGGCCCTCACGCCCCAGCAGGTCGTCGCGAAAATTTGCCGCGATGTGGACGAAAAAGGGCTTGAAGCCGTTCTGGACTACTCGAAGCGCATCGATGGTGCGGACCTGAAGCCCGAGGACCTTCGCGTCCCGCTGGAAGAACTGGAACGTGCGCATCGTGAGGCCGACCCGGCTCTGGTCGAGGCGGTTCGGAACATCAAGAAAAATATTGTGGCATTCCAGTCCGCGCTGCTTCCCGAAGACGTGCGGGTCGAAGTCGATCACGGCTACTTGTGCCAAAAGTACCGTCCCATGAAGCGCATCGGGATCTGCTGCCCGGGCGGCGCGGCGGCGTACCCCTCCACGATCCTCATGACGGCCATCCCCGCCCAGGTCGCGGGGGTCGAGGAGATCGCGGTCGTTGCGCCTCCCACCCCGAACGGCGCGTATAATATTAATATGCTGGCGACGTGCTACGAGATCGGCGTCCGCGAAGTCTATCGTGTTGGTGGCGCGCAGGCCGTCGCGGCCATGGCTTACGGCGTCGAGGGGCTTCCGAAAGTCGATAAAATCGTCGGGCCGGGAAACCTTTTCGTCGCATTGGCGAAAAAACTCGTCTATGGCGACGTCGATATTGACTCGATCGCGGGCCCGTCCGAGGTGGTCGTCATCGTCGATCACACGACCGACACGCGGTTCACTGCTCTGGACCTCATCGCGCAGGCGGAACACTCGCCCGGGGCCAGCATCCTGATCGGCCACGAGCGCGAAGTGCTTGAAAAAGCGTGCGCGACGCTCGACGAGGAACTGAATCGGCTGGAGCGCGGGGCGCTCGCCCGCACGGCTCTGGAAACCTACGGGGCGGTGATCCTGGCGAAAGACGAAGACGAAGTCTGCGCCCTGACCGACCAGATCGCGCCGGAGCACCTGCACATCGCGACGGACTCGGCGGCGAAACTCGAAGAGAAAATCTTCAACGCGGGCGCGGTTTTCCTCGGGAACTTCACGCCGGTGGCTTCGGGCGACTACGCGGCCGGCCCCTCGCACGTGCTTCCGACTTCGGGAACGGCCCGTTTTGCGCACGGCCTCTGCGCGAACGACTTCCTGCGCTCGCACAGCGTGATCCACCTCGAGCGTGAGGGCCTGAAGGCGATCTCGGAAGAGATCCGTGTCCTGGCCACGAAAGAGGGCTTGACCGCCCACCGTCAGAGCGTGGTGGAGCGCGTGGAGTAGTATTGCGGGGGCGACGCTTCCAGCGTTGCCTCAAAAACCAACATCTACGGGGACGACGCTTCCAGCGTCGTTAATCCGGAGGGACGGCGGCTTGTCGTTCACGGCCGGCCCGGCTGCCAACCCCTTTAGGTTGAATGTTATTAGCCGTGAGTGAAACTCACGGGAAACTCCATTACCGCCTGCCATAAACGATGCTGGAAGCGTCGTCCCCGTAATTTGACGTGCATGGGACAGATTTTTCATAAGGAGTCAGTGGCATAACATTTTCCGGAATTCTTCACTTCCGTAGTCATTCTCCCAGCGCAGCATGTACTCGCGGGTCGCTTCATTCGGGGCGCAGTCCAGCGCGCTTTTGCCCTGTTTGTCTTTCAGGTGAATGTCGGCCCCCGCTCGCAGAAGGGTTAAAAGCACTTCCTGGGAAACGGGGTGGTTATGCGGTTTGTATCGATTCCCATCGAAAAGGATATGCAGAGGCGTTTTCCCGTCTTCGTCCTGAATGTTCACCTCCGCGCCGTTCATAAGCAATAACTGGGTCATTTGCAGCTGCTCCAGGTCAAAAGAATCCGTATGGTAATATAAAGCATGGTGGAGCGGTGTCCTGCCATGCTCCGTCTGAGCGTTCACCTCCGCGCCGCGCCGGATCAGACTTGCGGCCTGTTCGATGGAATGGGCCTGATGAAGGCAGGTAGAACCGTCGGGATACCGTGTTCGCGGGCTGTTATTGGCTTCTTCGGTGAAAAAGAATATACACCCATGGCAAACCAATATCATCAGGGCGTAAATCATTCCATCACACAAAAAAATGAATAATCGTTCCATTGGCTTGACCGACTCGCGATGCCGGACCTCTTGAGTTTACTTTTCGGGTTCATCCGGCAACCACGTACCGGAAAGATAATTAAAAAGCGGACAGGTTCAGTGTATGTCGTTTTTTCTCACGCGGAGATACGGAGCCGCGGAGTTTTATGGTTTGGAACGTTTGGTACCTGTATGGACGTTGACCACTCGCGCCTACCCATTCTCTAACCCTCCGCGTCTCCGCATCTCCGCGTGAGATCTGAAAGATTTAGCCGCAAAGGACGCGACGAGAGCAAAGGAGAGTACTTCAAGTTAAAATTTCCGGGTTGGTATGCACTTGTCGGATGAACCATTAAACTCCTGCTTTAACTCCTCGTCGCTCAAATTCTCCCACCCTCTCGCAAAGGGGACCTCGTGCACCCAGACTTTTTTGCCGGGGGTTTGAAGCAATTCCTGCTCTCCTTCGGGGGTAATTTTGCAGTCCTCTCTTTTGAGGCTGGAAATACACACGTCGTGGAGCGTTTTCCAGTTCTTTATGGTCGGAATACAGCCGTCGGTCACGTCGGTTTTGATGAGCCAAAGAATGGCCAGGTCCATTTTCTGAATGGATCCCACGAAAGCGTCATCGACCGGCATGTCGTAAATATGCAAAATTCGCAGCGCGTGAAACTGGCTCAGCGTCTCGGCCAGATTCTCCGGGCAGTTTCCCGAAAGGTAAAGCTCCAGAAGCTGCTCACGAAGCGGCAAAAGGGCGCGGAGTGACGTTTCGTCGCTGATTTCCAGCCGAAAGGACCGAAGGGATTTCATTCCCGTGACGAGAGGAATATCCTTCGGCGATATGTCTCCCGAGATCCTCGCGATGGATTTGGATAAAGCCACCTGCTTCAAAAGCCAATCCGGTATGGGCGTTTCCTGTTCAGCAGAAGATGACCAGTTAAAATCCGTCAGTTTCGGCCAATGGTCAAACGGGATTTTCAGGTCCTTTTCAAACTCGCAATCCAGAAACGACAGGTCCTCCAGTTCGGGAAAGCATTTTAAATAATCGAGGTGCAGCCGGGTGACGCTCATGTTCTCGAGCCCGACCGACACTACATGGTGTTTCCCTTTGTCGTGGCGGCAATCCGTAAGGTCTAAACACCCTCCATTGCACAAAACAATGACCGAGCCTTCTTCTTCCTCCTCGTCTTCGTAGGATTCCTCACTCTCGCCTGATTCTTCATCACGATTCAATTCGACTTCCACATCTTCATCGTCATCACCATAGTGATAGGTGAGGCTGGCAACATCGTCTCCAAAAATCGATACTCCTGCCAACTGCTCGCAGGCGTGATCCTCTTCCGGCGGCAAAACGCCCCACAATAATCCACTGATCAGACAAAAATCAAGGATCATGATTTTACTCCTTTTAAATGAAAAGGGGGATGACATTGTGAGCCAGTTAGAGTAATGTAACTGATTCGACCGGCAGGAGGCCGGCCCTCCGGATCTAGTGTTCGGATTTCTCGGCCAGGTAGTGAAGCGCGGAGGTGATGAACCCCTTCAGGTCCCTGGTTCCTTCCGGGTGGGGGCTGATGGTGATGACGGGGCCTTTCTCGTAGCGGGTGAAAATGATGGCCGGGGAATTGATCTGGATGCCTGCGGGGGTGCCGTTCTCGGCGATCTCGCTCCGGAACCACGCCAGAACCTCTACCTTGGGCATATTCGGGTTTTCGTTGATGTTGATCACCGGCCCGTTGTGGTAATTCACCTCCAGCTCGCCCGTGTATTCCTGCCCGAAAACTTCCCGGCCCAGGTCGGTCAGCTCGATTTTCAGTTTGGCCCGGCCGCGCCGCCAGAGAGTGCTCTTTCGGGTCACGTTGATGAATTCCTGCTGAAGGGGAAAATACGCCCCGGCGCAGATCCCGAGGTAGCCGTGCCCGGACCGGACGAACGCCTTGACCTTTTCCACGCCCTCGGGCTGCATGGAGGCCGCCTCGCCGCGTCCGCTGCCGCCGGGAAGGAGGAACAGGTCGAACTGGTCGAGAACGCCGTCCCGAATGTCCTGCCCGTTGATGATGCGGTACTCAAACGCAGGATCCTTCTCGATGATTCTGGCGAGCATGTTCCCTGCGCCTTTTCCGACGCCTTTGTCCTGGTAGATCGCGACCCGGATTCTGCTCTCCGGAGTCTGCGCGGCGGCGAGTCCCGATAAAAGGACGAAAAAGAAAAAGAGGGCGAGGGAGATTTTTCTTGTGTTCATGATTTTCTCTCTGATAAAAAAATGTGGCGGGGTTTTTTATTCGTCTTCTGCGTCCTCTTCCTGAATCGCCTTTTCCACGGCCTGGTCCAGGTCATCCATCAGTTCATTGAACCATTTTCTCGCGCATTGGGTACTGCAAAACTGGAGTTCAATGTTGTTGTCGCGAAAATCTTTCGCGAGCCAAATCGGGACGTAAACGAAACGGTCTTTGCGCAAACGTCCTTCGTGTTCTGCGCCGTGGCAGCCGTGGAAGCCCATGTCAATATTGAGCGACCAATGAAGCCGTGGTTTAATGTTTTCCAGAAACCCTCTTCGGGTATGCAGGTCGCACTGTCCCATGAACCAGACGAAACCGGTCTCCCGAAGATTCGCGCCGCAAACGAGGCATTTCCCGGGGGACGGCTCGTCGGGCTTGCTGTTTTTGTCCAAAATCGGATATTTCATGATTCCTCCAAATCACCAAAGGAGATTCTGGTTGAAGGGGCATCTAAAAATACGGGGTCATCACCAGCCTGTTGCACATACCACCCCGCCAACTAATCCC
>JAUMVK010000060.1:0-20484 GCA_030530205.1 Thermoguttaceae bacterium | reverse complement strand
AGAACGAATAATGAATAATGAAAGAATGAGGTTGGCGTTTTTCTGCGCATCGAGTTCCGCGTCAGCGTCATTATTCGTTATTCATTATTCATTATTCATTTTAAAGGTCATTCGGCAAATCGCTGTGTACCTGCATCGCCAGGTTGCGGAACTGGGTCAGACTCGCCTCCCACTGCAGCTTCACGATCCCGGTCGGCCCGTTACGCTGCTTCGCGACGATGATCTCCGCCATCCCACCCAGACCTTTTTCCGCGATTTTTTCTGGTTGGCCCTGGTAGTAGTACTCCTCTCGATGGACGAACATCACCACGTCCGCGTCCTGTTCAATGGATCCCGATTCACGCAAGTTGCTCATCTTCGGACGGTGGTCACTTTTTCCTTCCTCCGTCTGACGGTTCAGCTGCGCCAAACAAACGACCGGAACGTGTAATTCACGCGCAAGTTCCTTCAGGCGGCGGGAGATTTTCGCAACCTGCTCCTGGCGGTTCGTCGTCGTACCATCGTCCTTAATGAACTGCAGGTAGTCGATCAAAATCACGTCAAGCTGGTTCTTGCGTTTGTATCGTCTCGCCAGTGCCGCAATATCCGAAACGGTTCGGCTTGGTGAATCATCAATGACAAAATGCGCATTCATCAGGGAGCTTGTCGCTTCCTGAAGCGCACGTGTCTCCGCGATACTGAGCCGGCCCTGACGCACACGCTGGCTATCGACGCCGGCCCGACCGCAAAGAATACGCATCCCCAACTCGGCACGCGACATTTCAAGGCTCACAAAAAGGACGTGCTTTCCAACCTCCATCGAGACATAATCGGCAATATTTGCGGCAAAAGCGCTTTTCCCCATACTTGGCCGGGCGGCGATGATGATCAGTTCATTGTCATGTAAACCACCCGTAATTTTGTCCAGATCAGCGAACCCGGTCGGAATTCCAACAGCGCCGCCCTCTTTGTAGAGGTTCACTTTGTCCCAGACTTCCGTCAGAATTTCTACCATTTCCATGACGGAATCATTGCTTCGTTCGTCGTGAACCGAGAAAATGAGTTCCTCCGCCTCGGAAACCAGTTCGTTGACGTCAGAATCAGGCTCGTATGCTTTCTGAATGATGATCGTACTGGCCTGGATCAGTTTTCTCAGACGCGCTTTATCCCGAATGACCTCGGCATATACCGGCGCATGGGCCGCGATCGCCACTGAGTGAATGACCTCCGCGAGGTACGGCAAGCCGCCGATCCGTTCCAATGCTTCGTCCTGTTCAAGGAACTCTATGAGCGTATGCGAGTCAAGTGTTTTGCCCGAATTATGGATCGCCAAAAACTCGTGGTAAAGCGTCCGATGTGCATCGAGGTAAAAATCATCCTCACGCAGTATCTGCTGGATCTCGTCGAGCATCGGCGGATCAAGAAGAAGGCTCCCTAAAATCGCGCGTTCCATCTCCACGTTCTGAGGCAAAGAACGTTCCATAGGAATCAGTTCCGGCTTGGCCTCGGTTTCTTTCGATGTTCGTTTTTTCTTTTCCGCCATAATTTGCATCAAAAACGTGATGGGGATGTGGGCTGAAATCCATTGGACAAAAAAATCCGGTAAACTTTTATTTTATCATATTTAAAACGTTTGAAAAGAGGGTAGGGAAAAGTTTTTCAGAATTTCAGGAGAGAACTGTCAATTTAACCTGGGGTCCCCGCGGCTTTTAAACGCCAGGCGGCAAGCCTTTTTATATGGCGTCCACATGAAACCCGTGGCACATCGCGATGGCCAGCGCATCGGCAAGGTCCGGCGGCTCGGGAATCGACGGGAGATGGAATTCGAGTTGAATGGCACGCTGCATTTGACTTTTTGACGCACGGCCGGAACCCGTGAGAATCTTCTTCACGGTCGTCGCAGAGTAACTGTAAACAGGGATCCCGTGCTGAGCTGCGGCCAGGCAGATCACGCCTCGAACGTGCCCCATGATGATGGCCGTTTTCGGGCGTTCGTAGTGGGAATAGACCTCCTCAAGCGAAAGAGCCTCTGGCTTCCATTCATCCAAAACCTCCATCAAATTCTTGTAAATTTCGTGAATCCGGTCAGGAAGCGAATGCAGACTCTTCCCGCGAATGACCCCTCCTTCACACAGTTTCAACACGTTGGAATGAGGGTATTTCTCGATGATCGCGTAGCCAGTGATATTAATTCCGGGGTCGATTCCGATGATTCGCATTTTACGGGTCTTCCAGCAATTTTACGACTTCGCTCCGGTGAACACGCCCGGGCAAAATGAACTCAGGTTTTATTATAGCTGGAAAAACCTGAAAGTCAAGAAGGAGGAGAATAAACGGACGAAAAATTTCAAAAAATTGCCCGTTTCCAGGGCGCGAGGGTTGAAAAAACGGGGGAATTTGCTATAATTTAAAGGAATCAGTGTCTCGGCCCTTCACCTGTCACGCCGCCAACCCATCGAAAGGACGTTTCATGAAACCCGTTGCATTTCGGACTTTGCTCTCCTTTTTCTCGCTTCTTTTCTGCTCTTTCACGCTCCTCGCAGCCGAGCCGGGAGTTCCGGGTGACTCGCGGCTTCTTTCGGGCGAGGATTCCCGGCCGTGGTGCTACTACTGGTGGCTTAAAGGAAACGTTTCCGAGGAACTCCTCACCGCCGACCTCGAGGAAATGGCCGCCAAGGGTTTCGGCGGGATCCTGCTCTGCGACTCGCGCGGGTACTGGGACGACGCAAATACCACGCGCCACGTGCCCGTTCCGCTCTCCATCAAGTACGAATTCATGAGCCCCGAGTGGCGCAAACTCATCGTTCACGTCGTAAAAGAAGCGCACCGGCTCGGGATGCAGGTTTCCATGAACATCGCGAACACGGGCGGCCAGCTTCGCGGACCGTGGGACCTCGGCGCGGACGGGCCGAAAGAACTGATCTGGACCGAACAAAATATTAATGGTCCGAAACGGGTCGAAATTCCGCTGACGGCTCCCGCGGAGGAGCGTTTCTTCCAGGACGTTGCTCTGCTCGGCGTACGGATCACGTCGCCGGTGAACGTTGAGGGGCGCGAGGCCGTGAAACTCAACGAAAAGTGGGAGAAGACTCTGAACCCGGCCGAAGACGGCGCGACCGCCGCCGATTTGACGGACCTGAGCCCGTTCATCCAGGAGGTCAACGGCCAGCGGACGCTCGTCTGGGACGTTCCGGAAGGCG
Source organism: Thermoguttaceae bacterium (assembly GCA_030530205.1). Taxonomy (GTDB): domain Bacteria; phylum Planctomycetota; class Planctomycetia; order Pirellulales; family Thermoguttaceae; genus RGIG3701. The sequence continues at coordinate 17,305 of JAUMVK010000060.1, read as the reverse complement.
CGTGGAAGGTCCTGCGCTTCGGCTCGCACGTCATTGGCGACGTGGGGAGCGTGGACGTGCTGAACCAGGCCGCCGTCACCCGGTACTTCGGGATCATGTGCGAGCAGATCCTCGCCGACGTCGGGCCGGAACTGGCCGGAAAAGGGAAGACGCTGACCCACTTCTATAACGTAAGCTGGGAAGGCTCCGACCCCAACTGGACGCCCGGTTTCGCGGAACGTTTCGAAGCGGAACACGGCTACTCCGTCTTCACGAAACTCCCGGCATTCTGCGGGCTGAATCTCGTTTCGTTCGAGGATTCCTGCCGTTTCATCGAAGATTTCAACAAAACGGTGAGCAAAGCCTTCCGCGAAAACTGCTACCTGACCATCGGCGCCCTTTGCAAAGAGCGCGGTATGGTGTGGCACTCGGAGGACGGTGGCCCCTGGTCCCGCGGTAAGCAGGCCTGGATGGGAAATTTCCGCCTCTTCACCGAGGGCGACATGCTCGCGTTTTGGGGCCAGAACGACGTCATTCAGGGCGAATTCTGGGTCAAGGAGCCGAGTAAAATGACCGACGAGCCGTACGTCTGGCCGCTGACCCGGAGCAACGCGCGCTTCGCGGCGATGGCCGCCCACATTTACAATAAACCGCTCGTTTCGATGGAGTCGTTCACGCACATGGTACACCACTACACGATGTTCCCGGCCCACCTGAAACCGGCTGCGGACGAAAATTTCGTTGATGGCGCGAACTGGCTCATCTGGCACACGTACACGGCCTCACCGAAAGAGCTGGGGACGCCCGGTTTTGAGTACTTTGCCGGGACGCATATTAATAAAAACGTCACTTGGTGGAACCAGGCCGGCGGGTTCCTCCGCTACATCGCCAAATGCCAGAAACTCCTGCGAAAGGGCCAGTACGCCGCGGACGTTTGCGTCTATACGAGCGACAAAACGTACATCGGCTGGGGCCACGGCGAAACCTGGACGCCCGGGTCGAAACTCGTCGCCGGAAACGGCTGGAAGTACGACCTGCTCGACTCCGCGACGCTCATCGACCGCCTGACGTGGAACGACGAGGAAAAACGCCTCGTCCTACCTCACGGGATGAACTACAAAATCCTCGTGATCGACCCGATGCCGGAAGAGGCCATTCCGGTCGAGGCGCTTGAAAAGGCGGCGGCTTTGGCCGAGGCCGGGGCCGTGCTGGTCCTGGGCGAAAACGTCCCGGTGCGCAATCCGGGGCTGAAGGACCAAAAGGACCGCGACGAGCGTCTGACCACCGTCTGCGCGAAACTCTGGAGCGCGGAAAGCGAAAACGGCCCGTCCTGCAAGACGCTCGGAAAAGGGCGCGTGTACCGTCACACCGCGATGGAAGACGTTCTGGCCGCCGAGAAAATTTTGCCCGATTTTGAGTCGGAGGCTCCCGCGCATTTCGTCCACTACGCCGACGCGGAGGCGGACCGGTACTTCGTCGCGGGAAGCGGCCAGATCGACTGCACGTTCCGGGCGGCTGGCGCGCCGGTGGTTTACGATCCGCTGACCGACCGTACGTTCCCGGCCATGGCGTTCTGCGCTCTGCCCGACGGCCGGACCCGGGTCACGCTCGCGCTCCCGCTGAACGGCTCAGCCTTCGTCATTTTTCCGAAAGGGTCCGACGCCGCGAAGGTCCCCCACTTTGAGACCGTGGAATTCTGCGCCCCGGAGGTCCGTGACTGGCTCGGCTCCGACGAAAACGGCGGAACGTTCCGGTTCTGGAACCGAATCGACCCGATCGCACTGAACGCCGACTGGACGGTCCGTTTCGCGGAAAACCTCGGCGCCCCGGCGGGCGACGTGACGTTTCAAACCCTCGATCCGTGGAACCAGAGCGACGTTCCGGGGATCCGATTCTTCTCGGGAACGGCGCGTTACACGAAGAAATTCACGCTGACCCCCGAGCAGGCGAAACTCCCGGTTCGGCTTTCGCTCGGAAAAGTGGCCCACGTCGCGACCGTCCGGGTGAACGGGAAAGAGGCCGCGACCGTTTGGACCGCCCCGTGGACCGCGGACCTTTCGGGCCTCGTTCAGGAAGGTGAAAACACGCTCGAGATCGACGTGACGAACACGTGGCAGAACCGTTTGATCGGCGACGCGGCCCTTCCGAAAGAGGAGCGAGTGACGAAAACCAATTTGTACCTCCTGCCGGAGAAAAACGAGTTCCGGGCCTTCCAGGGCTACTTTGCGACCGACCCGCTGATGGAGTCGGGCCTCCTCGGCCCCGTGGAAATTCAATTCGGCTTGGATGAAAGGAAAGAATTTTAAAGGAATGAATCATGAAAAACGTTTCCCTTGCCGTTTCGATCGGCTCACTTGAACTCGAAAACCCGATCCTCGTCGCGTCAGGAACGTTCGGCTACGCCAAAGACGCCGCGGGGCTGAACTCGGAACTCGGCCCGTTCCCACTCGCCAATTTAGGCGGGATCCTTCCGAAAACCATCACCAAACTTCCTCGTCCCGGGAATCAGCCGCCGAGGACGTGCGAAACGACCGCCGGACTGCTCAACGCCATCGGACTCGATAATGACGGGCTGGAGGAGTTCATCGCCAAGAAAATGCCGTACTTGCGGTCGATCGGGACGAAAATCATCGTTTCCATCGCGGGCCGAACTGCCGAGGAGTACGCCGAAATGGCCGCGGTCCTGACCGACGTGGAGGGGGTGGACGCGCTCGAGCTGAATATTTCCTGCCCAAACGTCGCGCATGGCACGGACTTCGGGAAAAACCCGGCCGAGTGCGAGCGCCTGGTTGCGGGAGTCCGCAAGGCCACGACGCTTCCGTTCTTCACGAAACTCACGCCGAACGTCGGCGACATCACGGTCTGCGCTAAAGCGGCGGAACAGGGCGGCACCGATGCGGTATCGCTCATCAATACGGTCCTCGGAATGGCCATCGACTGGAAGAAATGCGCGCCGCGCCTCGGCAACGGGATGGGCGGTCTGAGCGGCCCGGCCATCAAACCGATCGCGCTGAGGATGGTCTATCAGACGGCCCAGGCGGTCAAGTGCCCGATCGTCGGAATCGGCGGGATCGAAACGATCGACGACGTGATGGAGTTCCTGGTCGCGGGGGCCACGGCCGTCGAGATCGGAACCGCCAATTTTTACCAGCCGACCTGCACACAGAAAATCCTCGCCGCCCTGCCCGACGCCGTGGCGTACTTCGGCGTGAACGACGTGCGGGAGGTCATCGGCAGGATGCTGAAATAGTCCCAACCAGAGGGGAAAAGAGGATGAAATTCAAAAGGATCACGTTCACCATCGACTCGGAAAATGCCGGGATGAAAATCGTTTCGGAGCTTCTGGACCGGCACTGGATCGCGTGCGCGCAAGTCACGGAGATCCAGAGCCACTACCGCTGGAAGGGAAAACTGGAACACACGCCCGAGTGGAAATTCGACCTGAAGACCACAATGGAAAGAGCCGCGGACGTCTGCGTATTCATTCAAGAGGCGCACCCATACGAAGTGCCCGAGATCCTGGCGGAAGAAGTGGAGTCGGTGAACCCGGAGTTCAGCGCGTGGATCGAAGAATGTGTAATTCGTAATTCGTAATTGGCTCTTCGCGTAATTAAAAAGCCTTCAACTCTTTAAAAGTCGAAGGCCTTTTTAATTACGCATTCCTGATTTAAACGACGCTGGAAGCGTCGTCCCCGTAAAGATCAGAAGTCCAAACCGGCACTGAAATCTGTATTTTCGTCAATCGTTTCAGCCGGAGCTTCAGTCGCTTCGCTGAACTTGATCTTGGAAAGTACAGAGTTCATGATCGCGTCGGAATTCTCGTTCTGGTTCTGGAACCCACGGACCTGAACGGTGTAAACTTTCCCAAACTGAATGGTCGAGCAGACCAAATTGTCGAATTTATCGTCATTTCCGTCCTTCGAGACCTGTGTCTTGCGCATCCAGACATAATCGCCGATCTGGACCATCTCGCCGGTCAGACCGGACGCTTTGGCGTCTTCTTTAGTTGCCAGGGTTTTCACATCGGAGGCTTCCGGGACCTTTACGTAAACGCTCTGGCCTTCCAAATTCGGGTTTTTGAACATCACGACAGTCTTCTTCTGGCGGCTGGCAGCTTCCCAGCCTTCCGGTGCTGCAAACGTCACACCGTATTCATAGGTTTGGGGTTCAGCAAGTTTGACCTTGGAAGCCGTGCTGATCGCCGTGGGAGCTTTTTTCCCGCCGCCACAACCGACAAGGGCAAAAGAAACCACCATCACAAGGGCCAATGCACAAATCTGGCTAAAATATTTCATGGTTTAATCCTTTTTAAATATTCAATGTAAAAACCATTCCCGCAAAAGAGTGGGGAATCATGACTCAATGACTTTTTTGTCCATTTTGACGAAATGGAACATCTTTTTGGATTCCGTCAGTTCCGCAGCCCGGGCTTCCGCCTTTTTTTTGTCGGAGTAGTCAAACACATCGACGCGCTTGCAATCCACTGAATAAACGGCCCAGAAAGCTTTCAGACGTACTTCCTTGTTGGGAGTCTGCACAGAAGCGTGCTTTTTTGAGGCAGCTTTTTTGCGTGAAGGACGGCGTACGGGACGTTCTTCTTCCTCCTCTTCGTCGTCTTCCTCCTCTTCCTCGTCATAATCATCGGAATCGTAATCGTCCTGGAACTCTTCGTCATCGTCTTCGAGTTCTTCTTTCAATTCATCTTCGTTGAAATCATCTTCATCATAGCCGCGCCGACTGGCACGTTTCGTGGTACGTTTGGCCATAATCCTTCCTCAATTTTTAACAAAGCGATTTTCAGCGCTGCGAAACCCGAGCAGAAATTCTCAGGAATTCGTTTTTTGGAAATTTACATCCGGAATTTTAATCTTTCCGGGAAACACTTTTCATTATCATACCCGAAACCCTCCATAATTTCTACCCCCCCATTCCGTTTTTTTGAGAAATTTCTGCAAAAAAATACAAAAAAAATCCACCTTTTTCCTGAAAACCGGTGGATTTTTTTCGGGGTTCAGTTCTTTTTTTCCCTAAGTTCTTCCGGGGGGATAATTCCTTTCATAAAATCTTTTTCTCCCTCGGAAAGGTCTGGAATATACGAATTAAACCCGTACTGAGGATTCAGGTGACAAAAATCCCGGTCCTGAAAACCCTCGTTCATCTTCTGAATGACGTACGTATAAGATTCCAAAACTTTCGGGGCTTTTCCTTTTTCGGGCCAGTCGTACATCACGATCTGGATCGGAAGGGTCAGTTCACGATCCACAAAAATCCGGATCTGATAGAACGTTTGCTCCGGCGTCTTCTCCGGGAATGTAACCTCCAGCGTGTAACAGGAACGCTCACCCACTTTCGCCTGATCGTAATATCGGATCTCCGCATTGCGGAATGATTCCGCCTTGTCCGAAATGTCGATCAATTCCTGGAGCAACTCCCGAAACCCTAAATGCAGCACGGAACGCGTGGAATGGCTCTGCACCGCTGAAGAGTCTGGCCTTAACAGCAATGTACGATTCCAAAGTTTTGGGCCAGAATTCACGACGAGCCGATTATCGTAATGCCCATCCCAATAAAGCATTTCACGTCCTTCCGATCTTTTGGGGAAAATGGAAAAAGCGTAAAAACTGTATGGTTTTTCGCGCAGTTTGACATACATCACGTCCATTCCGTCTGAACGGATGCTCGTCGTGTCCCATTTATACAGAAGAAGGGCGTAATCGTGCACATCTCTCGAATACGACTCCAGGCGATTTTTCGCAAGGAGGTTGAACTTGCGCAGAATTTCCATTCCCTCTTTATGGTTGTACTGCTGTTTGGACTCCTCCAGATTTTTCAGAACCACCGGCTCCGGGTTTGCAGTTTCTTCTGAATCATCATCCAGATACTTGAGAAGTTCTTCCGCTGGATCCTGCCCTTTTTGGGAAATTCGCACTTTATGTTGAAGCCGTGGATTCACCTGGACCGAGCATTGCTGGGAAAGAGGAGACAAAGACGATCCATTCTCCAAATCTGAAGGGATCTCTTCAATCGTGGGAACTTCCGATTCCTTCGGAAACGGCTCTGCTTCTAACCCGACCGGTTTACCAAGACTTTGATGAATGAGTGTATCTTGATTGGTGTTTTGGACCGATGTTTCCTGAAGCTCACTCAAAGCCTGAAGGTCCTCCGGTTCGTAGGTTTGATTCGGGTGTTTACGCATCACGCCCAGTTTCAACAAAGGCGAAACAGGCTCTCTTGAAATGGCCTCGTTTCTTTCCCTCAGGGATTCGGCAAGATTCGTGACGTCTTCTGTGAACCTTCTCTGGGATTCCAGCCTTTCTGCCTCAGTTCTCAGGGAAAATAAAAGAGGATTACGTTTTTGCCTGTCATTCTGATCTGCCAGGAATCTCCATTCATGAGGGATCTGGAGATTATTTTCACAGCCCTTCATTTCCTCATAACTCATCAATCGTGGGTCATCATGAGAGGTTCCACTAAAGGCGCCTTTCTGGAAGGCCCCGAAAATTAAATACAAAACAAAGAAAATACAAATCGCATAAACGATTCGTAAAAAAGACTTATAATCGGAATTGTTCATATAATCGGTTTTATTCATAGTTACATCCCTGAACTTTTCTTATACTCTAGTTTACCGCATATTTTAATGAAAAGAAGTTTTTTTATCAAAGATTCTCAAAAAAAACAAGAAAAACAGCCCCCCAATTCCAATTAGGTCAACTAGGCAAAACAGAAAATTTTCGTCTTGAGATCAATTCCCAAAAACTTTAGAAAAAAAGCCTTTTTTTAAATATTTCAGGAAAAAAAGAGTCAAATTGTTGGACTTTTTGAAACTTTAGTGTAAAATATAGTATATAATACAAAAAGAGGCTTTTTAGTTGAATTGGAGGGTCAATAGAGAAATCTCCAAGATTCTTCGCCTGAAAGCCGATAAATGCCGTTACATTAATCGCCCCACTTTCAAGGGCTAAACTTCGGCAAAAACAAATCGCTCGCGACTATCCCTCGGGTGGTCCGAACGTATCGTTTAAAGGAAGACAGGAAGTCTTTCTTTCAGAAGCAGGATGCTCAGAATGCTAGAACCCAAAGGGGGTACTGCCTTGCAAGAACCAGAATATCTGGACGAAAATTTTGATCCTGAAACTGAAATTGAAGAACTCGATCTCGATGAAACTCCGTTAGGAGTCTCAAATCTGGATGATTCTCTGCCTGAAGAGCTGGACGAAATGGAAGATCATTCCGAGCTGGAACTGGAAGACCAGGACACCTGGAGTGATGACCCTATTCGTATGTACCTTCAGCAGATGGGTGACATCCCGCTTCTTTCGCGGCCGCAGGAGGTGATGCTCGCGAGAAAGATCGAGTCCATGCGTGCCCGTTTCTGCTGTAAAATCCTGGAATGCGACTATGTTCTGCGGAAGATTTGCAAACTTTTGGAAAATGTAAAGCAGGGCGCTCCTCTGGACCGCAATCTGCAAATTTCCACTGACGCCGCCGAGCGGACCCACATCATGGCCAAACTCCCGGAAAACCTCAAAACGGTGCGTACGATTCTGGAACGGAACAAAGTCAACTACCACATCGCGACGAGTCTGAGCCGTTCGCCGGAAGAACGCCAGCGGGCCTGGCTCGCTCTGGGGCGTGCGCGCCGCCGTGCGGTCAAACTCATCATGGAGCTGAAGCCGCGAACGCAGCGTTTGGAATATTACCTCCCTATTCTGGAAGAGTACTCCAAACACGTTGATGAACTTCGTGCCAGGATCAAAACTTCGCTGGCTCGCGGTGCAAAGCTGCAGAGTCAGATGCCGACGATTAAAATGTTCCGCCGTTACCTGATGGAAACACGCGAAACCCCGACGAGTCTTCGCAACCGTGTGCTGTTTCTCCGTTCGGTGTATTGCGAGTACCAGGACGCCAAGCGCGCTCTTTCGGAAGGGAACCTCCGTCTGGTCGTTTCCATCGCGAAGAAGTACCGGAACCGCGGCCTGAATTTCCTCGACCTGATCCAGGAAGGAAATGCCGGGCTGATGCGTGCCGTGGACAAATTCGAGTATATGCGCGGTTTCAAGTTCTGTACGTACGCCACCTGGTGGATTCGTCAGGCGATTACCCGTGCGGTGGCCGATCAGAGCCGGACGATTCGTATTCCGGTACACATGGTCGAAACGATGAGCAAAGTTCGGAATGTTGTGCGCCAGCTCCAGCAGGAACTTGGCCGTGAGCCGACCGTGGAGGAAGCTGCTGCGCGCAGTGGTACCCCGATCGACGAGACGCGCCGCTGTATGACGATGAGCCGCTACCCGATCAGTCTTGACCGCCCTGTCGGGAACAGTGAGGACAGCCAGTTCGGCGAGCTTCTTCCCGACAATACGGCAACCTCTCCGTCCGTTGGCGCCGGTCAGGATATGCTGCGTAACACACTCCGTGACGTTCTGGAAACGCTGAGTTATCGTGAACGCGAGATCATCAAACTGCGTTACGGTCTGGGCGACGGTTATAGTTACACGCTGGAAGAAGTCGGCCACATTTTCAACGTGACCCGTGAGCGTATTCGTCAGATCGAGGCGAAAGCGGTCCGCAAGCTCCAGCAGCCGATGCGCAGTCAGGAACTGGTGGGTTTCCTTGAGTAACAAATCGTGAATCGTGAATAACGAATAATGGAAAGAAAGAGTTTGACTCCCGTTCTTTTCATTATTCGTTTTTTATTTACCTGGTTTTATTTTTTCTTCAGGAAGATTTCCCGTCCTATCCACTGAGAATCGTCTCTCAGCGGCTTGTAGGTGAATCGGAATCCATCCTCCTCCACGCGCAGGATCACGTACCCACTGTTTGGACCTCCCGAGTGGGCCGTGGTCGGAATCCGGATCTCACGAACCCCCTCTTCCGGGTGGTCAATGAACTTGAAATTATGGAAATGGCCGCACATCCACGCCTGAATGTACGGGTTTGTCATGTCCGGTTTTTCTCGCATCGCTTTCCTGCCGTGATGGCCGCAAATGAAAACCGGCTTGGTTTCTTTGGCGAGCAGATCGTTCATCCACTCCCGTTGAGCGGGCGGGACAAATCCTCCGCCTTCTTTGTAGTTGGTCGTTTCTAGGGTTATAAAATCCACGTTTTTAAACGAAGCACTCCAAGCGGCTCCGGCAACCATTTTATCCTTCCATTCCGGGAAATTTTTGAAAAATCGGGCCGGCTGGTCGTGATTCCCGAGCGTGAGGAAGTACCGGATCTCCGCCTCATCCCAAGGTTTAAGCAGCTCGCGGAAAATCTGGTACGGCTCGTCGGAAACACCGCGGTGCTGCAAATCCCCCAGAATGATGACCGCCACCGGACGGGGATTCATCTCGAGGACCTCGCGCACGCACCGGCGGAAATTCGCCTGCGTGTCAAATTCCAGACCGGGATCCACGACGATCGGCTCCTGATGAATGTGTACGTCCGACAAAACGACGAAAAGATTTTCGTCAACGGGAATCTCCTCCGCAAACGCAGCCACGGCAAAAAAGCCCCAAACGCCCAGAACAGCCAAAAGGAAGAAACGGCGGGTAATTTTCATGGAATTTCTCCTGAAAAAAAGCCAAATCAGAAACCAACCTGCATAAAAAAACACCTCACCAAACGATGAAGTGTTTCCTGAAATCGGGGCGACTGGATTTGAACCAGCGACCTCTGCGTCCCGAACGCAGCGCTCTAGCCAGGCTGAGCTACGCCCCGTTAATTATGTGGTGAATTATACCACAGATTTTTACTTTGTAAAGGAGGGGTACAAAAGTTTTTTAACTCAAAAGGCAAAAACTTCAAGAAAAAATCTCCCTTCCCTTATGAATGAAAAGAATATACCTCATTTAAAAATTTTTTCAATGGGGGGAGGGTGAAAAATTCCCAAAATTTCAATATTTCGTGGTCAAAACATCATTAATATGGTATAATTAAGATAAAAACCTGTGGTTTTTGCGCGTGTTTTCACACGAAACCCTTTTCGATTTTCCAAAGGAAATTAACGATGAAAAAAATTCGAGTTCTTTCCTTTTTTTTGGTTTGCGTGGTCCTTTTCCTTTTTTTGACCAGTATTCCGTCGATCCAGGCCCCTGAAACTCCAGCCCCTCAAAGCTCGGAGCCGAAAACCCTAATACTGGATTCCGTTCCCGACCGAAATCCATCGCGGGTCATTCTGATGAAAACTCCGATTCAGCTCGCTCCTGCCCATCCTGAGGTTGAACCATCGGTTCAGAGTGAACCCGAACCCTTCAACAATTCAGCCCCTTCAACCGAAACGAACTCGTTCAATCCCGACAATGAATATGAACAAGGTGGTTACCCGAATTCAAAACTCTGGGAGAACGAAACCACCAGCTCCGTAATTCCGCCGAGCAGTAATTCCCTGCATGGTTCGTTTCTCACGAAGGACGAGCTTTTTAGCGAGGAATTCCTGAATGAAAGTCCGATGGTGGAAAAAGGGAACCCGGGAAATTCTCTCCGGAAAATCTCCCAAAACGGTGGTTTGGATGTGATCCCCCGCGAATCCGGTGTGAACGGGCGCTCCATTTTCGGATTGCGTGAGCACAAAATCGAGGACGGCGACACCCTTGAGCAAATGGCCGCCAGATACCTGGGAAGTCCCTCCCGAGCGGATGAAATTTTCGAGTTGAACCAGAATGTTTTATCCAGCAAAGAGGAACTCCCGGTGGGAGTGACGCTCCGGATTCCAGACCGGGAGTGATGAAATATCGCCCAAATTTCGACCCTCCCCCTTTTTAATCCGTTCAAATACGTTATAATATAAGGGTGATTTTTCAAGTTGCCCCCTTTTTTGTTTGAGGCCTGATCATGAGAATTTTTACTGGACGCGCGAACCCTGTACTTGCGAAAGGAATTTCTGATTATCTGCACCAACCGCTGGGGAATTTAACCATCACCAATTTCCCCGACGGTGAGATTTTCTGCAAAATCAACGATAATGTGCGCGGAAACGACGTTTTTCTGATTCAATCGACGTGCCAGCCGGTTAATGAAAGCGTCATGGAACTCCTCATTCTCCTTGAATGTTTTCGTCGTGCCAGTGCCCGCAGGATCACGTGCGTCATTCCTTATTTCGGCTATGCCCGGCAAGACCGCAAGGATGATGGCCGCGTACCGATCACCGCCAGGCTTATCGCAGATTTACTCACCAAGGCCGGCGCTGACCGTGTTGTTTCGATGGACCTTCACGCGGCGCAAATCGAGGGTTTCTTTAACATTCCGGTCGATCATCTGAATGCAGGGATCGTACTGGATAAATATTTCAAAGGCCTGAACATTCCGGAAGAGGATCTCGTCATCGTCAGCCCGGACGCAGGAAGCGCCAAACGCAGTTTTAAGCACCAACACGTACTCGGCGGCGGTTTGGCGATCATCGATAAACGTCGTTCAAACGCCACCGACACGGTTCAGGCCAATATCACAGGCAATTCGGTCGAAGGCAAAACCTGCATCCTGTTCGACGATATGATCTCGACGGCGGGTTCCATTTGCGGAGCGGCCAAAATGGTCAAAGACGCCGGCGCTGCCAAGGTTTACATCGCGGCGACCCACGCGGTTTTCTGCGGTCCGGCCGTGGAAAAACTTAATGCGTGCCCGGTGGAAGAAATCGTCGTGACAGACACGATCCCGCTCACGCCAGAACGCACACCGAACAAAGTGAAGGTTCTTTCCGTGGCCCCTTTGCTGGGTGAAGCGATTCGCCGTCTGCACTTCAACGAATCCATTAGTTGTCTGTTCAAAGACCCGGAATAAAATTTTGGCCGGTTTGGCAAACGTAGAGAGAAAAAAATGCGGGGACGACACTTCCAGCGTTGTTAAAACAGAAAATCAGATTTCCAAATATGCGAAATTTCTAATTGATTTGCTTTTTAACGACGCTGGAAGCGTTGTCTCCGCAACGAACCAAATGCAAAAGAGGGGAGTCGAACCCCTACGAGTTTCCTCACTGGAACCTAAATCCAGCGCGTCTGCCAGTTCCGCCACTCTTGCGTTCTGTTTTGTAATTATAGTCAGAAAAAAGAAAATGAAAAGGCCCCGGAACTCTTTTTTTCCGGATTTTTTCAAAAAAACGAAAAATGAACTGGAATTTGATTTTTGAGGCGGGAATGATGGTTTGTTTCGGTGCCAGTTGGCCGATTGGCCTCTGGAAACTCTGGACCTCCAAATCCTGCGGCGGGGTGAGTATCCGTTTTTACACGCTCATCATCTCTGGTTATGTGCTGGGACTTCTGCGCTTCATCGGCGCGTGGAACTGGGTCGGCTGGTTTTACCTGATGAACATTTCCATGGTCGCAATGGCTATGGGACTCGTGATTTCCTATCGGGTCCGCGACCGAAAACTCAATGCACGCGAACAGGAAAGAACGCCCAAATGAGTGGAAAACGCTTTTTTTTAATTTTTCTGTTTTCTTTCGTCTTCCTGACGAACGTGAAAGCGGAGGAACGTTTCGAGTTTAAGGGAATCGAAATGGCCGTCCCCATTCGGATCGTTCTTTACGCAGAAGACGCTCAGACTGCGAAAAAGGCGGCGGACGCGGCTTTGGCCCGTTTCCACGATCTGAACCAGCGGCTGAGCGACTACGACGAGAAAAGCGAGATCCGCCGCTTCTGTGATGGGACGGAACCCGGCGAATTTGTCCGCGTTAGCGATGATCTTTGGAACTGCGTCCGGCTGGCCTGCCATCACGCCAAGATTTCCGACGGAGCGTTCGACCCAACTGTCGGGCAAGTGGTCCAGCTCTGGCGTACTGCCCGCAAACTTCATAGGCTCCCGCCCGAAAACCGCATCCGGGAAGTGCTCGACACGGTGGGATGGCAAAACATCCTCTTCGATGAAGACCGTCAGGCCATCGCAATCTCCACCCACGGCGCGAAACGTCACGTCCGACTGGACCTCGGCGGCATCGCCAAGGGATACGCCATCGACGAGGCGCTGAAAACCATGCGTTTTTTCGGTGTGACCCGGGTCCTGCTCGACGCGGGGGGAGACTTGGGGCTTGGGGACCCGCCACCGGGTAAAGAGGGCTGGACGATTGCCGTCACGCCACTGAAAAAGGAGGAAAAGCCGACCGATTTCTGGACGCTGAAAAACTGCGGCGTCGCCAACTCGGGCGATATGTACCAGTTCGTCGAGATCAACGGAAAGCGCTACTCACACATCGTGGACCCGAAGACGGGCCTGGGCTTGACGAATCGTCTGACCGTTTCGGTCATCGCGCCGACGGCTGCCGATGCGGATGCGCTGGCCTCAGCCGTGAGCGTCCTCGGTCCGGAAAAAGGTCTGGCCCTGATCCGGACTTTACCCCAAACCGAGGCGCAGATTTTGCATTTGACCGAGGACGGGAAAGTTGAAAAATTTGGGAAAGAATGAAAAAAGTGTTGAGAGTGGAGAGTGGAGTTGGAAAAGCCTTTGGCTTTTAATGGGTTAAAATCTTTCTAAACCAATTTTACGCGCCAGCGTCAACTCCACACTCAAACCGAAAGGTCCCGTAAAATGAACCGTTTTTTAATTCTCCCGGGGGGGAGTTTCGGGGCCGGAGGAAGTACTTTGCGGTTCCCGCTCCGCGCTTTGCGGAACAGGTGAAGGTGAATTTTCTTCCTCGGCCTTTTGAACGGCTTCCAGCTCTTGTACGGCACGTTCGGATATTTCCTGCGCTTCATCAATAATATCATTATATACGAACACAAGGACCCCAAAGGCCCAACCAATCAGGAAGCACACGAGCCCCATGTAGATTTGATTTCTGCCGTGGAAGACGCTTCCTCTTCTTTTGTTGATAAAACCAAGAATAATTGCCAACGGTCCGAAAATAATCGGGAAAATAACCAGCGAAACGACCATGCAAATGTAGCCTAACATCACCAGCATCGTGGAACTGTGCCGTGAAGAGTAAGGCTTCAATATTTTTTCCACCTCTTCCATGGATTTCGGTCGTTTTTCCGGTTCCGGCTCGGTCATTTTATTCAGAATCCTCTGAACATCCCTGGGAACTTTCACACCAGCAGCCTTGAGGGAAAACCGGTTTTCCCCTTCCGATTCGGGGACTTTGCCGGTCAGGAGGAAGTAAAGCGTGCAGCCGAGGGAATAAATGTCCGTCCTAAAGTCGAGAGGTACATTTTTATTCTTTTGTTCCGGTGACATAAAGGAGGGCGTACCCCCGTGGTGGGATTGAGTTCCGTGGAGGGCCGAACTTAATTGCATCAGACCGAGGTCAAGGACTTTGATCATTCCATCCGGGCTGCGCCAAAGATTGGAGGGTTTTACGTCGCAGTGAATCAGGCCGAAACTGTGCGCGTGCGCCAACCCCTGAGCCGCCTGAAGGGTCGCCTGAAATGCTTCGTGGAGAGGAAGAGCCCCCTGCTGCTTTACGTACTGCTCCATATTCATCCCGTTGAGAAGTTCCATCACCAGAAACGGCTGGCCGTTGAACGTTCCCGCGTCAAGCGTGGTGACAATATTCGGGTGAAAGAGCTTTCCGGCCGAAACGATTTCCTGCTGGAACCGTTCGGTGATTTCGGGAGTCAGGATCTTTTTGTGGCGAATGAATTTAATGGCGACTTTGCGGTGAAGCATCAGATGCTCCCCCTCGTACAAAATGCCCATTCCGCCTTTTCCAAGGACTTTCTGAATTTCGTAAAAACCGATGATTTGCGGAAGCTCCAGCGTCGTTTCCGAGTCGATGAAAGCTGAAAACTGATCTCCAAACTGGCTTAACTCCGAAAAATCAGAAAGGTGAGAATTTCTCGACTTGGGCAGTTCCAAAAACGGCGTAGCTTCTTTTTCCATTTGCCGAAGTTTCTCCCGACAAAGATCACACTCCGCAAGGTGAGCTTCGATTTCTGCGGTTTGTTCGTCATTCAGTTCACAGTTTACGAACCTTTTCAACTGTGAATTCTCAACACAGGGGGCCATTTTTGGATTTCCTTTCAATAATAGAACGGCGGAGTGTTACTTTTGAAAGAAAAAAATGAATAAATACCAAATCGACGACGCTGAAAACATCGCCTCAGTAAAATCAGAGCAAGTCACCGAATTGCTGGCGAATTTGGTCGAGGACCCGCTTTTTCGCAGCTCGAACCGCACTGGAAGTCATACCAAGAATTTTCGCTACTTCTTCGCTCGTGGCTCCCCGATAGCACATAAGACGAAACGCCTCCATCGTTTGGGGCGTGAAATTTTTTTTCAAAAGTTCAAAAATCTGTTGGAAGAGGAGCTCGTTTTCAATCTGATCTTCTTCAGGATTTTCCATTTCATTTTCTGAAAGGGTCTGCGACTCAAAACGAGACAAATGCTCGATATTCTGTGGCTCGGTCTGCTTTCTCCGGTAAAAATCCACGATTCGTGTTCGGGTAATGGCACGAAGCCATTTCCGGAATTTATCGTTGGGATTGTTTTTCTGAAATGAATGAATACTTTTTACCAGCGTCAACATAACATCCTGGTAAACGTCGTTTCGATCCTCGCCATTCAGACCCGCATTTTTACACCAGTAAAGAATCAAACGTCCAAACAGCATGTGCATTTTCTGCCAGCCCTCGGCCTGATTTTGCTTGCATTGAGTCAGAAGCGAAGATGGGGTTTGCAAAGTCTCAGTCATGATTGAATTCCAAAGTGAAAAATTAACTATGAATTATATTATACGCATCCTCACTTATTTTTCAAGAGATTT
The DNA here is from genome assembly GCA_030530205.1 of Thermoguttaceae bacterium. GTDB lineage: Bacteria > Planctomycetota > Planctomycetia > Pirellulales > Thermoguttaceae > RGIG3701. The sequence goes on along the minus strand of JAUMVK010000060.1, from coordinate 1,643 downwards.
TTCGGTTTTTTGATAAAATTTTTGAATATTTTGTTTCCCAAGCGGACATTCTTCGCACTTCGGACGATTCTTCAGGCAAAAGGCTTTGGAAAGCTCCACGAACATGGCGTGGTAATGCAGGAATGACGAATTCTAAAGTACTGGATCCAGAGAAAAGATCACACAAAAAAGCCCCGCGGATGAAACAGGTCAAGCGGATCAACGCGGATTTTAAAAATTAAAAAAATCCGTTAAATCCGCCCGATCCGCATCATCCGCGGGGCCTTGTTCAGTCTGCGGGTTCTTGCGGGTTTTGGGTTTCGTTGGACATTAAATCTTTAAATTCTTGACCGGCGAGAACGCCTGCCCTCCAAATCTAAAGACACGCAATTCCGCGCTATCCACTCCATTACCGCCTTGCATTTCACCCACACGTATAATGGATACTCATTCCGCTTCGGGCTGCTGGACCTGCGGACGGGCACGGCGGGCCAGGTCAACCTCGATGACGCCGAACGTAGCTTCGTGACGCTGAAGGGTCAGCTGGAGAGCGTGGAACATACGCTTCGCGGTGTAGTAGTTCATCACGACGCGCTGGGTAATGTTGATCGGCTGGGTCGGAATTCCCACCGGCTGCGGGTTGAGACCAAAGTCGATGATCATTTCTTCCGGAGCGCCAGAAACACGGCAGAAGTTCGCATAGCTGCAAACCGCTTTTTCATCATTAATCTGAACGACGCGCGGGGCTTCCTGCGGGGCCGGGGCCTGTTCGTTGTTTTCTGTGGACATTTCAAAATCCTTTCGTAAATAGGAAAACCATTTCAGAGATTTTTTCTCTTACAAGTTTTTACGTCAAATCTCTGTATTATGTTTGCCAATTATACAGAATTTTGAGACCTGTGTCGATAGCAAATTTCCCAAAATCTCCCAAATTCAGCATTTTCTTTCAGGAAAAAAGGCTAAATCGTCATTTCTCCGGCGGGTAAAGCTCAAGCGTGACCCAATAACGACGGTTCGGCGCGGTCTTGTCATGAGGCTGAAGCCGAAAATACGATTTCAGAAAACTGCGCCGATTGTCCGGCAACTCCTCCGAAAGATAAAGCAGCGCGTTCGGATCCGAAGTAATTCGCTTCGACATATTGAAATATTTCAGTGAGATCAGAAGGCGATCCAAATCTCCGGTGTATCCCTCAAAAGTGATTTTTTCGAGTTCCAGCCGATTATTGAAATAATACGTCAGCGAACCAACAAGGTCCGATGGTTCCGGGCCGGTGGAAATCGGAACTCGATAACCACGCGTCGTCAAAGGCCCCACGATCGCCACACTGGACCAGTTCGCTTCCACCCAATCCGGGGTAATACTAAAATCAAAAAGGTCCAGAAAATCCGTCACGGCCGGTCCAAAGTGATTTTTTACCGGCTCACCCCGCCCAACTTCCAGGATTTTCACTTCATCACGGCGTGGTTTCCCGTCCGGACCAGTCACAACTCCCTCTTTGTAGTTCTTTATCGGATTGGTTTTTGGGAAAAAATCCTCAACAGATTCCTGTGAAGTATCCACATTCGCCCCCGATGAACTCGTACCCGTGTTCAATCCCGCCGACGAATCGTAAGAAGAACCTCCCGAGTAACCCGAACCGGAACCACTTGAGTAATCTGAACCG
>JAUMVK010000059.1:0-20961 GCA_030530205.1 Thermoguttaceae bacterium | reverse complement strand
AAGCCGGAGCGTAATTACGCGCTACGCGCTCCATTACCGCCTTCCGTTCGTCCGTCGTGATTTAAGCCGGAGCGTAATTACGCGCTACGCGCTTCATTACCGCCTTCCAGTTCTCAACCAAACATTTTCTTCGCGAGAAGCTCGGCGATCTGGACGGCGTTCGTCGCGGCGCCTTTGCGCAAATTGTCGCTCACGCACCAGAACGTCAGGCCGTTTTCACGGGAAACGTCTTCACGAATGCGGCCGATGTACGTATCGTTGCTTCCCGAACAAATGCTCGGCATCGGGTAAATGTGATTCGCAAGATCGTCCATGACGACCAGCCCGGGCGTGTTCTTCCAGAGCTCGATCGCCTGTTCACGCGTGATTTTCTTTTCCGTCTCGACCGTCACCACTTCGCTGTGGCAGTTTTCGACCGGAACTCGGACACACGTCGCTGAGATCTTGATCGAATCGTCACCGAGCATTTTCCACGTCTCGCGGATCATTTTAACTTCTTCGCTCGTGTAGCCCGGGAAATCCTTCGGGTTCTTCGGATTGCCGATCTGCGGGATCACGTTGAACGCGATCGGGTACTGGAAAGTCTTGGCCTGGAACGGCTCGCCCGCCAGATGGGCTTTCGAGGATTCCACCAGCTCGCGCTGACCGCCGACACCGGCGCCGGAAGTGGCCTGGTAGGTCGCGACGTTCACGTGGGTGAGTTTACCAAACGCATGCAGCGGTTGCAGGGCCTGCACCATCTGCGTCGTGGAGCAGTTCGGGCTGGAAATGATCCCTTTGTGCTTCATGATGTCGTCCGGGTTCACTTCCGGAATGACGAGCGGAACGTCTTCCTTCATCCGGAAAAACGCGCTTTCATCGACCACGATGCAGCCCTTGGAAACGGCGACCGGGACCCATTCCTCCGCGGTTTCGTCTGGAGTGGAAGAGATCACCAGATCCACGCCCTCGAACGCCTCGGGGGAAACGGCTTCCACCACGATGTCGCGGCCGGCGTATTTCAGGACTTTACCGGCGGAACGAGCCGTTGCGATGAATTTAATGTTTTTCGTCGGGAAGTTACGTTCTTCCATCAAAGCACGAATAATCGAACCGACAGCGCCCGTGGCGCCCAAAACTGCGGTCATGTTAAACACGGTAAATTCTCCTGAACATAAAAAAGTTGAAACGGGAAATTTTTGAAAATATACCACAAAATTCCGGTTTTGTAAAGCCGTACCCCCCCTATTTTTCAGGAAAAAAATTCCCCTCCCCCCTTGATTTTGTAAAAATGTTGGGGTAAAATTAAGGAAACGGTCGGGCGAGTGCCGCCTGCCAGCCAGATGGGAGGCGGTAATGGAGTGCGAAGCACGGAATTACGCGCCCATTTAACCCGCCACGGACGACGGTGCGTTTACAAAACTCCCCCAGTCTCGCTTCGCGAGCCAGCCCCTCAAAGAGGGAGCCTTCGGACGACGCTGGAAGCGTCGTCCCCGTATTATTTTTCTCAAATTCCCCCTTCCGGCCCTTTGGCCGTTTCCCTCCTGGAGGTCTTTTATGTTTCATCGTTTTTTATGCTTTACCCTTTTCCTTTTCAGTTTCGCGCTGACGCTTTCGGCCGAAAATCTCGTGCTGAAAAGTGACTTTCTCGCCGTCACGGTAACGGAAGCCGGTTTCGTCGATTCCGCCGTCGAGCTGCGGAACGGGACCGACTGGCTCCACCACAAAGGCGAGTACTTCGCCCTGGTCGCCATGGAGAATCAGCAAAACGTGGTCGTGCCGGAAAAAGTCGAGTGGGTCTCCGATGGCAAGCAGATCCGCGTCACGTTCAAAAACGGCTTCTGGGTCGTGCTGAACTACGAATCTTTCCCTAATTACTACACGCTCGAAATTGATTCTGTCAGTTCCGAGGAATTCTTTAATCTCGAATTCGGCCGCGTCACGCTCAAACCGGACTACGCCTCGCCGGAAGCCTTCGGCTTTTCCTCGCTGATCCTCACGATCAACACGGACGTGGTGGAGTACCCCGGCCGTGCGTCGCGTCTGGGCGCCCGGGTTTGGGGTGAAGTCGGCGCGAAAGGGGCCAAGGCCGCCTTCGTCGGCGTCCCTGAAAAGCAAATGCGCACCGTCATGCAGGGCGTCACGACCATGATCCTGGAAAAGCAGGCCGCCGATCCTGAGTACTACAAAATCGCCCCACCGGTCAACCGTTTCGGCGGCGGTTTCGCGATGGATATTCCGAAGAATCACGGCTCGTACATCATCACGAGTACGCCGATCAAGGCCGAGGAAGTCGAGGAATGGGCGAATCATCTGGGCCAGTTCGGCGTCAACCAGATCGACTTCCATCAGGGAAACCCGTTCCGTCAGGGCGATTTCCATTTCAAAGACGCGGCGTACCCGAACGGGGTCGCGGATTTCCGCCGGATGACCGACGAGCTGAAGAAGCACGGAATGATGGCCGGGCTGCACACGTACTCCGAGTTCGTCGTGAACGGCTCGAAGTACCTCACGCCGGTCCCGCATAAAGACTTGGACGTGATGAACTCGTACACGCTGACCGAAGACCTGACGGCCGAATCGAAAGACGTGCCGGTCGAGGAAAGCACGGAAAATATTGAGTTCGTGCTGGCGTACACCCGCCGGAACAGTCACTACGTCCGGATCGATGATGAACTCCTGGAATTCACCGAGCTGGGGACGAACGGTTTCCTAAAGTGCAAGCGCGGCGCGTGCGGAACAGTCGTCGCGGAGCACAAAAAGGGCGCAAAAGTCGATCACCTTTCGCAGTTCTTTTTCAGTTACTTCTGCCCGAACCCGAAGAGTGACCTTTTCCTGGAGATCGCGCGCAACACGGCGAAGACCTACGATGAAGGCGGGTTCAGCATGATCTACCTCGACGCGCTGGACGGAACGTCCGGGATCCTCGGGGAAAAGCGCTACTTGTGCTGGTACTACGACGCGCTGTTCGTGCGTGAGATCCTGCGGAACATCAAGTCAGAGCCGCCGCTTTTGGAGTACAGCACGATGCACCCGTCGCTTTGGGCCGCCCGAAGCCGCATGGGGGCGTGGGATTCACCGTCCCGCGGCTACCTGCACTTCTTCAAGTGGCATTTCCAGTCAAACAATCAGAGCGCGGAAAAGTGCTACCTCCCCGGCCAGATGGGCTGGTTCGCCGTCTGCCCCGCCCGCAAAACTACTTACGCAAGGAATTTCCAGTGCAAAACGCTCTTCCGTGAGGATCTCGACTACCTCGGCTCCAAGATCCTCGCGCACGACGCCGGACTTTCGTACCTCGACATTTCGCTCGGTGAGCTGGTTCCCGCCGCTTGGGAAAACGGTCAGATCCTGAAGACCTACGACCTTTTGCGCCGTGAACACTACTTCCCGGCGGAGGTCTGCGAAAAGGTCCTCGACCCGGAAAAACACTTCCGTCTGATGAAGGACGGCGAGAAGTACGTCATGGCGGAGGCCCGCTACACGTCGCTGGCGACCGAAAAGACGGACGAGGCGCCGTCGGTGGTGAAGGTCGAAAACCCGTTCAGGGCCCAGAAACCGTACATCCGGATCGAAAACCGGTACGCGTTGGAAGCGTACGACGCGGAAAACTCGGAGGAGCTTCTGGCGTTTGACGAAACGAAACCGGCGGAAAAGATCACCTCCCGCATAGTCGAGGCGCCGTACCTGAACCTCACGCAAAAGCTCGGCATGGGGATCTGGATCTACGGCGACGGTCAGGGTCAGCTCCTGAATATTCGCGTTTACAGTCCGTACCACCTGCACACGGCTTTCGCGGACCATTACGCCGTGCTCGACCACAAGGGGTGGAAGTACTTCGAGTTCGCGGAAGCGGAAAACGGGAAGTACGGCTTCAAGCAGTGGCCGTCCGGACGCTCCGGGCTTTACGACGAGCTGCGAAGCCCCGTCCGCTACGATAACATCGAGAAGATCTACGTCATGGTCGAGGGTCCGACCGACGGACTGAAGTTCCGCACGCTGCGCGCCATTCCGATCGTGGAGACCGAGCTGACCGACCCGGCGTTCGAACTGGCCGGGCAGAAAGTCGTGCTGAAAGGCTCCATCCCGAGCGGCTGCTACGCGGAAATTACCGCGGAATCGGACGAGATCCTCGTGAAAGACCCGGCCGGAAACGTTCTGGGCCAGCTCACACTGGAGGGCGAGCTCCCGCAGATCCCCACGGGTGAGTCGGAACTGAAACCGGTTCCGAGCGCTCCGGCCGCCCGGACGCTCTGGACCGTTGGGGTTTATGAGTGATTTTCCCTGAAGCGCGGGAGTTCTGTTTCACCAGGGCTCCCGCGTGAAAGAAACAGAATAAACCGGCAGGAAGCCGGAATTACTTCATCGTTTCAATCGGTCTTTTTTCACCAACCCGAAAACTGGCCTCGTTTTACCGATTTTTTACAGGCGTCAGAACGCGCAAGTGCCTCCCGATTTTGGAAAGGATTTTTTTTCTTTTTCTTTGCAAAAGGTTTAATTTCAGTGTAAAATAGTTATAGACGAAATCACACTAAATTTAATTTTTGTTCCAAGAGGCACTTGATTCCCAAATAAGAAAGGACTCTTACGTGAATTGCAGCTGCATCCGTTCGCCGATTTTGCTGGATATTTACCAGCAATACTTAATGAACGCCGACATAAACGAATTTGAACAGCGTGTTAAGCAGTTTTATAGCTTGGGAACACTTGAGCGGCTTCTTAACCACTCAAACCCCAAGGTACGCCGGGGAGCTATTTTGGCACTTGGCCTTGTCGGTGAGTACAGTTCTAATGTTCGTTTGGCTTCCATCCTTCCCTATTGTGACCGAGTGACGTCACTCCTCGCGGAAAACGCTCTGCGTCTGATTTGGCGCCGGAATGGTGACTCCAGCGACCGTGAAACACTTCAGGGCATTATTCGCATGAATGCTGAGGGAGAACACTGGAAAGCGATTACTTATGCATCTCTCCAACTCGAACGGACTCCGGATTTTGCGGAGGTCTGGTTCCAGCGTGCTTCGGCCTGGTTTATGGAGGGTAAATTCCGTTTCGCTATTGAAGACCTGCTCAAAACTGTCGAGCTGAACCCGTTCCATTTTCAGGCTTATGTGATGCTTGGAAATGCGTACATGGAAATCGGAAAAACATCGCAGGCGCTTCGGGCGTTCCGCAATGCGCTGGATATTAATCCAAGCCTGAAAAAAGCACAGAGTTTTCGAAATTTCCGCCAGCGTTTGAGCTGATGCGATCCGACCTTCGGAACGATTTCCCCATGGAATCCGTTCCGAAGTTTTTTCTTTTTTTCATCGAAATTTGTTCTTTACCTCTTGACTTTTCACTCCTCCGGATTATAATTAAAGAAGCGATTGATTTCAGGGAAACGATTCATAATCCATGGTAAATAATGCGTCCGCGTTCATTCTTCACGACCGTTTTTACGTTCCTGGGAGTGCTTTTTGTACTCTTCAGCGGCGGTTCGTATGTGAACGCACAGGAAATTTCCCGTCGGGACGTGATGCAGCAAATCAACGCCCGTTCGGATGCTTTTCGTCGTTCAGCCGGTCGTATGGGCTGGGACGAAACTTCGGCCCGCCAAATTTTGGAGGAAGGGTGGGACCGCCTGACCAATCCCGCGTCATTCGTTGACATTCCGGAAGGTTCCGACGCGGAATTTATGTTGAACGCTCTGGAATCACTCGGCGTCTGCGAGGCGGTGGACCGTGCCCGCGCGTTTGTGCTCAATGACTGCGGACGCGAAATTTCCGCCGTGGCGTTGGAAGACCAATTCCGCCGGGCCGCGCTGGGTTCTTTGGAGGATGAAGAAGCCGCTCTGGACATTCTCGCCAATTGGTGCAAGGATTCCGAGGAACTGCTTCTTCAGAGCGTCAACGATTCGCGTCAGCCGAAACCAACTCCTTTCGATCCGGAAGATTTTCCGTTGGTCGCGGCCGCCTCTTCGACCGGTTCCGCCAACGATTTTCATTCATTTCTGTTTTTGAGTCAGTCAACGCCGAACGCTCTGGATGGAGTTTGTGTCCCGCGAAACGGTCGGCTTCCTGAGATTACATTCTTTTCTTTGGCCCACGCTCTTTCCGCCGGGCGCAAGGCGTTTCTTTTGATTTGAGTCTTTTTATGGGGACGACGCTTCCAGCGTCGTCAAAACAGGGAAAAGTATTTCTATTTACTTTTTTAAACGACGCTGGAAGCGTCGTCCCCACAAAGATTTGACCACAAACGCACCTCAGAAATGAAAAGATTTCAACTCATGAATATTTATAAACGAAACGAACTCACGAAACGAATAGGGTTCACTCTGGTGGAACTTCTGGTCGTCATCGCGATCATTGGAATGTTAGTCGGCCTGCTCCTTCCCGCGGTCCAGATGGCCCGGGAAGCCGCCCGCAAAATGCAGTGCCAGAACAACGAAAAGCAGATCGGTATCGCCATGGCTTCTTTCGAGGCCATCAATGGAGGTTTTCCATCCAACCACATCGGAATGACCGACACGACGCAGCCGAATTTCGTCCGGCTTCTGCCGTATATGGAGGCGCAAAATATCGTGGACCTTTTCCACGAAGACCAACCCATTTACGCCTCCGTCAACGAAGCGTTCCGCATGACTCCGCCGCCGTGCCTGACGTGCCCCTCCGCTCCGGGCGGGAATACGCGCACGGTCGTCGTGAACACGGCTCAGGGAAACTCGGCCGCCAGCTCCGGAGCGTATAAAGGTGGCGTCTCCGACTACATCACGTACCACAAATGCGTGGTTTGCAACGACGGAAAGGTTTATACGCCGGCGCTCGGAAAGCCCTCCGCCAGCAATCTGGTTTACATCCGAACCTACAAAGACGGCCTTTCCAACACGATCAACTACCACGAACACGCGGGGCTCCCCTTCAAATATTGGAAGGGCAGAGAGACGGGCGAATTGGGTTCCGAATCGAGTAAATTTTCGTGGATCTCCGGCTGTTCGACCCCCGCAGGAAACTCGGCGCCGGCAAACAAGGTCGCAAGCTGGTACTACGTCGCGGATTCCAGTGCCGACGGCTGGAGTTTCGGCCCCATTTCGCTTGGAAGCCCGGTCGGAAAATCGGGTCGCCTGCTGAACATCACAAACACCAGTTCACCTCCGTACTCGTTTCATAAGGGCGGCGTTCATGCCCTTTTCGGAGACGGAAGCGTACTTTTCGTGAACGAAATGGTCCTTCCAACGATTTACCAGTACATGACCGCCAAAGATGATCAATCCGGCGTGGACCCCGAAACCGGGGCTAGTATGACTGGCTGGACCGCCAATTGGAAGACCTCCTCGGGATCTTATCCGGACGGAACACGATAATTAATCCAAACCACTTCAGCTCGCGGCCGCTTGACCGCGTTCTGAAACTTCACTTTCCCAAACCAGGACCAAAAATCATGACTGAAATTTCCCATCTTCTTTGCGAAAATATTACGAAAATTTACCGCGGGGGAAGCCTCGACGGCTCGGCGGACGTTTCGGCCCTGAAAGGGGTCACGCTCGAAGTTCCTCACGGCCAGTTCCTCGCCATCATGGGCGCGAGCGGCTCCGGGAAAAGTACCCTGCTCCACATCGCGGCGGGCCTGACGAAACCAACTTCCGGAACCGTCCGGATCAATGAAACGCAGATCTCCAGCCTGGGCGACCGGGCGTTGACGCTCTTCCGGCGTGAAAACGTCGGCGTCGTTTTTCAGGCGTTCAACCTCATTCCGACGCTCACGGCGGAAGAAAACATTCTGCTCCCGATCCTGGCTGGCGGGAAGTCCGGCGGCACCGAAAAAATGAACGCGGCCATGACGCAGATCCTCACCCGGCTCAATCTCCTGGAGCGGCGGCGCCACTACCCTGACGCACTCTCCGGCGGCGAGCAGCAGCGTGTGGCCATCGCGCGGGCACTCTTCACGGACTTTCTGAACGAGGATTCCAAAGCCTCGCTCCTTTTCGCCGACGAGCCGACCGGAAACCTCGACTCCGCCAACAGTGAGGTGATTTGCCGCCTCCTGCGCGAGCTTTGCGACGAGCGGAAACACACGATGGTCGTGGTCACGCACGAAACCTCCGTGGCACGTTGGGCCGATCGCGTGATCACGCTCCAGGACGGCAAGATCCTGCACGACCAGACCGCCGCGGAATTTGCCGCGCAGAATTCCGTAAAGGAGGGTTGAAATGAAAGTGCTTCTGAAACTCTGCTTTAGAGACCTGATCCACCGCAAAGTCCGGCTTGGATTCACCGTTCTGGCGATCGCGGCGGTCAGCTGCCTCATGATCTGGTTCGTCGGGAGCCTCGACCTGAACTCCCTGATGAAACGCGACGTCGTGAAAAAAACGTTCGGCGAGTACTCCGCCGTCATGTTCCGCGACGACGGGTTTTCGGACGGGCAGCTTGCCGGACTGGAAAAACTCGACTGCGTGGAACGGCTGGACCAGGCCCGCCAGACCGCGCCGGAAATTACGCTCGACGGGGTAGTTCACGAAGCTGCCGCGTTCAAACGCTCGCCGAAACTCACGGGGATCGACCGGGTAAAAACCTCGCCGTACACGCTGGAGGAAGGCCGCTGGTTCGAGAAACCCGGGGAGTGCGTCGTGAGTTCCACTGCCGCGCAGACCCTTCTGGGGCGCACGAGCAAAGCGGGAAAAAGCCACGTGGAGATCGGCGACACGCTGACGGTGAAAACAGAGGCCGGCGAGACGAAACTCACCGTGGTTGGGACGTTCAAGCAGGCCGCGATGATGGCCCAGTCAGGCGGTCCCGGAGCCGCAAAACGCGGCGGGGATTTCGGCGTGACCGCCTTCGGTTTCGGTCAGGGGCTTGGCGCGTCCAAACCCATGCCCGGGAAAAACGCGCCCCCAGCTGCAACAGGAACGAGGTCCGGTGGTCCCGGAATGGGAAGACCTGCTCAGCCGCAAAACGACGGAGCGCGTACGAAAGGCCTGCGCGGCCCGTGGACCCCCGCCGGAGTCGGACTTTCTGCCGAGGCGGTTTACGTTTCGCCGGCCGACCAGAACCGGATCAGCGGGAATTCCGGACGCGCCAATCTGGTTTTCGTGAAGCTGAAAAAGGGCCAAACGCCGGAAAACTTCTTTGCCGCCGCGGAAAAATTCCTTGGAAAGTCACTCGAGGAGGCCCAAATCCAAAAGGCCGACGCGGTGACACTCCAAAACCAGCAGGACCAACAGCAGTCGGTGAACGCGATTTTCGCCCAAGCCTGGTCCGCGATGGGGATCGTCATCGTGACGGCCGTTTTGATCATTTTCACCACGCTTAATATGGACGTGACGGAACGGACGCGCTACCTGGCGATGCTCCGCACGCTGGGCCTGACCCGGTTCCAGGTCGCCCTTTCCATCCTTTTGGAGGGCGCGCTGCTCGGGGTTTTGGGCTGGCTGCTCGGGATGCTCGCCGGTTGGGTTCTGCTCGAGTACCTCGCGTTTTCCGAGGAGGGTGCGTGGGTTTTCCTCCCGCTTTCCGGCGCGAATATTTTCCTCGCGTTCCTTTGCACGCTCACGGGGGCCTTGGCCGCTTCGGTCGTTCCGGCCGTCCGCGCGACATTCGTCTCCCCGGTCGAATCAATGGTCCGAAAGACCCGCCGGTTCGCGTTCAAGGACCTCTGCATCGCGGCGCTTCTGGGCGTCATTCTGCTCGGCGTGATGGCGCTGGTCGTTTTCGTACCGATGGAAAAAGCAACGCGCGGCATTCTGTTCGGGACGCTCGGAACGTTCTGCTTCGGGGCGGGTTTCCTCCTCATTTTCCCGTGGACGATCGCCATGACCGAAAAGATCGGCGCACCGATCCTCGCGCTTCTCTGCCGGTTTGACCGTCGTTTCCTGAAAAACCAGCTCGCCGGGAATCAGGTCCGCTCCCTCATGACCGCCCTGATCATGGCGCTCGGTCTGGGACTTTACACGGCGATCCTGATCTGGTCCAGCTCGATGCTTTACCGCTTCGTCATTCAGGACGGCGCGATCCCGTTCGCTCTGGTGCGGATCGACGACCAGATCACTTCCGACGACGCGGCCGCAGGGATCCGTTCCATACCGGGAGTCAAAGCCGATGAATTCATGGAAATCGCCGTGGCCCAGCCCAATCTGGACGAGCGGACGAGCGAAAGGATGAAAGAGGGCGGGGCGATGAGCGCCTCCGTCGTGATCCTCGGCCTCGACCCGGAAAAAGCGTACGGAAAGAACCCGATGCTGAACCTCCGTTTCCTCGAAGGCTCACGCAAGGAAGCCCTGGAAGCCCTGACCTCCGGCCCCGCGGCGCGGGCGTGCGTCATTACGTCCGAGCTGAGCGAGCACGGCGGGCTGCACCTCGGCGACTCGATCCGGTTCCAAATCCCAGGAACGGCCGCGGACCCGAAATTCCTCGAGTACACCGTGGCGGGCGTGGTCGATTTTCCTGGAATGCTCTGGTTTTCCAAGTTCGGAAACGTCCGCGTGGGAACCGGCCGAAGCGGAGCGATGGCGTTCGCGCCGTACGACGCGATCCACCAGGACTTCAAAACGCCCGAAAACGAATATTTCTGGTTCAACGTTGACAGGGGCGTGACCCACGAGCAGATTTCCGAAGAAATTCAAAAAGTGGCGCACCGTCTGGCCTCCAAAAACTTCCTCCCGGAGACCGACGCCGAGTTTAAGGCCGCGACTTACGCCTCGGTCAAAAAGAACGAAGTCGCCGGCCTGCCGCAGGTCATGGTTTCGCTGCATCCCGGCGCGTCGATCAAGTCGGCCGCCTTCCGGATGCGTGCCCTGCCCGACGCGCAGACCGACGAAATGCTTTACGTGAATTCGGCCCGTGCCTCACTGACCGGCGGCGGCACCGCGATCCTGTACGGGCTGGACCCGCAAATCGCCTTCAACGCGGCCGACCCGCAGCTGAAACTCAAATTCATGGACGGAACGGCGGCCGACGCTTTGCGCCTTTTGTGCGACGGCGATTCCGCGTGCGTCATTTCGGCCGATTACGCTCAGGCCCACGGTCTGAAACCCGGCGACCGGATCTCCCTCGAACTTCCCGCCGGAGCGGCCAAAGAAATGGGCCCAATGGGTGGCGGAATGGGCGCACCCGAAGGAATGGGTGGAAGGGGCCCCGGTGGTTTTGGCGGACCCGGCGCCCGTGAAGGAATGGGCGGAAGAGGACCCGGTGGCCCTGGCGGTCCTGGCGTGCATGGAGGAATGGGCGGACGGGGGCCCAGTGGACCCGGCGGCTTTGGCGGACCCGGCGGCATGGCGCCGCAGCAAACGATCGAACTGACGGTCGCGGCGGTCGTGGATCTTCCGGACTGGCAGACGCTCGTCCGGAATTCCGGTTCACTGATGCGCCAAAGCGTCGAAACGGTTCTTTTCGTGACTCCCGCTCTGGTGAAAGACTCCTTCCAGGGGAAAGAGTTCCAGAATTACTGGTTCAACCTCACGAAACCGGAGGACTTCAGCGCGGTCGAGCCCAAGATTCAGGCAATTGCACGCGCAGCGGCCGAGGAAAACCGGGAGGCCGACGCACTGGCCCGCCGCGACATGATCCGCACGATGGCCGGCGCAACGGTCGCATCGGTGGAAAGCGTGAACGGTTCACTCATGGCCCCGTCCGGGAGCGTGATCGGCATGATGACGAAAATGCCGCTCATCATGCTTTTCATTTCCACGATCGCGATTTTGAACACGATGATCGTTTCCGTCTTCACGCGGCGCTGGGAAATGGGCGTTTTGCGCGCCTACGGCGTGACGCGGGGCGGGCTGATCCGCCTGATTCTTGCCGAGTCGGTCCTGATCGGCTTCTGCGCGATCGTCATGAGTTTCCTTTTCGGCGTTTTTTACTCGTGGCTCCTGATCCACGTGACCTCGATGTTCGGGATCGTGACCCCGCCGCTCATCATCCCGTGGAGCAAAATCGGCTTTGGCTTCGGTCTGGCGGTCCTCATCTGCCTCGCCGCGAGCCTTTACCCGGCGTTCCTCACGGGCCTGAAAGAGCCGGTGGAACTCCTCAGCCGCAGGGAGTGAGTTGAAACGCGGAACCCCACCGGAATCAGAGCCAATTCACGAACTGGATCTTCATTTTGTTGGACCAGAAAAGAAAAACGCCCAAATCCGGGGGACGCGAAACTCAATTCCTCCGAAAACGCCCGAAGCCGCAACAGGCCCCGCGGATTAGGCGGATGAGACGGATTTAAACGGATTGGATTTTAAAATTTTTAAATTGAAATCACTTAAAGAAAATTTCCAAAACCAATCCTTTTTAACCACCACGCCCTTTCCACTTCCTTCTTTTATTTAAACACGGATTTTCACGGATTAAAAGGATTAAAAGGATTCCTTTTTTTCATGGAAACTCCTGCAAAGCCTTAAATTTCCTTAAAAAATCCGTGGAAATCCTTTCAATCCGTGAAAATCCGTGTTTAAATCAAGGCTTGAAATGGGGGGAGACTTACACTTTGAAAAGGGGTTTGCGGTGAAACTTTCTTGAACCAAATCCGCCTGAATCCGCCCAATCCGCCTGATCCGCGGGGCCTTTAGTCGCTGGATTTTGCAGCGGGCTGGACGTGAACCTGGGGACGGTCCCATTTCCGTCATTTGGCTCATTTTGTAAGTTGGTCCTGCACCGGAGACCTTGAAATATTTCTCCGGTGGGGCTTGAAATTCCCCGAAAATGTGCTACACTAAAGGAGATTCGTTTCCTTTGGTTTTTTATTTTTTAAACTCCTTTTCATTTCATCGAAGATCATGCACGAAACCATTCAAAATCTTCTTTCCAGCGGGGTCCAGGTGCTTGACGGCGCGTGGGGGACCCAGTTTCAGTTGAAGGGCCTGCCGATGGGTCAAAGCCCGGACTTCTGGAACATCGACCAGCCTGAAAAGGTCCTCGAAGTTGCCAAGAGTTACGTCGATGCCGGGAGCGACATCATCATCACGAACACGTTCGGCTCCAGTGCCCTGATGCTCGCGAAAAACGGTCAGGAAGCGCGGGTACACGAGCTGAACGAAGCAGGCGTCCGTCTTTCAAAGCAGGCGGCCGGCAACCGCGCGAAGGTTTTCGCCTCCATGGGGCCGACCGGTTACATTCTGATGATGGGCGAGGTGACGGAGGATGAAATGTTCGAGAGTTTCCGCCTCCAGGCCGAAGGAATGAAAGCGGGCGGGGCCGACGGGATCGTCGTGGAAACAATGAGCGACCCGGAAGAAGCCGCGATTGCGATCCGTGCCGCCAAAACGACGGGGCTCCCGGTCGTCGGATGTATGGTTTTTGACTCTGGCGAAAACTGCGACATGACCATGATGGGGACCACCGTGGAAGACGCCGCTGCCGCGATGCTCAACGCCGGGGCGGACGTGATCGGCTCCAACTGCGGCCGCGGAATTGAATATTTCCTCGACGTTTGCCGCCGCCTCCATGCCGTTTCCGGTGAAAAGGTCTGGATCAAAGCGAATCGCGGCCTTCCGGAAGTCGTAAACGGCGAAACGGTTTACAAACAAACCCCTGAAGAATTCGCGTCCTTCATCCCCGATCTGATCGCCAATGGAGCGGGTTTCGTCGGCGGCTGCTGCGGCACCTCGCCCGAAATCATTCGTGCCGTTCGCGCCACGGTGGACGCTTTGAAATAGCAGCCAGTTTTTCGGCTAAGCCAAAACGCTCACTACTGACTACTTCACCCCCGAAAGGTTTCCCCCAATGTTCACTCCCACGCCGGAACTGCTCGCCACGCTTCGTCTGACCCTCGTGAAGGGGATCGGGCCGCGTATTTTGCGCAATCTGGTTGAGTATTTCGGCACGGCTGAGCAGGTTTTCCAGGCGGATCTTTTTGAACTGCGGCGTGTGGAGGAAGTCGGCGCCCAGCTCGCGATGGCGATCCTCAACGCCCCCCAGGAAATCAACGTCGAAAAGGAGCTGGAACTCTGCGAGAAACATGAAATCCAAATTCTTCTGACTTCTGCCCCTGAGTACCCAGCGCTTCTCAAAACGATTCCCGACCCGCCGATACTTTTGTACGTGCAAGGGAAACTTCAGCCGCAGGATTCTGTCTCACTCGCGATGATCGGGACGAGGCACGCGACGTTCTACGGGGAACGTCAGGCGGAACGCCTCGCGGGTGAATTCGTCCGTTCCGGTTTTTCCATCGTTTCCGGTCTTGCGCGCGGAATTGACGGTGTTTCTCAAAAGGCGGCGCTTGACGCGGGCGGGCGAACCATCGCGGTTCTTGGTCACGGTCTGGCTCAAAAGGTTTACCCTCCGGAACACGCCAATCTTGCGAAACGGATCATTGACGCTGGCTGTGCTCTGGTGAGCGAGTACCCCCCGCTCCAGCCCGTGACGGCCAAAACCTTTCCGCGACGGAACCGGATCATCGCCGGTATGACGCTCGGAACGGCCGTGATCGAGGCCGGTTCCCGCAGCGGAACGATGCTCACGGCAGAATTCGCCCTTGATTACGGCCGGGAAGTTTTCGCCATGCCGGGCCCTGTGGATTCGCGCTCCTCGACCGGCTGCCACCGCCTGATCCGTCAAGGGGCCAAACTTCTGGAAAGCGTCGAGGACGTTCTGGAAGAACTCGGCCCGATTCGCGACCGTTTCCCGAAAGAATGTAAAGCGGAAGAAATGATGGTCGAACACCCGGCAGAAATTTCCATGACCGAGACGGAAAAAGCGGTTTTCGAGGCCATCCCCAAAGACGGCGCAACAGTCGATGAATTGACACAGCTTACGGGAATTCCGGTCTGGAAGCTCATGACCCAGCTCACAGGGCTGGAAGTTAAACGATTAATCAAACGCGGCGCGGGCCAGAGGGTTTACAAATGCTGAACGCAGATTCCACTCAAGATTTTTTTGCCGAATCTCCCGAAAAAAAGCGCGGGATCCCGTTTTTTCTCTTTCCCGCCCTTGCCTGTAATGCGCGTCTTTACTCTCCACCAAAAGAAGCGCTGAGCGACCTGTGCCGTGTGACCGTTCCCGACTGGCTTGAACCCGAGCGAGGGGAAACGCTTCCCGATTTCGCACGGCGGTGGGGGGAAGTGGTCTGGAAAACGTACTACGGCCCCGAAGCCCAGGAAACTCAAAGACTGGATCCCGAAATCGGCTGCTTCACCGGCGGGCTTTCCTTTGGCGGAATGGTTTCCCCTTTCGCCAGCGATGTTCTTCAGGAGCACGGTCTGAAAGTCCACAAGAATTTTCGGCTTTCAACCTTCCTTTACGGAAACCAGATTCCGAAATTCCTCCGTCTCTGGTGGAGTTTGAGCAGTACGCTCCCTTATGGCGGCTGGAACGTGATCCGATTTTTCGCTTGGGCTTCGTTCCAACTCCAGGGGAAAAGGTTTTCTTTCAAACGGCGCGAGATCCTGAAACAGTTTATTGAGTCACCGTCCCTCCGGTGTCACCGGGTCGTAAAAATGATTGCCGGGTGGCGCGGAGAGGAGCAGGTTCACGATTTCCCGACGATTCAGATCCACGGTTTACGGGATCGGCTCCTTCCCTTTTCGGTGGTTAAATCCCCGGAAGTTCTGTCTTTGGAGGCCGGTCATCTTATGACTCTGACCCAACCAGAAAAGATCAACGCGCTGCTGCGCGAATTACTCTCATGAGGTGAAACCGTCCGTCATTCCATCACCGCGGGAAATTCCTCGATTTTTGAGTTCTCATCCCAACCATTCAGCCGGGCACGCTGGAGCCAGTCTTTGGCTTCCTGCTCATTTTTCGGAATCCCTTTCCCTTCCATGTAGGCCATTCCAAGCAGATACTGCGCCACTGGCTCATCAGCTTTCGCGGCAAGGAACAGCCATTTCGCGGACATCTCATCATTCTGCTCGACTCCGACCCCTTGACGATAAAGCAGTGCCAGACTCAACTGTGCCCGCGAAACACCATGCTCCGCAGCCAGTTCGTATAATTTGATTGCTTTCGGGTAGTTCTGTTTCACACCTTCCCCATGCGCAAACGCATTCGCCAGAAGCAATACAGCATCCATCTGTCCCTGATTTGCGGCTTTGTTCAGCCAATCCAGGCCAACCGGGTAATTCTGTTCCACCCCGGTCCCATGGAACAGGCAGGCCCCATAAGCCCATTGAGCCTGAACGTTTCCCATTTCAGCGGCTTTCCTGAAATGAGCGGCAGCTTCCGCTTCGTTTTTCTCACACTCAAAACCATTTGCCAAACGAAGACCAAGCTCATATTCTGCCTGGGCGGCCTGTTCTTCTGGAGTTAAAACGCGAACGATCTCCGTTTCCTCTTCTTTCTCCTTTGCTGTACCGTTCGGATTTCGCAGATTCTCGGTCGCTTCTGCCATTTGCTCATCCAGCATCTTCTGAATTTCCTCTAATTTTTTCTTGGCGGGTGATTCAGGCCCAGAACAGGAAATACACGTGATTCCCGGAAAAACCACAAGGCTCAAAAACAAGACCACATTCCATGAATATTTCATCCCAAAGTCCTCGTTCAAATCGTTAAAAAACGTGTCTGTGTTTTGTCAAAATACCCGAATCAAATCGAATCAGCAGGCCGGCGGAAAGAAGCAAGTGCCTCCCTGAAAACACACGCGACCGGTACCGAAGCCTTTTGTGCAGCGGCCTGGCAGTCCTCAAACTCCGGCGCGAATTGAACGTCCGAGCCGCCAAACGTCCCGATTTTCACCCGGACCGGCCCGAATTTCGTTTCGACCGTCTCCCACCGGCGCTCCAGCGAGTACCGCGTCACGGCAAACTCCCGCACGCCGAACGTCCCGGTCTCCGTGAAGATCAACTTCAAAAGCGCCTCACGGTCTTCCGGACGCGCCAAAACCCCGAGCTGAACGGCCGGGCGCTGCTTTTTCATCGTCATCGGCGTGAACCAGACGTCCAGCGCGCCGCGTTCGAAGAACGACGCCATCGCGGCCCCGAGCTGCTCACCCGTTACATCGTCCAAATTCGCCTCAAACTGAATCAACTGTTCCGTCTGGTACGGTTTTACCGCCTCCGCGGCCGGTTCGGACCCGTTTTCGCTCTCGTAAAGCGTCACGCGCAGGACGTTCGGCCGGGACTCCATCTCACGATGACCGAACGAGTTGAACGAGGCGCGGATCACGGCGTTCCCCCTGATTTCGGCTTTTTTCCAGACCGCGAACAGCGCCGCGGCGGTCGGCGTCAGCATTTCGCACGGCTCGTTTTCCGACGAGACTGCGAGCGAAAAGCGGCTCAAAAGTTCCTGCGTCGCCGGGGCCGGCAGTGGGTAAACGCCATGCGCGCAGCGGACGGTCCCGATCCCCACCGGAAGCGGCGAGAGCGAGATCCCATCGACGCCCAAAAGCGTGAACGCGAGGCAGCACCCGCAAATGTCGATGATCGAATCGACCGCGCCGACCTCGTGAAAATGGACCTCATCGGCCGGTTTGCCGTGGACTTTCCCCTCTGCCTCCGCCAGCGTGCGGAAGACCTCAAGCGAGAGATTTTTCGCCTCGTCCGGCAAAGCGCTTTCCTCGATCATCGCCCGAATATCCGCCCAGGAACGATGCGCGTGATCGTGGTGGTGCTCCTCCTCGTGATGATGGTGGTGGTGATGGTGGTGGTCTTCTTCGTGGTGATGTTCATGCAGATCCACGACGAGGGTTTTGCCGGACATTCCGTGCGAGCCTTTTTCACTGCGGCGCAGGTGGAAATGGTCGGGAACGAGCTGGTGAAGCGGTTCCTCGATCGCCGTCTGCGGGATCCCGTTCATTTCGCAGAACTCGATCAGAGCGTTTAAAATCATGTCCCCGGACCCACCGCCGACGGAATCGAAACGTAAAATTTTCATGACTGACTTTCTGAAAGGAAAAAGAAACAGACCACCAGGAGGAAAGGAGACGAAGCCCCGCCCCCCTTTTCTTCACACTCATCCGCTATTATACCCGGAAAAGCATTTTTCGCAAGAGGTTTCCGGGAATTTTGAGAAATAATCTCCCGCAACATTTACGGGGACGACGCTTCCAGCGTCGTTTAAAGGCTCCCTCCTTGAGGGGGCTGGCGAGCGTAGCGAGCCTGGGGGAGTGTACGGGGACGACGCTTCCAGCGTCGTTGATTCGGAGGGCCGGTGTCCTCGCCGGTCAAGTTACAAGCCCACCACTTCCAAATTCTTTTCCATCCGAACCTCTACCTCCTAAATTTTTTTTACTTTTTTTCTTAAAATTCCGCCGAAACTCCTTGACTTTTTCGTACTTTTGTTTAGAATATAAATTAACATATTGGCTTTGTTCGCCAAAGAATTCGCTAACGCAACAGAAACTGCAACTTCTAAATCGTTTCGGCGATTCAGCGTCCTTTTCTTCTGACAGGAAAGGTGACGGTGTTTTAATATGCAAACAACACAGCGTGTTCGGCTCCTTCGGGAGTCGTCGCGTGTCTGGTGTTGTGGGTTGTTGCAGACCTCTGTTGCGGGATGCGTTTGACGTACTCCCTTTTTTTGTTTCTTGATCGGTTCAAGAGCAGGAAGTACAAAACACAACGGAGGAGATTATAATGGCTAAAAAAACAAAACCTCTTGAGTTCGTTCTCACTCAGGATTTGGGCGAGCTTGCTCAAAAAATTGCCGGAACGATTGAAGACAATGACTATGATACCGAGATGGATTCTTCTTTTGATGGAAATTATAACATTGAAGTTTCCAGAAAAAGTGGAATGAAATTTTTCGGGCTGGCTGAAGAATATAAAATCATGCTCAAACAGGAGAATGGGAAAGGAAAACTCCGCATTTCAGATGACTGGTTTGGAACGAACTGGCTGTTTATTGTTGGTGGATGTATTATCTGGATTCCTTTTTTGACGGGCCTCATTGGATTTACCGGACGTGAGAAAAAGAAGAAAAAAGTCTTCAATCTCGCAGCATCCTGTATCAAAGCCACTCAAAACTCAGCAAAACCACCACTGCGTTAATCTTTCCAGAGATCCAAGGCGCTATTTCACGTAGTGCCTTCTTTTTTTGAAAGAACTGTGAGGCATACACCGCAGTAAAGAAAACAAGTCAACAAAAGCGTTCTGATTCGGACATGTTTTAAAGAACTTAAATTCATAATACCACCTATAATTACCTTTCCCAACCTCCAAAGGCAGATTTCCAAACCTAAAGAAAAAGGACCGATGTCATATAAGTGTATGCCTACCCGGATGGATACCTCACAGTTATTTGATTTTTAGTTGTGTGACGGGGCCTTCGATATTGTATTTTTTGAGAGCCACAATTTGAGCATGGAATTTATTATCACCTGGTTTAAGATTCGTATGAAATTTGATTTTACCTGTTGAAATCCAATAATATTTTACATGGGAAGAGTAATCTTTCAATACTTTACCACTTGCGGCTAACCAACGATCCAACCACTTCTTTTTCGCCACTACGGTTTTTATATCTGAACTACTTGCCGGGTGAATCTCAATAAAGTAAAGTGACTCCCTTCTTTCTGGATCATAAGCAACCACATAATCCCAACGATTATCCTCAGGAAAGCTCTTTTTCAGGTCCTCGTCCAATGGAACACTTCCTGACAATTTTTCGGTATCCTGAGCGGTAACACGTTTTTTATCAGGCTTACTCAATGCCTGTAAACCTGGGTAGTAACTCAGTCCCAATGAACTAATGATTGTCTCAAATGAATTATTTGGCATCACCTGTTCTCCAACTGATCATACAGGTTACCTACCGAATCCGTTATACTACTGGAACAACCGGTAATCCCACCCCATCCAGAAATGTTATAGTCTTCAGAGACAGGATCAAGTGACGATATATCCTGAATTTGTACTCCTTCAGCAGAATGATTAAATGAATAAGTCTTACATCTCTTTTGAATGACTGAATTGAAAATTTCTTTAATCGGAATACTTTTCTTCAAATTCAGCATTTTTACAAAAGCTGTATAAATTTTATCCACATTTTCAGGCCGTTTGGCATATAATTCCTGGTATTCTACGATCGCCCAAACAAGGTCAAGCACCACGTTGGAATGCGTAGAAATAATCACACGATACCCACGCCACATTAGCTCAATGACCAACTGGAAGAAACTGATAATCGCTTGCGGATGCAGTCCCATTTCGGGTTCTTCGATGATAATTGTATCTATGTCTTCTTTTTTAGTAGTGGCTTGCGCAGGAAGCAAATGGTAACAACCTAAAAGCAATGGCGTGAATTCTCGTTGTCCAGAGGACCAAGCAGTGTAACTCAACCCCAAATCTTTCGGACCATTGTTACGTATTAACTCCAAACTTTTAGAACCTTTTTGGTAATCAGTACGAATTTTTATTTTGTCTCCCCAATAAATTGAGTTATCAATATTTTCCCGAAACTGTTTTTTCAACCTGTTTTCCGCCGGAAATAAAAAACTGGAAGTCCCAACAAAACCACGATCCAAAAGATTCCAGAGAGAATCACTGAAAAAACTTAGAGAAAAAGGAGTTCCAAAGGAATAGGCAGAAAACTGTCTCGGCCATCCCCTGTCAAATGCCAATGTTCTCTGTGCTGGAATATAAAAAACGGAATGTTTGGTCTTTTGAGATGGTTGAGATACCAGTTTGTAAAAATTAATATCCGTTTCATCAATTTTGATTTCAGGGTCTTTAGCCCAAAGAAGCTGCATTCCTCCACCAAAATATAACTCCGAAAATAACCTTAGCATTATTCTCGGATTATCTTCTAAAGATACAATTCTCCAATCACGATTATTATTTTTACAAAAAGTATAAATCGCCTCCGAATCTTCCAGCAACCGATATAGCTGCAACAAAAGGCTCTTACCGCTTGCCTGTGGACCGACAAAAATCGTTAAATCACCAAACTCGATTTCCCCGGATTCAATGGGACCGAAATTCTTGACACTTAATTTCTTTATCATTTCAGAACTCCTTCTATATTACTCTATTATTTATTATACATCACAAAATGAATTTAATCAAGAAAAAAAGATTCTTTTAATCAATTTATTTCAAGAAAATAAAAAAACCGGCAATACCTACTCTCGCACTTGCAGTACTACCATCGGCTC
>JAUMVK010000095.1:0-3755 GCA_030530205.1 Thermoguttaceae bacterium | reverse complement strand
TCAGGAGTCAGGCAATGGAAGTTAATTCACTCCTAACTCCTCACTCCTAACTCCTAACTCTTAATTCCTCCTAACTGTTTTACGGGATCAGGAACACCAGGGCGGTCGCTACACCACCGGTCGCAATCGCGCCGCGGGTCGAGTACGGAATCGGACTCCATTTACGCGGAGCGCAGCTTCCCGGGCGGTAGAAACCCAGCGCATACTCGCACTCGTTCGGCGGGTCGATGGCCATCAGCATCGGAAGGGCCGGAATCGTCACGAGGAATTGTGCGCCCGAAAGAACCGGCTGAAGCGGGCCGATCGTGTGACCATAACGTTCCAGACCAGGCTGCTCGAAGTAGAGCGGATTGTGGCACAGGTTCGAGGCGGTCCAGGTGAAGTGGGTTCCCGCAAACTCACGCGCCGGGAATTTCTCGCCTTCTGGAGAAAGCGGGCAGGATTTCGGAACGATACGATTGTCGTGAAGTTCAATATCGTTCGTGATTTCCGTGATACGGTGCATAGGCTCGCTGCTCTGACACGGCATATCAAAGTCCGAATCGTCAACATGCTTGGTCGAGAAGGTTTCCGAAATCGAGTCTTTGGCCGCTGGCAGTTTTCCAGGCTGTTCCAGAGCCGGCAGTTGTTCTTTGGCAGGTTCCACGGTCTGTTCATCCAGCGCGTCCGCATTCAGATCCAGGCCCCCCTGTTTCATCATGCTTTCCTTTTCGTTTCCAATCGCTCCCGGATTTTGCGCTTCGGATTCGTCAACCAGCGGCTGCTCAGCGTCTTCTTCAGTCTCAGCGTTCAACGCCGGGAGTTCCAAAGACTGCATGGGACCGTCATCTTCCGGCTTGACAGAAATTTCATCCTGATCTCCCAAACCGTCCAGACCGTCCAAATCCATATCAAGTTCGTCGTTTGAATCATCGCCAGCCGTCAAACGAACGCGAGAGAAACGCGGCATCACGGACGGAATCGGTGTGACACGCGGTTCTTTTTTCAGTTCCTGTTTTTGATTTTTGGAGGCATCAGCCGCGTTTACCGAGACCCATTTCAGGCCATTGCCAGATTCACAGATCACAGAGTCCGGATCAGCATAACTGACCTGAACGACCTTGGAATCTTCGGTGTCCGACGCGGCGGTGTCAATGCGCACGAGCGGCACATTGCCCTTTGTGGGGACATTCTGTGCATCAGAGCGGACCCAATTGTCCGATGCGCCCGCAATACCTGCGGCGAGAACCGCGGCAAAAAGAGCCGTAAGGCGGCAAACTTCCTGTCTGCCGCACAGCATGAGAGGATTAACCGTTATCCTCTGAATTGTAGTTTGGAGCTTCCTGCGTAATTTTGATGTCATGAGGGTGATTCTCCCGAACTGTTGCCGGAGAAATTTGAACGAACTGGGCATCCCTGCGCAATTCTTCAATATTTCTTGTTCCACAATAACCCATACCAGCGCGAAGCCCCCCTACGAGCTGGTAAACGAATGGCCCAAGTTCTCCGCGGTAAGGAACACGCCCTTCGACACCTTCCGGGACCAGTTTGTCCGGCCCGGCCTTCGACTGGCGGTAACGTTCACTCGAACCACGAACCATCGCGCCGAGCGATCCCATTCCACGATAGACCTTGAACTGACGGCCCTGATAAAACACTTTGCTTCCAGGGCTCTCTTCCAATCCAGCGAGAAGCCCACCAAGCATAACCACGTGCGCTCCGGCCGCCAGCGCTTTCGTGATGTCTCCCGAATAGCGGATGCCGCCGTCAGCGATGATCGTGGTGCCGCTTCCTTCAATCGCCTGCGCAACATTCAAAATCGCTGAGATTTGAGGAACACCGACACCCGATACGACACGCGTCGTGCAAATCGAGCCTGGACCAATTCCGACCTTCACAGCGTCCGCGCCGGCCGCCACCAAATCTTTGGCCGCTTCTGCCGTTGCGATGTTACCCACGATTACATCAATGTCCCAATCTTTTTTGATGCGTCGAACCGTTTCCAATACGTTTTTGGAATGGCCGTGGGCACTGTCAAGGACCAAAATATCGACGCCGGTTTCGACCAGAGTTCCGATTCGTTCGTAATCGTGAACCCCGACGGCCGCCCCGACCCGCAGACGTCCCTGACTGTCTTTGCAAGCCAGCGGGTATTTACGCTGCATATCGATGTCTTTGATCGTAATTAGTCCCGTCAATATATAATTATCGTCAACCAGGAGCAGTTTCTCCACCTTTTTTTCCATTAAAATTTTCTCAGCTTCCCCAAGCGTTACATTTCCCGTAGCCGTTATAAGATTTTTTTTCGTCATAACTTCCGAAACGGCGACTGTGGAATCCTCCAAAAAACGCAGGTCCCGGCGGGTGATGATCCCTTCCAGATGACCGTTTTCGAGAGTGACCGGGATACCTGAGACGCGGTTGGTTTCCATTTTCTTTCGGGCATCGGCGACCGTAGCGTCCGGCCGGAGTGTCGCGGGATTGTTGATGATCCCGTTCGCGGTACGTTTGACCTTGATAACTTCCGTGACCTGATCATGAATGGAAAGATTTTTGTGGATGATTCCCAGACCGCCTTCCTGGGCGAGAGCGATCGCCATAGCGCTTTCCGTCACCGTATCCATTGGAGAACTGAGAATAGGAATATTCAACTGAATACGTTTGGTCAGATTCGTGGTAATATCCACCTCGGAAGGGACCAGCTCACTGTAGCGCGGTTCGAGAAGAACATCGTCAAACGTGATTCCGCGATAATGAATTTTGTTTTCCATGCCAAATCTCCTTGATGAAACAGCTGAAAAGAGCGAAAGTTTCAAGCAATATTGGGTGTATGCTGACTTAATAAAGTGGTTCTATTTAATATTACACATTTTTAATCAGAAGTAAAGGAGGGGCGGAAAAAATTTTCCCAAAAAAATTTCCTTGAGCTGTCAGTTCTCCGAGACACATCAGAATGTCAAGAAAATAAAAAACCCGGTACAAAATGTACCGGGCAGGGATTGATTCAAATCAACTTCTGAATCTTAGCGAAGGACGATGCTGTTGCTCGGATTGTAGAAGTTCTTGGAGACCGCGGCCGGATCAGCTTCCGGGATGAGGCTTTCTTCAGCGTCATCGGATTCTTCGATTTCAGCCTTTTCTTCCGTCACAGCCGGAGCCGGGGTGGGTTCGACTTTTTCGGAAACTTTTTTCTCTTCAGCCGGAGCCGGGGCAGCGCAGGCCGGTTCAGCAACTTCGCAACCGCAAGCCGGGGCAGCTTCGCAACCGCAAGCGCAGGGGACCGGGCCGCCGAACAGCGTACGGAAGATGCCTTTCACTGTCGCACCGGGACGAATCCGGTTCGGGACGCAGACTTCCAGTTCGCCGCACTTCTCGCTTCTTTCAGCAACACGGCAGGCTTCTTTCAGGTCGGCTTCCGCTTTGCACTGGGCGATGTTAGCAGCAAGGCTGCAACGGAACGTCTGGAGACCGAAACCGATATTGGCCAAACCGGCGCGGGCATTGCAAGCCGCGATGGAAATGTCGCAGCGAACCTGGCTGAACAGGGACATCAGCGGACGGCACGGAGCGCAGCACGGGGTGCAGGGGCTGCAAGGAGTGCAAGCCGGAGCGCACGGAGAGCAAACGGTAGCGCAAGGCGTGCAGGCCGGAGCCGGATCACAAGCCGGGGCGCAAGGCGTGCAGCATTCTTTCTTCACGACAAATTTCTTGCAGCACGGAACGCAAACGGGCTTGCAGACGGGTTTGCAAGGAACGCAGACGGGTTTGCACGGGTC
>JAUMVK010000014.1:0-87142 GCA_030530205.1 Thermoguttaceae bacterium | reverse complement strand
AACTCCTAACTTCCAACTCCTAACTTAATAAAAAAAACCAACAGCCAGGTTAGCAGGATTATTGGAGAGCCCGTAGGTTAAAGGCGGGTACCTGTGCTTCAATATCTTGTGATGTGCGTTCTCTCGAGGAGTCACGCACAGATACATTCTCTGAAGACAAATAATTCAGGCCCCTTACGAGCTCAGTATCGGCTCACCAATAGGTAGTTCCCGCTCATTAGGCGTTGGGTTATTTGTGTTAAGGATTTCCCTTAACTCTGTCCCTAGTATAACACAATAGGCAATTTGTTACAAGGGACACCTGATAAAAAAAAGACCTTTTTGAGAATTTTTTTGGAAAAAAAGTGAAAAAATTTCAGGGTCGTGAAAGCCTTGATGGGATTTTCTGGAAAAATCGAATCAAATCAGGCAGGATAAAAACTCACGCAAAGTCCGCGAAGTTCGCGAAGTTTTAAATGAGGAAGATGGGAGACTGCGTTTGCGCGGCGTATCGTAAACGACTTTTAAAAACTTGGCGGACTTTGCGTTCTTCAAGTGAGATAAATTCCAAATCGCACTGCTAACGTTTTGAGAATTTCCTTTAATTCTACTTCATCTCGATCGAGTACCGAACGACCGCGCCCAGAATCAGCAGGCAGTTCGCGCCAACCACGAGCCACGCGTAGATCAGCGAGCCGGAACCGGCGCCGTAGCCGTGCAGCGCGCTCCCCATGACGTAGTTCACGCCGTACCACGCCATGATGATCGCAAACGCGCCGAGGACCGAGCCGACCGCAAGCGTAAACTCGCCGAGCAGCCGCACGTACCGGCCGTGAAGGATCAGCAGATAAACGAAAAGGGAAATGAGCGCCCAGACCTCCTTGCGGTCCCAGCTCCAGAATCTCCCCCACGAAACGTCAGCCCAAAGTCCGCCCAGGATCGTCCCGATGACGAGCAGCAGCACGGCGGCCTGCATGCAGCGGTAAAGGAGTTCCGAAAGCGTCCGGCAAATCTCCGGTGGCGTGCGTTTTCCGGCCGCGTCCGTGCCATATCTTCCGAAAATGTAGCACACGAGCGAGCCGTTCGCCAGACCCCACGCGAGCATCCCGGCGCCGTAACTCGCCACGATCGTGATCACGTGGACCGCCAGCCAGTAATTATCCCGCAAAATCGGCGCGAGATTCCGCAAATCGGGCTTGAAAACGTCCGGGAAGGAAACCGCGATCCAAGAAATCAGGAACACGACGAACGCCGAAGCGCACGCGAAAAACGGGCGCTGGAACCGCTGACGCTCCACCCGACCGCGGTCTTCATCCGACCACTGGTTTTTCGTGACGTAAAGCCAGCACCCCGCCAACGGCGCGATCAGGAAAAGTGGGACCCACCACAGGAACACGCCGAGCATCAAAACCCCGGCGAGCCATTCGATCCAGGCGGAAAGGGAAGGCACAGCCGCGCCAACCGCCAGCGCCGGAGTGAGCCGGATCGCGGTGTAGCCGGACCCGTTTCCTAGGCCATAAAAGCCCAGCAGGAAGAAAATTCCCGCCGCCAGCAAAACCCGCACGGACCAGCAAACCGCGCGGAAGGGTTTCCCCGCGGGCGTTTCGGAAGGGCCGACTTTGGCCGCGTTCCAGCCGAGCGAGATCATCCGGGCGAACTGCACGCGGAACGTCAGGCAAATCCCCAAAACGCCGGCAGACCACGCCACAAAAACGATGGTCTCGAACATATTCGTCACCGGCGCACGATTCATGATCCAGGAACGAAGAGCAAGTCCCACAGTTGTGAACAAGATTCCGATAAAAAAGAGGCCAAAACCGAGCCAGAAGGCCAACGAGCCGAAAGATTCAAAGACTCGAAGCGAATCCGAGTCACCTGAGATTTCACTTTTTCGGGAAAGTATCTGGAAAACACACGAAGCGCCCAGGATCAGTGTGGCGGCAAACGGGAATATCCACGCGAATGTAAACGGACGCAGACGCAAGTACCACGTTTCAAGCCCCATTTTGAACGGGCTGGCCGGGTACTTCGTGTTCGCTAGGGCCTCGACGTCCAGTTCCCCTTCCGGCAGAACGCGCGCCCGGGCTTCTTCCAGTTCCTCCGCGGCCGTTTGAAGTGCCGAAGCGAATTTTTGGCTTAATTCCTCGAACGATTTCTTGTCATTTTTCTTCCAGGCTTCGACCATTTGCTTGAACGCGGCACGCGCCGAGCCCATTTCCGCACGCGCCTCTACCGGCCAGTCCGCCGGGAAACCGTGTTCCAAATCCCCGAAAAGCAGCGCGTTGAGACTCAGCCACGGTTGAAAATTCGGCGAGAATTGTATCGTGAAAACCTGAACCGACTCCGTGCGATTCCGATCGAGCGGCCCCGCTTCTACGGTCGGGAGTATCCCCGGAGCGGAATCTTCATCAAAAAGCGCGTACTGAAGTGACGCGGCACAAAGCGCGAAATTCCGAAGCGAAACGCGGCTCACGACCAGCATGGAGTACCAGTCTTCGTCCGCTTTCGTGAGTTTTTCCGGGAGTTTCCCCCGGGCCGAGGCGCACAAAGCGTTGAAGGGTACAAGCAGAGCATCGACGCTTTTCCTCAAATCCGCAAGCCGGTCTGAAATCTGGATCAGTAAGGTTTGGGTGGCCAAATCCGACTTTAAATCTGGTTGAACCAACGTGGCATGTACAGCCTCGAAAGCACGTGAAACGTCCTGAGCGGCTTTGAAAAACGCGAATTCCGGCGAGTCCGGCCCCATGCACGAAAGCAGAAAATCCCATTGCGGCGGGGTGATTTTGCCCGTCTGGATCGCCTGGTTCAGCGTGACTTGCGGCGAGACGGTCCGCCACCCGGAAGCCATTTTCTGGAAAAGGGCTGGATCCCGCTCAAGGATAATCGTCAGAAGTTGAACATCAAGCGGCTGTGCAGGACCCATTATGGCACGTCCCTGACCGAACCAGCAGTTAGAGAACTGGGTAAAATCTGTGTAAAACCGCTCCCCAAGAGGCACGGAATTCAAAAGTTGACCATCCACCCAGTAGCAGTAAAACTGGACCGCCATTTGAAGCCGATTCAGTTCCCTCGCCGCCTCCTCGGAAACCGTCTTTTTTGCCAAAGCGTCCCGAATATTCCCGTCTTTTTCCTGCATTGCGGTCAAAAGTTCGAGCGGCGCGACAAAAATCATGGGCGTTTCCCCCTCCGGCGCGGTCGGAAGGCCCAGAATCTTGCGCAGTTCCACGCTTTCCAGTCGCAAAAACGGGACGTGCTTCCAGAGTTTCGCGTCCCGCTTCAGCGAGACGTAAAGCTCGTGCGGGGTGAAACGCCGATCCGGGCGGTCGGGAACTTTCAGCTCGTCGTGGATCCGAGCAAGTTCCTCGGCCGAAATCTTTTCCATCGCCGCCCCGCGCAGGGAGATTCTTGGCTCGTACTCGCCGCAAAGCATAAAAATCAGATTCTGCTCGACGTACGACACAGAAACGATCTGCCCCATGTAGTCCACGTACGCCGCGTCATTCAGAACAGAAGTCCAGGCGCTCTGCTCGTTCTGTGCGTTAAGCGAACCAGCCGTCCGCACGGGGTTAAACGTCAGACGAAGCCACGCAACGTACCGACTTTCCAACTGGTCAAGTTTCTCGCGGAGTTTTCCACTTTCTTTCGCCAGAAGTTTCGCCTGTTCCAATTCCGTCCCGGTAACCGTTCCCTCCGCATTTGCTTTTGCCACAAGAGCTTCAGCCTCCTCAAGTTTCTGAAGCATTCGGGCGAGTTTCGCGTTAAAATCTTTAGAATTGTAAAGCCTTGAAATGTCCGCGGGCGAAACAGCCGTAAGCCGCTCACCGGACTCACTCAAAAGGGGAAGCCCCATCCACTCGCGCAAAGCCACGTCGGTCAGCGGGATGAACGAAATTTCAGCCCATCGTTCCGGCTCGGCCAGCCACGCGAAATAAAGCTCCGCCGCGGTGAATTTCCGTTTTTTACCGTCTTCCATCACGATCCTTGGCGCGTTCCGGCCGCAAATCAGACGTACGTTCGACCGGGCGAAGGCGTCTAATGGCATAATACGTCCGTCCCTGCAAACAGGAAGTTCCGCCCACGTGCGCCAATCCATGGCGTGACTCGGTGAAATGACCAGAGAAAACGCGGAAATCAGGAACGAAACCAAAATAAAAAAGAAAACGAAACGGCTGGGTTTCATAGGGGTTTACCTCTCTAAAAAACGGAAAAATCTCATATTACAGTGTAGCATAAATTCCGTGGAATTCAACCCCCCCAAAGAAAAATTTGCCTAGAAACGCTCAAGAAAATGCGGAAGAAAGCTAAACAAAAAGGAGGCGGTACACGTGTGCCGTCTCCTTTTTTAATCCCTTGTTTATTTTTTTACTTGGGTTTCAGACTCAATTCAAAACCAGTTCCGTCGGTAAAACCCGAGCACGGTGTTTGTATTGCATGACATAAGAGTCTTCGTTCATTTCCTGATTGGCTCGTTTGATCGAAACCGCTTTGAAGCCTAAAGAGCGGAAGAAAAGCTGGGCAGCGAGATTGGACTCACGAACCGAAAGTGTAAGCATCCGGCGCGCCCCGTGGATCAGACTGCAGGCAAGACGCGCGACCATCTGGGAAGCTACCCCCTTGCGGCGAAATTCCGGGAGCACCACGATGTTTGAAATATCGATCGACTTTTCCTGCGTCTCGTAAATCAGGTACCCGATCAACCGGGACTGATACTCAACCACGATCCCTACGCAGTTGGAGTGCATCAGAATGTTCGCGAATTCCATTGGTCCCCAAGGGTTTTCACTGCATTTTTGTTCTAAATCGTAAACCGCGTCCAAATCTCTTTCGGTTAGCCAGCGTACTTGGACTTTCAACAGTTCCGCACTTGAATTGGTCATCCTTTTTTCCTCTTTTTTTGATTTCCTGGTGGGCTTCCCCCCCTCCATCCAATAAAAGAATCATAGTCAATTTTGGAGTTTGACGCAAGAGGAATTTTTTAAAAAATTCTGTTGAAAAAATGTTCCGGGGGGTGGTTTTTCTTTTTAAAAGGAGTAGAATAAAGAAAAGTTTTTCTCCAAAATAAAAAAGAAAGATTTAGAGGGAACCATGGAAAAATCCGCCTACCGCCGCATCGGCGCACTTCGTACCCGTGATGAATTCGTGAATTACCTGCAATCTCTCGGTCTGGAAATCCCGGTTGATGAAAAAATCCTTTCCGAAGCGGAAGGCTCGCCGATGGCGCAGCCGCTAAAGATCGGCAATTACACGCTTCCAAACCGTTGGTGTACGCAGGCGATGGAGGGCTGGGACGCCAACGACGACGGCTCCCCGTCCGACCTTTTGCTCAACCGGTGGAAAAAATTCGGCGATTCCGGCGCGTCGCTCATCTGGGGAGGCGAAGCGTGCGCCGTTCAGTTCGACGGACGCTCCAATCCGCGTCAGTTGTGCCACTGCGAGGAAAAAGCGGATTCCATGTACCACGAGCTCTTTGAAACCGTCACGGGCGCACACCGCGCACGGCTCCAGAAAGAAGGTAAAAACCCGGACGAAACGTTCCTCGTGGGCCTTCAGCTCACCCATTCCGGCCGGTTCAGCAACCCGTACTGGGGGAAAAGCTCCCCGCGTATCGCGTTCCATCACAAAATGCTTGACGCCCGCGTAAAGATCGACCCGAGCGACGACTCGTGCGTCGTGACCGATGGCGAGATCCGCCAGATGATCGACAATTACGTGAAAGTCGCCAAATGCGCGTGGGACGCTGGCTTCCATTTCGTGGACGTGAAGCACTGCCACGGCTACTTCCTGTACGAGCTGATGCGCGCGGTGGACCGTCCCGGTGATTACGGCGGACCACTCGAAAACCGTCTGCGTTTTCTGCGCGAAGTCGTTGACGGGATCCGTACCGAGTGCCCCGGTCTGATGATCGGCGTGCGGCTTTCGATTTACGACGCGATCCCCGGTGAGGAAACCAAAGCGAAATTCGGCACGATCGCCAACTGTATCGAAGACGAAATGCTCGAAATCGTCCGCGTCATGGCCGAGGACGTAAAAATCGACCTTTTGAACGTGACGGCCGCCACGCCGTACTATAGTGTGTACGCCCAGCGCCCGTCCTTCACGCCCGCGGTGGAAGCGGTCCTCCAGCCCGACGGTTCGATGAAGATCCCGCCGCGGATCGACCCGCCGGAAGACCCGCTTTTCGGCTGCGTCCGCCAGATGGTCAACGCCCGAGAGCTGAAAAAACGCTTCCCGAATCTCCCGATGATCGGGTCGGCTTACACGTATTTTCAGGACTACCTCCCGCACGTGGCGCAGGCCGCGGTGAGGAACGGTTGGATCGACTCGGTCGGGATCGGGCGCATGGTTTTGACTTACGGTGACCTGATTGCGGACTCGCTCGCCGGGCGGGAACTCAACCGCTGCCGCGTCTGCCGGACGTTCAGCGATTGCACGACCGCCCCACGCAACGGCATGGTTTCCGGCTGCTACCCGCTGGACTGCGACTACAAAAACCGCACCGAGGCACTGAGACTCAAGCAGTTAAAGAAACGCTGATTCTTTGAGAAATTTAAGAGTTTTTGAGAAAGAATCCCGGGAGAAAAAGACAGCCAAAATCGCAGAAGGAACTGGTGTCCAAAACCGACGCCAGTCCCACCTCATCGCGTGATTTAAACACGGATTTCCACGGATTAAAAAGATTAAAAGGATTTTTCAGAAAAGGCTTTAAACTTTTTTCTTTAAAAATCCTGAAAATCCTTTGAATCCGTGGAAATCCGTGTTTAAATGAAGGCTGGAAGCGGGCTGGACGTAAAGGTTTTCGTCAGTTTTTCCCGAAGAAGTACGCTTTCATCGAGAACATGATCCCGATCCCCAGCACGACCAGCAAACATCCGAGGTAAAGCAGGCCGCGGCCCGGCGAATAGCGCAGCGTAAACGTTGAAGTGTAAAACTGTTCCCGCTCGTCTGGTTTAGCCGAGCGATTCAGGAACGGCCCGCCGTAAGACGTCTGGAAAAGACGCCACACCTGACCGGTTTTCGGCTCCGAAATGTCCACCGGCTGGTTCATCGAAACGTTCATTTTTCGGTCCAGGATCGTCACGTCGCTCGAATAGTGCGACGCCATCGAGGTCCCCGGGTCCAACCGATTATTGAAGCGGTCAAGCTGGACTCCAAAGTTCAGCGCCACGGTATTCTGCGCATAAACGAGCTGAAGTCGGCTCCCTTTCTGGCTCTGGAAAACCAAAAGCGTACGGTCCGATTCCGACGGCGTGTTCCGCTCCAGACCGTCTGGAGTGAAAAAGTCAAACTGGCGCAGCCACGCCTCCCGGGACTCTCCATCCAGCGTCACGCGGACTTTCACCCACGAGGTCCAACCCATCGTGCGGCGTTTCATTTCCGCTTTGGAAAGCGTCCCGCCTTTCGGATTTCCACCAGCCTGCGCGACTTCCCACGCGAATTCATCCACCGTCTTTGGTTCTTCCTGACCGTCCGCGTTCGTTCCGAGCCTCAGCCAGTCCAGCACCTCGATTTTCGGTTCCGAGAGCAAACGTTTTTGGGCCGTTGATTGCAGACAGTCTCCCGGCTGATTTCTTCCAACCCAGTTCCACGGCACCACGGGGAGGCCGCCTTTCTGCCCGTAAAACCGCCACGAAAACGGCCCCGGTTCAAAGCGCAGCGTCTCGCGGATCTCTTTTTTCTCTTCATTCGTTCCGTTCGCAGTCCAGCGCAAATCGAAATGAACGTCCCCGGGACAAATCGCCACGGAATTGGTTTCCCCCTCCGCGACCGTGAGGAAGGCCGACTGACTGAACCGGAAATCGATCCAGCAACCTGCCAGAAGAACGAGGATCCCAAGATGCGTCACGAGAAAACCGGTCTGATATTTCTTCCACGGCCAGCGCAGCAGCGCGCTGACGAGCACGCTCAGCCCCAGCAGACCGCAAAGGAGCAGAAACCAGCCCGCGTGATAGACGCACCACGCGCTCGCATCGTCGCCGAATTGCATTCCCAGAAAAGTCGCCCACGCCATCACGACGGCCAGGATCAGGATCAGGCCGATGGCGAAATACATGGAACCGAGAAAACGAACGACGGAAAGAATTGGTTTCATAGGGAAATATTTGTTCAAATACACAAGATCAAAATGTCCGCGGAAGAGGAAGCTGGTAAAACCCTTTCAAAACGCTCTTGCCAAACTTCCTCTTTTTAACGCAGTACATTCAGAAATGGAAAATTACTTCATCTCCGCCAACGGATTCAGACGACGCGGGAAAACACGGCACAAAGCAATTCCGCCAAGGTAGAGGGCCGAAAGCGGGATCGCCATCAGAACCATACTCGTCGGGTCGGCCGGTGTCAAAATCATGGAAAGGAAGAAAATGATCAAAAGCGCAACACGCCAGTACTTCGAGTAAACACTCACCTCGCAGACGCCGATCCGGTTTAGGAAAAGCATCACCAGCGGGAGCTGGAAGCTGATACCGAAACCGATCGGGAGGAAGAGGAAGAAACCGAGCCACTCGCTGATCCGCGGGTCCGGTGCGATCCCCATCCACTCGTTGAAGCTGAACAAATACTGTAAAACCGGCTCGAACACGAAGAAAAACGCGAGCAGATTCCCGCCAAGGAAAAGCCCCAGCGAGAACGGCAGGAAAATATGCACGTAACGCTTTTCGTTCGGGTAAAGCCCTGCCGCGATGAAACTCCAGATCTGCCAGAATATCCACGGGCTGGAAATGATGAGCCCCGCCACGAGCGCAGCTTTCAGATAAATCATAAACGTTTCCTGAACAGCGAAGTTTTTCACCTGAGTACGTTCATCGTTCACCGTCGGTTTCCACAAATAAATGGAAACAAGTCGCGTTTTCTTGCGTTCCGCCACAACAGGTTCCGGAGAATTTTCAGCAACAGGGGCCTGCGCCGCTTCGGGGGCTTCGGCTGGCGTTTCAGGAGATGTTTCCGGATTTTCTGCCACAGGTTCTTGAGTCTCTTCCGACCTGACGGATTCTTCCCTGACGGTCTTTGAAACGTCTTCGTTCAGGTCGATCCCCTTTGAGGTCCACGACTCACTGACCCACTGAGCCCATTTTTCAACGTTGAAATAATCGGCGAATTTCCACTTCCTGTTTCGCTCCTCAACATCTTCCGACGAAATCTGGATCCCTTCGCCGATTTGATTGCATGGATTTTCCGGATCGGCCGAAATGTCTTTGACCTCGACACCAAGCGCTTTCCCCAATTCGTCCGGGTTTACAAGATATTTTTCACCAACGAGTCCGTATTGGGTTGGAAGGGCCAAAATGTCCTCGCCGTACCCACGCTTTATAAATTCGTCCTGGCTTGTGGAAATTACTTTCTCGGTTCGTCCCTGATAGTACGACGTTAAGGCTCGTTTCAGAGGGCTTTGGACCATTTCAACAACATGACCGCCTATAAACAAGCCAATAATAAAGCCAACGACCAGACCGGCGATGGCGCGAATCAGGCAGCGACGCAGTTCTTCCAGGTGCTCGCCGAAGGACATGGTACTGTCCTGGAAGTAATCGTCTTCATTGATTTTTGACATTTGGGAGGACCTTTACAGGATTTACGAAGACGCCGCTTCAAGCGTCTTTGGATTTTAATCAAAAGGATCAGGGGCTTGATTGCTTTACGTTTTCTGAAGCATTTATTTTCTCAATTATAGTCAAAATCCTAAATATTTCAAGAGTTCCACCCCCCTCGAAGTAAAAAATTTTTCATCTTTTTAAATTGCTCTTGATTCAGGGAATAAATTGTGCTAAAATTGGGAGAATGAAACACTTTGCACTTTTGTTTTGATATTTGTTTTTTGATGTTTTACTCAAATCTCCACATAATCCGGATGATTGTTTTTTCCTGTGCAATCATTATATTAACAGGACTGACGGGGTGTGGTACATCAAAACTGACAAATACGACTCGAACAGCAACCGAACAGCTTCTGATTTCCGACGCCATGGACCGCGCCGTCAGCCAGGCCAATTTTTCCGTCCTTCGTGGGAAGCACATCTATATTAATACCACTCCTGTTGAAAAAATCACCGACGCGCCGTACCTGCAAAGTCTCGTCCGCCAGCATGCCCTTTCCTGCGGCTGCCTTCTCGAGGCAAAAGAAGAAGATGCCGAAATTATCGTGGAACTCCGTGCGGGAACAAGCGGTACGGACCAGAACGACACGCTGTTCGGCCTTTCCGAAATGACGATCCCCGGATTTGCCGGGTACAGTTCCGTCTCGATTCCGGAAGTCGCACTTGCGAAACGGACGATCCAACGGGCGACGGTCAAAATCGGGATATTCGCTTACACACGCGAAAGCCACATGCCGATCTGGCAGTCTGGAAACCTCCAGGCGGAAAGCAAAGCCAAAAATCGCTGGTTCCTCGGAATGGGGCCATACCGGACCGGCGATATTTACGACAAAACGGTGTTTGCGGAACAGGAAGTCGTGATTCCGCTCATTCCTGAGAATTCCGAGGAAGAAAGGGAATTTATTCCGGTCAGCTCGCAGGTTTTCTTCAAACAGAACTACGATCAGGAAAATCAGGACAAATTGGCTCGTGAGGCCAAAAAGAAGGCTGAAGCAGAAAAAAAAGCCGCGGAGGATGCTCAGGCAAAGAAGGATAAAGAAGCCAAAACTGCGGAAGTCGCGGCGGCTCCGGCACCTGCAGCTACGGTGGCAAAAGCCGCGGCTGTTCCTGCGTCATCGCCAGCCCTGCCTCCTGCTCCCGCTCCAACTCCCGCTCAACCCGCAACGGCCGTAGGTTCACAGGTCAATCTTTTGAATCCTCCTCCAGCGAAATAATGACAAGTATGAGGATAACGCAGGAATCATCATCTGCGTAATGAAACCCTTTTAAGGATTTTTTTATGCCCACCCCGACCTTTTACACCCCGGACCGGTCTCAGATCGAGCTGAGCATTTGTCCGCGCAAGAGTTTTCCATGGTGGGGCGTTATGGGGATTTTGGCGTTTATCAGCGTTGGGGTCATCGCCTCGGGCTGGATGATTTGTACCGTGAACGGGGTTTTTAGCCTCCGAACGATCATTTGGTTCGTTATTAATGCCATTATGCTCTTGCTGGTGTTTGGCCTGCTCGTGACTGACGATCAGGTGACGCTGGATCGCGAGGGGCTGACCTACCGGCGAAAAGATTTTTTCACGAAAGTGCGTTTTTTCGAGCTTTCCTCCATCGAGGGGGTTGAGTTGGTCCAGATCGGAAAAGGTGAAGACCGTCGCGAAACGATTCTGATTCGTCTGAAAAACGGGTCGTCGGTGAAAATCGCCAATACGTCGATCGTCCCCCAAAAAAGCCGGCAGATTTTTGTCGCGGAATGTACGGAGTTTCTGGAGCGGTGGCGTTCCTGAGCCGGTCCAATGCGCAAGATCGATGAAGTTTCAAGGCCCGCTCTTGTGAGCGCTTTCCAAGGAGTTTTTTATGTCGGATCCAACCACTTATTACACGCCCGACCATTCCCGGATCGAGCTGCGAGTCTGTCCGCGCGAAACCATCGTGGGGAAGATCACCCTTGCTTTTTTGAGCCTTTTTTTCGTGGTCGGTCCGATCTTTGTGTTCTTTGCCGGGCGGTCGAATTTTGATTTTGGATTGGTCATCTGGCTGGCTTTGATGACCATCATCCCGTTGATCATTGTGGGGAATATACTCATGACCGACGATCTTGTGACGCTGGATCATGAGGGCCTGATGTACCGCCGGAAAGGGTTTTCCACGAAGGAACGTTTTTTCGAGCTTTCCTCCATCAAGGGCTTCGAGCAGACTTTGGTACGGAGCGGTAAAAATAGTCGCGAAGTGATTTTGATTCATCTGAAAGACGGGCCGTCGGTGGAAATCGCCAACGTATCGTTCCTCTCCAAAAAGAAGCAGCAGGTTTTCGTCGCGGAATGCATGGAGTTTCTGAAGCGGCAAAGAAGTTCCGCCTGGAGTCCCGAATCCACCGGGGAAATGGTCGACGATGATCCCATGGAAGTGATCCATCTGAAGACGGACAGTATGACG
Source organism: Thermoguttaceae bacterium (assembly GCA_030530205.1). Taxonomy (GTDB): domain Bacteria; phylum Planctomycetota; class Planctomycetia; order Pirellulales; family Thermoguttaceae; genus RGIG3701. The sequence continues at coordinate 75,150 of JAUMVK010000014.1, read as the reverse complement.
TTTGCTGACCAGCCGGCGGAGTCCTTGTGGGAACGTGACGAGGAGGCCAGCGAGTTCACGATTTTCAAAAAAGGGAAATTTTCGTTCAGGAATTTTATGGGCGCGCTGTGTGTTTGCCTTTTCTGGAACGGGATCGTCTCGGTTTTCGTCCTTACTTTGTTCGGTGTCGTGCCCGTCAAAGGCGAGATGGATGGGTTGGGCTGGTGGTTTATGTTTTTGTTTCTGATCCCGTTCGAGCTCATTGGCGTGATCATGATTTTGAACGTGTTGGGCGAACTCTTTGCCGGGTGGAGCCGGGAACGGTGGACCCTTACCCGTGACGAGATCCGGTACGAGAAAAAACTCTTCGGCTTCAAAAAGGTGAAGCGTTTTGACGTTTCGCGGGCGGAAAAACTGGAAATCGAACCGACTGGTCTGTGGTTTGTTGCGGGCGAGAAAGAGGAGGACGAGGAAACGCTTTGCGAGATCCCACTTTGGTCTCTGGAAGAAGCCCGCTGGCTGGCTGCGAGGTACCACCAAATGCGCGCGAGCTGGTAAAATTCAGGTCCGGAGGGCCGGCGTCCCGCCGGTAAGTTAATGGAATTTCGTCCCTGCAACGGTGGCATAACTGCCACCGCTCGCCTTTTTAAAGGACCTTTCGGTGAGGGAGGCATGAAATGGTCAAGTCCCCCTTGCTAAAAATCCGTTTTCTGCTATAATATTCTGCGTTTTTGGATTTCTGGCAGGAGTTTATAGTATGGCGTCTTTTCAGCCTCATATTCACCCGGCGTTTCCCGTTTCCCACCCGGCTTCACAGCCGTGGTCTGGCGGGCTGCTGCATAGACTGGGGCATTTGGGATTCCTTTTCCTGCTTTCACTTTTTGTGGCGGTTCCCGCGGGACTGGCGGGGGCGTTTTTCCGCCTGAGCGTTTTGTGGGCGAATCAGCTTCGCGAGGCGTTTCCCGGCCTGATTTACTTTTTGCCGGCGGGGGGCGTACTGATCGCGCTTTTGTACCGGTTCGCCCGGATCTCGCACCGCGGCGAGCTGGACGTGATCGTGAACGCCGTGCGCTCCCGGGAGCCGAACGTTTCGCCGTGGCTTGCGCCGCTGATTTATACCGCGTCGGTGATCTCGCACCTTTTCGGGGCGTCGGTCGGCTGCGAGGGCGCGTCGCTGATCCTCGGCGGTGGCCTTGGCGCCCAGTTCGCCCGATGGTTCCGGCTTGAGGGGCGCGACTTCGGAATGATCGTCTTCTGCGCCATGGCCAGCGCGTTTGCGCCCCTTTTGGGGACTCCGCTGACGGCGGCCGTTTTTGTGCTGGAACGGACCCGAACGCACCGCCTGCGGCTTTTCGTGCCGTGCCTGGCCGCCTCGCTGGTGGCGTACGGAGTCACGACCTGGCTGGGACTCGAGCCGTTCCGGTTCGAACTGGAGCAGATCCCCGCGTTTTCGATTGAAATGACCGGCCGCGTCGTTCTGCTGGTAGGGTTCTGCTTCGCGGCGGGGACGTTTTTCCGGCGGATGATGAACGACGTTTCCTCACTTTGCGACCGGTTTTTGCCGAACCGGTTCCTCGCGATGGGCTTGGGCGGCGCCGGGATTTTGGCTCTGGTCCAGCTTTGCGTAACGACGGACTACTGCGGCGCGGGCCTGAACGGGATCCTTGCGGCATTCGGCGGCTCGGCGACTTCCTGGGCGTTCTTCTGGAAAATCTTCTTCACCTCGCTGGCGCTTGGAGTTGGCTTCAAAGGCGGGCAGATCGTCCCGGCCTTTTTCGTCGGAACGACTTTGGGCTGCGCGCTGGCCCCGATGCTCGGGCTGGACGCTGCGTTTGCCGCGGCGCTTGGGTTGACCGTCCTTTTCGCCACGGTGGTCTCCTGCCCGGTCACGGCCCTGATTTTGGCGCTTGAAGTTTTTGAGGGCGCGGGGCTGGGGCTGGCGTGGTTCCTGCTCGTGGTTTTGGCGGTCGCCGTACCGATGATGATCCGGCGCGAACGGAAGTAAAGACGAGAGTAAAGATTGAGTCCGGTGTGGACTCTTCATTCATATTTCATCATTTTTCATTCAAGATCAAGAAAATGACTCTTTTTTTAATTGGACTCGTGATGCTGGTCGTCGGCTATTACACGTACGGCCGAATCGTTGAGAAGATCCTTCAGCCCGATGACCGCGAAACGCCGGCCTTTACCAAGGCGGACGGGATCGATTACGTCGTTCTGCCGAAATGGAAGAACATGCTGATCCAGCTCCTGAATATTGCCGGGGTCGGGCCGGTGATGGGGGCCATTCTGGGGATCAAATTTGGTCCGATGGTCTTTCTCGTCATTCCGATCGGGAACATTTTGGGCGGGGCCGTGCATGACTTCGCGAGTGGAATGTTCTCGCTGCGTCACGGCGGGAGCAGTCTCACGACCCAGATGGAAAAGATGCTGCTGCCCGGGATGAATAAACTCATGGCGGTCTTCATGATGGTCCTTCTTCTGCTCTGCGTGGCGGTTTTCATTAACGTGCCGGCGCATCTGACCGTACAGATCCCGAAGGACGCGACGCAGTACTTCTGGTGGGTGGTCAGTGCCATTTTCCTGTACTACATCGCGGCGACGCTCTTCCCGGTCGATAAAATCATCGGGAAAATCTACCCGTTCTTCGGTGGAATGCTGCTGATCGGGACGCTGCTCCTCGGAATTTCCATCGTTTACAAGTGGTTCACCGGCACGGAAGACTTTCTCGCCATGACGCAGGCCATGACCGACGCGGTTCCGAAACAGGGCCCGTTCATCCCGTGCTTCTTCGTGACGATGGCGTGCGGTGTGCTCTCCGGCTTCCATGCGACCCAGTCGCCGATCGTCGCCCGCACTATGAAGTCCGAGCGTGAAGCGCGCAGCACTTTTTACGGCATGATGGTCATTGAAGGGATCATTGCGATGATCTGGGCCGCCGGCGCTATGGCGATGTACCACCTGCAGCCGGAGCTTCTCACGACCAACCCGAACTCGGTGCTGGTGAAAATCGCGCAGGGATTCCTTGGAAACCAGGTCGGGGTGCTGACGATCATCGCGGTCATCATTCTGGCCGTTACGACGGGCGACACGGCCATGCGCAGCATGCGTTTGAGCCTGGCCGAAATGACGCACATTTCCCAGAGGTCGATCGTTTCACGCCTCATGCTCAGCCTGCCGCTGATCGTGATCATTGCGGGGCTGCTCATCTGGTCGAACCGGGACGAGCATGCGTTTGGTATTCTGTGGAACTACTTCGCGTGGGGGAACCAGGTGCTTGCCGCCTCGACGCTGCTTGGCTGTACGGTCTGGCTTTCGGCCCGTCGCCGGTGCTACTGGATCACGCTGATCCCGGCGGTTTTCATGACGTTCGTCGTGACGTCGTTCATCCTCTGGGCACCGCACGAATTTAAACTGCCGCAGGGGTTCAACCTCCCGCAGAACGTTTCGTACGGTCTCGCCGCGGTGATTGCTCTGGGGCTTGGGGTCATGGAAGTGATTCGCGGCCGAAGAATGAAAGAAGAAGATTAATGAAAAAGGCCCCCTCAATGAGGGGGCTGGCTCGCGAAGCGAGACTGGGGGAGTTGGTTCAAGTGCCATTTAACTCCCCCCGGCGCGTAATTCCGTGCTTCGCACTCCATTACCGCCTTGCATTTCACGACGCTAAAACACGATGTAGAGGACCCAAGACCCGGGCTGATTCCGGATCTTCAGCACGGAATCTTTGTACTCGACGGTGGATTCCGCCCAGTCGTTCTGATTGTCGTTCCGGATGACCTTCACGGTCCCGGACTCCGGTACGCCCGTGAGCTGGATCTCCAGGTTTTCGACGTTCTGCTTCCAGTTGGATGCGAAAATCGCTTTCTGGCCATTCTCACCCACGACACCCATGACCGAGACGTTCTCGCGGTCGGTCGATTTCACGCGGACCGGCTTCATCTGCATCATTTCACCGAACATCTTGAAGACGTAGTACGGCTTGCGCAGCTGATAATCATCCGAGATCAGCCCCCACGTGCCCGACGTGGTTCCGTAGAAATTCCCCATCGTCAACGGCGTGTCCTGCCACCGGGTCAGAACGTAACCGTAGAAACCCGAGGCGTCGTAACCGCTCAGACCCTCCGGACTGTTGCGCCAGTAGCTCTTGCGCTCCGGGCCGCCTTCCGTCCCGTGGATCTCGGCCCACGTGCATGGGAAGTAGTGCCACTCGTTCAGGTGCAGTTCCGTCCCGGTGTAGCCCGCCTCGTCGAGCATCTTGCGCAGCATGAACGGAGGATCGAGCACCGCCTTCGGATTGTTCGGGTACGAGTGCCACGAGAAGAAATCGATCGGAGCGTTCCCGGCCTTGCACGTGTCGATGAACTGTTTGCAAAGCCCCGGCTCCGCGTGGGTGAGGACCGGCCCGCCGATCTTGATGTTCGGGAATTTCTCTTTCAGGTACTTGGCCACGGTCACGTACATCTTGCAGTAGGCCGTGAAATCTTTGTCCCACATTTGCGGGTTCAGGTTCGGCTCGTTCCAGATTTCCCAGTACTCAATATTGTAGTGGAAGCCGTCGCCCCAGCCCTCGTTGTAGTGGCGGATGATCCCCTCGCAGATCTTCGCGAACTGGAGGTGGTCAGCCGGTTCCTTGGCGAAATAGCGGTGCGGCTGCGTGTGCTCAATGCTCGCGCCCAGACGGTACACGATTTGCGAGCCGCCGTCGATGATCCGCTGCAGGTAATCATCCGTCGCGTCCCAGTAGTAGTTTTTCGGGTCGTTCGTGTCGGCGTCGAACCGGCCGAAAATCTGCGGGGTATCGACGATTCGCATGCCGGGGTTCTGGAGCGGGATGTCGTGCAGACGTACCGTCGAGAAATGCGCGTCGGCCACGGCCTGGTGCATATCGCAAATGCGGTTTCCGTTGAGCTTGGCCCAGAAGTTGGTCCCGTTGACCGGTTTGACCGCCTCGCCCTTTTGCGTGAAATCGACGGAAAAATCGCCGGCCGAAACGCAGACGCTGAATGTCAGACCGAGCAGGAGAGAAGTGAAGAAGGTGGTGAGTTTCATGGTTAATTACTCCTGAAAAAAGGGATCCTTTCAAATCATGAATCGTTTTCATGAGTTTTTAAGGACGCTCTGATGTGGGTTTACTTCTGACTCTTCTGATTATATAAATACATCCCCGATATTACAAGGGGGGGTAAATATCTGAACTTTCCTATTTACAAATCAGTATGAGCTTGCTATAATTTAAAGGTTGATCAACAAATTGAAAAGTATTAAAGGAATAAGGAAATGTCCTGCCTTGCGCAAATTCAAAACTGGATTCAGTGCCGTTTCAGAGGGAAAATCCTGAGCCAAATTGCCAGATTGGCTGGTATGCCCGTCTTCTGGTGTTTACTCCTGACGATCGTATGCAGTTTCATGTATCATCCAATATACAATCCCAGGACTTTTCCCTCTTATTATTATGTTGGGGCTGATACTAACGGTTATACTCAATACGAAATGGATCTCTGGAAAGGGGAGTTCGAAATTAACCGGACGCCAGTTTACCCGATGTTCCTGAAATTCGTGTACTGGGTTACCGGCTCGGAGAGCATTCTGGATGAAGTGGAGTATACTCCGGAGGGGACCCCCGTTTCCGATCACATTGTGCAAGGAGAAACCACCTGTTTTTACGTCGTTTGCCTGCAAATGCTTCTCTTTTGGCTCGTGTTGATCCCTTTTTATTACGCGTGCGGAACGTTTTTGCGTGATCCGGTCGTGCATTTTACAGCCGTTCTGATGATTGCCATCGCTTTTCTTCCGTACCAGTGGTGGATTCTTACCGAGTCGCTTTCCATTTCGGGAAGTCTCCTTTTTTTCTCGCTTATTGTCTTTTACCTGAATCGTCCGACACATACGACTGCGGTTTCTCTCGGACTGCTGACCTTTTTTCTGGTTCTGCTGCGTCCGATTTTCCTTTACCTCGTGATCCTTCTGTTCTTTTTTTGGATTTTGCGCTTGTGTATCAGTTCACACGACCGAAAGGAGGCCCTTGCTGGCTTTTTGGCTCTTCTGGTTTCACTTGCGGGGCTTTATGGATACGCGGGTCTGAACGAGAAAAACCACGGTTTCCGTACGATTTCCCCGGTTTCTCTGACGAACCGGTTCATTATGATTTTTCAGACGGATTTTTACCTGAAAAGCAAGGATACGGAGGTACTTGAGTACATTGAAAAGTCGCCGCTGAACGTCAAGGCGAGCAAGTATCTTCTCTTTGAAGATCTGGCAGACCATTTCGGTTACGAGCGGGTCAAACAGTTCGTACACGGCACGATCCGGGCGAACCTGAAAGAATTCATCATTTCACACATCAAAAGAATGTGGTGGGAGAGTGACCTTTACGCGTTTCGACCGTTGTACTTTTTCGGAGCGTTCGACTTACTCATCACGATCCTGCTTGGAATCTGGCTGAAAACGTTTCCGTGGCTCCGGCTCGGAATGTGGGGGTTCTTCTTTGGGATCATGTTCACGATGTACTTCGGCGGGATCGACTGTTACGAGCGTCTGATTCTTCCGGCCCTTCCTGTTCTTTATCTGCTTTTGGCGAGATATGCCGACATTCTGGCCATTGCGAGGACACAGGGTACACAGGAAACACTTCAATACCTGAAAGAAACCGCTTGATCCTGATACGAGTCCCGGGGTCAACAGCAGCGCACTAACCATGTTTCGCGAAAACAGCGCAGGCGCACCACGGGACCTCGACCGAGTGGCCGGTGGGGGTGAGTTCGCCCGTTTGGGGGTTCACGCGGAAGCTGAAGATCCGGCCCGTCTTCTGGCACGAGGCGAGCAGGAACGAGCCGCTCGGGTCGAACGTGATGTGGCGCGGGATCTCGCCGCCCGCGGGGATCTGCTGCACGTGCGAAAGACCGGCGGGGGTCACGGCAAAAACGCTCAAAACGTCGGCGTTTCTCGAGGAAAAATACAAAAACCGCCCGTCGGCCGAGGAAACGATCTCGGCGCACTGGCCCGCCGGCGTGCCGGGAGTCAGGACCGGCTGGGACGCCAAAAACGTGAGTCGGCCGGTGGTCGCGTCGAACATGAACGTTTCGACCGTGCAGGAAAGCTCGCTGAAAACGAAAAGCCGCGAGCCGTCCGGCGAAAAAACGGCGTGGCGCGGGCCGTGGCCCTTGGGAGCCGGGGCGAAATCTTCCTCCGCACGGTGGTTCCACGTCCCGTCGGCTGGATCCTTGCGCCAGAGCCAGATCCGGTCGTTCCCCAGATCACACTCGGCCAGAAAACGTCCACCCGGGTGCTCGGTGACGCAGTGCGGGTGCGAGGTTTCCTGGCGGCCCCACCTGTCGCCAAAGTACGGGTGGGACTGGAACCGGACGTCGCCGAACGACCCGTCCGACTGGAGCGCAGCGACCGCGGTGGTTCCACTGGAGTAGTTCGTCGCAAAGAGCCATTTCCCGTCGGAAGTCACGAGCGTGTGGCACGGGTTTTTCCCGCCGGAACCCGCCCGGGAAAGGAGCTCCAGCGACCCGTCCGGCCGAATCCTGTGCGCCGTGAGCCAGTCCTCATCGGAGTCTCCCGACGAAACGGCATACAAAACGTTCCGACGGGAATCGACCGACAAAAACGTCGGGCTTTCCAAAACGGCGGCGGGTTCCGTGAAAACGCGCCTCATTTCGCCCGTGGCCGGGTCCAGGGCACAGGCGTAAATTCCCCGTGAAAAAGGAAGCGGCGAAAGGTCGGCCGGGCGGTTCATCACGCCGACGTAAAAAAGTCGATCCATGGCAAAAATCTCACGCGAAAGTTAAAACCTGGTTTCTGATCCTCATTTCCTCTCCCATTTCACTTCTTTGCCGTTCTTGCCGGGGAGGAAACTCACCGAGTCGGTCTTCCCGTTCGGCCAGTGGATCAGCGCGCCGGTTTTCGTCTGCTCCACGGTCGGAAGCGGTTCCGACGAGCTGGAGATCGGAAGCAGAACCACGAGAAATTCCGGCTCCACCGCCCGGACGGTCCACGCAAGGTGTGGGTGGACGCCGATCTGCGAGGTCTGGAACGGGGCGACCTCCGTCTTCCCGGCCGTCTTCGCCATCGGGAAAATCGCCATTTGCTGCGGGATCTTCCGCGTCACGCTCGAGGTGAGCAGGAAAGGCGTTTTCGCGTCCTGGACCGCTTGCGTCGCGGGGATCAATTCAGTTTCCTCTTTCAGTTGGGGAGCCTGATTTGCCGGTTGATCAGAAGTCGGCGGCACGAACTGGAGGCCCAAAAACGCCAGCTGCGACTCTGGCTCGCGGGCGGTCAGCTCCACGGTGACGGTTTCGCCCGCTTTCAGGTCGAGTTTGACTTCACCTTCGTCCCGGTCGCTGACCGTGCAGCGCGAGAAATTGGGGCTCGACGGCAAATCCCACGTCAGATTCTTCCCGTCGTTGATCTTCACGTAAAAACTGTCCGATTTGTCGCACTCCACCCCGCCGCAGCGCGTGATGGCCGCGATGACGTACTTCCCGTCTTTCGGAGCCTTGAGCGTGAAGACCGCTTTGCCATGAGCCACTCCGAAGACTTTTTCCTTGGCCGTGGTCAGGACCTCGAAGATCGATTCATCCTGAATGATGCGCCAGGGGGTCCGCGTCACGTCGAACGTGAAGTCGGAACTGGTGTGGAGCTGGTACGTGAAATCGTGCTCTTTGCCGTCCTTCTTGCGGAAATCGTCGTACGTGACGAGGTACGGCGGGACTCCGTCGTTTTGGCCGCGCACAAAGACGTAGTGTCGGTCGGCGCGTTCCACTTCCATCCCGGTCGGCTCCTCGGCCCAGCGGGCGAATGTGTAGTTCCACGCCGCTTTCGCGTCGGTCCGGATCCAGTCGAACTGTGCCGAGTGGGAGTAACCGGTGATCTCCCCGTTTGAATTATTGTGCCAGTTCATCGGCTGGCCGGCGCCGTCGATCAGGACGATGTTATGCGCGAAACTGCTTCCGCTCTTGAATTTCTCGCCGTCGTTCCCGTAGCCGGAATCGATGACGAAATCCTGCCCCAGTGCGCGCAGGGTGAACGTTCCTTTATCAGACTGGTCGTGGCCGCAGGCGTGAGGGCCGGCTTCCACGGCGAGATGGTACGCGTCGGGGCCGTAGCCGAATTCACGGGAAACGACCATCCCGCGGCCGCGGAAGAACTGCGACTCGGGGAGGTACTTTCCCGGGTCCTCCGCCACGGGGCACGGCTTGAAGAAAAGGACGTACGCGAGGATCGGCGCGTCGGTGAATTTCTCCGGGTCCACGGCCGTCGGCTCGATGTTCCACGCCCAACCCATCAGTTCGGCCAAGGCGCCGTAACTTAGCCGGCGTTCACCCGGAAATTCCCGGAAATGCTGCGCGTAATCGAGCCCCCGGGTGGTTTTGGCTTGCGGGAGGATCTTCTCGCTCGGGCGCACGGGATCGGTCTGAGCCAGTTCTGCGAGCCGCCCGCACGTGTAGGCGTAGAAGGGGGAACCGGCGGGGACGCCGTGATTGCAGTCCGAAAGATTGTTCCACCGCCGTTTGTTCGGGAGCATTTCCGCGACGAGCCACGGCGCGATGATGTGCCAGTTCGTTTCGAGGAAAAGGTCGCCGTACTCCAGATCGCGCAGGCACTCGGCAAACTGCACGCCGGCGCCGATCCCGTAGCTGATGTAGCTCGGTCCTTCGTGGCACGCGCCGTCAAAATCTACACCGAACGTCAGGTAGTCGCGCAAGTGGCGGCGGAATTCGATGAGCATCGCCTCTTCAGCGGTGAGCGTCTCGCCGTGCATCGCCAGAACGCCCAGCCCTGCGCACGCGGCCAGCCCCGGGTCCCAGTTCCAGACGCGGCTGAGCGGGTGCCTGCCCCACGAGTCGGTCCAGGAGTGGTCGTAAATATTCTGGACGAAACCCAGCAGCGTGATCTTCACGTCGCGCCGTTCCTCGGGCGTGAGCCAGTCGTAAAGCCAGTCGTAGCCGAACGCCAGGGCCCGTACGTAGAACGTCCGCGTGTAGTAGAAACCCTGGTCGATCTCGGGGGAGTTTACGTCGAGCGTCCGCGCCATGTTCACGAGGATCCGGGCGGCGGTGCGGCCCAGTTCGTCGTTTTTCGTGATGATCGCCGCGGCGGCGAGCGTCTCGAACGGGACCACGACCCGATTGATCGTCCCTTCAAAGCGTCCGCGGTTCCGGTGGGCGGTCACGTCGGCCTGATTCTCGAAACTGAAAACCGTCTCAAACGGGTTTTCCGGGTCGGTGCGCTGCTTGGTTGCCTCGGCGAGCTGGAGCAGGCGGACCATTGCCGGGTCCTTTTCCGCCGCCATTTTGCGCAGGCGTTCGAGCCGTTTCCCGTGCATGAGCAAACGCGGGTGGACCCCTTCTTTCAGCTCGGATTCCGTTTTGAGCTGACGCGCGAATTTCATCCGGTTCACCCGGCGGACGAGCGTTTGGGCTTCCTCCTTCGTCACGAGGCGCAGGGCGCGGTACTCGACCGTGGTCGGTTCCTCTACGTGCCCGATTTGAAGCTCCAGCAGGGCGGTCTGTTTCAGGAGGGCCGGCGTCACACGGGGCTGAGTCGTGTCGCGCAGCGGCAGGAAACCGTCGATGGGGAGGTAAAACTCGATCCACTCCCCGCGCGAGTCGGTGCTTTGGCCGAGGTCCTGGGCGTAGTAGGCGGTCTTGCCTCCCGAAACCGGAAAGAGCAGATCGGCTACAAGCGCGTGTCGCGTCCGGTCCTCCTTCGGGGCGCGGAACTGGCCGTATATCCCGGCGATCGGCGCATAATCAACGGCCGGAAGCGGGATTTGAAGCCAGCCGAAACGAAACTCCTGCGGCTCGACCGAGACGGAGAGGGTTTTCGCCTCCGCGTTCCACGTGAGCTGGACATTTTGTTTCACCGACCACTTTTCAATCGGTTTAACGTCGGAATCCAGGAGTTCAAACGGTTCTGCCAAACAAAAGCCGAGGGTGAGAAAAAGAGAGAAAACGCACAAAAAGATGGAAGAAAAACGCATCGGTGAGCCTTTAATTCAAGTCAGATTCCGGACGGTCGCAAAGAACGCCCCGCGCCAAATTTCACGGCGAGGGAGGAAACGTTCCGAAAAACCTTCCTCTCTCGCCTCTTTTTAAAAACCAATCAATTCAAAGGACGGACCCTAGAACCGCTTCCACTGCGGAAGACCCGGCTTGCACGATTCGTACTCACCGTTTTCGTTCGGCATGATGTAGCTCGGGCCGTTGAAGTCCAGATGGTCGAGGTCGGGGCAAAGGGCGTAGGTCGAATTCCACGCCGTATCCCAATCGACCGCCTGACCGGATTCCATCGCCATGCGGCCCATGATGCCGGTGAAGCAGGACTTCAGGCAGAAATCCACGTCTTCGCTTGGGAGGTCCTGACGGATCATTTTCGCCAAACGATTGTGCTCTTCCTGGTACGAGTCGTTCCACGGGGTCGGGGCTTTCCAGACGACGTCTTCCGGGACCTGGTGGTAGCCCTTGAAAATGCGCGGATTGTGCTCGCCTTCGCCCAGCAGAGCGGAGCCTTTGGAGCCCTGGATCACGGCACGGAAAGAGGTCCACGTGTTCGGCATAAAGCGGGTCTGCATCATCATGCGGACGCCGTCGTCAAAGACGTATTCGCAGGAAATGTGGTCGAGCAGCTCGTCCTTCACGGTACGGGACTGACGTCCGCCGGTCCCCTGGACCCACGTCGGATGCTCGCCCTTGCACCAGCAGCAAATGTCCAGGTTGTGGACCATCCAGTCCACGGTCGGCGTGCCGGAGATCCACGAGAAACTGTTGTAGTTGCGCAGCTGGCACTGCAGCGGGGTCCACTCCGGGCGCGGATTGTAGCTGCACGTGTTGGTCTGGAAGCGGTACACCCAGCAGGACAGAATGTCGCCGATGGCGCCGTCCTGGATCATTTTGACGGTTTCTTCCGTGCAGATCGCCTTACGATTGTTCAGCCCGGTGATGACCTTCAGGTTTTTCTGTTGCGCGACTTTCCAGGCGGCCAGGGCGCGTTTGAGCGTGGGCGTATCGACACCGAACGGTTTTTCGAGGAAGACGTGCACGCCCTTCTGGACGGCGTATTCAAAGTGGAGGGAACGGAACGCGCCCGGAGCCACGAGCAGGACCAGGTCGCCGGGGCGGAGGCAGTCGATCGCCTTTTTGTACGCGTCGAGGCCCCAGAAAATCGTATCGTCGGTGAATGCGCAGCGCTTGGAGACTTCTTCGTCAGCCTTCAGAACCTGGGCGAAACCTTTCGCCTGATCCTCGAACGCGTCGGCGATGGCGACCAGTTCGACCGGGCCTTCCTGGGTTTTCAGAGCCTGGAAACAGGCACCGCGTCCACGTCCGCCGCAGCCCACCAGGGCGATGCGGATCGTGTCGTCACCAGCCGCGTGAACATGCGGAACGGTCATGCTTGCGACCGCGGCAGCGGCGGCGCTGGTTTTGAGAAAATTACGGCGAGTCAAAGCAGCCATGAAAATCTTCCTTTCTTCAGGTAGAATTTGGGTTGGAATGGATGGGTGGGAGCAAGAGTCCCGATCATTAAATTAAGTATTTCGATTTTATCAGACATTCAGGAGAAAGTCAAGTATTTCCCCGCTTCTTTTAGGGAAATTTTTCAAGAAATTTTAAGACCTCGTGAATCATCAGAAAGACGAAAAGACGAAACCGCGTTTCTCCTGGAGCGATTTCGCCTTTCGTTAATGGTGTTTCTCTGGAATCCTACATCGAGAACGTTCCGCGCAGACCCAGCACAAACACTTCTTCTTCATCCGCATTGCCTCCCGGGTTTTTCACCCACTGGACGTTTGGCGTGACGGCGAAGAAATCGCGCAGGACGCACCGGTAGTAAATTTCGATGTGGCTTTCATCACCAGCGTTTTCGAGGGAATCACGCATTGCATCGGTGATCTGAGCCAGCCCGTAGGCCACGCCGAACGTATCGTCGGGCCGCCAGTAGAAGTTCATGAACTGGAAACCGCAGCTGGCGTGGGCCTTGATGTCGTTGAAGTCCTCGTTGCACTGCTGGCTGTAGCGGCCCCAAATACCAAAGTGATGGGTGATTTCCTGGTCGAACGAGAGTCCCCAGCCGCGGTTGGTGAACGCTTCGCTCAAAACGCCTTCTTCGTCCTCGAATGCACTGTGAGAGCTCGTCCAGCCGAAGAACCGGTAATTCCCCTGATGACAGTTGAAAACCGGATGCCAGCCGATTTCCAGAATGGCGAACACGTTATGCAGAACGTCATCCCAGCCCGAGTTGTTCTGTACTCCCAGACCAACGGTGAATCGTTCACTTGGTTCCCAGAAAAACATTCCGCCGAACGAGTTGTCCGGAAATTCCGTTGCGAGGTTATTGATGAATCCGCTGGAAAGGAACTGTTCGTGCTCGCAGTTCGCGTACTGGTTTGTGTCAAATTCGTTCGTCAGGTCAAATTTTCCGACGATCCCGCGAAAATGGCCGTCGAGAAATTTGTGCTGGTACCAGACTTCCGTGAACTCGATCCCGTCACTTGGTCCCCACGCATGGTCGTTGAAGCCGGAAAAAGTGGGTATCCGGCCATCGAGACCTTCGCCGCCGCCGGCTTCGAGTTTCATGTAGAAGGAACCTTTTTCTCCTGCGGGGAACAAAGCCTCCAGGTCAAGACCATACACAGCGTCCGTTTGAGATTCCCAGCTCGCGCTTGAGCCGGTATTTCCCTGGACGATCCCGTCCACGATCAGGCCCCATTCAATGCGCTGCCAGTAGGACTTTTCTTCCTCGACTACTTCACCGTCCGGAGTTTCGACGATTGTTTTTTCTGTTCCTGAAATGATACTTTTTTCGTCCGTGGGACTGACGTGCATTGGATCGGCAAAAACCGTTCCGGCTGCCAATCCAAGGCAGAGAAAACCTCCCCCTAATCTCCTTAAAAACTTTTTCATAAAACCCTTCCTTAGGTCAAAATGCGCGACTATATCAGGGTTGAACAATAAAGCCGCTGGTTGGTATGCCCAGCAATTTTAGGGTTGACTAAATTGACTGTGAGCATATAACGTACAGCTGTTTTGGGGGTTGTCAAACTTACTGCATCTCAATAATTCGCACCTGTTTTGAGGTTGATCAAAAGTGTGCTGAATTTATTAGTACTATCGTGAAAATCGTTATAATAGTTAAATGTTTATCCAAAAAAATGGCAAAATTTCCGGAATATTTTTTGAAAAAAAACGCCTCGGAAGGGCAAAAAAACGGAAAAAATAAGAGATTACACCTTGAAATTTCTGAAGATTTTGCTATAATCAAAAATCAGTCCACCTTTTCAGAAGGGTTTGTACCATTTAACCCCATGGGTCATTAAATATTATGTTGGAAATTCTTAGCAAGCGCGAAGTTGCCCCGCGTATTTTTGAGATGGTCGTTCATGCGCCGCGTGTCGCCGCCAAGGCGATGCCGGGCCATTTTGTGATCGTGATGCCGGAAGAGATCGGCGAGCGTATCCCGCTGACGATCGCGGACTATGACCGTGACGCCGGGACCGTGACGCTCGTTCTGATGACGGTCGGCGTGACCTCGACGAAACTTTCCCGCCTGAATGAAGGCGATTCGCTTTACGCCCTGATCGGCCCGCTCGGCAATCCGTCTGAAATGGGTCAGTTCGGCACGGCCGTTCTGGTGGCGGGCGGCGTTGGTACCGCTCCGGTTTACCCCATCGCGAAACTTTTGCACGAGCAGGGAAACAAAGTCGTCGTGATCCAGGGCGCGCGAACGAAGGAGCTTTTGTTCTGGGTCGATAAAATGGCGGCAGTCTGCGACGAGCACATCGTCTGCACCGATGACGGAACATTCGGCCGCAAAGCGATGGTCACCGAGCCGCTGAAGGAATTGCTCGAGACGCGCCCTGGTGAGATCGGCTGCGTCTGGACGATCGGGCCGGCCATCATGATGAAGTTCTGCGCGAAAACGACCGAGCCGTTCGGCGTCAAGACGGTTGCGAGCCTGAACACGATCATGATCGACGGGACCGGTATGTGCGGCGGCTGCCGTTGCACCATCGGCGCGAAGACCCGGTTCGTCTGCTGCGAAGGTCCGGAATTCGACGCGCACGAGATCGAGTGGGATTCCGTGATGAAGCGCCAACAGCAGTTCAAGTGCCAGGAAAAATGCTCGATGGACCGGTACGTTGAGATGTATAAGGAAAGCGAGAAAAAATAAGGTTTTGTAAAAATGCGGGGACGCTCCGGCGTCATTTAAAGGCCCCCTCCTTGAGGGGGCTGGCTCGCGAAGCGAGACTGGGGGAGTTAAATAGAAGTTTCACAAACTCCCCCCGGCGCTAACGCGCCACCCCCCTCAAGGAGGGGGGCTTTAAAAGCGCTTCCGGTGTGTCCCTGTAGTTGAAAGCGATAAAATGAAAAAAATCTCAGAAATTCAACCTACACGTACTCCCATGCGTGAGCAGGACCCGCAGGTCCGCGCGCATAATTTCCAGGAAGTCCCGCTTGGTTACTCCGAGGAAGAAGCCCGTAACGAGGCGGCCCGCTGTATGCACTGCGCGAAACCGATGTGCGTGACCGGCTGCCCGGTGAACGTGAACATTCCGGAGTTCATCGCGCTGATCAATGATGGCGATTTCGCCGGTGCGGCGCGTTCCATCAAGAAAACCAGCTCGCTCCCGGCGGTTTGCGGGCGAGTTTGTCCGCAGGAAAGTCAGTGCGAGTCGAAGTGCATCCTCGGCAAGAAACTCGAGCCGGTCGCCATCGGTCGTCTGGAACGTTTCGCCGCCGACTACGAACGCGAAAAAGGCCTGGTCCAGACCCCTGAAAAAGCTCCGGCCACGGGGAAGAAAGTCGCCGTCATTGGCGCGGGTCCGTCCGGTTTGACCGTCGCGGGCGATTTGAGCCTCAAGGGGCACGACGTGACGGTTTTTGAAGCGCTGCACAAAGCCGGCGGCGTGTTGATGTACGGGATCCCCGAGTTCCGGCTCCCGAAAGACATCGTGCAGAAAGAGGTCCACTACCTCGAGACGCTCGGCGTGAAATTCGAGCTGAACCAGGTCGGCGGTCGCAGCATCGACGTGCGCGAACTGATGGAAAAAGAGGGTTTCGACGCGATTTTCCTCGGCGTCGGCGCAGGTTTGCCGTCCTTTATGCCCATCCCGGGGACGGGGCTTGGAAACGTCTATTCGGCCAACGAGTACCTGACGCGGTCCAACCTGATGAAGGCGTACAAATTCCCGGAATACGACACGCCGATCGCGCACGGGAAACACGTGGTGGTCGTTGGCGGCGGAAACGTCGCGATGGACGCCGCCCGTACCGCTTTGCGTCTGGGTGCGGAAACCGTGAAAATCGTTTACCGCCGTTCCGAAGCGGAGCTTCCGGCCCGTGCGGAGGAAGTTCATCACGCGAAGCAGGAAGGCGTTCAGTTCCAGCTCCTGACCAACCCGATCGCGATGCAGGGGGACGAAAAGGGCATGCTCGCCTCTATGACGTGCGTCAAGATGGAGCTGGGCGAGCCGGACGCTTCGGGTCGCCGTACTCCGGTCGAAATTCCCGGGTCGGAATTCACGTTTGAGACGGATTTGGTCATTTTCGCGGTCGGAACGAGCGCCAACCCGGTCATTACGAAATCGGTCGAAGGGCTTGAGCTGAACAAGCGCGGGTACATCGTGGCGGACGAAAATGGCCGCACCTCGATCGAGGGCGTGTGGGCCGGCGGCGACATCGTGACGGGCGCTGCGACGGTCATCAAGGCGATGGGCGCAGGCCGCGCCGCCGCCAAAGATATGCACGAGTGGCTGATGCAGAAATGAATAATGAATAACGAATAATGAATAATGAGGAGATTTTTTCCTTTGTTCATTATTCGTTATTAATTATTCGTTTTTTCCGGAGGAAAACGCATGGATCCTGAAAATTATACGATCGAATGCAAGCCGAACGGGGTGCTTCTCGTCCGTGTCCATTCTTGCGATGTGGACGGCAAGCCGCTCCCCGACGCAGTTTTTACCTTTCGCCCGAACGATCCGCAGTACGAAATGTGGTTCAGACGTTTCACGGAACAAAGCTAATTCATCAAGGGAAACGCTGCTCAACGTTTGTTGAATCAGTGTTTCCCTAAAATTTTTCTTAATTTTCTCATTTTTTGTCTTTTTATATCTGGACTTTTCTTTTTTTTTGCGTATAATAAACATAAGTGACGGATTTTTTAATACAAGGAACCCAATCTATGCGAACAAACAAAGCTTTTACACTGGTCGAGCTTTTGGTCGTGATCGCGATCATTGGAATGTTGGTCGGTCTGCTCCTTCCGGCAGTTCAGCAGGCACGTGAGGCCGCGCGTCAGATGCAGTGCGGGAATAACCTGAAAAATATGGGTCTGGCGGCCTTGAACCACGAAAGCCAGACGAAACATTTTCCTTCCGGCGGCTGGAACTGGAACTGGGTGGGGGACCCAGATGCAGGTTTCGGTGTACCGCAGCCGGGCTCCTGGATGTACTCCCTCCTTCCGTTTATTGAACAGAATGCCCTTTTCCAGCTCGGTGCGGATGGAAACATTGAAAGTGTTACGGGCAATCAGAAAGCCGGTGCGGGCACCTGCATGTCGATGGCCCTTCCGATTTATAACTGCCCGTCTCGCCGTCCGGCAAAGCCCTATAAGCTCAGCACGACCGTTTATAACGCGGACAAACCCGAGATGGGTGGGCGTGCGGACTACGCTGCAAGTGTTGGCTCGTACAATTCGACCGCGTCCTCGAGCAACTCTTACTCGGACTGGGCGACCGGCCGATCCAAGGTGAAGGGGAAATCATGGACCGTTTCGTCCTACAACGGCGTGACTTACGACTTCAGCGAGATCACGATGGGGGAAATCCGTGACGGAACGTCTAACACGATCCTCTATGGTGAGCGCTATGTCAGCCCGGACTACTATGAGAATACGTCGAGCACCGACGATAATGGAATGTTCTCCGGCATGGACCAGGATAACTGCCGCACGGCTGGGACGTTAAGCAGCCTGGCGATCAAAGCGCCTCTTCAGGACCGCGCCGGTTTTGTGGGGAGCCAGGAATTCGGAAGCCCGCACTCGGGAACGTTTGGAACCGTTTTCTGCGATGGTTCGGTTCAGAGGATTTCCTACTCGATCGACGCTGCGGCGTTCATCTACGCTGCGGCCAGAAACGACGGCAAGCCGATGAGCATCCAGTAGTAAAATCGGAAAGCGCTTTTTCGGGGAAATGCTGGTTCACGCTTTTAATCAGCGTTTCCCTGATGAAAGGTGTTTTTCATTCGTCAAAACTCTTCCAAATCTTTAGCAAAAATAAAAAATTTTCTCTTTTTTCTCTTGCTTTTTTTCATCTTTTTTTCTATACTTGAGCGATTATGATTGCCCAAACTCCCAATTTTAGCACCGATTCCCGGCAAAACAGAAGAAAAAACCGTTTCTTCTGTGCGGGGACAGTATGCACTTTTGGGTTTTTTCTGGCGTTTTACCTCGCATTTTTTGCTCTGGTTCAGGCCGAGGAACCGCAGTATTCTGACCATTACAAAATCGTCCCGACGCTGACGGACAATCTGGGGATTTCCTACCCGCGCGAGAATTCCAACGGCCCGGTCGTTTTCACCGCGACGGACATCACCACCCGGAAGGAAGGCGCGTACACCGTGTACGTGCTCGCCGGGAAATGCCATCTTCGTCAGGGAAACGACTCGTTCCGCGCCGACAAAATGGTTTTGTGGGTCGGGCCCGTTCAGTTGGACGAAACCAGCGCCGATTCGGAAACTCCTGCGAGCGTCCAGCCGGTCCTGCTTTACCTCGAGGATGACGTGGAGATCGAGTTCGTGACATCCCGCACGACTTCGCGAGTGAAGGGGAAAACGTGGGCAGGGCGTTTGACGGCCAGTTCCATTTCAAACATGGCAGCCGAAACAGCTGCGGCTCCAGAACTGGACGCGCTTTACAAGCGGGCATTCGACAGAATGTTCCAGCCGGCAAAGCTGCTCCTGACCGATTTTTCCGACTCGCTTCCGTCTTTTGAGTTCACAAAAGACAATCGGTCCGAAGCGCCTGTGACGGGCGCAGGGACGGTTGTTCCGGCAGAGCAGCCCCTTCATACGGCCGATGGTACGGAAACACTTCCGGACGTTCTTTCGACCCACGGTGAGATCCGCGCCGGCGACGTTTCTTCGTTTGACCCGAACATTCCGAAACCCGGTACCCGCAAGATCGGTTTCTTCCAGAGAAACGACGTCCCACTGGAAATGCGTTTTTCTTACGACGAGGCGACGCACAAATCCGTGGCAATTTTCGACAAAGGGGTCATGCTCTTGATCGATGGCGCGGATGAAGCGCTCAAGGGAATGAAGAACTTTCCGGCCAACCAGGCCATTCAAATCGGTACGATCGACATTTCGGCGGACCGTTTGGTCGTCTGGTCGGACGTTGATTTGAGCCAGATCAGTCAGGATTACTCGCTTGATTTGACGAACAATCACGTGGAACTCTACATGGAGGGGAACATCATTTTCCGGCAGGGCGACCAGGAGATCTATGCCGAGAAAATGTACTTCGATGTTTCGACACACCGTGGGTTGATTCGTGAGGCGGAGGTTTTCGCCACGATCCCGAACGTGGAAGGGCTGATTCGTCTGCGGGCCGAAGAAATTCGTATGCCGGAAGAAGGGGTCCTGATGGCAAACGACACGTTCGTGACGACGAGCCGCATCGGTGAACCGATGTATCGTTTTCAGATGGGACAGGTAATTCTGCGTAATCAGGAGATCCCACACAAAAACCGATACACGGGCGAACCGGTTTATGATTCCGTAACGGGTGAGCCAGTTATGGACTCGAAAAAGGATTTGATCGCTCGTGATACCATGGTGAAAGTCGGAAACGTCCCGGTTTTCTACCTCCCTTACTTTGCGGCTCCGATGAATTCGCCGTCACAGATCATTAATAAATTTTCGATTCGTAACGACTCCATCTTCGGTGTGCAGCCGATCATCGGGTTTGACGCTTATCGCCTGCTTGGGATCGAGGCGCCGCCTCAAGGGACAAGCTGGGATTTGAACGCATCGTGGTACACGAAACGCGGGCCGGGACTTGGAACGGAATTTTCCTACAATCGAATGGGTGAGGGACAGGAAATCCCGCTCGGCTTTTTGTCAGGGAAAGGCTCCGGGGATTTTGACGTCTGGGCGATTTACGACACAGGAAAGGACAATATAGGGAAAGGCCGCCGGGAACTGACCCCTGAAAAGGAACTGCGTTATCAGTTATTAGGCCGTCATAAAAGCACCTTCGGGAACGACTGGGAACTGCGTTTCCAGCTTGGTGTTTACAGTGACCGAAATTTCCAGGAAGAGTACTTCCAGGACAGTTGGTACACACAGCCGGATCGTCCGACACAGCTGGAAATCCGCAAGCAGGACGAAAACCGGTCTCTCTCGATTTGGGCCGACGTCCGTACGAACAATTTCCACACGCAGACACAGCGTCTCCCGCAGCTTGATTTCTATTGGCTTGGCCAACCGCTTCTGAATGATGCGCTGACGTGGAGTTCGTACTCGGAGATCGGTTACGTCCATCTTTTCCCCGATACGGTTCCTGAGGACCTGGCTGACCGCGCGTTTTGGCATCGGCTTGACTGGGAACAGGACCGAAGAGGGCTTCGTACGTCCACCCGGCACGAAATCGCGTACCCGTTCCAGGCTGGTGTGGTCAAAGTCGTACCGTTCGCGATCGGTGAAGCCGCCTATTGGGGCGAGGACGTTAACGGAGATGACGCGAGCCGGCTATACGGTCAGGTGGGGCTCCGAATGAACCTTCCGATGTGGCAGTACTACGACTGGCATAACCACCTCCTGAACGTGAACGGGATCATGCACAAGGTTGATTTCCGTCTGGAGGCCATGATTGCCGGGGCGAACAAGAGCGTGGATGAACTTCCTCTTTACGACCCGATCGACGACAGGTCCCTTTACGATTTTTCGCACCACATGAGCTCGACTCTCTTTGGAGGACTTCCGATCCCGAAGAAGTACCAGCTCCGTAGTTACGCCGTGCGCAGCAACATCGGCGGCTGGGTCACCGGGAACACGGAACTTGCTGACGATCTTGGCCTGATCCGTATCGGGATGAATCACCGCTGGCAGACGAAACGCGGAATGCCCGGCCGGGAACGGATCGTCGATTGGCTCACGTTCGATACGAACTTAAATATTTATCCGGATCCTGACCGCGACAATTTCGGGTCCGTGGTGGGGCTTTGGGACTACGATCTGCGTTGGTATCCCGGCGACCGTGTTGTGCTTTACACGTCCGGTATGTTCGACTTCTTTGACGGTGGTATGAAGATGATCGACGTCGGGACCATCATCGACCGGCCCGGAAAAGGTTCCGTTTTTGCAAGTCTGCACTGGCTGACCGGTTCCGTGGAAAACGTGGTGATGCGTCTGGGCTACAATTACCGCATGTCCGAGAAATGGACCTCGACTTTCGTCAGCACGTTCGACGTCTCAGGAAAAGGAAACATCGGAGAAGGAATCAGTTTCACACGAGTCGGAGAGTCGTTCCTCTTTACGGCCGGCGTGGCGTATGATAATCCGTCAGATAACTTCTCGATCAATTTCTCGCTGGAACCACGTTTCGGCAAGAAGGGAAATACGGCAAGACTTTTCAACATCGCCCCGCCAGGTGTGGACGGAATCGATTAACAGGCCGCAGCTGATATGAGTGAAGACCGATCTTTTGAACCAACCCCTCGTCATCGGCAAAAAATGCGCGAAAAGGGCGAAGTGGCTTTGAGCCGCGACCTCGTCAGCGCGTCCATGCTATTGACCGGAATGTTACTTTTTTGGGGTTTTGAAAGTTTTCTTGTTGATGTTCCCGTTCAGAGTGCGCAAATCGCGTGGTCGCAGGGAGCCTGGCTCGAAATGACACCCGATGAGTTTCTGAATCTTTGGAACACGTGGATCCGTCAGGCTCTTTTTCTCGTCGCTCCGATCCTGGCGTTGGTCCCGATCATGGTCTCGCTCGTTTCGCTTCTTCAGACCCAGTTCCTGTTTCTGCCCTCACGTATGGCCCCCGACTGGAAACACGTGAATCCCGGCGCGGGCCTGCTTCGTATTTTCTCACTGGACTCTCTGGCAGCCGCTGTCTTTGGAGTCGCGAAAGTTGGTTTTGTGGCAGCCTTCATTTTCTGGATGGTCCTCGGTCAGCTTCCAGTCCTCGCTTCGATGTATGCGATGGATTTTTCGGCGGCGGTTAAAAAAATGGAGTCGGTTGTCCTTGGAACGGGCGTGAAAATTGCCGCAGTGCTTTTTCTCCTTGCGCTGGCAGATTACGGCTGGCAGTATTACCGCCACAACCAGCGTCTCAAGATGACGTTCGAGCAGATGAAGGAAGAGATCAAAATCTCGGAAGGCGATCCTAATGTGAAACAAAGAATTCGGGAACGGATGAGGTAAAGACGCCCGATCCCCGGGTTAACGAAGGAAATTCTGGATCACTTTTTCGTATTCAGTCTCGAAGAGCATCAGAGCTCCGCCAATCGTCAGAGAGAGCATAAAGAGCAACGCCAGCACGTTCACTGGAAACGCCAGCCCGAAAACGTCCAACTGTGGCATGACCCGGTTCAGGATCGCAAGTCCCAGCTGCGCCAGAAGAACGACCGCAATGATGGGAAGCGCCATCTGAACGCTGACCTGAAACCCCAGAATGAAAACGTCCGGCAGGGACTTCACGAGCTCTGCCAGTGAAGGAACCATCCCGACCGGATAGGTCGCGAAAGTCCTGAGGATCGCCTCGATAAGAAGCAAGTGCCCACCGCAGAGAAAAACCACGGCGGTACCGAGCAGGTAAAAAAAAGAAGCGGTAATTGGGGCTGCGTCGTTGGTAAGACCACCATCCATGGGGAATGAAATCCCGCCGACGTACGCGATGATCGTTCCAGTCGTCCGCAAAGCTCCGAAAAAAAGAAGTGCCGCGGCTCCGAGAAGCAGACCGAGGAGCAATTCACAGAGCAGGGCACACAGAAAACCTTCGTCCAGCCAGCTCGCGGTGTTCACGAAACAGCTCACCGTTGTTTTCTGGTGGAGTGACATCAAAACGGCCAGAAGAACCGCCAGAACCGCACGAAAACGAATCGGAACGATTTTTCCCGAGAACATCGGGGCGATCATCAGCATCGCCAAAAGCCGCGCAAGTATCAGCACGAACTGCGAGGCTGTAAGAAACAGAACGGTTTCCATTACGGCAGATTCCCCGGGATTCCTTGAATGACTTCCCGCATAAATTCCGTCATGGTGGAGAGCATCCACGGCATCATGAGGCTCAGAACAAGCAGAACCGCGATGACTTTCGGGACGAACGCCAACGTCTGCTCCTGGATCTGTGTCAGTGCCTGAAACAGGCCAACGAGAAAACCGACCAGCATCGCGGTGAGAAACACTGGAAGTGCGAGATTGAGCGTCAGCATGATGGCGTTTCGGCCGAGTTCAAGGATTGCGCTGGATTCCATGAGGAACTCCTGAGAGAGTTTGGGAAAAATGTTTTTTAGGCTCGTAGGCGATAAATTGCATTTTACCCCAAACTTTCACTTCTGTCAAGACTAATCCCGACGACGTTCTTTCTGGGCCTCTTCACCATGGACTGCGTGGTAGCGCTTGATGTAGTCCCACGCCTGCTGTGCGCTTTCCGCCTCATAGAAAAGGTCCAGGTCATCTTCAGAAATGACACCGAAATCCACCATGGCAGGCAGGTCTATAATCTTTCTCCAGAAATCTTTCACACCAAACAAAATGATTGGGATGTGCTGCATTTTGCGGGTTTGGCGGAGTGTCAGGGCCTCAAACAGTTCGTCGAGTGTACCCATTCCACCCGGAAAAGCGACCAGTGCCTTGGCTCGGTGCAGGAAGTGCATCTTGCGAATGGCGAAATAGTTAAAGTGGAAGCAGAATTCGGGCGTGATGTACCGATTAGGTTCCTGTTCCATCGGAAGATCAATATTCAGTCCAATGGATGGGTAATCGGCGTCATACGCACCTCGGTTGGCCGCTTCCATAATTCCCGGGCCGCCGCCGGTGATGATGACATAGTTCCGGCGGCTGTCGGCTTTGCATTCCTCAGAAACGATCCTGCCAAATTCGCGCGCCATATCGTAGTAACGGCTCAGCTCCAGAATCCTTTTCGCCCGTTCCACACGCAATTTCCGGCGGGTTTCTTTCGGTTTCTCATCCAGAAGGATTTGCGCTGCCGTCAGATTGTGCTCGGCGGTTTCCCGATCTACGATCCGCGCACTGCCAAACACGACGATCGTTGAGTCGATGTTCGCTTGATCAAACGCAATATCCGGTTTGAGAGATTCCATCATCAGACGGACTGGACGCAATTCAGGCCGGTTCATAAAGTCTTCGTCCTGGTACGCAAGCCGGTAGCTCGGATTGCTTTTGAGTTCCAGAGAAGTTGGGAGTTCGTTGGTTTCGTCTTTCATGATTTTTGCCTTCCTGTAGATGATGATTTTGGGAACGAGGCTTCCAGCGTCATCTGAAAAAAGTCTTTTATGACACTGGAAGTATCGTCCCTGATTCATAATTCTAATTCATAATTGGAAACGGCGTTTCCAACATTGTTTCCCTTAGCTCAGCCACTCATCATACTCGCTCAGGTCGATCATGTAGATCTGGCGGCCGCCGTTATGCGCCGAGTCGATCAGCACTTTCCGGCCGTCCCGGCTTGCGCGCGGGTGAAGGTCGCAGCGCCACTCGCCGTTGAAGATCCTCGCCTGGTAGAAATCGCCGAGCGGGATCTTCGTCTCCGTCGGAAGATGGAAGATGAACGGGTGCTGGTACCGCTCCTTGTCCGGGTACGTATCGTTCAAAATCCACTGCTGGTTCGTGTGCGGCAGGTAGGAAACGTGGCCATCGACCTTCATGATGTCGTACCCGACCGGCGTGGTGTTCTGGGTTTTGTCCTCGAAGACGTAAAACCGGTCGCCGTGGCTCGGGCGGCGGGCGTACGCGATGATGTGCGTCGGGTCACGCCAGACCAGGTGCGACGTCATGTTGTACGGGTTCAGAACGTACAAATCGGTTCCGTCGGCGTTGACCGTCATGAGGCGGGTCTTCCAGTAACTCTTCTCCTCCTCGCCCCTCCAGCGGTGCAGGAAGAGGAAACGCTTCGAGTCGGGCGCGATCAGAATGTGGTTGAACCAGTGTTTCGCCCCCTTCGAGTATCCACCTTCCGGCACGATGTCCGCCACGTCCTTGAACGAGAAGAGGAGCTTCGTCTCGCCGGTCCTCAGGTCCATGCGCCAGATGCCGGCATTGGTCGGGGCGGCGACGTCCGCGTTTGGGTCCGGCAGACCGCAGTAACCGTAACCGGGGCGTGTGTCGTTCAGACGCGCGAAGTCGGGGAAGAGGGCGTACTCCCCGTTCGGCGCGATCACGTACGCGGCATGCGGCAGTTCGCGGTACTTGCCCGTACTCGGCGAATAGACGTGCGCAAAGAACGAGTCCTCGTTCCGGTCGTTCCAGATCACCTCGGCGTCTTCCCAGGTCGTGCGGCCGGGGATCCACTGGAACATCGGCCCCTGCTGCCAGTTCCAGGCGTAAGAGGTCCCGATCTGCGTCCACTTATTATTGTCGTGCAAGTCGATCAGCCCGACGTTGATCCGGTCGGTGGGGAGCGGCGAGCGGTGATGGAAACCGACTTCCAGCCCCGTCACGAGGCGGTCGGTCGGGTCAAAATGAAGCTGGTCGTAGTAGGCGCCCCAGTGGTAGAGCGGGCCGTGGGTCAACTGGGTGATTTTCGCGTGGGGATTGGGGCGAACCTGAGGAACGCCCGGCGGGGGAAGCTCTTCGGCCGTCTGTGCGCGGCTCGTCAATGGAAGGCAACTGGCCGCGCAGCCCAGTGCGGAGGCGGCAAGAAAATCGCGTCTGTTCATAAAAATCTCCTGAAAAATTAAGAAATCGGGTGGGTTTTTCTGTATTTTAGCAAATGGCGGGCGGTTGCGCAAGGGGGGAGGGGGAATTTGGGATTAAACCAGAAAAGAAAAATTCCCCAAAATCCAGCGCACGCGAAAATCAGTCCCTCCGGGAACGCCCCAAACCGCTATAGGCTCCGCGGATGAGGCGGATCAAGACAGATTGGATTTAAAGAGGTTTCACTGCAAACCCGTTTCCAAAGTGAAAACCTTACTCACTTCAAACCTCTATTTAAACACGGATTTTCACGGATTAAAAAGATTTCCACGGATTTTTTAAATAGAATTTAAGTATTTGCAGGAGTTTCCCTGAAAAAAACGGAATCCTTTTAATCCATTTAATCCGTGGAAATCCGTGTTTAAATAAAAGGAGGAAGTGGAAAGGGCGCGGCGTTTAAAAAAGATTGGTTTTTTAAATCCAATCCGCCTCATCCGCTTCATCCGCCTGATCCGCGGGGCCTGTAATCGCTGGAGTGTGCAACGGGTTGGACGTGAACCCTGGAATGGACCCAAATCGTAAGCGGTCCTTCGTCTCTTCACCCAAAAACCAAAACCGGCAGGGTCGTGAGGCGTTCCAGTTCGTGGGCCAGCACTTCGTCTGGGGTGGCGAGGAAGTCGATCCCGTCGAGCAAAGCGGCCCGGGCCTCCTCGACCGACGCAGCGCAGACACCGATGAGTTTTTCCGTCCCGAGCAGATTTCGAACGTTTTTGACCGTTTCCGAATCCGGCGAAACACGCAAAAAACCGGCGAATTCCGGCTCCAGCGCCCGTTGCGGGTCGGAGGTGAATTTCAGTCCGCCAGCCTGCCAGGCGCCCTTCTGCGTACTTTCGAGCGTTTTCGATTCCAGCCGGCGCAGCGGAGAGTCTTTCGTCACGGTAAAGAAAACCACCCGCTGGAGCGTGTACGACGCGTAACGCATCTGCTCAAACTCACGAGCAGCCTCAGGCTGGGTCAGTTTGCTGAACTCCTCGAGCGAGCGCAGGGACTCCTGAAGCCGCGAGAAATTGGCGTCCAGAACGGCCTGGAGCGACGAGCGGCTGAACTCGGTCTTCGTCTCGATCCGCGTCCCGACGTCCGCCTCGGTCTCCCGGTACGCCAACCGCTCGGGCATCGGGAATTTCAGGACGTTCTGAACCAGCCGGTGGCGCAGTTTTTTCAGATTTTCGACCAGGAACGGATCGTCCTGAACGAAACGGACAAAATCCTCAATGACGCGCAACGCCTCGCAGGCTCGATTGGCCGAGGCGTCGATGACTCGAAGGTAAATCGTGGAATCCGGCATAAAAAACGGACCTTTCCAATGAGGTAATTAATAAAATGGAACCGTCCCAAGGTTCACGTCAAGCCCACTGCAAACTCCAGCGATTGTAGGCCCCGCGGATTGGATTTAAAGAGGTTTCACTACAAACCCCGTTTCCAAAGTGCAAGTCTCCGCTCGCTTTAGACCTTGATTTAAACACGGATTTCCACGGATTAAAAGGATTCCCACGGATTTTTAAAGGGGATTAAGGTTTTGCAAGAGTTTCCCTGAAAAAAACGGAATCCTTTTAATCCATTTAATCCGTGGAAATCCGTGTTTAAATAAAAGTGGGAAGTGGAAAGGGCGTGGCGTTTAAAAAGGATTGATTTTTTAAATCCCATCCGCCTGATCCGCGGGACCTATAGTGGTTTGGGGCGTTCCCGGAGCGGTGGATTTTCGCGTGCGTTGGACTTGGGGGGTCCCAGCGCGGCCAGAATTTTCTCCGCCGTTTTTCTTGCCGCTCCCGGCTGACCAATTTGCTCCCGAAGCGCCGCCAGCCGTGCCGCGCACTCGTCCCGGGCCGACGGGTCCTGGAGCCAGCGCAGAAGGTCCGCCGCGATCCAGTCGCTCCGGTCGCAGTACGTCAAATACTCCGGAAAAATCGCGTCCCGCGCATCGTCCGACCCCGGGCGGAACTCGGGATTGGGCCGGCGGAAGGGGTTTTCGAGCGTCAGAAGGTTCACCAGCGTGATGAAGCGGACCCGGCGGAACCAGTACTGGAGCCACCAGCCGATCCGGCCAACGCGGTACGAAATGACCGTCGGGACCGCATGGTGCAGAAGTTCCAGCGAAACGCTCCCCGAAACGCTCAGGCAACAGTCGGCGGCCTGGATGATCTCCGGCGTTTGGCGCGTTAAAACCACAATATTTCCGGGTTTCTCGTCCTGATTTTCGAGAAAATCTCGAATCCACGCCGCGTGCTCCTCCCGAAACGCCGCCACGGCAAAATGTACGTCTGGCCGCTTCCGCTGGATTTTTCGTACCGCGTTCCAGAAAATCGGGAAATTCCGCTGGACCTCGCCGGTCCGCGAGCCGGGAAGAAGCCCGACCAGAGGTTTCAGCCCGCGCAGACGCTCGATCGTCTCGGAACTCCGCGGGTAATTCCGCACCTCATCGAAAAACGGATGGCCGACGTACTCGACCGAAACACCGTGCTTCGCGAGCCAGTCCGTTTCAAACGGCAGACCGCTGAAAACGTGGTCGATCAGGCGGCGCATTTTTTTCACGCGGCCCTGCTTCCACGCCCAGATCTGGGGCGGAGAGTAATAAAAAACCGGGATCCCGTGCCGCTTCGCCCTCTTCGCGATATGCCAGTTAAAGCCCGGGTAGTCGATCAGGATCACTGCGTCTGGCGGGGCCGACCGAAACATTTCCTCCGCCTGATCCGCCAGCGCGAAGAACTTCCGCAGCTGCTTCAGGACCTCCGAGACCCACATGACGGCGAGCGTCGTGAGGTCGAAAAGCGGGTCCAGACCGGCGTCCTTCATGCGCGGCCCTCCAAAACCGACGCACTGGACGGTCGGGTCCAGCTCGCGCAGAGCCTGGATCAGATTGGCGCCGTGAACGTCACCGCTCGGCTCGCCCGCGGAAAAAAAAAGTTTCATGATAAACCATACGGGGACGACGCTTCCAGCGTCGTCCAAAGCGTTCAATACTAAAATCGATTCCCGTTTTAACGACGCTGGAAGCGTCGTCCCCACAAATTTTGGATTTTGAAACGACGCTGGAAGCGTCGTCCCCGAACCCGGGAGAAAATCGCATTACGTTCCGCATTATAGCACAGCGGGAAAAAAAGTCAAGTTTTCCGGAAAACTTTTTGGAAAATTTTCATTCCCCACTTGACAAAACGGGAGAATTCGCTATACTTTAATTAATTGAAGCGACGGCGCTTCCAGGAGTCCTCATTCGCGACTTCAGGAAGTGCCGTTTTTGTTTGGAAACCCTGTAATTATTCCAAAATTCAGAAATCATTCAGGAGGAAAATCATGACTATTCCCGCAGGATATAAACCTCTGCTCTCACTGCGCGAAACCGAACACGCCATCAAGCAGCTGAAGGATCATTTCGAGACCGAGCTCTCCCGGAATGTTCGACTCCAGAGAGTCACCGCCCCGCTTTTCGTTCGCAGCAATACGGGCCTGAATGATGACCTGAACGGCGTTGAAAAACCGGTTTCGTTCCACGTAAAGCAGGCGGATTCCGACGCGGAAATGGTTCAATCGCTCGCCAAGTGGAAGCGTTTCGCCCTGAAACGGTACGATTTCCAGCCGGGCGAGGGCCTTTACACCGACATGAACGCGATCCGGCCCGACGAAACGCTCGACTGCCTGCACAGTTTGTACGTGGACCAGTGGGACTGGTGCAAAGTGATCCGCCCTGAAGACCGAAACGTCGAAACGCTGAAGGAAACCGTTCGCCAGATTTACGCCACGATCTATGAAACGGAGCAGTTTGCCGCGTCGATCGTCCCGGGTATCACGCCGGTCCTTCCCAAGGAGATCACGTTCGTCTCCTCGGCCGAAATGTGCAAGCAATTCCCCGACAAAACCCCGCTTGAACGTGAATCGGAATATTGTAAAAAGTACGGAGCCATTTTCGTGATCGGGATCGGCGGCGAACTTCCCGACGGTACGATCCACGATGGTCGTGCGCCGGACTATGACGACTGGACGACGCCACGCGAAGACGGCGGGATCGGGCTGAACGGCGACATTCTGGTCTGGAACCCGGTCCTGGGCCGCGCCTTCGAGCTTTCCTCGATGGGGATCCGAGTCAATCCGGAAACGCTTTTGCGCCAGTTAAAAATTCGCGGCTGCGAGGAACGCGCCAAACTCCCGTTCCACCAGATGCTCCTCAACGGCGAACTTCCGCAGACGATGGGCGGCGGGATCGGCCAGTCGCGCCTTTGCATGTTTATGCTTCGCTGCTGCCACATCGGCGAGGTCGCGGTAGGGATTTGGCCCGATGCAATGATCAAAGAATACGCCGATGCTGGCGTGACGCTTCTTTAAGGAAACTGCACCCTTTTTCGCAAGTATTCTGAAAAATCGGTCGAAAAACAAAAGAGACGGAAAACTATTTTTCTGGTTTTCCGTCTTTTTGACGTATTCTTTCCTTTCGAGATTTTAAGGAGAAAACCATGCGATTCCGTTTTCCCGTTTT
Organism: Thermoguttaceae bacterium; assembly: GCA_030530205.1. GTDB lineage: Bacteria > Planctomycetota > Planctomycetia > Pirellulales > Thermoguttaceae > RGIG3701. Next base: position 44,763 of record JAUMVK010000014.1, on the reverse strand, counting down.
CTGTCGTGCCCTGTTGCCGCTCCTGATTTTGATTCTGATTTCGGTTTCAGTGTCAGCTCAAGAGCAGGCGATCCCGAACGCCAATTATGACTGGGGAATTAATCTTCTGCGCGATGGCAGAACTCTGGACGCGCAAAAACAGTTTGCGAAGGAACTGAATACCGGCTTCAAAATCGCGACGGAACGCTGGCTCGACTCCATTTGCTACGCGGCCATGCTGGGGGAATCGCAGTACCAGCTTGGGCAGTACGGCTCAGCTCTGGAGAATTTTAACACGGCGATCCGCATTTCGATCCAGTACTCCAACTGGCTTGCAAACGTTCAGAATCTTCCGAATCCCAGCGCGTTTACGTTGAAACCCATTCCTTGGGGTGATCCGAATCCCGGGCGCAGACTTCTGAATATTCCCAGCAAATTCCCGATCCTTTTCGGTGATTTGAACTACGCGGACAAATACCGGACCGGTGGGGTCGCGATGGCGCCACAGTTGAAACCGATTCGTGGGGTAGAAATCGCACGCTGCACGATGCTTGCCATGCGCCGCCGTGCGGAACTCCTCGGACCTCTGGGAGCGGGTGACGAGCTGAACGGCCAATTCGTCACCAAAACCTCACTCGTTCAACGCGCACTGGCCGGGACCTGGTTCCAGGCTTGGCTCGACATTGAGTTGGGGCTTGGCTACCTGGCTGTCGGGAAAACTGACGAGGCGGCCATGGCTCTTCAAAAAGGAGCGCTGATCAATGGAAGCGCCCATCCGCTGAGCGTCATTGCGTATATCGAACTCGGCAAACTCCAAATGAAAATCGCCAAGTACGAAAAAGCGTATAATTATTTCCTCGAAGCCGCTACGATTGCGTTTTATTACGAGGATGTGGAAGGCATGACGGAAGCGTTCGAGGGGCTGGAAACCGCTTACTGTCTCCGGAATCCGCAGATGATCTGCCCACCGCTCGCCCCGGCCGCCGAATGGGCGAAAATCAAGAAACTCGCGCTCCTTTTTGCGACACTTCAGACAGCGGCGGCGGATGATTTCCTTCGTCTGCGCCAGCTCAAACCCGCGGCAGATTGCCTGCTTTTGGCAGAAAAAGCGGTGGGAAAGCCCGACCAGTACGTTCTGAAAGGCCGGCTCGGTTCCTCCATCAATTTCCATAAAGCCCGGATCGCGTTCCAGAATCCGGCCCCTGCGTCTCAGGCCAACGGTTACGGCTTCCTCGGGAGTTCCATGGAATTTATGAGTTTCGGAGGAATCTGGAATTTCCAGATCAACCAGGTGGACGCTCTCCTGCTGAACGGCCAAACGACCACACGAAAAGCGCTGGAACTTTACTCCCTGCTTCTGCGTGAACCCACGGCTTTGGACTGGGCACTGAATCCCATCGAGGCCATGAGCGCCACCGTCACGCCCCGATCTGGAACGTGGGAAAACTTCTTCCTCTGTGCCATCGACATGGAAAAGAAAGAAGACGCGCTTGAAATCTCCGAACGGGCGCGGAAGGCGGCTTTTCTCCAAACGCTCGACCTCGGCGGACGTGTGCACGCTTTGCGGCTTCTGCTGGAGGGCCCTGAAAAGGACCTGACTGTCACGCAGGCCCAGAGAAAACGCGACATTTTAACGGAGTATCCAGCGTTTGAAAACTGCTCGAAAAAAGTGCAGGACCTCCAGATCCAAATCCGAAAAATGAGCCTTCCGGTCACCGCAGGCCAGAAAAGTGAGCAGCGGGAACTCGCCGATGCGCTAAAGCAGATCGCAGAGCTTTCCCGGATGCAGGAGTCGATTCTTATGTCCATGGCCCTGGATCGGCGCGTGATCGAGATTTTGTTCCCCAAAGTTCGGACGTGCAAGGAAATTCAGGCGTCACTTCCGAAAGGGGAAGCCCTGCTTGTCAGTTTCGCCGCCCGCAATCAAATGTTTTTCTTCCTGATGAACAATGAACGCATGGCGATGTGGAAGATTTACGATTCCGGCTCCGGTTCCGGCAGTTCCCGTAAAAACAAAGCCGGGACGAATCTTTTGACGTCGCTCCAGACGAATTTTGCGTCGATGCTCCGGGAAATTGGATTAGGCGGCGGAACCATACCCGCCAAAACCTTTCAGGAAAATAACTGGCAAAAAAGTTCCCAGCGTGTCATGGCCGACCTGACGAAAAACTCGCAGGCCAATTTCGCCAGTGCCGACTTTTCGTCACTCGTCATCGTGCCGGACCGTTTTATGTGGTACTTGCCTTTTGAGGCTCTGCAAATTCAGACTGCGAAAGGTGCAAGGTCAACGATTTCCCAATTTTCGATCCGCTACGCTCCGATGGCTTCCCTCGCGACCCCCTGGAAGAAAACGCAGTACCCCAAGTCACCGTACTCGATCATCGTTGCGGGAAAGAACACACCCAACGAGAAAGCTGTGGATCGGCTCGAAAAAACGCTTGAGCGCCCGGTTCTTTTTGAAGAAAAAAGTTTCGGCGGGATCCAGCCCGGCACGCCAGGGACTGGTTCGTCCGTTTTCGCGCCGGAATTCGACAAAATGTTCGTCTTCGATGATTTGAAAAACACCGAGGGGGACTCCTACGGGATCTTCCCGATGGCATTGGACCGCACATCCAGGGAAGGCTCACTCGGTTACTGGTTCCTCCTTCCATCCGGGTCGCCGCGTCTGATCGTTCTGGGCGGAATGCGTACCCGGTGCGAGGAATTGGCGAAAAAAACTTCCAGGAAAAACAAAGTGTCGGTGTTCGTCCCGGGTAAGGAGCTTTTCCTCACCAGCATGGCGTTTCTTGCGAATGGCGCGGATACGATCGTCCTTCCACGCTGGCGTCTGGAAGGGGATTCCCCCTGGAAACTCGCGGCTCTTTTCAACTCCCAGCTTCCCACGACCGAAACGTCTGCGGACGCATGGAGGCGTGCTGTCCTGAAGTTCAGTGCGGGTGACGTTTCCATCCAGTCCGAACCGCGCATCGGTAAGAGTGACGAGATCGAGCTGATCCCCGCTTCCCACCCGCTCTTCTGGGCCGGCTTAATGCTGATCGACAGCGGATCCGGTTCTCTGCGCTCCAAAGAACGTTTGGCTCGTCCGGATGACGAAGCGCCTGCGGAGGAAGAGATTCATCCCATTCCCAAAGAAGAAAAACCTGTGATGAATGCGGAGGAACCGAAAGAGCCGGCTCCGGAGCCCGGCCGGGATAAAGGCAGGTTGGCGCCGCTTCCACCCATGGGTGGTGGGAATCTACCTTCAATTCCGATGGGGGGAGGAGGAAACCCGCCGCGAATTCCGATGGGTGGTGAAAAACCCGCGCCGCTGGAGTAAAGACCTAATCTTTAAATTTCGTCAAAAACGCGAAAACCTTCTGAGCGGTTTCGGCTCCCGTCGCGCTGTGGCGGCTCAGTTCCGCGAAGACGCCTCCGGAATAAGAGATGGTACGCAAAGCCGAGAAAAACTCCTCAAAATCGACTTCACCCTCTCCCGGAAAAAGGTGCTCGTGAACACCGCGCCGCGCATCGTCGAAGTGAATATTCACCAACCGCCCGGCGTGACGCTGAACGTAAAACGGGATCGGCTCGTTCTGGCAGAATAAATGCCCAACGTCCAGCGTAAGACGAAGTTTCTCGGGTGCCGAATCCAGAAGCCGCTCGAACTGGTCCATCGTCGCGATGAACATCCCCGGCTCCGGTTCAAACGCGATTTTCACGCCCCGCTCACCGGCAAAATCGACCAGCTTTTTCAGTTCCTCAACCAAACGCGCCATCAAAACGGTTTCCAACTCCGAAGCGAGAGGGGTTCCCGACCAGATGGAAACACAGTCACTTCCCAGAGCCTGCGCCAGTTCGACGGCCCGGGCGTAAAATTTCTGCCGCAAGGCCCGTTGGGCCGGGGCTGGGTCGAGAAGGTTCGGCACGTGCTTCTTCCACGGGTCCAGCAGGAACCGCGCGCCGGTTTCCACCACGCTCCGCAAACCACTGCACCGAACGGTTTCCTGGAGCTCCGCCAGCGGCACACGCCAGAAAAAATCACCGTCCCGCCGGGCGAGCAGGTCGTGGTCGAGCGTAATCGCGATTCCCTCGTAGCCGATTTGCGAAAGAAGGCTCACCGCGTCCTCAAACGCATGGTGAGCCAACCCGTTTGTGTTGAAGCCAAAGTACATAAAAACGACCTAAAAATCCAGGCTTGGATCGTTTAAAATGTCGATCTTTTCCTCGGAAGCGCGACCCAGTTCATCGTCATCCTTTGAAGATGCGGCAGGCTTTTGAACTTCCGATTTATCATTCAGTGTGTCATCATCCAACGCACTGGGTTCTTTATTTTCGGCAGGTTTTTCGTTCTGCTGATCGTTCTTCGAATCTTTCGCGTTTTCAGCGTCACCGGATTCTTCGCCTTCTGCTTTGGCTTTTTCTTCACCGTCCCCGGAAGCCTCCTCGTCTTCGCCCTCGGCCGGTTTGGCCTTTTTCTGGAACATTTCTTTCGGAAGGTAAAGTTTGCAAGCTGAATCACCCTGCGCAAGAGGTGGAAGCTCCAGACGCAGCGCCTCGATGGATTCGAGTCTCGGCGGGTTAAAGATCAGCACGTCGGTGAATTTTTCGCCCACATCGACCTGCATGTCTTTGTCGGCTTGGTCCGGAACTTCAAAGCGCTGGGTTTTGTACTGGTTTTTACCGGCGAAAAGCTTCACACCGGCGGCTCCCTTTGCGCCCCAGCCCGGAACATCGAGCAGGATCCCGTCGCCGTTCACGTTTTCCACCTCAATTTTGATGAAGCAGAACTCGGTGTCCTTTTTCGGGGACCGCGTATTCGGATTCATATCGCTGAGTTTGGCGTTTTTGATTTTCCGGATGAAGACCTTCGCACTTCCGAATGTGCAGGACTGCCACTTTCCGTCGACATACGGCGTCTTGTAGCCTTCCTCCGCGTATTCGGCCGGGATCCCATTTTCCTCAGCGGCTTTTACTTCTTCATCAGCGTTTTTATCGCCGTCCTCCTCGTCGGACTGGGTGTCACTTTCCGCCTTTTCGTCATCGGAAGTTTCCGCCGTTTCATCGGTCAGAACCTCTTCCTCGGCAACCGCGTTTTCATCGGTGACCTTTGGCTTGGAGGAACCTTTGCAGGAGACAATGACCAAAATCAGAACCGCCAGAACAATGACCGCGCCGGTCGCGATCCCGATGATCATAAAATTCCGCTTCTGAATTTCCTTCTTGGACAGAGGTTTCTTTTCGGTTTCTTCCCCGTCTTCTGCCGCACCCTTTTTCGAAGCGGTTTTTGCCCCCAACTTCGTGGCTGGGCGTTTGACGGACGAGGTTTTTCCAGACTTCGTTCCATGGGAAACGGAAGAATCAAATCCGAAATCAAACGTTTCAGGCTCAGGCTCTTCCTTTTTCTCCTGAACGGTTTTGGGGAGCGGCGGCGTAGGGATTTTTTTCGCGGTAGGAACAACGACAGGCGGGTCCTTTACGGTTGGAACGACGACCGGCGGCTCCTTGGGTGGAACCGGAACCGCGACTCCCATCGGGATCGCCCCGGCAGCCGGGAAAAGCCCCTTCACGTTTTTGGCGAGCGTCCATTCTTTGTCCGTATCACGGCGAACCGGATCATTCGGCGTAATACGCTTTTCATCCGCCAACTGTTTCAGCTCTTGCGAGGTAAAAGGGCCAATCTCTTTGCCGGCCATTTTGTAGTACCACTGCACTGCCATGGAAAACCTCTTTATAAAGTGAAGTGTTGATCTTAATTGTTTTTATTTTTCCCTGAACGAGCGAAAGTGCCAAAAATTCCTGTGCCGAGGAGAAGCAAAATCCAAGCGGAAGGTTCCGGGATGTAATCTCCGCTCACGACCTGAACTCCCTGCGGGACCAACATGAAGCGCATCCACTGCGCCGTTTCCGGGAGCTGGGAAACGTTGTACCGCAATGCAGCTCCGTCCGTTTGCAGCGTCGTGTTCGTGCCGAAAAGGGTGAGCGTGTCCCCAATCCCTATATCTGTCGGGTCGAAATCTTCCGTAAAGTTCAGGTTGACCGTCGCCCCATCGAGGTCAAGCGTCGTGGCGGCCGCAAAAACGATCTGGTCGTAGGAAGTTTTGCTCGCGACGTCGAAATTCAGGATCGAGCCGTCTTCCAGGGCGAGCGTACCGTTTTCGGTGATCGTGATCGTGCCGATCCCCTTCGTGACCGTGCCATCCGCGTTCAACGTGTCGCCGGGAGAAATGGTCGCGCCGGAGCCGAGTGTCGTTGTGAAGTTGATCGAGCCGTTGCCCATGAGCTGATTCTCGAAACGAAGCGTCGGGACCGTCGAGTTCCGTGTCAGCGTGCTGTTATTCAGGGAGACGATGCCGCGGTACGTCTGTTTCGTGCCGCGCATAAGGAACTGGCCCGTTGCGATAATATTATTGTCGATGAACGTTTCCGTGTTGCCCGTACTGATCCCGCCGCCCTGAACGTAAATGACGCCGGAGCCGAAACGGGTATCCGTCCCGTTGTAGTCGTAGTGAGCGGTATTCGAGGTAAACACCACGTCCGTATTCAGATGCCAGTCGCCCGAAAAGCCGGTGTTGTCGCCTTCCAGCCGAAGTTCATAGTTCCCGCCGCTGCGTATGATGGACCCGGAACCGGTCAGTTTGCCCGAGAGGGTGAGGCCGCCGTTTTTGCCGCTTTCCCAGCCTTGCATTTTGATCGTAACATCTCCCGCCGCCTCAATATCAGTCGGGAGATCCACGGCCGACGTACCGCACTGGTAGATCGTCACGTTATCAAGCGTGACCTTCGACGTACCGAAAACGGATGCGTTGTTAAATTCGACGGTCGCGTCGCTGACCGAAACGTTCCCGGAAGTCGAGTTGGTGCCGGTGAGCCGGAACACGCTGGAATCCCGGTTCGCGCCCGTAACCGTGTAGGGGAACGTGCCGGAAAGCTGGCCGGTGAGGGTCAGTGTACTGCTGGCCGGAATGTTGAACGTCGCGATTTTGCCGTCCAGATTCGTGGCGGCCGTGTCCAGGTCGAAGAAAATATTATTGTGAATGAAGGCGTTCGTGCCGGCAAAAGGCGAAACGATGACGCGCCCCATGTGGATCTCGCCGGTTCCGAACCGGGAGTCACCGCCGTCCTGCTTCTCTTCGTTCGTGTTGTTCGTCGTGACCGTGTAAACCGCCGCCAGGTCACCGTTATTAATGTAATTCTGGTGCATGTTCCAGTTGCCGCTGAAGGCGTGGCCGTCTCCCTGCAGATTCGTCACGGAAGCGATGCCGTACTGGTTCGACCGCATTTCGATGTTCGCGGTACCCGTCAGGGGGCCAGTGAGCGTAATAACAGACCGGTTCCCGACCAGGAAGTTGATCGCAGAGCGAACCTCGATTGGATTGGAAATCTCGGTCAAAGAGCCGCCGCCAATGATGCCAGCCGCCAGGCCACTGGCCTGAATGGTGACTTTTCCCGTGCCGAGCGCGCCGTTCACGGTAGGTTGAAGAAAATCCTGCTTGACGAGCCAGTCGGCGGAGAGCGTTTCGCTATTATTCTTCGCGATGGGCATATTCCAGCCGCCGGTGAAAGAGATCGTGCCCGTGCCGGAGAGCTGGCCGTTCAGGGTCAAGCCCTGCGAGTGAAGCGTCGTGTTCCCGGAAAAAACGATCGGGTTCGAGTAGGCGCGGCGTTTGCCGCCAACGGATTTCAGAGTTGCGCCATCATTCAAATAGATGGTCCCGGAGCCAAGGCTTCCGGTGGTCGCATCAACCACGTCCTCGAGGATCGTGCCGGTCACGGACCAGCCCTGAACGCCGGAAGCGTTCGAGACCTGGAGCGTTCCGCCGCCGGAAACCGCCACGGTGCCAGCGCTGGAAAGAGCGGAATTAATGACCGTGGTCGCGCCGGAGGCCACCGTGATTGCGGCGTTTTCAGACCCGTTATTCATCGTGAGAGTGGAACCGGTAAAAGTCCAGGTTTTGGCCGCGGCCGTGCCGGTTTGCAGCGAGCCGATCGTGATGTCCGAACCGAGCGTGACGGTTCCCGCGGCGGTTAGGGCGCTGGACGTGAAGTCCGCAACGGCGCCTTCAGCGTTCGGGACGGTACTGTCCCAGTTCACGCCGTCAGACCAGTTACCACTTCCCGAGGTCTGCCAGACGGCCGCGGATGCAAACGGCGTTCCGAATAAAAGCGCAAGGCACAGGGCAAATACTTTAACTTTCATAAATGGTTCCCTTCATTCTCTTATTTTAAACTTTCATTCCTCCATTATACGCCGATCCCTTCTTTTGTCAATAAATTTCCCCTAAAATTCTGAAAATATTTGGAATTTTTGCCGGAAAAGGAAATAAAGTGTTGAAATTTTCTGAAATTGAGGTAAAATAAACGATTATAAATGATAAAAGGTTTTTGGGAAAAACATTTGAGTCCCAATTTTTCCTGATCCCTGACACTCAATCAAATCCTCTCAAGGAGAATTTATGTCACAAGACGAAAGCAAAGGTCTTCCCATGACCGCGAAATGGGATCCGGCAAAACTTCAGGCGGAAATTGACTCCCTGAACGAGCTGGACCACAGTCCATTCTTCAAAAAAGTCGGCGGGTATATCAAACGCTCCGGCCCGGGTCTCCTCCAGAGCGCCATGACGCTGGGAGCCGGGAGCGCCGCGGCCAGCGTTGTCGCCGGTGCGTCCTTCGGTTATAAACTGCTCTGGGTTCAGCCGCTGGCGATGTTCCTCGGCGTCTGCATGCTTGCCGCACTGAGCAAAGTCGTGCTCACAAAACAGGAAAAACCGTACAAAGCGTTTTCCAAAGAGCTGGGCTTCTTCGGTCCGCTGCTTGTCTTCCTCTGGGCGCTCGGAACGATTTCAGCCTCGGTGATCTGGCACTTCCCGCAGTACGGGCTGGCCGCCGGCGCGGTGAAAGACCTCGCGATGGCCGCAACGGGTGCGACGGAACTTTCGGTCAATGCCGCCAAGATCCTCGCCATCTGCACGGGCGTGGTCATTCTTCTGATCAATATCATTACGGTCTGGAGCTACGGCGGAAGCCGAACCGGGATCAAGATCTACGAAAACTTCCTGCGTCTGATCATTTTCCTTGTGATCCTCTCTTTCGGCGCGGTCGTCGTTTGCAATTTCGGCCGGATCGACTGGACCGCCATGGGCCGCGGCTTCCTTGGTCTGGACGCTGGTCCGCTGCTTCACGACGGGAACAACCTGATCCTCGTGCTCGGCATGCTCGGCGCGGCGGTCGGGATCAACATGACGTTCCTTTATCCGTATTCCCTGTTGGCGAAAGGCTGGGGCCCCCATCACCGCACGCTGGCGAAGTGGGACCTCGGAATGTCGATGTTCATCCCGTTCGTGCTGGTCACGTCGCTCATTATGGTCGGCATGACGGTCGGTGGTGTTTACGCCGGCGATACCCTGCGCGATGGTCTGAAACCGCTTGAAGCCTCGAAAGTGCTTGTGGACCTGATCGGTCCGGCTGGCCGCGTCATTTTTGACCTGGGCCTGATCGGAATGACCTGCGGCGCGATTTCCGCCCACATGGTCGTCTGCGGTTTCACCCTTCCCGAAATGTGCGGGATCAAGTACACGAAATGGTCGTTCCGCATCTGCGCCCTGCTTCCGGTGATCGGCGTGGCGGGCGTCATGATCCAGCTTCCGTTCTGGTTCCCGGTCTTTGCAAGTGCGATCTGCTTCACGATGCTCCCGGTCGCGTATCTGATCTTCCTGATCATGAGCAACAAAAAATCGTACCTTGGCGACGATGTTGGCCGTGGCCCGCTCCATGCGCTGTTTAACCTCATCCTGGTCGTCGCATTGGTCGTTTCGATCATCGGCGCCGTGATCGCGATCAAGACGAAAGTGGTCGCCCCGATCATGAAGAACATGGCGAAACCGGCCGTTACCGCCCCGGCTGAACCTGCTCCGGTGGAAGAAGCCGCTCCTACTGAGGCTGCGCCGGCTGAACCTGCTCCGGCAGAGTAAAAAAGAGAAAATCGGAATTTCTCCAATGATCATGAAAGCGAGGACGGTATTTTCGTGTCGTCCCCGTTTTTTTTGTCAACGTAAATCAAGGCTTTCCAAGAACGATTTGGATGAAATTGAGCCACTTCCCGGCACAGGAGGGGATCTGGCGGTCGAAGTACGGGGACGACGCTTCCAGGGCAGGTGCTGAGGATGTCTCGTCCCGTATTTTACGGGGTGAAACTGATATCATAGTTTTGCATAGGTCAGACTATAGGTCAGTTGAGGATATGGTAGGTCAGTTGCGTGACCTGCTGGAATCCTTGTCTGATGATGTTAATTATAGCCTAAAAATTCAGGTTGTCAAGGCGGTTGACCTTTAATCTTTTGCGGATCATAAAAGTTATTAAGGAGACGGGGCGATTCCCGCCTCCTCTTTTTGTGATCAAGAGCGAGACTGTAGCGGCAGTCAATTAATCGCCATGGTTCGCACTGTGGATACGATGCCTATGTCTTTGGGGCAACAGAATGTAATAATTATGCCTAATCATTATTGGCGTCTAGTCGTTATTCTTCTAAGCGTTTGCTCATCAGAACTCACAATTCTCTTTGTATCTATCGTAATCAATATCAGGAAATGTCAAAGGCAAAAATTTATCACAAAAGTATCGTGTCCTACATTACTCTATACATAATGGCTCTGATAAGCCTGAATTAAAAAATCAGGTTTCTTGTCCGAGAACGACTATTTGTTGTTGATCATTGTCTAATTTTGATATGTCCTTACTACTCCTTTTGCCTTATTGTAGCATCTTAGCTAACACTTTTTCCAGACACTCCTGACTCTCCGAGACGCTTACCCCTTCAAAGCTGCCGGGGGCGTGGATCATACTTACATACTTGTAATGTGTTACAAAGTTGTCGTACAATGTCTGTTCAAACCTACCTTCGGAAACTGCTGATGGAGATGAATTCTCAGTCCAACTCCAATCCCCTATTGCCCAGTAAACAAAACTATCTATCAAAATGCCTGAAAGATGATAGCTGCTGTAGTATTTATCACGGATAGAACGTATATGTTTGCATGTATCAAACAGAAGATGCCTGCTCGAAATATCCTTTTTTCTCATTGCTTCCTGCTCCGCTTTAGGATTAGTTGAACACCAATTACCCCCCATATTGGTATCGGGGTATTGATAAATCGTTCTACCCATCCAATCAATGCTTGCAAATGCAGGCAATACCTCAAGTTTCATTCCATCTGAAAATGTAACCTTGACGACCTGCCCATCGGCACGTACATCCGTGCAAGGATATGGCTCTTGTATCGCGGATTTGACTGTTTGTAAAAGCTGTGATTGACCGTTAGTTTTATAAGAGTCGTATCGCTCATACTCCTCTTCTGGTAATTCAATCAAAATGTCAATATCGCTGGATTTAATGGCTGTTCCTCGACCATAGGAACCGACATACAAGCTATGCTCAGTATCACTCTTCGAATTCCAGAACTCTTGATTGACCGCTTGGGTGATGGTCTTATATCGCATTGAAATTGATGACCTGGTTTCCTGTAGAATAACCCCAGAGTTTTTCTTAATGTGAAAGCTCATTTTTTACCTCCTTTTTGCAGAGACGGAGGGAGATACGAGTCAATCTCTTCTGCGGAGAAAGTGTTGTCTCCCTTGACCTGCAGAGCCTTTTTTGCCAATTTTACAGCCTTGTCCGTTGTTGAAGGGGCTTCCTTGTACGTCTCATTTGCTTTGTCCATCAACTCGTTGTATCTATCCTCCAGATCTGCAATCGACTTTTCCTTCAGCTTGATAGACGTAATCAGACAAAAAATTTCATTCCTCACAGTCAGGATATTATTTGCAGAGTCTTTGTGAGCTTTCATCTGGTTATTGAGATCGAATAATTTGAGATACAATGTGAAAAAAATGGAGGCAAAAGATAAAAAAGTAGAAAGGAGTTTTATCCAGAAATGGTTACAAAAAATTGTGGAAATAATTCCGGCCGATGTCAACGCAGTGATAAAGATATTCGCAATTACCATCCATTTATATTGTTTCTGGTATATGTCAGCCTGCTTTTCCTGAATCTTGTGCGACCATACTGCCCGTGCATACATGTCACGGACAGCATCTTCAAGGATGATGTATTTATCAGCCATAGGTTTGTCTTCTTCTAGGGCGTGTTCACACTTTTTCGGAGGAAATCCCGAACAAGTACAAGTTGAATGAGCGCTTTGTAAATTATGTCCGTTTTATCGAATTGGGTAAATATATGGCGATTGACGTTTAAGCGTTCGATCTCATTTCGTCGGTGATAAAGCGTTTTATCGTATTACCAAAGTGTTTTACGATTCGATTCAGGATACACTTTTACTGAGATACTATCCAATGATGTGAACTTTTTATCAACGGCAACATTAAATTCCTCATGCAAAGCGTTAAATACATTGTCAATAACGCCGTTTTTCCCATCAGCTGAACCGCATGTAGACGGTATACCATAGACCGTATTTCTCTGGCAAAACCCACCATTTTCAGCCATTTTCGCCGACATACAACAATACATTGATCTTTGTCAAATTGTCGATTTTGACGTTTCCTCTTTGCCTTGGCAGCAGAGACACGAAATTTTTGAATTGTTTTTCGTTAAGTTGCATAATGTCAACATATCGGCGGCAAATTAACTCAAATTTTTATTTTGTGTGAGTAAACTCGCCCTAGAATAATTACTTCTTTTTCCAAAAACTTTCATATCCTTTATGGAAATGAACAGGCCCATGATCGTGATCCCAACGGGTCCAGTATTTTTGTTCCAATAGTACACAACCATTATTTCTAAATAAAGAATTTATTTGGGTCGAAGTGATTACATTTTCTCTATCAAATAATGAAATTTGTAAATAACCATCTTCTTTTACTTTCGAAACCACATTTAAAAGAAAAATTTCTGCTGCTTCGACTGAAAAATGTTGAAGTACATAATTACAGATAGCCAAATCACAGGTTGGTAATCGTGAAAAATCCAAGGAGGTACAATCTCCCACCACAATTCTTTCAGTTTCAAATTTTTTTCGGAGGGATGAAATTGCAATAGGTTCTTTTTCTACAACAAAAACCTCCCAACCCAATTGTTTTAAGTATTGAGCATTTGTCCCGATGCCACATCCGTAATCGATTACAATTCCAGGGGAAATCGTCTTTGTAACACTGATTAAGAATGGATTTATCCTATGATTGTTATCATAAAATATTCCGTCTGAATATGAAGTGTCCATAAGGTTTCCTTACATTGAATCCCATCTTTTTATTAATTCAACAAAAAAATCTTCATACTGTTGCATTGCTTCTGCAACTGGTACAAAACTAAAATCAGAAGGACTCTCAATCCCCCAATTCCCATACAGAGTTATACTTTCAGTATTTTGAGGAATCATTGCTCTCAATAATAATTCATCATAAATATCTAAATAGTCCTTGTCCAAAAAATTCCCAAGATATTGAGGATAATGATTATTACCAGGTGGAATATTGTCATTATCGACTAATTCAGGGAAATAATAATTGACTATCGCTGTCTCAATTTTTCCTGCATGAAAATCAAGCTTTTTAAGAAAACGATTACGAGTTTGTTCACACCCGATAGCAGGTAAGCCTTTACTTAGAATAATCTGTACTAAGGGAAATCTTTCACGGACAATTTGAACAGCACTTTCTATTATTGACCAATTTCCTGCATGACCAGAAAAAATGATATAACGTTGCCAGCCTTGAACACATAGTTGATCTAAAATCTCAATAATAACATGAAGAATTGTTTCAGCACTTAATGAAACTGTACCAAACATATTTTTATGGTTATACGAATACCCAACTGAAAGAGGGGAAAATAAAACACTTCCAGTTCTTCTGGCGATATTTTCTGCTCTCTTAAAAGAACAAAGGGAGTCTGTTCCTAATGGCAAATGGGTACTATGTTGCTCTATGCTACCAAAAGACAATAATAAAACTGCATTATTCGATAAACGCATTTTAAGCTGTGGAGCAGTCATTTTTTCATAGTTAATTAATTCCATTACAAAACCTTCCATACTAATTATAAATTTGATTTTCACTAAAATAAGGAGGCCCAAATTTAAGTATTTTATTTCTCAAATGTATGACTTTTTGAGGGGAATTGAATTCCGTATAAAACTTTGATATTAGGCATTGGATCTCTTGTTGAGTCAAGGATGTTGTCCCAAATTCCTTACTTGAAAAAAAATGGATATGATTATGTAATGAGCTAGGAATTTGAATTTGTTCATATAATTCAGATCCTATCATATAATCTAGTGTTTTTACGTTTACTACATCCAATGCACTTTCTTTTGCAAATAAAAGTGACTGTTCTACAACATCAGGCGAATCAAATGGGGAACCAATTATAAAATTTCCAACTGTAAAAATCCCAATAGAATCAGCGTATTCTAAAATATGCCTCAAATTATCTATATCTATAGGTTTTTTATAAAACAATTGATTTTCTTTAACAACTGATTCTATTCCAAAACTAATAATGGATACCCCACATTTCTTCGCTAAATCTAAAAATTCTGTATTTATTTTAGTCCATGAACTTAGACTCATTCGTATTTCATAATTCTTTTTTATATTGATGAAAGTTTCCATTACTTCTCTTGCACGTGCTAAATTTCCACCAAAATTTTCATCAACAATCCAAATATTTCTAATTCCACTTCTAAGTAGTAACTCAAAATTATGATATATATGGTTTAATGGAAGGTATGATATTTTCTTCCCCCATCCCTTTCTTTGGCAAAAAGTACATGTCCCTGGACATCCTCTTGAGGTTTCGAGTAGTGCGGAAGGTGCCAAGTGTAGATGTGAATCTGAAGTCTTGCCACATATTTGTTCATTGGACAATAAATCATAGGCTGGATATGGAAGTTTAGACATGTCTTCCAAAACACCACAATCAATATATTTAGACAATGGCATTCCCTTTTCAATATTTTCAATGACACTAGAGATTGAAATCTCGGAATCTCCGGAAATTGTACAATCTACAAAATCCAACATTTTATGAAATAGGGTACACTGTTTTCCAATTGCAATTATTGGTATTTTCTTGTTTACACTACGAATATCTTGTACATACTTTTGAGCGTTTTTAAAATTTACAGAGCGCTTTAATGGAAATGCATCAATTTCTAAAATAACAATAGAATCCGCTGAAATTTTACCAGAAAGCTCAAATTTCGAATATTTATTGACGGAATAATCCAAAAGTTCAACATTAAAACCACGGTTCCTCAGATCGGAAGCTATATATAAAAGTAATAGTGAATACCCAAAACGACAGGATTTTATTTCATCTGGGCAGGGATAAATCAATAATATTTTTTTCATTCTAAAAACCTTTACGATGCGCGATACTAAGAGAATATAACGCCCAACTTGTACCATCTTCAATTTCATGGAAGGGCCAAATTCCTTGAGGAAGTTGCTTTTCTACTAACCAATTTATTGCAGTAGAAACTACACATTTTTGTACATATTCTTCGTATGTTAATAAACCCAATAAGGCCAATGATGAACAATATGTATCGCTTGCAACAGGATGATTTTTCCAAGGGGCAAATGAACCATCTTTTCGTTGATTTTGAACCAACCAATCTACAGTTTCCTCAATTAGATTCTTTCTTGTAGGAACATAATGATTACACTTAAAAGCCAATAATGTATATGCGGCTTTATAAGTTAAAGAATCTTTCTCAGAATACCATAAATCTTCTAAAGCAGCCATACGCTTTGGCGTAATGAGCTGGGGCAATAAATAAAGCATCATCCCGGAAATGGGAATACGTTCGAAATCACGAATTGAACGTCCCCAAATTCCATGTTCTCCTTGATTGGCATTTATATATTCAATTCCTAAGCTAATTTGTTCTGAATAATAATTTGTATTGAATTGAGTTAGAAAAAAGACATTCCACATAGTATCAACAATTGAAACCCAACCTCCATCAACACGTTGAGAACATTTACAAATATTTGCTATTTGTGGGAAAAAAGGTGAGGAAAACCCTGATAACAGAAGAAGGGATGCTGTTTTTGTGATTCGCCTAAGTTCAAGGTTCTTTTTAAGCATCTCTCCAAGCATATTATTTAATGATAACCCTGCTCGTATAAGCACTGTGGGGGGAATTTTTTTTATTTTGTCCATAAAATCATTGTTCCTTTTGGGCTATATTTGGGAATAAAATCCATTTTTTCCAAGGTATGAATCATTGCACTATTGGAAGCAAATGTTTTGACTTCCACAGATTCATAGCTAGCACATATACTATTAATTAGTTTTGAGGCTATTCCCTTTCCACGGAATTCTGGACAAACATAAACTTCTTCTACCATTACCCCGTTATTACGTCGGTCACTGCTTCTTAAAAAGCCAACTATTTTGCTTGACATATTTTCAGCAATAAGTAAGTGTTGGCCCTTTTTTATCAAAGAACGGATTAATGGCTTCTTGAGATGTAATGCCAAAAATTTTTGTTCTTGAGGTATGATCGTATCAATAATATCAAAAAGTTGAAAACTGTCTTGTGGCAATGCTTTACGAACCCAGATTTCATCGTTTTGATAGAAGGTACGAAAATTTTCACGTAAGATTAGTTCTTTATCTTTATCTGAAATATTGGCAGAACAAATAGTATTGATTTCTTCAGAAAACACATTTTCACCTCGAACTGAATAATATGGATAATCAGATCCCCATAAAATATGTGTAGGACCAAAGATATTTACTAAATCCTCAATGCTTTTACTATTTCTAATAGTAGATGTTTCAAAATAAAAATTCTCTTGATATTTAGTTGGAATAAGCTCCTTTATATTTTTCAGCCTTGAAGATAAATCATCACCCAAAAAAGGAGAAATCCTTGCTGAATGTGCAACAATAATTTCCAATTTCGGGAAATTCTGACACAAATATATTATTTTTTCTTCCCATTTTTTCCAATGAGCATGAAATATGTATTTTTTATGCTCTGATTGTGCAAAATCAATCACATCGTTTCTTTCACGGCAGTCGAGCAAATCTAAATAAAAATGGTCTTTTATTCCAAAGAAAAAATCCTTCTTTTTATCAAGAGAAGCAGGAGATTCAGGAAGTAAGAATGGCACAAAAAAATATGGATATTTCTTTGCAGCAGATAATACATAATCGTTTTGTTTCTGGAAGGAATATTCTCTTAAAGGAAAAGGAAAGACAACCGCTTTAACAACTGAATTTGCTATTGCTTTTTTTATACAGTTCTCAGGAGTATTTTTTGAATATTCAATATACCCCAGCAGGTCTTTATTTTCCTCAGAAATTTTCACACTGAAATTACCAATATGTATATGAGAATCAAAGTACATTATCTTAAAACTTTTTTTAAAACCAAAATAATACGTATATTTGAACTTAAAGCTAAATATGCGTATCACTATAATAAATTTGTAAATTTAAAATGGAAGGAACCTAATCCAAATTAAGTTCCTCCCAATACTCAATCAGTTGCAGTTACAGTTTGTGCAACCAAAACACCACCTGTTACCAGTAAAACGTTCCCATAATTTTTCTGAAAACGATTTACCATTACAGGAAACAAAAAGTGGAGACTCATATTTTTTCATAATACTACTCCTGTGATTAATATATATAGGCGATTGCCTCCGATAGACAATCTAAAACCGATCTATTCCAAAAGAATACCCATCTGTAACCATTGATGAACAAGTCCCCTGAAATCATTTCGAATAGTTGGAAAATCGATTGAATATAGTTTTGTTAAATTGCGGAAAATTTCAACCACTTCCCTGCTTCCATCGCACATGCTTAAAAAATCATACGTGGTTGAATTTATTTGAAAAATTTCACCATTCTGAACGTTGAATAAATAGAAGTCATTACTAACCTCATCTTCTTTGTACAACAAATAGTTGGTGGATAGCTTGTATTTTTTCTGATTATCCATTTAATTCTCCTTCCAACAAAGAGGATCTATTCCCATCATATCTCCGGTATGAACAAATGCCGCTGCACGACATCCACCACACAAACTTGATTTTGGGCATTTATTACATTTTGAAACTTGTGAACGATCTCGTAATCTCCATAGTACTGGGGATGTATACCAAATCTTAAATAGTCCATCTTTTTGGATTGTTCCTAATTCTATTGGCAAACGGCGGCAAGGATAAACTTTACCATCGTGCATTATTGTTAAACAGGAAAAACCAACAGGGCACGCTCCACCACTATTCTCAGACAGAATATTCCATAATGGACGAGAAGTCCTTATTTTTATAGGTGGATCTTCCTGTCTGTATTTTATTTTCTTAAGTAAAACTTGTTCAAATATCCATTTTGTATCATTTGGTGTTAATGCTAGTGGGTCGTCAGAAAAATGAAAAGGAGTATAACGCTCCACAGTAACAGCCGTAACTTGTAAATCTGCGGCCAAATCAACTACAGCAGGTGCTTCTTTCATATTTAGCTTAGATGCAGTAAACATTATAGTTACTGGTATCCCAACTGCAATTAGTTTTTTTACACCTGCAATAGTTCTATCAAAACTCCCATTTCCACGTAAATAGTCATGGGTCTTCGCCATAACTCCATCCAACGAAACTTGCACTTCTCTTAACTTTGAATACCGACTTAAAGAATCAACTACTCTATCAGTTAGTAATGTTCCATTCGTTAAAAGTCCTATATGAATAAGATTTTCAATCAATGAAGCATTATCTAAAATATAGTAAAGCGTTGTAGTATCAATAAGCGGTTCTCCACCTGTTAATGACAAACGACCATCCATCTCCCACGATTTTAAAGCATTACTAATCTGAGTCATGGTCATATTAATAAGAGATCTGTCAATAATTTGCGGGATATAACCATTTTGATAACAATGTCTACATCGCAAATTACATGCCTCTAAAAAATGCCACTGAAAATAGAAGGCTGGTCGATTATATTGAACATCATTATTATTCATTGTAAATCTTCTTATAGCTTATCTTAACCCTTCTTTTATTAAACCAGATTTTTCAATTTCTGTCAAGTAGTGGAACCAAAATTTTTTAAATTTTTCTGAAATATACCCTTTAAGATGCCTTTGAAGAATGCTCTTGCAAATTTAAAATTAATTGATTTATACTGACATTATGAATAGGCATCAAAAAATGAGTAAAAAGACCTCTTTTTACATCTATACTGCAGATTGAGTTAATTTGAAAACGAACTATAATTGACATCACTCCCAACAGTGTAGAACACAGCTTGCCATCTTCTTGAACAGATTCATTAGAGCGAGAATCTATCGATGGACAATTGGCTGTGGATCGTGCAATTATTATAATAGGATAGGTTCCCTAAGGTGATCTCCGGTAGAGAACTATTAAAGGCTAGGGATGTCGGGTCTACAGAATCATTTCTACCTGTCACTCCTCAAAACCAAAAGTTTCGACCTTCAGCGTGTCGCAGTTTTCGGTCAGAGTTCGGACGATATCCTGCGGAATGCCTGACGGGGCAGTGGTCCGAATATCGAGATGAATTTCTGACGTTGATCCGGGAAGCGAAAGCAGGTGCGTGATGATCTCTTCCGTCAGTAATCGCAGATCCCGGTTCAGACGCGCCGTATCCAGTTTGGCCGACATGAAGAACGTGGTTGGCTGCGGTTTGGGGGCCGGCTTCGGCTCGGTTTTGCCGCTTTTGGGGTCAGGAACTTTGTGGGGAACCGCGGAACCCGTTGGAGCCGCCTTTTGTTCCGCGTCAAGCTGAGCCCGGGCGACGGAGGGTTTTACGAGCAGCGTCGTCGGTTGCAGAGTGAAAAAAGTTGGCCTAAACCGGAGATTTACGTATTTTTCTCCCTCTTTTGAGTCGGCGATGGCAAAAAACTCCTCGCTCTCAAGCCCTTCCCGGACAGCGTTTTCAAGGACCTTTACATTCGCCAGGCGAGGCAGATACGTGTAGGAACAGAGCATATTCCAGAGGTCACCAAATGAAAGATCATCCCGGTCTTTCCAAAGAATCTGGTCCAGCTCCATTCGGAGAAGATTCGGTGCCCAGCGCTCAATGATCGTCTCTTTCTGACGCATATTCTGGGCGGCTTTCTGGAGAATGGTCTTGTCGCCGAAGATTTTATGCGTCTCCCACTGAACGTTTTTCAAATCGGTGATTTCTGTCCGGGGGACCATAAGCCAGCAGTACGTTTCCTTTATTTGAAGTTCGACCGTATCGTCATGAGTTTTCTTGTTCGTCTCGGCATCTCTTCTCTGCATTGAGTCGAGATTAAGCACATCGGTATCCTTATAAATCGACTCCCATGCGAGGAATTTTCGAACGGCCTCATTCAGCGATTCCATCCCATTCAGATCCGGAGCGACGAAAACGAGCATATTCCTGTAAATGCGCGGCGACGTTCCCCGTTCGTTCAGGAACTGGTTCACTGCTTGCAGTGCCAGCGTTTGGGGCTGACCGTCACGGTGGGTCGCTTTCGGTGAAAGGATGACCACCCGAACCGACTGCTCATCAGGCACGTCCTGCGTGCTGGCGGGGCAGATGTGAACTCCGCTAAACGGCGGCTCTTTGGTACGGGTCTTGAGCCGTTTTTCGAGTTCCATCTCGATTTCATCCGGTTTGACCAGTTTCGCGCGGTCCTCTGCGACCTTGAGAAGCGTCGGGCGCGTGTCGTACCAGAATCGATCTCCAAGCGTGTACAGATGCGAAAGGGTGTTCCGCAGCGAATTCAGTGCGTCATTAAAAACGGCGATATTTTCTCCCGGCTGCACGACTCCCAGCCGTATGCGGGCACTGGAAATTCCGCGATTAAGCTGGTCACGTGTCGTCGGCGCGCTTCCGAGCATAACGGTTCGTGAGACCCGGCGGGAGGCAAGGTACTTTCCGTAGCGTTCCGTTTTCTGGTCCTGCTGGTAGGGTTCCGAATTCCGCCCATCCACCTGTTTGTCCACGATGGGGTTCCAGCTGTCGTCCAGGTACCGCGTCAACTCGTTCCGGACCGAAGGAACGTCCAGTGGCAGCGACCCCGGCATGATCATCGCGTTGGGGTCCTGCGCCATCCAAAGCTCGTGGATCACAGCCGCCATCAATCGCAGCACGCCGCGTGTCCGCTGGAAATGCTCGAGCGACGCCCAATCTTCGTAGAGCCGTTCAAACATTTCGGGATGGATTGGGTAGCACGAGATCATCCGTTCGAGGTATTCCGCCTCCTTGGCCTCACTGGGGAACTCGCCGGAGTTGCTCCGGTACATATCGCTGAATCTGCGGCAAACCATGTCCCGCAGCTCGGGCTGGGCACAGTCAAGAAAGAGTCGGCGGCGAACGACTTCAAACCCCTCATCCGCCGAGACGGGTTTCCAGACCGATTCCATGCGCCCGAACGTGTGCTCGATGGCTTCGAGAGTTTTTTTCCCGCCCTCTCCGCCGATTTCAAATGTGGATTCCGGGATGGACGCCACGACGAGACTGTTTTTGCTTTGGCGCGCACCCTCGGTGATTTCCTGAATGAACGTGGTAAAATTGTCGAACGTCCCGGCGGGAAGGTCCCGGGCGCCGTAGAGTTTCTTCCCGTAAGCGACCAGCTCATCCATCAGGATCAGGCACGGACCGCATGCGTCAAATAATTTCCGGAAGGCCTCCGAGCCGGGAGTAACGTGCTTTTTGTCTGAGTCTTTCACAAAGTCGTACAGTTTCGGGTCGCCGGCGGCTTCGGCGAGCTGGGCGGCCATTTCACCCCATAACGTGTTGATGGTGATTCCCGGGAAATTCTGGGGCCGGCGCGCCGAGGTGGGGTCCAAGGCCGTCCCAACGAGGACCGCGACGTTGACTTTCGGAAGCGTCCGAACTCCAATTTCGTCGAGCACAGCCTTGAGATTCGGAAGAGACTCCGGCGACCGTGCGCGCATGGCGTGATAAAGGGCCAGCATCGTATGGGTTTTCCCACCGCCAAACGCCGTTTTGAGTTGAATGACCGGGTCGCCGTCCATCCCAAGGATCCGCCTGAAACTCTGCACGAGCAGCCCTTTCATCCCTTCGGTAACGTAGGTGCGCTTGAAGAATTCCACCGGGTCGAGATATTCCATGGCCCCTTTTCCCTTGGCAACCTGAGCAAGATCGGCCGCGAACTCCGCATTCTTGTATCGGCCCTGAGCCACGTCCTGATGAGGGCGGATCACCTCCCGCCAGCTCGGGAGGTCCGAGGTGTTCAATACGACATCCGTCCGTTTTTGGATCGCCCGGGAAGACGGTGAGAGGTCCGAATCTTCCTGCGCGTTGAAATCCCTCAACAGAGTACGGATCTCCTCCGTGTATTCCAAACTGAAAGCGCCGCACAGACGTGCGAACGTATCCAAGGCGCGCCACGTGTCGGAGTAGTTAAAATCGGTCGCCCCGATGTGGGAAACCCGATTGCGGACGTTGTGCGCCTCTTTCGCCCAACTGCGGTATTCGATTGGGAGTTTCTTCCGGAAAATCGTCTGCCAGTGAAGGTCAAAAAGGACCAGACAGCGATGAAGGTCGAGCAAATTCCGCAGTTCCTCCTTCGTTCCAGTCTCGGGCAGATCGCGCTTGCTGTCCTCCTTCAAAGGGTTCAGAACGCCCTTCTGCCACCACTCCTCGCCAAATTCATTTTCCATCTCATGGACGAGGTACCTGACCATGCCGTCGCGAAGAAAACGCATCCCCTTAATGACAATATCGACGTTCTCCATTGAGATTTCTCCTTGCTTCCTGTTTGATCTGTTAATTGTCAAAACCTTCATTCATGGTTAATTGCCCATCATTCGTTTCCGATTTCGTTCTGAGCGCCTGGATCTCCGGCCAGGCGACGATGAGCGAGTTATAGGCGTACGCCTCGTTGGTCCAGCCATTCGCGTCGGCGATGGTGTAGAGACGGTAGGCCAGTTCACGGGCTGATTCCGGGTTCGTGTCGCCCGCTTTCTTCAGCAGATTGGCGCATGCCTGATTCCCGCCGGTCTCCATCGCGTGGGTAAGGATCTGCGTTTGAAGCCAAACCGGCTGATTGTGGGAAAGATTTTTGGGCAGGTCACGACGTTCCTGAAGGTGGACCGTCCCTTTTTCCGCGAACAGGATCTTCTGGTCGGCCAGAGCTTCGACCGAGATGTTTTTCGCCCGGGCCAGCGTGTCGGCCTCGCCGAATTTGATCTCACCAAACCCCACCTGGGTGTAAAGCGTCACGCAAAAATTGCTCACCGGGTCCAGCCCGCTGTCCTGATTGCTGAAGTAATTGTCCAACTCCTGATTAATGACCGCCAGCGCGTTTCGGACCGTCATGGGCGTGCCGTTCGACTCGAACACCTGAGAGTATTTGGAAAAGACGGCCATTCCTGGTCCGATTGCGGATTGGGCCATATCGACTGGCGCGATGCTGCCGCTCTGGAGCTTTTTCAATGCCGGGATCAATTCCCGGTGCAGTTCGTTCACGAAGTTCCGCCGCGTACAGGCCGGGGCGTCCGTGGGACGTTTGCGGCAAACCAGGACGATCGAGGAAGCCAGTGCGTTCGTGCCAATACTGAGTGTTCTTGCAGGTCTCTCTGTTCGCATTGGCCAGGTTCCCGTAATCGTGAACCCCGCTTTGATGATGGCTGTAAGCATGGTTTCCCAGCCGGTGGAAGCGGTTTGCCGGGAAGTTTCCTCTTCCGCAGAGTCACTTTGTTTGTAAGCGTAATAAATGGTGACGGGAATCTCTTCCCGGGAATATTCGTAGATGCGCTGGCAGGTGTGGAACATCCCGTCCTCAAAAAACGTTTTAGCTTTTTGAGCATTGCCTTCAAAACGGTAAGGCGTGGCGACGAGTTCTTCCTTTTTGGGGACCTGGAGCGTCCGGAAAAGCTGAGGGAAAGTGGATTTCAGGGACTGACGGAGCCAGACGTAAAAAAAGTCGGAAAGGTCCGCGTAGCCGATATTGTCGTAGTAAGGCGGATCGGTCGAAACCATGACATTTCGAAGACCACAATCGTTTTGTGCATCTAATTGTTTGGCATTTCCAGAAATATTTACATCTAATCTTTCTAGTACTTTATATATCCAGCCTAAACAAGCCTCGGACCAATTCCCGCAAGAGGAACTAAAAGGATTTACTTCTGTAAAATCCCAAACCATTGGAAGTGCCTGTCGTGAAAAAGTATTTCGTGAAGCTTGTACGGTATTTCTCCAACTAACCAAAGAGGACCACGCATCTGCGCCCCTATCAATAGCTAGCCCCAGATAAACCCCGACCGCCTGGCCGTAGGCAGTGGCGCCGTGGCCGCCGTCATCCAGGCCGATGCCATCGTCAGGAAGCCCCGCCGCAACCGCGTCTGCCGTGGCTTTTTTCCGTGCTTCCTCAACCAGATCACTGAAAGTACAAAGCGCCGTGAGTTGACGATTGGTGAAGAGATCCGAAAATTCTTTCATTCCATAATTAGGAGTTTTGAAATCACGAGGATTATTAGTTATTTCGGCCCTTGGGTAATCATCTGGTTTATTTGTGTCAGCAATTCTGATGTGTTCAACAGATGGATTTAAATATTTTCTGCCGGCCGTTCCTTCTGCTACGATTGCCATTAAAACTGGTTTGATTCGTCCATTTTGTCCTTCATTCCGGATATAGGGGAAATCGACATTTGCTCCACAACATGCACACGTCGCCCCTTTCCGATTAACCGTTCCTTCAATTTCAGGAGTTCCATCAGTATGAACTCTAAAAGATGGTTTTCCATTTTCAAAATAAGGTTCAACCCACGCTTCTTTCCCTTTCTTTTGGGATAAAGTGAAAGAACGTACCAGTGGCATCTCGCACCCGCACGCGGGGTTGGGACATTTCACCGTCCGCGCCCAGATCCACGCAATGACCGTCAATTCTTCGTTTCCAGAACGGATCTTCGGGTACAAATGCCCAATGCGGCGGGCGGCTTCTTCCTTCATCCACTCGCCGTAATACCGGACGTCCTCGGCAAGACCCGCGGCCCCTTGCGTGACCTGGCATTTGTGGAAGTTCGGGTGGACCGGCGGCAGGCCCGAGAAACGGGGCGGGATCTCGATCATCGCCTTATTGATCATCACCGCAACGGGATTCAGATCGTGAGCGTGCGCCTCCAGCCCGAGCCGCTGCGCCTCAAGCGGGATGGCCCCACCCCCGGCGAATGGGTCCAGAAGGGCCGGCGGCGCGCCGTTCGTCCATTTCAGGATCTCGGCCCGCGCTTCTTTCAGAAATTCTGAGTTTCCCAAGTTTTCCCACTTGACGAGCCCTTCCAGAATTGTGAACAGACGGTCGCGTTCTTTGTTCTGTGCATCCTCGGTGGGAAACAGTTCGGGATGTGAAGACGGATCGTCCACGAGACTGGCCCAAATCACGGCCCTTGCCGCGGCTAAAGGACGCCGTGCCCACCAAAGGTGCAGCGTGGAGGGATGACCGTGACGAATCGATTTTTCACGAGCCGCCTCCGCATTGATGGTTTCCAGAGGAAGCGCGACTTCGATCAGTTTTTTATGAAACATGAGTTTAACGACTGTGGGTGCGTCGTCCCCTTAATTTGAAAGTAGCTTTTGAATATCGAAATTAACACTGCAAACCATGAACCCAGGCTCTTCTTTGCGAAAAGGATTGGGGATGTAATGGACGACCGGCCCGGATTCGTTCACTTCCACCAGCGCAAGAATGAACTGGTCGCCTTTGTTCTTCCCCGCCAGGATCTCGTTTCGGGATACGGTGACGGTCTGCGCTCCTGCCGCGCGGCCTTTGACCTCGATGAAACGCAGAGTTTCTGTCCCTTTTCGGAGGTTTTCCGGGATCCACGACTCAATGTCGTAGCCGTGACCGTGTTCCGCACTGACGTCACGAGGGACGTACCCCAACGCGCGTTCCTTTTCCATCACGGCGTTCATCGCGATCTTCTCGATCTCCGACCGGTTCAGAGCGAACGTTTCGGGTTTGGCGTCCTGCTCGGCCGCCCCTTCCAGACGGCTCAAAAGCCCGGCAGGAATGATCAGCGCCCCACCGATCACGTTCGGCGGCAGCGGCGCGATGCGCTTTTCCAGTTCCAGCTCTTTGAGACGCCGCTCCAGACGCTGCTCCAGCTCATCCGCACGGCGTCGGGCGTTTTCCGAGTTGAGCTTTGAGTTCTTCTTGCCTTCTTTTTCCTGATTGCTCAGTTTCCAGGCGCGGCCGTCCCAGTAAAGGATCTCTGCCCGGAGCCTCTTTTGGACGGCCAGGGAGATCTTTTCGACCCTGGCGAGCCGGCGGGCGCGGATCTCCTGGCAGTTCTGCGGAACCATTTGCGTAACGGCGTAATCCAACGCGCGCTGTTCGACGTTTTGCGTGAGCCATTCCTGCGTGGCGAGAAAATCCATGATGGCCGGCAGCTCGTTCTGCTTGGCCGGCCGGTAATCCAGATACGGCGCGTAACCGGCATTGCGGGCGGTCCCATCCTGCTTCATCTCGACGAAATGTAATTGCCGGGAGATCAAACGCTGCCGACCGTCGGAAAGGACGATCCCGTCCTGGATCACGTTTTCGATGTAAAAGAGCAGCCGCGGCTCGGTTCCGGGGTCGTTTTCGTCGATGAAAACCGTTCCGTCTTTCAGGAGGCTTCGGTTTCTCTCCAGGGTTTGCGAAATGACCGCCTGCAACAGAGGATGGCCCGGACAGAGCAATTCCGTTTGAGGACCGGTGTATTTTTTGTCGAAAGTGACACGCTCGTAATGCGAAACGATCGGCTTGAAGGACGTTCCGGGAACGTGGCAGTTTTTCACGCACTGCGGCACCGAGCGGATCTCCCACCGCCCATTTTCACGCCGCTGCATACTCCCCCCAAGCTGCTTAAATGCCTCGATAAAGAAGCTTTCGATGAAGAACGGCTGGAGCTTGTACGCTTCCCGGCGCTCCATTTCCTCGCGGATCTTCGTGACTAGCGAAACGTCCATGAAATCCTCGGTCAGTGCGTTTTCGTTCAGCAGACGTTCCAGCTCGGCCCGATCCAACGAATTGTCCACGGTTTTTTCAAACTCGCTGACCCTCTTCGGATCGTTTCCGTAGCGGATTGCCTCGATGAGCAGATCCCGCAAAGGTTTGTTGTCGAATGTGAGCTTTCCCAGAATGTCGAACACCCGGCCGCCAAGCGCCGCGCGTTCTTCCTCCAGTTTGGCGAAAAGACGCTGGAAAACGTCGCCTTCACGGGTGTTTTTCGCGACGAGATTCCACAGATGGCAAACTTCCGTCTGACCGATTCTGTGGATACGCCCGAAACGCTGCTCGAGCCGATTCGGATTCCAGGGCAGATCGTAGTTGATCATCAGGTGGGCGCGCTGGAGGTTGATCCCTTCCCCAGCCGCGTCGGTGGCGAGCAGGATCCGGACCTCCGGGTTCTGCTTGAACAGTTCTTCGGCCCGGTGGCGTTCTTCCCGAGGCATTCCGCCATGTATGGCCACGACCGCGTCCTGCGAACCGAGCAGCGACGTGAGCTTTTGCGAGAGGTAATTCAGCGTGTCGCGATGTTCCGTGAAAACGATCAGTTTTTCGTGGGTCCCGTCAGGACGCCGCATTTTTTCATCATCCTGCAACAGCCGGGAAAGCTCATCCCACTTTCGGTCCACGCCACTCATTCGCACCGAGTTAGCTTGTTCCTCAAGGCCTTTCAGCGTTTGGATTTCCGTTTCCAGCTGAGCGAGCGACTGAGCGGCAGAAGCCTGATCCGCCACGTTGGTTTCCAGATCCTCCATCTCGTCGGACGTAAAATCGTCTTCATCGAAATCGTCCTCGCCGAAATTGCCGGTCATTTCCCACATTTCCGGCTGCGCGAAGCGTTTCTGACGAAACTCCTCCAGCTTTTTTTCCAGACGTTTGCGGCGTCTGCCAAGAGACTGCCAAATGGCTTCGGGAGAAGAGGCCAGCCGCCGCTGGAGGATCGTCAAAGCAAATCCGACCGTGCTGCGCCGGCTCCGGTCCAGACCGTCCGCGTTATGGAATTCGTTCCGGACGTACTCCGTCACCGCGTCATACAGTTCGGCTTCAGGTGGGGAAAGGTCGTAATTTACGGTATAGGCCAGCCGTTCGGGAAAGAGTTTCGTGCCGTCGAACTTCAGGAGTTCTTCCTTGACCAGGCGGCGCATGATGTCCGAAACGTCGAGCTTTTCGTGAGTTCCGTGCTGCGTTCCCTCGAACCGGTCCGGGTCCAGGAGGGAAAGGAAAAGCTGGAAATCCTCCTCTTTCCCGTTGTGTGGCGTGGCGGTCAGAAGGAGAAAATTCCTCGTGATCCCGGAAAGAAGCCGCCCGAGCTGAAACCGGCGAGTGTATCGGACTTCGTTCCCCCAAACCGATGCGGACATTTTATGCGCTTCATCCACCACGATAAGATCCCATTCGGTCTTCTGGAGTTTTTGCTGAAGCAGTTCGTTTCGGGCCAGTTTGTCGAGCCGGGCGATGCAAAAATTCTTCTCGAGAAAAACGTTTCCACTGATGGCGGATTCCATCGCCTCGTTGGTTAAAATCTCAAACCGAAGGTTGAATTTGTGGAAAAGTTCCTCCTGCCACTGTTCCGCAAGATTGCCCGGACAGACGATCAGGCAGCGTTTCAGATCGCCCCGGATGTGCAGTTCTTTCAGAAAAAGCCCCGTCATGATGGTCTTGCCGGCTCCCGGGTCGTCCGCAAGAATAAACCTCAGCGGGAGTTTCGTCAGCATGGTTCCATAAACGGCAGAGATCTGGTGAGGCAGTGGCTCTACCGAAGACGTATGCACCGCCAAATAGGGATCAAAAAGATACGCGAGCCGAATACGCACCGCCTCTGAAACAAACCGGAAACGACTGCCGTCGGCCTGAAAATTCCACGGCATGGAATTCGATAAAATGGAAAGATCCGGTTCGTCAAAGCGGAATAGTAACTGCTCGTCAATAATCCCGTCAGAGCCGCGAAATGTGATTCTGACTGCTTCAGTCCCCATTGGATGGATCATCTCAAGAGTAACGGGTTCATCGCCTCTAATACCAGTGACACGGCTGCCGGATTTCAGATCTTCAAGTCGAACCATAGGGGACCTCGTCAATGAATGAAGGTTAAGAAATGGGGAAATCAAGAAATAAAAGAAGGGAGCACCGGAACCTGATGTTGCTTATTACGCCCTAACCACAGGGATGTGAACAACAAACAGGACCAGCACTCCCATGTCCGCTAGAAAAGTATATAATGCCACACAAATGTGTGAGGCCATACACACAGACAGACACAGGAATGCTTCGCCTGACAAATCAATCTCACAGAAACCGGCAAGCCGGGTGGTTATTCGTAATAAAATTGATCTGTTTTAACTTACATTCTTGATTATTGTATGAATTTAAAAATTCCTAATTATGTATTATAGCAAATCCACAGAAAATTACAAGTAGGACGAATAAATTTTTGAGAAAATCTTTAACAGGTAAGATCGTGAGAAATGTTGGCTTTCAGCTTTAAGACGTTTGGGGACTATGTTTTGATTTGAGAATCAAAGGAGTACGGCCATCTGGAACCCCTTCAGGCCGTACTCCTTGAAATTATTCACTTACAGCTGCGGAGGAACTCGGCGATCTCGGTGCGGCCTTCGTGGGCGGCTTCCTCGGCAGGGGTACGGCCGTCCTCGTTCACCGCGTTGACGTTGGCGCCTTTTTCGACGAGGTATTTGACGATTTCAAGGGTTCCGTCTTCAGCAGCGACGTGCAGCGGCGTTTCAGCGTCATCGTCGGTAACGTTGATGTTCGCACCGTTCTCGACCAGGAGCTTGACCATTTCAAGGCTGAATCCGTCGCAGGCCTCAAAAATCGGCGTGCTCTGGTCTTCATCTTCGGCGTTCACGTCCGCGCCTTTTTCGATCAGGAATTTCGCAACTTCGACCCGACCTCTGTCAGCGGCTCCGTGAAGTGGGGTTTCATCGTCGTCGGTCCGCTCGTTCACGTTAGCCCCTTGAGCGACAAGCTGTTGGACTTTTGCCATATCGCCTCTTTTGGCGGCACGGTACAGAGTCGGCTCATAATCGGTCCGCTCGTAATCAAAAGCCATGGCGTTGGAAGCACAGAACAAAGCGACAGCGGCCAGAGCAACGATGGAAAGGGCGATCTTTTTCATGAGTGTTCTCCTTATTGGAATTGAGGAATCGATTTCGGTGGAGCCCTTGCCCTCACCTTACATAAAACAGTATACAGGATGAATGTAAAGAGAATTTAAAGGTTTTGTAAAGATTTTGGAAAGATTCAGGATTTTAGAAAAATAATTCTGAGGAGCCTTACTGGATCGTCATGTCGAACTCCCCAATAGCCGGCATTTAGTACATCCAACCATTTTTTTCGGCGGCAGAAAATCGGAGCGATCACTCCATAAAGGTTCAGACCTGTTATCTTAAACCCGATAACGTTTCGTTATTGAGTTTATTCTCTGTTTCACTTCCTGAATGAGAATTCGAGGTTCAATACCGTCGCGAATCAAGACGGTATTCTCATTTATTGCCAAGAGAAGTTCTGACCTGACCCGGTGAAACGCCGAGGTAGCTTTACCTCGGGGAAATAGCCAATTCGTGATTTCCTGTTCAATCAGGACCTGACCCGTCAATTTGACGAGTCAGCACTCGAGGTCATTTTGCCCCTGAGTTTTCCCTTTGGATTGACAGTTCTTCCGGGTTACTCCCGGCCAAAGGTCGCGTTTTCCGACTTTTGAAGCGATTAGGTTATTTCTAATATCGGATTTCACGACTCCAGACCAGGAAGCGGAACCTCCTCCCCGAACTATTATGGAGCAAGCCAGCCCAATTCTCTGTTTCTTTGCATATTTGAGGTTTAAAGGGATGAGTAAATTCAACGCACAGATTCTCGTCGGAGAATGCAGGAAATCAATCAATATTCATACATGGCGCAGTTTACCGGGCTGGTGGCCCTTTGAAATAAGCATTCTCCTTTGACCTGACGTCGCGATTTGCGACGTCAGCTTGCTGTCTTTATGGCCTGTTTTTTCGAGGTGTTCCCGCTCTTCTTTCAGAGCCAGTGATTTTGATGATAGTGTTCGGTATTTTTGAGGAAAGTGAGAGCGAGTAAAGCCAGGATTCGTTAATCAGAGTCATGTCCTGCTCACCGCCAAGGGGGTTCCATTTTAGAACCACCTCTCTTTATTATCCACACGAGCACAGCAGGGGATTGAATTTGGCCAACCGATAAAATTTTTATAAATACAAGCAAAATTTTTGTGAACAGATGAGTCAGAGAGTTTTAGTTCGTTTTTCAAAGCGGGTCGGAGGACCCAGCAGGGGGCGGGTCGCGACCGCAACGGTGGCGTGAGCGGGAATTTGTAGTGGATCAAGCGGTAAAAGTAGTGAGTAATTTTCAAGGTCAGTCACTACATCATCTCTCGTATTTTACGGTATCAAAGTTATTTGTAGTGATTGTAGTGACTGTAGTGAGTCTTTTTTTAAGAATAAAAAATAAAATACTATATATATAGGAGTAACAGGTAAAAAATCCACCCACTTCAGTCACACATTCACTACCGGCTACCACCACTGTTGTCGCACCACGTAAAAATAAGCACCAAACCAACTTCCCCCAAATCCGCCTCCGTTCACTACATTTCACTATAGTGACTCATTACAATGGGGAAGCCCTTGCGGGCCTCCCCATTGCTCTAACCTACAGGACTAACTCGCTGTTGTAATCCAGACCCGCATCGAGCTTGAGGATCGTAACATTTCCACCACCCTTGTTCGCCAGGAATTTCTCAGCCGCGTCACGGACGAATTTCCTATTCTCATTCCGGTCGTGGGAAAACCGTGCCACGAACCCGCAAGCTGTTCGCACGGTATCACCAGTTCGGAGTGGATACTGCTTCACGATCTGATACCGCTCTTCATTACCCGTAACCGGGTTGACGATGATGGTATTCTTCAACGTGGCATCGACTGTCAATATCTGCCCTGACTTCTTCATATCCGGTTCCAGCCCAATCGTGTCCTTATAGAGCGCCTCGAATCGGGTATCCTTAAAGGTCGTCCAACTCGCTCCGATCACGTTCTCACCATCCTCTTCGAGCCAACGCTTGAAGACGGCGACGATCGGGTTGGATTTCTCACGTGCGGTATCGAGCAATTCCTGGGATCGTTCGGAAATCGGAATTTCACCTTTGATGATCCAGTTGCCCGCGTCATCCCGCGTGGCGAATTCCTGGATCGCGTGAACCAGTTCCCACAGCATTGCGGAACCGAATTCCGGATCCTTGAACACCACCTGATTGAACTCGCCGCTGGTAAACGGCTCACGGCTCATATCAATAGGAATCAGTCGGTCCAGAACCGCGCTTGACGTATCCTGAAAATTCGGGATGTGGTTCGTACACATCAGGATTTTAGGTGTAAGAATGACGGACACTTTCGCCTTTCCCTTACGGTCAACAGCCAGCGGCTCACCCGCTACAACGCTCTTTAGCGGCCCGCTATCCGGGATACGGCCACTACCGATCTCATCGCAGTAGGCAAGGATCGCTCCCTCCCACCCTTGAAGCCCGAATCGGCCCGTATCACCATCGCTGAAGTCCTGGTTCAGATTAAACACCTTGACGCTATCCATCCCGATAACGCCCTTCGTGATGGCGTTACACAGGGTTGATTTCCCGGAACGTGGGTTGCCGTAAAGGAGCATCATCTTACGAAGTTCGCATCCAGGCGTGAGAGCGTAACCGAGGTAAGTCTTGAAAGCCTGTCGGTCGATTTCGTCCTCGATCCCGCTGAACAGCGTGTCAACGGCGGGATGATGACGCTCACCGTACCACCCGGCCCTCAACCTTGAAACCACGAAATGCTCCGGCGTAGGGTCTTCAAGCTCACCGGTGAAGATGCGCATATCCCCGTTGGCGACCGGAAGCCCATCGTTGTAAAGTTCCGTCACGATCGGGATGCTGGCATCGTTGCGCAACTGCTTGTACGCTTCACGGGCGACTTTCATTGGCGTTTCTGGAACAATGTCCTTACAAGCCTCGTGAACCCAGTCTTCATCCACGGCCCGATACGTTCCACTTTGGAAATCCCAACGGCATAACTGGCAATCGTCGGTCACGGTATCAACCTTCCGCTTCCATCTCCGGAACACGGTGTAGTGTTTCTTCAGAGCGGCTGCGATGTAGAATCCTCTTCGTTCCGTAGGACCACAGGTTTCCTTATCGGACGGGCGGAAACCCCAAGCGTTGAGCTCCAGCTTCGCGGTCAAATAGGTCAGCGCCGCCTCAACTCCGGCAAGGTTCCGAAGCAGTTCTTTCGCGTTCGGGACCGCCTCGCCGTTCAGCAAGAACACCGGCTCTTGCGACTCCGGATCGAAGCTCACGTCGATGGTTTCCTCATTCTTTCGGAAACGCATCTCGTTTCCCGCCCCGAGAGCTTGACCAGCTCTCGCGGCTGTCCTGAACGGTTCCTGCCTCGCGCCGTCACCGTTCACGGACGGGCGATACCATCCGTTATCTTCAAGCCAGAGAAGAGTACAGGCGTTAATGTCGCCACTGAGATCGATGTTGTTGAATACAAATTCAGCTTTAGTCATAGACACAACCTCATTGATTATTGTTACAGAGCATACCAAGCGCGAATAAACTCGCGCCGCACATATATTTGGAGGCCAAGGAAATGGCCTTGTAGATGTCGCCGCCGCACACTTGATGCTGGAGGAACTTGAGTCCCGTCAGTCCTTCGTCATTCGGAAGGTCTGAGTTCGTCGTGAAGATGTACAGGAGCCAACACCCGTTGTGGTAGTACAGGTCGCCAGAGTAATCATCTTCGTCGGCTCCCTTGCCGGGACGCTGGTAACGGTAACGTCCCTCGGGTGTCTGGTACAGGAATTTCCATCCGTATTTTTCAAGCAGTTGCCGCCAATCGGTCAGAGAGAACGCGGCTGTGTACCGTTCCACCGGGTCGCAAACGCGCCAACCCGTATGGTCGTAGGCGTTACGCGGCTCCCAGTCCGTCCGTTCCGCCCGTTCGATTGGCGGCGGAAACTGAGAAAACGATCGCGAAACGCGGTACAGGGTATTGACTTCCGTGTCCGTTAAAATTGGAAGACTAGCCAGATCGCCGCGAGACTTGACGTAACCCGGTGTAGGAGCGATCACCAGAAACCCACCCTTGCCGCGGGTTTCAATGAGCGTCTGCTTTTTCTTCGGATCCTCCGGCTTGCCGTGTTTGTCCGGCTTGCCCTCAATGCCCGGTCTTTCAGCGAGTTTCTCGTTGCGCTTTTCCATTGTCGTACGGAACACAACGTGGAACCCATGCGGTGTCTTTTCGATGTAAACCCGGTCCAAAATGGCGGGATCCTCGTTGCTCATCTTTCCAAGCCACGCCCGGAATGTCTCAGTAGCGTCTGAGTCAAAATCCAGAGCGACCGCGAAATCGCAACAAAGAAGCCCGAAGTTGAATTCCTCCGGCACCTCTGGGAGACCCAGACGCGCCGCGAACTCTTCCGCCGTGGTCTCGTCTAGTTTCGCTACGGCCTCCGGTCCCTCAGCCCAAGCGTTCCACTCTTCCTTGTACTTTCTCCATTCCTCAACGGACGTAAGGTCACGCCACAACCCTATCGGCTTTTTGACACCTGGCATTACGGGAATAATCGGCACATCCGCGTTTATCAACGACTTCCAGTATTCTTTATTCATCGATACTCCTTACGTCTATAATTTTTGTGAAATCCTTCTGTACAACAACGCGAGCCTGAACAGTACGTCCGATCAGGTTCTCCGCCGCCGCGCAGTACGAGCCGGTTTCGGCTATGATCCCGGCCAAGACGCAGTGCGCGTTCGTGAAGAGCGCGCCCTTGCGCAAATCCGCGTAGTGGAACAGTTCGTACTTATCGTCGCCGATGACGTACCAAACCGCTCCATTCTTGATACCAGCGCGTTTAACGGTAAACACATACTCCCCCGTTGGCGGTTTCGGGAGTTGCTCAAATTGGCTATTTGCCATATCAAGACCTCGTTTCTTTAGTTAGGAGGCTTGAAACTTCCTCTTTGGAGAGTTTCTCACCCCAGTTCAAATAATAGTCCTGTTCGATAGAAAAGAAACAGGGCTTGCCGTCTTTTATTACAGGATTCCGGTCGACCATCGCGTCTTTAATGACCTTCGTGACCCTCCGGAAATCCTTTTTGTGTACCTGAATCAAAAGGGCGTCATGGATCTGCATGACCAATTTGAAGTCCAGTGTCGGGTCTTGACGCCGCGCTTCAAGCAGGTTGAAAATTGCCCGGTTGACCAGATCTGCCACCGTTCCCTGAATTGGCGCGTTCGCGAACTGCCGCCGCATACGCGCCAGCTCCTCGTTCGATTCATATCCAGTATACTGGAATCTCCGTTTTCGTCCAAATAGAGTTTCGACCCACCCGGGATATTTGACGCGATTCTTGCTGGATTCAAGGTAAGCCTTCAGGACGCGGTACTGGTCAAAGAAGGCATCCATCGTCGCCTGTACTTCGTCTTCCGTCACGTCAGTTCCTTCGAGCTGAAGCTGGAAAGCGATTGACTTCGCGCCACGGCCATATAACAAACCGAACACGACCGCCTTTGCCGCGCTCCGGTAATGCGCTTTACCAATCGCCTTTAAGCCTTTCTTCGTGCGCGGATGACCCTGCATATCGATCTGAAACGCAGTAATCGCCATTTCAGAGTGCATATCCCGGTACATCGGGTCGCTCTCTGGAAGCGCATTTCTGTGGACGTGTTCAATCAAGAGCGGGTCCCGTGAGGCGTAAGCCACGGCGCTCAATTCCGCGCCTGTATAATCCGCCTCGATCAACAAATAGTCTGGGTCGCCGTGGTAGATAGACCGCACCGGACCGGGATAAAGTTCCATGCCCGGCAGTTCCAGCGTGACTTCCTCGCCGTTCGGAAGAGCGATGGTCTTGGATTTATCCAGATACCGGCCTTTGCCGTTGCACCCCAAGATCATCTGTAGCTCCTCTTCCGCGCCTTTGCCGATGTTTTGCATATTGGGGGCGGAGGAGCTCAACCGTCCCGTGACGGTCAACGCCCGGAGGTTTGAGTGGATTTTGCCATCCTCACGGAGATGCTGGTAGTGCCCGCCGTGAAACGTTTCCACGATGTTCCCATCATCGTCCAGACTCATTTCAATCGAGCTCAGAATCGTGCGCAGAATGCTTCCCAGCTTGCACACATCGCGCAACAACTGCAAGCCGAAGGCAACGTAGCTACCCCTGCCTTGCGCCGCTACAACATCCTCGTAGAGCCGCTGGAGGACCTTTTTATCAGTGGACGGAGACGGAGCGCCGACCTTCAGATAGAGCGGGATTTCCTTCTTCATAATCCTCCCCGCTGGCGTAGCCGCCCAGTTCACGCGCTGATATTCCGGCGAAAGCATGTGGTCGGTAAGCAGTGCATTAACCAGTTCGCGCCAGTCGTCTCCGGTTTTCGTTGCATAGACAGGGCACAGATTGAATGAACGTGACGGGTCTGGCATCACGGATACACGATGCCCATCCGCATCAGGCTTCGCGCCAAACACCCCGCCGAACAGTAATGCGGCTTTCTGCCGTGCCGAATTTGGATTAAACACCGGCCACGCAATCATGCGCCGCAGGTCGTCAAGGAGGATGCTATAGGCGCGGACATACGCCTTGCACCTGCTCTTGTAACGCTCTTTGTCCATCGCGAGCCCAGTCATTTCCATCTCAAGCAGACCCGGCGAAGCCTTATGCGCCTCGAAATACGGACGCCACGAGCTCTCCTTGTACGCGGGACCCCATACCCAAGAAGCATTATCTAAAAGCGCTGGATTCTTCCCGTCGCCAAACATACACAGTTCGGCGAGTCGTCGTGTAGCGTCAGCGTCCATCGCGGCGTATGGATGTAAGATTTCGTCCGGAACCTCGCCGAAACCAAAGATTTTCTGTTTGTTTTTCTTTTCCCAAGCCGCGTTAAAGGCTTTCAGACCCCGGTCCCACGGCTTCATTCCGAGCAGATGAACCGCCAGACTCTTGAGGCCGTAGCCCTCTTTGACGGCTTCTTCTTCAGCCTCGTCGTCTTCGTCGTCATCGGCAATGTCGATGGTCTTGGTCTTTGTGCGTCCAATATCTTCTTTGGCGGCGTGAACCATCAAAGAGGTGTCCCAACCGCCCTCGTAACGGGCGTACTTTAGCTCCCGGCATGGTGCATACGAGTCCACGATGCCGTCAATTCCAAGATTCAGAAGCCAGGGCAGGTCTGCCCGTAGAAAGTGCCCGCCGACTCGCGGTCGCCAGTCGTCGTGCGCCGTGAGTAGGCGTTTCAGTTCGTGAATCATTGCGTTCCGCTCAGATTCACTCAACCCCCCAGCTTCCCTGAGCGCGAAGCTATCGAAGATCACGACCGCCGCTTCCCCGGGAGCAGAGCTAAATTGAAGAGTCAGAAGAGACGCACCCGTCTGGCCCGGATACTCGCCCTTCCATTCCATATCCACGGCTATGATCCGCCGCCGTGGTTCTGTCTTTGCTAGATTAAGTATTCGATCAACTTCTTCTTGAAGTGCAGATGCTGATTGAATATAAACGTGTTTCATGTATATTGTGCCTATCAGTTGTTGAAGTAGTGGCAGGGACCTCCCCTAGGCCCCTGCCGGTGATGTGATTTATGCGGCGTACTCGCCCTTTGCGAATGCCGCGATAGCCTTCAGGCGATTTTCGGCTTCTTCAGCCCGAGCCACGACCTCGCGGAGCTCAGAGGACAGGTACTCGCATTCTTCTTCA
Organism: Thermoguttaceae bacterium; assembly: GCA_030530205.1. Taxonomy (GTDB): domain Bacteria; phylum Planctomycetota; class Planctomycetia; order Pirellulales; family Thermoguttaceae; genus RGIG3701. Next base: position 7,058 of record JAUMVK010000014.1, on the reverse strand, counting down.
TAAGAGTCAAACAACCGCTCAATGTGCGCCTCGTGCTCAATCTCCGAATCGTTGATGGCCTCAATCAGGGTGTCGCGTTCGTCCGAATAGTCTTCTTCAAAACGGCACTCGAAATCTTCACAGCGCTGGTTGTACTCATCTTCGAGTTCCTTTACCTTGGCGTCTAAGCGTTCAGTATAGATGCCTTCAAGCGTCAGTTTCGCGGCGAGAACGCCAAGCTGGAGACTGCGCATGAGCCCGGTCAACGGCCAGATGTCCGGCAGGACATTCAGCAGGAGCCAGCCAAGGAAGCGTTGTTGTTGCTCTTCCAGCCGCGCTCCTTCACGAGCAAGCGAGAACACACCACGCAGATCAATCACCGTGTAGCGGTGTGAACCACGCCCTGAGCGCGGAATCTGCGCCGTGTCACGGTATTGAAGCGGGATAAGCGTGTACGCATCGTGGGTACTCTTGAAACCCATCGCCAGCGCGACGTCCTGTGCTACAAACCAGGCGTTCTGGTTCGTGTCCTGAAAGATACGGATTTCCCGATTCTCGGGAGTTCTTACGTTTTTTGATTCTTTTATCTGAATCATCAGTTAAGCCTTTCAAGCCGCAAGTTGTTACTGTCTGCGCTCCCGGGCTTGCGGCTTGAAGCCCGGTCGCGTTTTACTTTGGGGATTATACCCCTAACAATATTTTGTGTCAAATCACCAAGTCTGGTCAACTGGATTATTGACATGGAACTCACGCATGATGCGGATGGTATCGCAAGCAAGCTGGAGTGTGAGCTCCTCAGCATCCTCCCCGTCGTCGAGTCGGGCACCGAACGCGAGCTCATTCAGCCGCTCAAGCGTGGCGCTTGCGCGGGGAAGCAGTCTGTCGAGAGACGTGAACCGCTCCGCCGCTTCTGTTTCCGTCAAACGCAATTCGAGTTCAGGCGTTATTTCTGTCATCGATGATGGTCTCCTTTCGCTCAGAACGGGCATTCCTGTTCAGCAACTGCCGCATGCTGTTCTTCCAAAGCCTGGATATACCAGAGCCTCGGGAAGTCGCCCTTTTCGCTGGACTGGATGAACACCAGAGCTTGAAACTCGCGCCCCGGCAGATTCTTCCAATGCCGTGCACCGGTCGCCTCCTGCATCCGCTGGATGTCTTTCATGGCGAAGTCGCGTGACTTCAAATAGAACACGGTGAACGGGTCAGTCGGCTCCATATCATCCGGAGCGCCGAGCGGCACCGCAACGCATTTCACTGCGAACATCTCATTGCCCGCTTTCGAGACTTTTTCTTCGATTCCAACTACCTGAACGCGCATACGCTGGCGTTCGACTGTCAATTCCGCTTTAGTCATTGTAAGACCCTTTATAAAATGAGTAATAGTAAGCTCATCGCCACAGTTGGCGATTTCAGCTTGGAATTCCTGACCGACCAGCCCTTCCGTGGAAGTGACACCCAAGAACGCCTTGAGTGCCTGAATGATCGGAGCGTGATTTATGAGTTTGTGGCCACTCACGCTGAATGACCGGGGTTTCGCGACTCCATCGATCACGCTGAGCCAAATTTTAACAGAATCTTTCAATTCCGCCAAAATCGGATTTTCGATGGCTGTGATTCGGAGCCGCTTCGTCATTCTGCGACCTCCGCGAGAGCTCCGCAGAAAATCCGGTGAGTGAGTTGACGGCCAGACCAGATGTAAATTGCGTCATCTTTAGTCTGGCGGAACCATTTGGGGTTTACCTGATCGAAGCTCAGTTGAAGGTCACAGTTCGGACACGCGGCGACCCAGCCGCCGCTTGTACGTTTCGCGATGACCGGCAACGCGCCGCACTTGGCGCAGGGGCACCTGTAGCGGCTGTCAGCGGTGTTTATAATGTATTCAGATTGTTGCATAGCAATGTTCCTTGCGAGTGAATGAAAATTAAACCTGCTCCAGCGGTGCCACATCGAGGTACGGCTTTCCACTGAAACTGACTCAATTTTACTACAAGCGTTAAAAAGCTCCAAAAATGATTTTTGGGCTGGTTGATGGCAAGAATTCTGAAATATTTTCCAAAATTTTGCCGGGTTTCTCAGAACACCCTATTGCACCACAGTCAGATTTGTGGTATAATATAGATGTTCCGATTGAAGCTATTTCGGACGTCTGAACGCGCATGCAGCCTAGGAAACTATTTGCGCGTTCTTTTTTATTATTGTTCTTCCTCTTTCGTGTACTCCTCTCGTATCTTTCGGGCATTTTCTTCAAAGGTCGCTAGGAGTTTTCTGGCGAGCTCATTATCTGGCTTTATGATGAGTTTCGAAGTATCCGCACATTTGCAGTACAACCTTCGCATTTCACTTTCGGGGATGCCGGATACCTGAGAAATAAGGGCATTGATGCCGGTAAGTTGCTCTTTAATATCCTTAATTTCGTCCTCGATTGTCAAGTCACCGCCGACATACTCAGACAAGAGCTTCCGAATCAGTGCCGCAAAGGAAAGTCCTTCCTCTTCCGCCTTCTGCTCAGCTCTCGCCTTGAGCGACGGCTCTATCAGAAAAATAGCCTTGATTTTTTTCTCTTTCATTGCTCTATCTCCTTATCGATGTATGATAGTATAGCATATCCGCCATATATTTCAAGTAGGGGTCCCCCTATTTTTCTGAAAAAAGTCAAAAAAAGTCAAAATTTCTCGAAATTTTTCCGGAAACCCGGCTTTCCCCCTCTTTTCAAAGCGAAAAAGCCGGATACGCTCCTGATTTTTACTCTTCCCACCATCCGACACGCTTTGACGCCGCCACCCTGGTTCCGCTTCCGCCGTCCGTCGAGTCAACGCCGAATAGTACCCCGTAAATATAGGGTTAAGCCCGTCGCTGGTGGCGGTAAAAATTTTTTTCTTGTTTTTCTCAGAAATTTTGAAAAAATTTGGTGATTTTTGCTTGTAGCTTCTTGACAATTAATAGGTTTTCTGCTATAATTAAGTATTAATTAACATTCTTCAACAAATTCTTGCATAAGGAGTAAAACCCGTATGTGGTCCAAAAAAGAAGTTGCCCAATACCTGAATGTTTCTGTCCGTCAGGTCGATGTTCTCCGAGAGAAGCACGGCTTACCCTTCCGCAAAATCGGCAGTCTGGTCCGGTTCTATCCAGCAGAAGTCGAAGCGTGGGCACAACAGAAATAACAAAATGAAACGAAACCAGCCCCGGCGTTGAACCGGGGCTTAACCCATTAATTAAGGTCAAAAACATGGCTAGTATCACACCACGAAAAACCAAAAACAGCACTGTTTACGACATTCAGATCTGTCTCACCAAAACAGACCGCCGCAAACTCTACGCCTTCACCAACAAACGCATCGCCGAACGATTTGGCGAAAAAATCGAGGACCTGCTTTCGTCTCGTCGCACCGGCATCCCGAACCGTGACGTTCAGGAGTGGCTTCTGGCGCTCGCACAGACCGACCCCCAACGCTACGACAAACTGGTCGCCTGGGGCCTCGTTGAGCCGCGTAAGACGAACGGAACCCTTCAGGCCCTGGCCTCCAAATACCTCGATGACCCGGACGTCAAAGAAACCACCCTCGGCGCCCGAAAAGTGACCTGCAAACGGCTTCTCCACTTCTTCAGACCGGACCGTCAGGTCACCACCATCACGGACGATGACGCGAACCAATTCTACCTCTGGCTCCAGAAGAATTTCGCCGTCGGCACTTATGGCCGCGACATCAAGCGCGTGAAGCAGATTTTCAAACTTGCCGTGGAGGAAGGGCTGATCCTACGAAATCCGTTCCGTAATTTCCGTGGCAGTTCGACCACGAACAGGTCGCGCTTCCATTACGTGACCATTGAAGACACACAAAAGATACTGGACGAGATCACCGACCCCCAGCTTCGGCTTGCCTTCGTCCTGGCCCGCTTCGGAGGCTTGCGCATCCCCTCCGAACTGCGGTTCATGGAATGGAAAGACGTGGACTTGACAAGCAACAAATTCTATGTTAAAATGCCGAAGAAGACGAACAAGCACCAGCAGGCGGCAGGAAACTTCACTACCCGAGCAGTCCCGCTGTTCCCGGAAGTGCGTCAGGCATTCATGGACTACTTCGAGAGCCTCCCGGAAGGCTCCCCAGCCCTGATTTTCGGAGACGTGAAATTCAAATCCCTCCGGAAGAAGTTTCAACGAGCGCTGGACCGGGCGGGCATCCCCGCGTGGGAAAAGTTCTTCCAGAACATGCGCTCGACTCGCGAAACGGAACTGGCGGAAAAGTACCCACTCCAGGACGTCACCGCCTGGCTCGGAAACTCCCCCGCCGTCGCGCAAAAACATTATTTACAAGTAAAATCGACCAATTTCCAACTGGCTTCCGAGACCGAAACGGTAGGTCATTTCATAGGTCACAAGAAAGGTCAGCATTGCAATGCAGAAGCATGCAGAAACATGAACGAAAATGAGGAAGTGCCTTGTTTTACGACACAAAACTCACTTTTAAACATTAATCTACATGAATCTGCATGCCCCACGGAAAGCCCTTCCAGCGTCGTCTTTTAATTATGAATTAAGAATTTATAGAATTACGAATTAGTGACGATGCAGGATACGTCGTCACCGCAGGGGGATGTACACGCTCTTTTAAGTTTTCCAGGCGTGGATGTTAATTAAAAATCAGGAATCCGGCCAGCGGCAAAATGATGAACACAAGGAAAACCCACGCAATCACGTACCAGCGGTTACGAGCCGCAAGATTCGAGAGGAATTTCGCCCAACGAATCGGCCAGCGCATCCAGGGCAGTGGATAGAAAATCAGTCCACCACTTGCATTAAACAGAAAATGAACCAAAGCAAGTGTCAAACCCGCTGTGGCACCAGCTCCGGAGTACGCCATTGCAGCAAGCAGAGCCGTGATCGTCGTTCCAATGTTCGCACCGATTAAAATCGGATAAATCACTTCCAGCTTCAAAATACCTGACGCGACGAGAGGAACCAAAAGCGAGGTCGTGATGCTTGATGACTGAATGATCATCGTAACCACGATTCCAATCACGATTCCAAGCAGACCGTTTTTGGAAAGTACCCGGTTCAAAAGCTCTTCGATCCGGTCGGCCATCAGAACCTTCATATTTTTCGTGATGTAAATCAACGAAACAAACAGGATGCCCAACCCAAGGATCATCATTACGCCAGCGGTCACAGTGGGAACAAGCTGAAGCGCCCGCTCGCAAAGTGTCTCGTGAATGAATTTTACCGGAAGATTAACGAGCCACGGAAGCGGGTTCCAGCTTTCACCCGTCGAAACCCCCGTTCCGATCGGCAGGAAACCAACGATGAACCTCGCCAGCCGACTTAAAACGTGAAAACTGATTTCCAACGGAAGCAAAACCGCAGTGGTCATGAGATTGAACGAATCCTGAAGCGCTCCCGCACTGTATGCTTTGCTAAATGTTTTTTTATTGTTGATACAGCCCATTGCCACGATGGTACTCGTGACGGAGGTTCCAATATTCGCGCCCATCACGAATGGGACAGCCTGTTCCACCGTGAGCGTGCCTGATGCTGTCATGGCGACCGCGATGCTCGTAGTAGCGGAAGAACTTTGCATGATGGCCGTTAAGAATATTCCAAGACCTAAACTCAAGAATGGATTGGAGAGATTGGAAAGAAGAAAATTCCAGCCGTCCTCATACGTAACAGTCAGAAGTTTGGCCGCGTCACCGAAAAGTTTCACCGCAACCAGAAATAAAAAAACTAAAACGAAAAACCAGACGGCTCGTAGTAGTATTTCCAACGAAGTGATTGAACGAGGCTCTGTGGTCACAAATCCCTCCCATTACAAAGAGGAACAGAAACCTGGAGAGGTATTTCGCCCCTGAGCCGCAAGGATGTCGTATTTTGAAAATGCATAAATCCATTCCAAACGAAAGAACACATTTTAGTTATGCGTATTGTACCAGAGATTAAGCTTTTGTCAAGAGGGGGGAAACGCAGCGTTTTCGATAAAAAAAGGAGAAAAGAGGAGAAAGGAATCAATTCCTCTCCCGACTTTTCTCCATTTCTTTTGTTCAGCTAAGAGTCAAACAAAAATCAGGCTTCTTCCTCATCGTCTCTCATGTCGTCTTTGAAGACTTTATTGGCGAGCATGTAAAGGATCGGAGTGGCGATGAAAATCGTGGAGTACGTACCGACCACAACACCGATCGTCATCACGAACGCGAAGCCATGGATCGATTCGCCGCCGAAGATATACAGAGCCAGAGCCACGATGAACGTCGTGATGGAGGTCATGATCGTACGAGCCAACGTGCTGTTCAAGCTGCTGTTAATGATTTCCTTCGTCAACGGCTGACCTTTTCCGCGGTTCTCACGAATACGGTCGAACACGACGATCGTATCGTTTAGCGAGTAACCGATCAATGTCAGGAAGGCCGCCAGAAGTGTCAGGCTGATCTTGAAATCGTCAATGAGCAGGAATCCAAGCGAGGATGCCGTCCAGGTGCTCAGAACGACCAGCATCAACGCGATACCGATGTTATGAATCAAACCCGTCGTGGACGCGATACCGAAGCTCAGCTTCTTGAACCGGAACCAAATGTAAACGATGATTCCGATGAGGCTCACGATCATGGAGACCGCACCTTGCCAGCACATGTTGCTCGCGACCGCGCTTCCGACCGTACTCGCGGCCGGGAAGAGGAGTTCTTTATCGATCGATTCTTTCATTGCGCTGAAGAACTTCTGCGCGTCTTCGGCACTCATTTGGACGTGAACGAGCCAAACGTCACGATCGATCGCTTCCTCGGCAGAAACCATGACCGTTTTTTCCACGTTCGTGACTTTGAAGGGCGTATGACCAAGACCCTGCTTGTTCAACTGGTCTTCCACAAAACTCTTCATGTAGTCAAAATTATGCTTCTCTGCCGGGAATGTAACTTTCACGGAAATCATGTCGGCCGGGATGGATTCGTAATTGACTTCCGGAGCAGCTTCCTGTGTGGGTTCTGCCTGAGCCAGAAGGTTCAGGACAAGCATCTGATGCATCGGGCTCGTGAAATAAGTCGTAGCATTTTCAGCCGGAGCCGGAGCGGGTTCTTCAGCCGGAGCCGGA
>JAUMVK010000013.1:63114-88089 GCA_030530205.1 Thermoguttaceae bacterium | reverse complement strand
GTCGTCCCCGCAGGTGTCTGTTACACATCTGACGACGCTGGAAGCGTCGTCCCCGCAAGCGTCATCCCCTCAAAAGGAAACTGATGAAAGAAACGAAATATCCACTTACCGCCCCCGAGGAACAGGTGAAGGCCTGTGTCGCCAAAGACTGGTTTTCCGCATACGACACGACCCAATACATCGGCAACATCGACTTCGCCGTCGCGGTTTCCGAGGCCGGGCAAGGTACGCTCCTGACGAACTGGCTCTTCTGGGCGGAGGCGAAAAAAGGGACCGCGCACGACATTGACGAGTCTTTCGTCCAGCTGATCCTGACGATCGGCCGCGCCCGAACCTTCGACCGCCAGCTTCCGCCGCGCTACCTCGGAGCGTTCGACGCCGGGCGCATTGCGTTCCTCCCGTATCACGCGATCCAGGACGTTTTCACCATCAATGACTTTAACTGGAACGTCGCCCCGAACAACCACAAGACGAAGGAGTTCGTCTTCCTCAAAAAGCGCGTTTCCGGCATCCTCGCTAACGAAAAGCTGATGTTCGACTATCTCGCGGACGGGGCCGAACTCAGGAAATTCATCCTTCAAAACTTCGCGCAGCACGCCAAAGCGGGCGTGACGAAGATCCAGATCACCAAGAACAATTTCACCCACATCTACAACAAGTGGCGCATGGCGGTGAAACCGACCATCGGCGTCCCTGACTGGGAGGCGGCGAAAAAGGAAGGGATCATCGACGCGGATTTCTTCCTCGCCGACATTCTCTCGCGAGAGAATTCCACCCTGACCGCCAACCTCAACATTCTCCTCCAGAACGACCGTTACCGCCAGGTCGTGGGGAAAAGCCAGATCGGGCTTCCGGCCTTCTCCGATATACCTTTCAAGGACGGGCAGAAGGCCCACGCCGAGTTCTGGCGCCTCTACGAACGCCCGCCGAAAGAGGAGTACTGGGACTATATCGTCAACCGCCGCGACCTGCTTGTGCCGCAGGACATCCGCGAGACGAAAGGCGCATTCTTCACGCCCCGTCCGTGGGTCGAGCTTTCGCAGGAATATCTCGCCCGCGCACTGGGGGAGAACTGGCAGGACGAGTATTACATCTGGGACTGCTGCGCCGGGACGGGAAATCTCCTGGCCGGGCTCGTGAACCGGAAAAATATCTGGGCCTCGACGCTCGAACAGCAGGACGTGGACGTGATGCTCCAGCGTATCGCAAACATGAACGAGGGTCTGGCCGGGGATGAGGAAGGCGCGAACCTGTTCCCCTCGCACGTCTTCCAGTTCGACTTCCTCAACGACCCGTTCACGAAACTGCCGCAGGACCTACAGGACATCATTAACGACCCGGAAAAGCGGAAGAAACTCGTGATTTATATTAATCCGCCGTATAAAGAGGCGACGAATGTGAAACAGAAATCAGGCACCGGTGATAATGTGGCGCGACTGACAAAAGGAACTCCGCGTTACGAACTTTACATACCTGAAATCGGATTAGCGGCGCGGGAACTGTTCGCGCAATTTTTCTATCGCATATACAAAGAAATCCCAGGTTGCGTTTTGGGCGAGTTCTCAAAGCTGAAAGTACTTCAAGCGCAAAATTTCGAGAAATTCCGCCAGCAATTCAAGGCGCGATTGGCAAATGGTTTTGTTGTACCAGCAAATACCTTTGACAACGTGAAGGGCCACTTTCCCATTGGTTTTATGGTTTGGCGGCTTGACTGTGAAACGGTTTTTGCCGATGTTTCCCTTGATGTTTACGATAAGGACGGAAATGCGCTCGGACAAAAGTTTTTTCATGCCCCTGACCAAGACAGACTGGTCATCGACTGGTTGAGGCAGTTCTATGACAAGAGGGACGAAAAAATTGGTTATCTCCGTATGGTCGGAACTGATGTGCAAAATAGCGTAGGGGTTTTTATCGTCAGCAAACTCTCACCGAATGATGAACGAAAACATCTTTACACGACAGTAACCCGGGGGAATGTGATCCCTTGCGCCATTTACGTCGCCATTCGCCATTGCATTCCCTGTACCTGGCTGAACGACCGCGACCAATTCCTTTTCCCGGACGATTCGTGGAATGAAGATTGGGATTTTCAGTCTGATTGCCTTATTTGGGTCATCTTTGACAATGTTATCCGTTCCGCGGACGGCGTGAACCATTGGGTCCCGTTTTCGGAGGATGAAATGGGGGCGAAAGACGAGATCAAAAGCCATTTCATGATCGACATTCTTTCGGGCAAAACCCCGCTTTCCGCGCCGGAGCAGGAACAGACAATTCTGGATTTCATGGATCCGGCCTTTACGGGGACGACGCTTCCAGTATCGTCAAATAAAAAAGTTACGGGGACGACGCTTCCAGCGTCGTCTGAAACCTCACCTGAAAGGGGAGGTGGCCCGAAGGGCCGGAGGGGTTCCGAAACTGGGGAAAATCCGTCCTTTGGTCGGAACCCCCCAGCCTCGCTTTGCTCGGCAGCCCCCCTTTCAGGGGAGCCTTTAAACGACGCTGGAAGCGTCGTCCCCGCAGGTGTCTGTTACACATCTGACGACGCTGGAAGCGTCGTCCCCGTATTCTCCCCCGAGGCGCGGGCCGTTCTGGACGCGGCGCTGCCGATTTACCGGTATTACCAGACCCGGCCGAATGCGAACCCGAACGCGTCGTTTTACGACATTCGGCAGTATTTCCAGGGCGTTGACGATAAAGGCCGAATGAACAATGTGTCGGCCGACGAGAAATATAACCAGATGCTGGCCGAACTGCGCCAGGCGCAAAAACGCCTCGCCGCCAAAATCGCCGACGGCGTTTACCGGCACGGGTTCCTGAAATAATTTTCGGAGTGCGGCAATACAGAAGCCGAAGGCTTCATTTGCCGCTTTCATTTAGCGACCGATAAGCGCGGTGATTGGAACGGATTTTCACGTGGTTTGAGGGGACGACGCTTCCAGCGTCGTCAAATTCAGATTTGGCAGATGGTTTTATTGACGACGCTGGAAGCGTCGTCCCCGCAGGTGTCCGTCGAACATCTGACGACGCTGGAAGCGTCGTCCCCAAATTTTACTCTTTGAGCATCTCGGCGAACGGGATCAGAAGCTCGTACTTGTGCTGCCAGGTCGTGTACATGATCCCCGTGCAGCCCTTCGTATGGCGGCAGGTCTCGAGCCATTCGCGCGAAGAGTCGAGCGTATCGACGTCATAGTAGGCGGCCGCCTGCGTCCGGAAACCGTGGCTTGAGAAGAACCCCATGCTTTCCTCGCGGATCTTGTGATACCAGCAGGAAATGATCAGCTCTTTCGGAATGAAATCCCAAACGCCGGTGAAATCGCCTTTGCACGCCAAGTAATCCGCGTGGCAGTTATGCTTCGGGTCCAGCATGTCGGACCAGATGTAAACCTCGCAACCGGGCGTCGCGGCGCGCAGCGTGTTGAACTGCTTCGTGATACACTCGCCGAGCAGCTCGTTCAGCGGCAGTCCGTGTTCTTCACATGCCTTGCACGTGTTCGCAGCGCGGATCTCGTCCATGCTCAGGAACCACTTTTTCGGCTTGATGAGCTTCGTCATCGCCTGCGCAGACTCTTCGAAAAGCTCATAGAGCTGCGGCTCGGACATGCAGGTGGAAGTCTGGCCGTTTATGGTCAGCGACGGGACATAGAAATCGAGCGTCAGGCGCGTACCGTCCTTGATGCGGCTTCCTTCCGGGATCAGGATCGGCGAGGTGGTCATTCCACGTGAGAAATCCCAGATCCTCAGCGGCGGGAGCGTATAATCCCGGCCTTCTTTGTACACTTTGCCGGTCTCGGTGTTCTTGACCGTGACGGGGGTCCCGGGACGCTGTACCGGTGCGGTGAGGTCCTGGGAAATGATCTCGAAATCGTCAAACCAGATTTTGCCTTCTTTTCCGCCCCAAACGCCAGCGTAGAGCGTGATTTCCGTGTTCTCGCCGGAGTTGAACGAAACGCTTCCTCGCGTCCAGTCCATCGTACCGGTCTCCTCGTCGATTGTCGGCGAAGAAGTCGAGATGGAACCGTTCGGGCCGTAGATCTGGAGGCGGAAATAGCCCTTCTGCCTGAAGTTTTCCGTCTTGTACCAGACCACGAGCGAGTAGTTCCGGTGCGGCGTAACGGTGAATTTCTGGCAGACGCGGCCGTGCCCATGCTGGTCGGCCGTGAAGTTTTCCAGACGGACGGAATACTCGCCGGAGTGTTTCACCTCGGAGTCGGCGAACGAGATCACGCCCGGCATGTCGATGAAATTGAAGCCTTTGAACCGGTTGTTCTCGTTTTCCTCGAAGCCGGGATTCTTCAAGACCGGCTGCTCGGTACTCGGGTCCAGAATGACTTTTCCGTCTTTCGCGACGACCTGCAGTCCGCTGATCGGGATCGACTCGACCAGGTTCGGGTTTTTGGCGAGCATCGTGCCGTAACCGACGGACCAGATGATCGGAATGATCTCAACGCCCGCGTCGTCGGCCGCTTTCTGGATCTTTTTGAACCGCGCGACGGCTTGCTCGGACCAGGAGTCGCAGCGCTCCAGCCCGCAGGCCCAGAGCATTCCGTTCAGGTCGTGCGCGCCGGCGTCCTGAATGAGCTGGATCAGCTCGTCGGCGTCTTCGTCAGACCTGAGGCCGAACGACGCGTAAAACCAGCGGTCCTGAAATTCGGCCGCGAAGGTGAAGGCGGCCCCGAAGACGACGGCGGCCAAAGTCAAAAGAAAATGGTGGAATTTCATAAAAAACTCCTCGAAAAAAGGGGGGAAAGGGAATGAAAGAAAATCGATCAATGCGAGCCAAAAGGGCTTTTGGAAACCAGGCTTTTCACCAGGACGCTGAGTCCGTCTCGCTTCACGGCTTGATTTAAATACGGATTTTCACGGATTTAGGGGATTAAAAGGATTTTGAAAATCCGGGAATCGATCAACAGGAAATCCGTGGGAATCCTTCTAATCCGCGGAAATCCGTGTTTAAATCGCGGTTTGAAGTGGGCTGGGCTTTCGCCTTGGGTCGGATTTGAGGCTTTGGGCGGGACCCGATTTGAAGCTTTCAGCGCTTCCGTTAATTTTTCTCTTCCAGCTTGCGGATCTTCCGGTCCAGCGTCGTGCGCTCGATCCCGAGGATCTGGGCGGCGCGGCTTTTGTTTCCCTCCGTAAATTCTAACGTCCGGCGGATGTAATCCAGCTCGACCTCCTCCAGCGTTTTGGGCTGGAAGGCCTTGGCCGAAATGATCGGCGGAGGTGTGACAGTTGCGCCCATGGATTCCGTCGCGATATTTGAAAGCAGAAGATCCGAGGCTTCGATAAATGTTCCTCGGGCCAGCACGACCGCACGCTCGATCACGTTTTTCAGCTCACGGATATTCCCCGGCCAGGCGTATTTTTGAAGCCGTTCGATCGCTTCAGGCGTGAATCCCTGCAATTTCCGGCCAGTTTCCGAACGAAAATACTGAAAGAAATGTTCGGCAAGGATCGGAATGTCCGTAACCCGCTGGCGAAGGGGCGGAACCAGAATCTCCACCACACGCAGCCGGAAGAAAAGGTCCTTGCGGAAACGTCCCGCCATGACTTCCTGCTCCAGGTCCCGGTTTGTGGCTGCGATGACGCGCACATCGACAGAAATGGGTTTATTACCGCCCACACGCTCGAAGGGATGCCCCTCCAACACACGCAGGAATTTGGCCTGAATGTTCAGCCCCATCTCGCCGATCTCATCGAGCATCAGCGTACCGCCGTTTGCCGCCTCGAATTTCCCGATTTTCCGCTCCGTGGCCCCGGTAAACGCACCTCGTTCATGGCCGAACAGTTCACTGGCGAGCAAATCCTCGGAAAGGACGGCGCAGTTCAGACAGATGAACGGCGCTTTCTTCCTCTGACTGGAAAAATGGACAGCCCGCGCGACGAGTTCTTTACCCACGCCGCTTTCGCCGCGGATCAGGACGGTCGCCCGACTGTTCGCGGCCAGGGCGATTTGCTGGGCGATTTCCTGTACGGCCGGACTGATACCAATGATCTCGCTCCGCACTCCAAGCTGCTTGAGAAGGTCTGCGTTTTCGTTTCTCGCACGGCTCAGGCTTTCTGTGAGCTGGTTTTGCTCTCGGAGATTTTCGAAGAGATTCCCCAGAATTTCCGCCACACCGATCGTAATGTCGAGATCCTGAACGTCAGGGACTTTGGCGGGGTCGGTGGAATAGACGTGCAGAAGCCCCCAACGGCGGGTTTCCGTGAAGATCGGCGCACAAATCACGCTCGTCGTTTCAATAACTCCATCGCTGTTTCTGCGCCCGAGGATGGAATCTCCGTGCACATGACGCGCGATGACCGCGTTACGCGAATCCAGAACGGTCTGGGCCAGATAGTCGGAAACTTTCTGGTAGCCGGGAGGAATGGAGTCAGAGGAATCTTTGCCCGATTCTTTAGCCGCGGCGACTTCCAATTCAGAAACCGGGAAATTCTTCTCGGAAGGAACTGGAAGCAATTCGACTGCGGCGAAATTGACCGGAAGTTCCCGAAGCAGATAATCAAGAGCAAGTTCCAGTTTCGCATTCTGCTCACCCGTGCGCATAATTTCGATCGCAAGACGGCAGAGATTGGCGATGGAACGACGCAGTCGCTTTCCCGTTACGTTCGAGCCGCTCGGACGGTCAAAATCGATGGTTTCCAAAAAACGGGCCTTGTCCCTCCGATAAGTGATCATCGTTTCCTCGGTGACTTCAGGAATACCGGAAAGAACATTTGAGCTTTCGGAAAGATTGGGGTCTGAATTTAACAATACGGCAGGAATTTCCTGCGTTGGAGAGACCTGAACTTCCTCATACGGGCCGTCCGACGGCAGCTCGCGCAGCTCGTTGAGGAACATGAGATGCGACTTTCCAAACATTAAAATGTCGTTTGGAGAAAGGCGAAATTCGGTTCCTGATGCGATTTTACGGCCATTCACGAGGGTCCCGTTCCGGCTTTGCATATCTTTCAGAAACCAGGCGTCCTGTTCCTCGTCAAATCGGATTTCGGCCTGTGCACGGCTGCACCGGTCGTCCTTCAACACAATCGTGTTGGTCAAGGCACGGCCGATGGTCGTCACCCGTTCCGAAGTTAAACGGAAGATTTCATTCCAACGGGATTCATCACGAAAAACGAGATAGGCGGAAACGCTCACTTTTGCCTCTTGGGGGTTGGGTACGAAAACACTTTTTTCTTTATTATACGCTCTTTTGGGAAAACGTCAAGGAAAGAGGGGGAATTTTTTTGGAATTCTTTACGGGCGGGAATTTTCCACTCAGGCCCTAAAATCGGGTCCCGGGTACACGACACTCAACCCCTCCGAAAACGCCCAAGGCCGCAATAGGCCCCGCGGATGAGGCGGATTAAGGCGGATTCGATTTAAAAATTTAAAGAAGACTCCAAAACCAGTCCCTTTTAAATTTCCAGTCCTTTCCGCTTCAAACTTTTATTTAAACACGGATTTCCACGGATTTCATGGATTAAAAGGATTTCGATTTTTGATTGGGAAGCGTGGGAAATATTTAAAACTCCTTTTAAATAATCTGCGGAAATCCATTTAATCCGTGGAAATCCGTGTTTAAATGAAGGGTTGAACTTGGGTGGACTTTCTCTTTGGAAACCGGCTTGAGGTTTTTAAGATTTTCTTTTAAAAATTCAAAAAATCCGCCCGAATCCGCCTCATCCGCCTGATCCGCGGGGCCTATAGTCGCTGGAGTTTGCAGTGAGCTGGACGTGAACTTCCGCCTGGTCCCTGAATCATTACGGTGGGGTCCCCCCTTGCAATTTTTCCCCAGACCAGGTATAATCGGCAGAAATTATTTTCGGACACATGGAGGTTTTGCAATGCTGGAAATTCCGGTTCTTATCGCGGCACTCATCGGACTGGCTCTCGGCCTTTTGCTCGGTTTTCTGGGTGGTTTTTTCTTTGCAAGCGGGAAAAACCGGATGCTCGAGGCAAAGGCCCGCGCCGAAGTTCAGACCGAGTACCAGGAACGGCTCATTTCTCTGGAAGCCGACGCCCGCAGCGCGAAGGAGGGCCAGCAGATACTCGAAAACCAAATCACCGGGATGAAGGAAGCCTTCGAGCAAGAGAAACAGCAGATCCTCGACCGATTCGGAAACGAAAAGACGGAAATGCTCCAGCGTTTTGACCAGGATCGCAAGGAACTGGCCGAGCAGATGGAAAAACGCCACGCCGACCAGACACGCGTACTGGAGGAGAAATTCGCGTCCGAAAAGGAAATGGCCGTCGGTTTTAAGGACGAGCAGCTCCGGAGCCTGAAGATCCAGCTGAGCGAGGAGCGGGAAAACTTCAAAACCAGGTTTGAGGAAGCCTCGCGGATGATGAAGACCCAGCTCGACAATACGATCACGATGCTCCGGGCCGAGTTCAAAAACCAGACAAACGAAAACCTGAAGATCCAGAAAGAGGGGATGCTCTCGACCAACCTGGAAAGCCTCGCCACGATCCTGACCCCATTCGGCGAGCAGCTCAAGGGATTCAAGACCGAGTTCGTGGAAAACAAGGAAAAGCAGAAGCAGCTCGAAACGTCCATCCTCACGACCATCGCGCGGCTTCAGGACCAGACCACCCAGATCGGGGTCGAGGCGCAAAAACTCTCTACCGCGCTGACCGTCAAGCCTAAAATGCAGGGAAACTGGGGTGAAAACATCCTGGAAAACATTCTCATCGCCTCCGGCCTGAAAAAAGGGATCGACTATTTCGCGCAGGCCCGGGAAACGGGAAGCGAGGGTGAAACGTTTATCCCGGACGTTGAGGTTTTGCTTCCGAGACAGACCGACACCGAAAAGCAGGCATGCGTGATCATCGACTCAAAAGTTTCGATCAAGGACTACCTCGCCTACATCTACGCGGAGGACGAAAAAGAAAAGGAGCAGGCGGCGAAAAACCACGTTCAGTCTGTCGCGAAGCACGTGGAGGAACTGGCCTCCAAAAATTACGAGAAGGAAGTGAAACACGCCGTTGGCTATGTTCTGATGTTCATACCGCACGACGGCAGTTACATCCTCATGATGGATAAGCGCCCGGACCTGATCATGGAGGCGTACAAAAAAAGGATCGTCATCGTGAACCCGACGAACCTGATGATGTCACTTAATATTATTAACCTGCTCTGGCAGAACCAGCGCCAGTCGGAAAACGTAAGCAGAATATTCACTTCGGCGCAAAAAATCTACGAGAAATTCGTGACGATCACCGAACGTTTCGCCAAGCTCGGTGAGGCGATCCAGGTTTCGTCCAAAGCGTACAACGATACGTGCAAACTGTTCTGCTCAGGGAACGGGAACCTCGTGCGCCAGTTCAACCAGTGGAAGGACCTGGGCCTCCAGACGACGAAGCAGATCAACCCCAAACTGCTGAAACTCAGCGAAGATTTCCCCGGCGAGGAAGATGACCAGCCGCTTCTGATCGAGGAGTAACCTGATAAACTGCGGGGACGACGATTCAAGCGTCGTTCACTTGTAACGCTCCGCACTGAAGGGGTATTATCATTCCTCCTGCACAAGTTTCATGATCCGCCAGCTGAGCGTTATGATGGAAAGAACCAGAAGCAAAAGCCCAATCCAAATATTCAAACCGCAGAGGATCCAGAGCGAGCCGGAACAAACCAGCCAGAATGGAGTCGTACGTATTTCCTCCGAAATCACCGGGTAAAAGTATAAACCAAGTGAAATCATAAACGTGAAAAGGAGCGTATAAAGTACCGCCCACGTGTGTTTTGGGAATGTAAATCTGCTCGGATTTTTTTCCATCATGTAAAAACGCGAGCTGCTTCCCGTTTCAAAGGCGGCCAGCTGTTTCACCTCGTTGGGAAGATTCCTGATGAAAACCAGCCAGAGCGAATTCTGTCGGAATTCATTAATATTGTGGAGCAGCGTCCCCTCTTCCATCGACTCCGGCGGGAGTGATTCTGCAAAGAGCTGACCACCTTCCGTCTGAAGCTGACTGAAATTCCGTTGAATCTCCTCCGTCACGAATTCCGGGTGCTCCGAAAGTGTCACTTCAACAAGGTTTTCCACTCCCAGCCAGAGCAAGTGCCAGTTTTCCAGCCAGGCAGTTCGTTCCCGTTGCGTTACCGAACCCGTCAAACGCGGCGAAAGAACCCGGGTGAGCAAATCACGCAGACGTTCCATACAGACGATTTGCACACGCCCCCATGAACGCTGCGCAAGCGGTGCCAGCCTTTGGGTCTGTCCGGAAATCGTCTCATTCTGTGTTACCGACCAAAGATTCAATCTGGAATCATTCGGCAAAAAGAAAAAAGCCGCGCCGCTGCGTGAATCAATCGGTACAATTTCGTTCATTCTCTGCTGAAGCAGGACAGGGAGGTCAAGCTGATACAAACGGTTCTCCCCCTGCGGTTCCGCTGAACTTCCGGGGAGCCTCCCCGTCTGCCAGTCGGAAACGTTGCCGTGATACAAAATTTCCAGATGCTGCGGAAGCTGAAACGAGCGAAGCGTCACGCGGAATGTACGGTATTCCTTCGCTGATGGCTCGTGTCTCTGGGCACTGGAAACCGGCAAGAATTCCGATCGGCTTTCATCCCAGACCACTTCCTCGAGCTGAACCGGCCGCGAATCCAGATGGAGCTCCAGAAGTTTCATCTTTGCGGGAAGCCGAAGGACACAGGTTTGCGCTTTCTGGGGTATAACGTCCAGAGAAGTAACGCCGAGAAATTCCTTCTCCGAATTCCAGAAAATGGAGTGCGTCGTCAGTTCTACAGCAGGATTCAGCAGATCAAAACTCTGAACCTGAAGCTGGGCAAAACAGTGTTCCTCGATCACGTGGTAAACTCTGAAAAGGTTTCCTTCACTGCCAGAGGTTCCCGAAGTCGGGGCCTTCCACTCGAGCGTAAATGGATTTTCAAATTTCAAGCCGGTTTCTGTTTCCTGTGGATCCGTGCCGGAAACGGGAGCCGAACCGGAAGCCGACACAGGGACCCTCATACGTGAAACAGGAAGAGGGATCATTCCCTCAGTAAACCAGCGAAACTGTTCCTTGCGGCTTTCTGAACGCAGTGCGGGAAGCAAAACATCCTGGTTCTGGACGGTAATTCCCGGAAAACGCAGATTGGAAAGACGAACCAGTGAATTCTGTACCGCTGAATCAAGCGAAGTGTCCTGAATATCTGCCGTAAGGCGAAGAGCCAGGTTCCCAGAAACGGGTTTTCGGGGGTGAATGATCAGCCGAACCCACGCTTCAGAGTTCTTCGAAGCGGAGGAAATCCCCGACTTAAAACCTGAATCCCTTTTCGGTTTTTTATCACTCGAATTTTTCGCACCTCGCTTAACGGTTTTCTCATCGGAGGAAATTTCCTGTTCCGAAACAGGTTCCAGCTCGTAGGGCATAGGAGGCTCCAAAACGTACGGCTGGGAAATTGAGGCAGGCATTTCCAGAACGATTTCGTCCATCACCCCTTTTTCAACCGTCAAAAGCATTTCCATGGTCATTTGCCAGTGCGAGTTGCTGGAATAAACGGGCGACTCATTCAGGGACTCCTCCGGGAGCATCGCCGGTGAAATTCCTCTGCGCCGTCGATCAGGCGAAGAACCGGGAATCCCGTCTTCCAAATCTTTTTTCCCGGTTGAAAGAGCGGAATCCGCAGACTCGGCCAACTCCCTCCCGGAAATTTCCGTGGAAGAAGGAGCCAACGATGAGTCCGCGCCAGAATCCAAATCGTTCCCCTGAACCGGATTGGCAAGTTTCAACGAGCCGTCATCGGTCGGAAGGGTCAATTCTCGGGGGATTCGGAGGAACGTTCGTGTATTAATCAAAACCTTCGGCTGATTCGGCCGAATCTGAATAATGGTTTTAATCGGCTCTAAAGGCGGAGCCGAAAAAGCGGAAACGAGTCGAAGATTTTCAAAAGCGAAAAGCCCCGAAACGCGCGTGGAAACTGATTCTTCCATTTCCCGGCAGCCTGCAGGAATCGGACAATTCACCAACACACGCGAGGAACGGAAAAGATGAACCGTACGCAGGACCGAATGAAGAGACGGCTCCGAAACCCGAACGTCCGGGAAAGGAAACTTTGTTTCTTTTTTCGCACCAAAATCCAAAACGTCAAGTGTTCCAACGATTTCCACAGAACAGGCCGAGGATATTTCTGCCTCGGCAGAACGTTTCACGACGGGAGATGGGATCGACTCCGGAAGCATAGGGGGAAGCGAGGAATCAGACTCACGGGTTCCGGCTGTGGGTTCTTCGTTTCCCGTGGAATTACGTGATTCGGACGTATCAGGTGAAACTTTATCGTTAAAAATTCCAAGCCGATCGTTCTGGTTGCGCGAAAAACGCAGATTTTTCTGAGTCATTCCCTGATGAAGAATAACTTTTTGGATATTCAGTCCTTCCGGAATATGAACGTGAAAAAGCGATGGAATCGCTTCCGGACTGGCAAATTGCAAAAGGAACTGGACCGTGACCAGGTCTTTGTCAAACGCGCAGGAAAGATTTTCGTGAATGGTCGAAATGGCCGGGAGCGGTCCCGATTTGATCGTCCAGGTCTGAGACTGATTCACGGATTGACTGGCATCAATGACCAGGGAGTTTTCGGAAAAAACCGTCATGTCCCCTGGATTCACAGATTCGGCTGATTCTGCGTAATAATCCGTTCCCAGGACTGAAACAGGGCTGAGCTCTTCCCAGACAGACCTGAATTCCTGCGGAGAAATCAATGGGATCGTCCCCGTTTGAGGGAGTTCCAGATGGAAATTAGGCGCGGAAATCACCTGAAACCAGCGGTGCGTGACTTTCGTTTTTTCGGTTCGAACCAACGGAAGCCGGTAGGAACCAATATTTCCTGCCGAAGTATTTTCAAGCGGGAAAATGACCAAAACTGGTTCACTCACGGGTTGGGCAAGCGTCAAAATGATTCGGCAAACATTCCCCTCAATACGAGTCTGAACCGTTTTCTCCCCCGTAAACGGAACTAATGAATACGTCAACGCTCGGGAAAAAGGCATATTAGGCATACTTCCCGCGGCATACTCTGTTCCTGAGGAAAAACCATCGTTCCGTTTTTCTGTCTGAACGAAAACCCTAAGGTTCTCAGACTTGAAAGCCAGCCTGGAATCCACGACCCATTCCATTCGTGAAAACGCTTCTTCCGAGGAATGAAATCTCGTGCGGTATTCCAGATGCTGGCTTCTTTCTTCCAGGCGCCATACACAAAGCTCTTCGACAGTCAGGATCCCGGGCGTACCAGTCCGTACTTTTTGCGTTTTCCACTGAACCGTCAACTGCTGAGCAGCCCCAAGACTTACGATCCAGGTACGAGAATTTTCGTCGTACTCCTGACTTCCAAGGGCGGTCGGGAACTCGATCGAATTAATCCCCTGTGGAACCTGCAGCTCCAGGCGCGCGCTGGAAATCGCAGGGATCGAAAAACGGAAACCGCTCATCGACAATTCATTCCCCGAATTGGGAAGAGACTCCTCGGAAGAATCCGAAATTGGCTCAAGATTCAGCCCTTCCGATTCCAGTGAAGACGGCGAGGACTCCATCGGCTCCACGATTGGGATGAGCGTAAACTCAAGAGCATATCGGCCCGTTTTGGGGAAATTGACCACGGGCTTCCCGTCCTCCCAAACAATTTGAAAGGGTTCTCCGTTCAAAAGTGCGGAACCCGGAACAAGGTAAATCTGTGACTGGGTAAACGGAAGAGTAATTTTCGTTTCCGGGACGAAAACTTCCACTTCAAAAGAGGCTCGAAGTGAGTCCACGCTAAAATCTCGCGAGGTGAGATTTTGTGAAACCGTGCCGGAGTAAAGGGCCTTGCGGAAAAAATATCCCGGCTTCTGAGCGTTTTTCAGCGCTTTTGACTGCTGAAAATGGTTTTGAAGGATTTCCAGCGGAACATAAAAATCTTCCCCAGCCCGTTTTCCTTCAGAATCCAGCGGAATAAAAATCCATGGAATCTCCCTGGAGACCTCGGTCGACTGGTCTTTAGGCAATTCCGTCCCCTTTTCAGGAGCTAAAGGTGAAACAGTTCTCGCTGGAGGTTCAAGTTGTTCCGCACGTCCATGAGGATTCCAAATCAAAAGAACCATCAGGAGCGTAACCAAAAGCATTTGGCCCACGGAGAAAACCAGACGGGTAAAAGCCGATGCGGAAGAAACATTCATCTTCATGATTTTTCCTCCTTTTCCCGGGAATTTCCCGTGGAAGGGCCTAAACCTGATCCGGTTCCCTCGATCAAAAAGATGGCCGATTCCTCCAATACTTCCGTGGTTTTCGTCGCAAACGAATAATTCAAAGATTTCGAGGATTTCGAAGCTGGGGTTGGAGCCGGCGGGGATTTCACCGAAATGACCGGCTTCATATTTCCCGAGACATAACGAAAATGCCGACGAAGGGAACTATTAATGAATGAAACCCCAAACCCAAGGAAGATCCCCGAGAAAATCGGAGTCCAGGCCATCGGCACAAGCATACAAAAAATACCCGAAAGACAACAAAGCCAAACCCGCAGGAGACGGTATGGAGCCAAAACCCGGCTCGCCAGGAAACCAACAAACAGAAGCAGAAACCAACGCAACGCTTCCACGATGTTTCCGTAAATGACGAAAATCGGCCGTTCCGTGCTCTGTGTAAAGGCATTCCAACCCACAACGGTGTGTGAAACCCTTTCCCGCGAAAGAATCGCCAGGTTCGACGAGTGACCTCCCGATTTCTCCTCCGGCCCGAAAGAACTCAGTTTTTCCAGCGAGCGCGGATCAAGCGGAATCGGCGATTCGATTTCCGTAAGAGTCAGATTTTCAGGTCTGGAAAAGATATTCTTTCCGAGTCTGAACGGACCAAAAAGGCGTACCAAAAGGGAATCCTTCTGAAAATCCCGCTTTTGAGAAACGTTTGGAGTATCCACCTTCGCTCCCGTGGTTTCCTCGTCCGAAGCAATGTCTTTGGAATCGATTTTCCAGGAAACATCATTTTTCCCGAAAGGCACAAAATTTTCAGGGATCCACGTTTCCCAGGACTTTTGAAGGACCAGCAGATTTGTGGAGATTTGCGGAGGATTCAGCGTTGCGAATACACTCCAGGCGGGTTGATGTTCCAGCCACTGAACGATCACTTCGTTTTCCCTCTGCCAAACCGGGAAAGGAATGATCAGATGAAATTCTCCATCTTTCACGGAGGAGGCCACGGCCCGAATCCCTTTCGACTTTGATTCCAGGGAAGAAAGAGCGTCCTCAGTATCCTCAGGAGCTTTGCCCTCTGGAACCTTGGAATCAGGTTTCACAAGTGTCTCAAATGGGATCTGAGCATCATTCACGAAGATTCCCAAAAATTCCACGGGGGTTTTGTACGGGCTGAGGATCGAAAGCTCCAGTTGCTGCGCGTCTATATTCTCGATTTTGAACGAAACTGAACGCAAAATGGTTCCGTTCGTAAAAAATTGGCTCTGGCAGAATTCTTTCCAGACCCAAGCCTTCTGTACACCAATATTCTGATTTCGCCACTGGAGTTTCAGCTGCGGCCGAGGCGTATTGGAGATCGCATGGGGTGAGTACCGGTACATTCCGCAATCCTCGGATGCCGTTTTAAACAAAATTCCTGATGTTTCTTTCTGGGAAAGAATTGATGGGATCATTTCCTGTGTCTCAACCAGAACCGCATCAGTTACATCATTTTGAAGCGTTATACTCCCCGTGCAATTTACCGCGTCCGTAACGTCTATCAACGGAAGATTCAAACCATTCGGGAAAAAATTACGCCACCAAACCTCACGCTCTGCGGAACTCTTGCCTGAAAAGTCAGCCATCAACCCCTGATTTAGCGGACCGTTCGTTTTCGGTTCCATCGTTGGTTCTGTTGAAACCATTTTCTCGTTATTGAGTGGATGGGAACTGGAAGGAAGTACCAAAAGGGCTAACTGAAACACAAACGGGTCATGAACCGGTTGAGGAAAAGTAATTTCCCACAGTTCATAAGTCATATTGAGGTCTTCCACTTCTTCCGGCGCAGATCGTTCGATACAGCGGGTTTCCGTCCCCCCAAGATTCCTTGGGAATTTCCAGTTAATTCCCGTAAGAATCCCCGGTCGGATCATCAGGTGAAGCCGGCTTACCTCCGTTCCCTGGGGGTCACACTTGATGGAAAAGACCGCGTTTGGCGTAGAAGTTATATCGTAAAAACCGTTTACTTCCGCACTAAACTCACGCGCCGAATGTTCGAGACGAAGCATCGGCACGTTCTTAAAATCCTGAACTCCCGTTTTAAATGACATTTGCTCGGGAAACTGTTTCCGCGCATCCGCAAGCGTAGGGAAAAGCACCGAAGAAAACGATTCCTGTTTTTTCGGCTCGGAACTCCGCGGAACTATAATGGGCTTCATCGGATCTTCCGGTTTTACCGAAGTCTCCTGTTTCGTTTCAGCCTCAGGTTTTCCCTCAGTCTCGGGTTTTAAACCTTCTTCCTCTTTAATTTCTGTTTCCGGTTTTACTTCAATCTCCGGCTTGGCCTCAGCATCCGGCTTTACCTCCGTTTCCGTTTTGGGTTCTGGCTCGCCTGGAAGTACCAGCGTTTCCTGATCCAAAAGTGGCAAACGAACCGGATCCGACTTTGGCGGAACGTCCAGCTGAATGTCGTGTTCCCGATACGGCTCCAGAAATTTGATATTCCACCCCGTTGAGGAGCCGCACAGGATCCAGGACTGACCAATCTGGTACGCCGGGAAGTAAATCGGGGCAAGCTGGATCCCGGTAAGCGAGTAGTTGTTCGAGTAGCCCAAACGTCTGGCCCGAATTTGAACGAAAACGGGATGTTTCGGGCGAATCGAATGGGTGAGCTGGATGTGAAGGATCCCGAAAGATTCCACGTCCCAGCCGTCAGCGACGAGTTTACCGGAAAGTTCTCCCGTTGGATCCAAATCGGAAAGAGTCTGACGCACCAGGTCGGGAGCAACATCCACATTCCAATCTTCCAGAAGATTCCCGGAAGCCGGTTTTCCCTGAGTTCCATCGGGGGAGATCTCCGTCACTTCCACCGAGTCGATCGTCCAGGAGCGGTCCACCAGACCCAATATGTCGAAACTTTCGCCCGTCTTAACGGAAACCTGCATTTCCGTGACCGCGGAAATTTCATGCTCCTGAAAGTCCATGGCCGTAGTCAGATCAATCATCAGCGGGTTCTTCTGACGCGCAAGCGCAAGCTGAAGTTTGGCCGGGGGTGAAGTCTCCATGAACTCCATTTGAACGTGCTGTGTGTTGGGAAGTTGACGGTTGGAAATCAGATACGCATTTTGAAGCGTAAAATCCCTGATTTCCAGCGGTGAAAAGAAAACGACCTGCGTTCTGCACTCGAGCCGGGGAACGTTCACGAGATGGATCCCCGGAAGATCGCGTAAAGAATTTCCACTCCAGGTTAACCACGGTTCCAGATTGGCGATCGCTGAAATTTCCAGTTGGTTTTCCGTTTCCGGAAAGGCTTCCGGAAGCTGAACGGTCAAAAACAGGCCATCATTTTCCTGACGGCTGTGCCACTCAAGCTCGGTTTCATTGAATCGGACGGAAATAGGCACAAGATTCCCCTCCAGTTGAACATTCAGCTCGTGAACCGGTTTAAGACTTTGGCGAAAACTCTTCAAAAGCGGCGTCAGATTCATCCTGGCGAAAACATCCACCCCATCTTTACGGAATTGATAGATATTTTTTTGCGTGCAGGAAATCGGCGTTTCCTGAAGACGCGGCTTCGTTCGGGAACGGAACGTCAGAGCCGCTTTTCGCCGTCCGCCAAACGAAATTCGCCACACGTTTTCTTCTTTTTCGTCATTGACCTCCGTCTCCGCACCTGCCTCTGGGGTGGTTTCTGCCGAACGTTCCAAAACGACCAACCCATCAGGAGTTTCCGGGACCCACTCCGGCGGCAATTCAAAAATCCACTGTGTATCCGTGGCCGGAATCCATTCCAGATTCAGACGTAAGTCACCGTTTTCACCTTTGACAAAACGCTGGGACCATTCCATCTCCGCACTGCAAGCAGCTTCCTGTGAGTCTTTTGAGGAGAAATCCTCAGAAAACAGTACGGCTTCACCTCCGCCGCCTGGCAGGAAATTAAAGTCACGCCGGGTGAACATTTCGCTTTCAGTCTGACGAACCTTCAACTGTTCATTCAACGCAAAACTCACCGGAGGAAATGACCAGAGCAGAACATCAGGATTCCCGGGCGTTTTGGAAATCATAGCCTCCTCTGGAATTTTGCGGATTTGAAAAACTGCGGTTCCTGTGAAATATTTATTATCAGCAAGGCTGGCACGATAAACAGCTTTTTCCGCGTAAAGAGCTTTCGGAAGAAGAACTGCGCCCTTTTCAGAAACCGAGTTTTCGTTCAGCCAAACGTTAAATTCCTTTTCCGGTACAGGCCAGTAATTTTTACCAAACGTAGGGATTTCCGGCAAAAGCTCCTGAGGAACATAAACCCGTCGAAAACGAAGTGGAACCGAATCCGTCCCGGAAACCGCCGGAGCCTGGTCCTTCTGTGCAGATACAGCGTGATGCCCTAACGTTTTTCCCTTAAAAACGGATGTTTTTTCCTGTGCCCGCAGAAAGTCCGGGTTGAAAACTCCCGTTAAGGTCCACACCGCGACCGCTATTCCCAGACTGAAACGAATCAAAGCCCCGGAATGACCGAAAAAGCGGGATTGAAAAAACGGGAAAAACATAAAATTTCCAGAAACTTTTCTGTTTCATCTATTGACGAATTACCGTCGAAGCCTCATCATCTGACGAAACGCCCTGATTCTGCTCATACGAAATTGTCTTGAAAGCATGCTGTGAACTCTCAGACGGCGCGACGACAGTCTGATGGACTTGTGTCTTGAACTGTGTTTTAGCTTCTGATGAACTGCGAACAAAAATCTGGTGTTTCATCTGCCGCCTCAGGCCGCACATCATGGAAATGAAGAAAAGGAAAAATCCAAGTGTCGCAGCCTGAACCCCCAGAAGTGCGTATTCCGGGAATCGAACAGCCAGACCCGCCATAACGACAAAAAACACCAGGCGAATCATTGGTTTCTGAAAAATTTCCAGGTAAATCATCAAAAATCCACCGAAGAAAACAACCAGCGCCAACACCGCGACCAGCGTGGTACGATTTATAAATCGGATGCGTATCGGCTGTTCCAGGACCTCATTTGCCCCCATTCCGGCCAAAATGTAACGATTCATCCGGCCCGGAATCGGTGTTCCTTTTACAGCTCCGGCCCAACGTTCCAGAGTTTCCTGTTCCCAGAGCGGTACACGGCCCCAGAAGCACTGGTTCCAGCCCCAGCGGTACTCAAGGGTAAATCCGTTCGGCATCTGGGCAATATGCAAATTTTCAGGCAGTATGATCTGCCAGTAAAGGCTCCTGATCCACGTGGAATCCTGTACATACGGGACTTCCATATCGCGTATTCCTTCCGAAAGATTGGGAACGCGGAACTGGTACCGGATTTCAACCGATTGCGCACTATGTTCAGCCGCAGCGGGAAGGACCACCTGGATTTTGTTGGGCGAAAGGCGCTTCACGTCCCTGCCCATTTGCGCAGGTTTCCTGTCGATCCAGACCTCAGCAGTATCCGCCAGCGCGTTTTTCGGGAGGCAAACCGTAAATTTCCTGATCGTCAAAAGGGATAGACTGGAACTACCGCCAAAGGGCGTTCTGTCACTTCGGGGGTTATTACCCTGCCCTGGAATTTCCACCGGCGGGAAAAGAAAAACCGCACGATCACGACGATTTTCACCCGAAATCCACGTCTGGATCCAGCATCGGTCAATAAGCGTAATTTCCTGCGGCAAGACAGATCGCAGGGAAACCCCAACGTGAATGAAATTCTGAACCCCTTCCGCTTTGCAAAGGAACTGAAGCGGAATATTGCGGGATTTCTCGCCAAATTCCTTCTCGCGCCTGAACTGGTTCTGAACCAGGAACGTCCCCATCTCTTCCCACGGGCTTTCCGCGTTCTGCTGCTTCGGCGAGTTCATTTCCAGGGATTCATCTGCCGCAAGCTCCAAAAGATTTTCCGTCGTATTCCCGTCCAGCGAGGAAGCAAGCGCAATCTCCACATTCTCCGGTGAATCTTCCGAAAGGCGCGGCATTGGCTTCGTGTACGCAATGGAAATCGTAAATCCTCCTAACATCTCTTCGGGAAGGAGTGCATCCACTTCCATGAATCCCGGTTTTTCCTCGGAGGGACGGAATTTCAGGATCGGTCTGCCGGGAGTTTCCCCTGGAACCAGTTCTGTCCCGGGAGAAAGTTCCGCTGTTTTACCCTGTCCCGTGTCTGAAGGCTGGGAGTCGTTTGTATTTTCAGGATTTTCTCCCGGAACCGCCTCCGCCGTTTCATTTGCGTCAGGAGCCACTGAAATTCCTTCCACATCGGTTTCAGATGGGACCAAGGTCACCAAATGCGTTTTTTCCGTCGGGACTTTCATCGAAATGAAATTCATTTCCCTTCCCGATGGTACAGAAGCGGCGTCGAAACCTTTCCCCGAAGGATTTTCAGACCCGGTTCCCGCGCTGAACGTGAATTCCAGGTCCTCCATATTCATTTCAGGAACGAGGAAACGCAGTTGATTAATGCTTTTGTACGCCACCGTGTAACTGAAGGTCTGACGGACCCGATACTCCTGTCGGTAAAGCTCCACCTGAGAATACTGACGCACACCGGTCTGGCGTTCATGAACGAGCAGGTTGGCCGCGAAAACAGCCTCTTCGGACTCACACCGGTAAACGAGCGGAATGGAACCGCCTGATTCGGAACTCTTCGGTACAGTTAAACTCCCGGGCTGACGCACAAGACGGCGGCATTTCGCTGAATCAGGAGTCACTTCAAGCTGGGGAACCGAAACGATCCGAAGTTCCGCGGGAGTACTCGAGAAAACGAACTGCGGGACCTCACTCCCGGATTTCTGCGGAAGCCGGAACTCAAAATCCTTCGCGTCTGACGGTAGAGCACGTTCTGCCCGGAATGTTAAAAGCACATGACTGCCAACCGGCTGATTAAACGGGATGGAAATGTTCGCACTGGTACTTCCACTCGGTGAAATGTCGTTGATCTGCTCGGAGGCGGTCAAACTTTCGGGACCGCAGGAAAGAAACGTCCAGCCGTTCAGATCAACGTCGATCCACGAGATTTTCCCGCCTCGGATGGTACAGTTCCACGTCGCTTCCAGGAAAAGTTTATCCTGTGTGACCGAAACCGTGTACTGCGGTTCAATATTAATACGTGTCGTTCGTTCCACCATTCGGGTCCAGAGCGGCGTTGGCTGCGAGTCGTACTCAAAAACCGCCTCCCAGACAGATTGAACATTTTCCACGGATTCCCACGTTTCATTCTCCCGGATTTCGTCGGTCCGCGAGTCATTCTCCCGATTGAACGGAATGTAGGGATCAGACTCTTCCTTTTCCGGCTCAGCCTCATCTTCCTGCGAAAGATCATTTAAAAGCTCATCGAGTGTTGTTTCCCCTGAATCTCCGTTTTCTTCATGAGCCTTTTCATCGTTTAACGCTGGGCGATTCTCCGAAGCCTCATCGGATTCATCTTTAGCGGGTTTCTTTCCTTCAGTTGTCGATTTATAAACGATAGCGCCAACGGTATTTCCACCCACTTTACCGACTTCCAAGTTTTTGACTGGTTCCCAAAGTTCTATTGGAACGGGAAGCTCTTCCAGACGGCGCATCCCCGTTCCCGGCGTCCAGTTCGCGTGTTTTCCAATCGTCGTTTTGATGGCATAGTATCCAGCCTGACGGACGGCTGAAACGACAGAAAACCCCGCCATGTCGAACCATTCTGAGGCAGCTTGAGGGCTGGAAATCGGAAGTTTCGCGTGAATATCGACCCGGACAATCCCCGTGAATTTTTTCTTCAGAGACACTTCCACCAACGGCCCGCCGGAAGGTCGTTCTTTTTCAATCTTGCCCTTATCATTCAAAACGTAAGCAATGGAATAATCCGACGAATTCTGCGGTATCAGCTCCGCATTGACAGGAAGCTGGACTCTGAATGAATTCACGTCAGAATTCTTCCGCGTGACCTTTAGCCTCGCATCATAATGGACCGAATCCTGGCTTATAACCGCCAAAATGAGCCCCTCCGCTTCGAGAATATCCGGCGTGACGGCCCTTTCTTCCGGGGCTTCACTCCACGAAAGCCAGAATTCCCCACCCAGACGAATTGCCGAAAGCCTCGTTTTGCCCCGACTGTCCGGCTGATTGGAATCCGTGCCAGAATCCGGTTCAAAGTTCGGGCTGCGAAGCATCGTCCCGCCCGTCATGGAAACGGCCAAATGCTCCGATTCTTTGCGCGTCTGCGGGATCTCAAGGTTCATTTCCGACATCGTGGCGTACGGAATCTGAATTTTAAACTGGTTCTCGCCTGACTGCGACCGAGTGTAAGGAACCTGAAAGGTCAACTCGATTTTATGAACGCCTTTTCCAATGACCCACGCAGTAAAGCCATTTTCCTCGGAAAACTCCACCCAGACCTGACCTGAACCGGTGTAGCGTTTTTCCACAGGAACCAGTTCATTCAGCCGACGCGCCGCTTCGGAGTAAATTTCCTCGGGTTTTTCTTCTGCTTTCTCTTCCGAGACGGTATCCGCAGTTGCAACACTGGGAGTTTCACCAGCGTCTGGTTTCGGTTCGTCAGCGGGTTTTGGCTTGGGAACTGTTTTTTCTTTGGTCTCTGTCTTGCCGGAGGATCTACCCGAATCGGCCTGGGAAGCTACAAGAATTCCCTCATCGAAACGCAGAGGCACACAGACCGCGCCCTGGCCAAAGGTTTCAATCTGAAATAGGACTTTAAGCGAAACAACGTCTTTACCAACCGTCCCATCCGCGAGAACTGAGTGAAAAATGTACTCGGGAAGCTGAACGTTATCCCCCGTCGGCGCGCCAACGATTTTCCGGAAAACGTCATCCATCGTTTCGAGGGAAATTCCCGGTACGGCAATCATCCGCCCGTTTCGGTTCAGCAGGAAAAGCGGGATCCCCTCGTTAGTGTTTCTTGGACTTATTCCTGTTCCGGTGATCGGCGAGTCTGTATTCTCCGAAAAAATCGCTGAATAAAAAGACGGGGATTCCTCCGATTTCCGTTCTGAAGTCTGCCCAACGGAAGAAGGGGGCGCGGGATTTTCCGTCGTGGGGGGGGCCATCTCAGGGGGGGCAGCCGTCAGGCAAATTGCGCAAAGGACCGCCGGAAGAAAAAAAACAATCGTTTTTCTTCCCAAACGGTACATGGCACTGATGCCAGTCTGCAACGCTCTGAAAACCTGGATTCCCATAAACATTTAACCTGGAGCCGGGGGATTCACACTTTTCCATCCCGGTATAAATTTAAACAGAGAGACCTACAGAGTCTCCACCTCTTTTATATATTATACCCCATTTTAACAAGAAATGGAAATAGGGGGGGATAGAAACTTTTTAAGTTTTAGAGAAAAAAATTACAAATATACAGATTTTAGTGATTATTCAGGCACTTTTTTGACGATAAAAAGATGGAAGTGATATAAATTCAGTGGATTTTGTCCCTCTGGAAACACTTTTATTTAAAATTACGATGTACCGACCCTTGACAAAATCAGGTGAGGTGCTAAAATAAACCGGGAACTGAGAAGGGATTTTTTCAGTATTCCATTACGAAAAGTCATTTTTGAGCTTTTATCGTAGAGAGATTGGATTTTAGTATGGAAACTTTTGTACTTTCCTGGGTGTTGATGCTGGGAGCGTTGACCGGCGCCGGCAATTTCCCCGTCGATATGTTCGAGACGACTTCCCACCAGTTTGGCACGGTGGTCCGGGGAGCAAAAACTGAATACGAATTCGTGTTCACCAACAAATATATGGAGGATGTAATTGTTGAGTCTGTGCAATCATCCTGCCAGTGCACCACTCCAACTCTGCTAACGCCCGGCCGAATCAAAACCCACCAGCAGGGACGCATTAAGATCCATGTCAATACGGAACAATTCACCGGTAACAAAAACGCAACGATCACAGTCCGTTTTGCCGCTCCATACCGCGTTGAGATGCAGCTCCATTCCTATGTTTATATCCGAAGCGACGTTTCGGTAAACCCGGGAATCGTGTATTTCGGGTCCGTTGATCTGGCGAAAACACCCAATCCTGGGATCTCCGTCAACGTGAACAGTATTAATTATGGCTGGAAAATTCTCGACGTTCAGAGTGAATGTAAATTCCTCTCTGTTGAACTAAAACCGCTGCAATCATACCAGGGGACAACTTACAACATGGTCGTGCGTCTCCGCCCCAATGCTCCTCCGGGACCTTTCAGTCAGGTTCTCGAGCTGGTGACCAATGATGACGTCCGTTCCCAGCGTATCCCGGTTCGGGTCGAAGGACGAATCAAGCAGACACTCAGCGCAAGCCCTTCACCGCTTTCGTTCAATATGGTTGAACTGGGTAAAAAAGTTGAAAAAACGGTCGTAATTCAAGGTGCTGAACCTTTCAAAATTCTGGATATTACCTCGGAAGATCGTAACATCACGGCGTCAATCGACCGTACATCCAAAAAAGTTCAGCCGATCAAACTGACCTATACCGGCAATACCACCGGCGATTTCAACGGTTCCATTACGATTCTGACGGATTTGGAAGGCAGAATGGACACTTCCGTTCACTTCAACGGGAAAGTCGTCGAACCGACGAAACCTGTTGAGGAACCCGTTGAGGCTGAAGAACCGGTTAAGACAGAAGAACCTGAAGCAACAGTAAAGGAGATTGAAAACGATACGGAATCGCTGGAAACTCCTTCGGAAACAAAGGGAAAAAAAACAGAGGAAACCGCTCCCGAAGAAGAAAGCCCCAATGAGTCCGAAACAGCTGAAAGCGAAAAAGTCGAAGAATCCTTAGATTTGCTTGACCTTCCCGAAAAAGAAGAGGATTCCAGCAAAAAAACGGCCGCTCTTCCGTTGAATTTCGATGACGAGGAAGAAGAAACGGAAAAACCTGCTGACGAAAAAACTGGG
>JAUMVK010000013.1:0-63014 GCA_030530205.1 Thermoguttaceae bacterium | reverse complement strand
GATTCCGAAAACGAAGAATTGCCTGAACTCGGCGATACCAAAGAGGAAGAGGCTGGAAAACCCGCTGACGAAAAAACTGGGGATTCCGAAAACGAAGAATTGCCTGAACTCGGCGATACCAAAGAGGAAGAGGCTGAAAAACCCGCTGACGAAGAAACAGGGGATGCCCAAAACGAGGAAGTCGAAAAACCTGCTGACCAAAATGCCGGCGAAAACGCTTCGGATAACGAGCTTCCAAGTCTGGATTCCAACGATAAAGAGGAGGTTCCAGAAAATGTGGAAAAAGCAGATTCAGCTTCCAAGCCGAAAGCCAAAATAAAGGGCCGTAACCTTTTGAAAAAGAAATAAATCGTTTCAGAACTGAAAACGGGCAAGGGAGTTTCCTTTGCCCTTTCTTTCATTTTAAATAAGCACGACAGAATCTGGAGTTTTTATGTACGACCTGACCAACAGTAAAAAAGCATTCGCTGAAGCGGTAAACCTCCTCCCCGGTGGCGTGAACAGTCCGGCCAGAGCCTTTGGTGCCGTGGGCGGAAACCCGATTTTCATCGACCACGCTCAGGGCGCCTACCTCTTCGACGTGGACGGAAACCGCTACATCGATTTCGTTGGTTCCTGGGGGCCGATGATCCTCGGCCACGGCCATCCCGCCGTAACAGAAGCCCTTGAAAAAGTCATTCACACGGGTGTGAGTTTCGGCGCGCCGACCCTCCTCGAGTCGGAACTGGCCCGGCTCGTCATTGACGCGGTGGAGTCCGTGGAAATGGTCCGTTTCGTCAACTCCGGGACCGAAGCCACGATGAGCGCCATCCGCCTGGCCCGCGGCTACACCGGCCGGGACAAAATCGTGAAATTCTCCGGGAATTACCACGGCCACAGCGACTCGCTCCTCGTGGCTGCCGGGTCGGCCGCGGCCACGTTCGGCGTTCCGAATTCCCCCGGCGTGACGGCCGGCACGTCCCACGACACGATCGTCCTGCAATATAATAACCCGGAAGGATTACGGGAAATGTTCGCGAAATGCGGCGAGGAGATCGCCTGCGTCATTTTTGAGCCGGTCGTCGGAAACATGGGCTGCGTCCGCATGACGCCCGAATTCCGCGACGCGCTGACGTTCGTTCAGTCCGAGTACAAAACCGTCCTGATTTGCGACGAGGTCATGACCGGTTTCCGCGTTGCTTATGCCGGGGCGCAGTCGGTTTTGGGGATCAAGCCGGATTTGACGACGTTCGGGAAAATCATCGGCGGCGGTCTGCCGGTCGGCGCCTACGGCGGAAAACGTGAGATCATGCAAAACGTCCTCCCCGCCGGGAAAGTCTATCAGGCCGGGACCCTGAGCGGGAACCCGCTCGCGATGACCGCCGGGATCCAGACGCTTAAAACGCTAAAAGAACTGAATCCGTATGACTACCTGGAAAAACTCGGCAAGCAGTTCGTCGAAGGAGTCACCGACGTGGCAAAGAGGCACGGCGTTCCGATTTGCGCGAATCGTGAGGGGGCGATGCTCACGTTCTTCTTCCAGGCCGGACCCGTCACCGACTGGCCGTCTGCCGCCAAGTCCGATACGAAACGTTTTGCCGACTGGTTCTGGAAGATGATCCACCAGGGGATCTACTTCCCGTGCAGCCAGTTTGAAGCGATGTTCCTCTCTGCGGTCCACACGGAAGACGACATTCAGCGGACGATCGAAGCAGCGGAAAACGCGCTTTAAAAAAACGAATAATGAATAACGAATAACGAATAATGAGGAGAAAGACTTCAACCTTTGGTTGGTATTTAGCAAACTTGAGCTCGAACACATTTTTCCATTATTCGTTATTCGTTATTCATTATTCGTTTAATCCTCAAAACCCTCCTTTTCCTCTTTTCCCCCCCAGATTTCTCAGAAAAAAAGGAAAAATTTTCTCTTTTTTCCTGCTTTCCACCTTTTCGGGTCAGGAAAATATGGTATAATACGGTGACTTTGATGATTTGCGCGAGTGTTCGTACATCATGTAAAGTTGATTTTTGAGTATCCCACGCAGCTTCGAGAGGTAACCAATCCCGTCCCTCAAACGCAGAGATACGCACCATTGGGAAGGATTTTTCATGGCTGAACGTAAAACCGGACTTTGGATTATTGGCGCCTGGGGAGGAGTCGCGACCACGGCGGTCGTTGGATTGCTAAACCTTCAGAAGAAACTGGTGAAACCCATCGGTCTGACGACGGAGCTTCCGGAATTTTCCAATGTTGACAAAATGCCCGCATGGGACCGTTTCGTCCCCGCCGGGTACGAGATCCGGAAATGCTCGTTTGGCGAAGCGGCTGACGATTTAATTAACCAGCGCGCCCTTGAAACGCAGGCCGTCGCGCCCGTTCGGGACGATTTGGCGGCCATTGACGAGCGGATCCTGCCCGGCTTTCTGGCCAACAGCGGGAAAGTCGTCGAAAAAATGGCCGACCGTTTCCGTTCGGAAAAACTCACACCTCGTGAAACCATTTCCGCCATTCAGACCGACCTGAAAGCGTTTGTGACCCAAAATCAGCTCGAACACCTCATCGTCGTGAATTTAATGTCCACCGAGCCAGTTTGCGAATACTTCAGAAACCCGGACGAGCATAAAACCGAGTGGGAAAACTGGGACGCTTTCCGCGCCTTGATCGATTCAAGTGAGGAACCGCCGGTCCCGGCCAGTACGCTTTACGCGGTCGCGGCTCTGGAAGCAGGGTTTGATTTCGTAAACTTTACGCCGTCGCTTGGGGCGACGCCTCCGGCTCTGGAACAGCTCGCGAAACAGACCGATACACGTTTCTTTGGAAACGACGGCAAAACCGGCGAAACGCTGATGAAAAGCGTTCTGGCGCCCATGTTCGCACACCGTAACTTGCACGTTATGAGCTGGGTGGGACATAATATTTTCGGGAATCGTGACGGCATCGTTCTGGACGACCCGCGCAATAAAGCGACCAAAGTCTCGAGCAAGAACCATCTGCTGGAGCAGATCCTGGGCTACGCGCCCCAAACGCTCGTTTCGATTGAGTACATTCAAAGTCTCGGCGACTGGAAAACGGCCTGGGACCATATTCATTTCCAGGGTTTTCTGGGGACGCCAATGACACTACAGTTTACGTGGCAGGGCTGCGATTCCCTATTGGCCGCACCGCTTGTACTTGACCTGGTGCGTCTGACGGAACTCGCCCGAGAGCGTAATTTTACTGGAAGAATGGATTTTCTCGCCTGCTTCTTCAAAAGCCCCATCCGGGAGGAAGAGCAGAGCTTTGTGCGCCAGTTCGAGAAACTGGAACAGTGGCTGGGTTAAAAGTAGTCAGTAGTCAGTAATTAGTAGTCAGCGCTTCGGCTGCGCCGAAATTAAATTTTCAGTTTCAAGTTTTGGGATTTTGCCCGAATATTGAATTGACTCAATATTTCGGCGAAGCCTAAACGTTGACTACTGACTACTTAAAAAACTGACGGCACAAACCCGGCGCAAGACCATCTTCCGCATACGAATCACATACAAAAATAAAATCACTAATGAGTAAAAAACGTTCTAATCGTCCCTTTCGTGGGCACGGATCTTTTGAAGAAGAATTTGAATTTGAAGAAGTCGCGATGAATGATGAGCCTCAAAAGGACACGCGCCGCGACGATCATAAAAAGGCTAAAAAGCCTGTTCCGGCTGAATCATTCAGGTCTGACCCGGAAATCCTGGGTGAAAAAGAAATTGACGCTTTCGTCGCCGAAATCAATAACGCCCAGCCGAAAATGAAGAAAAGCCGGAGGCGTGGAAGTCAGAAGGAACAACACATCGCGGCCAATCCGTCCGTTAATCCGACACAGACACGCACAAGTATCATCGACGGCATAAAAGTCGCCAACACTCGTCTGCGTGTTTCTGTCGAAGACGAGATGAAGTCTCACGGCATTAAAAAACTCCCGAACGGAATGAGTGCCGCGGATCTGGCGATTCCATCCTACGACTCTGTCGTGACGGCAGCCGAACGTCGCCCGCTTGATTGCGCTCTTTTCCACGAATTTGAAGAGGGGGAACTTTCACCGCTTGAGCAGATGATGCGCAAATCGGCCGAACGCTCTGAAAAGAGCAAAAAGAAAGAGCAAAAGGCCAAGAAAGAGACCGAAAAGAAACAGGAAAAAGAGAAAAAAGACGGCAAAAAAGCCGAAAAGCCCATCCAAGGCAAAGCCCCTGAAAAAATTGGTGAAAAAGCCCCAAAACAGCCTGAGAAAGAGCTGGCCAAACCCCAGAAACCCGAGAAAAAATCCCGTTCGAATCAACCGCAAGCTCCCAATCAGCCAGTTGCAGCTGCCGTAGCGGCGGGACCAACGATTCAGGTCCCAACCCAGCCAATCACCCAGGTTCAGCCTGCATTTTACCAGACTCAGGCGCAAGGGCTGGATTCGCATCGCGCGGAACTTCTGCGTCAGCAGGAAATGGTTCTGCAGATGATCCAGCAGTGTCACCAGACACTCGCGTCCATTCAGGCCCAGCTTCTTTCGGTTGTACCTCAGCCTATGGTTCCGCCTGTTGTAACACCCGTGATCGCCCCCGTGGGAATTCCTGTCACCGCTGCGGGAATCCCGGCCGTTCCAACTGTGCCAGTTCAGGCTTCCGTTTTGGAAAGTACCCCGTCTGATGCGGCATCGCCTACACCCAGTGCGCCCGTGGAAACCACTTCACCGACAACAACAAACTCCGGTGATGAAAAAGCCGAACGCAAACTTTCCCGACGTGAGCGCATTCGCCTGAAAAAGCAGCGTGAAGCTCAGGCGTCGAACGAGTCGGAAGCCTCTGAAAAAACGGAAGTTGAAGAAGCGGAACCCGTTTCCAAAGAGATAAAGACCGGAAAGAAACCAGAAAAAAAAGCGGAAAAAAGCCCTGTGAAACCGGCTGAAAATCAGGACGTGAAATCCGAAAACAAAAAACACGCCAAGTTCTCAAAGGAATCCAAAGATTCGAAAGACTCAAAGGATAAGGAACCCAAAGATTCCGGAAAAACTTTCCCGGAAACTTCCATTTCGGACGTGATTTCTGCTTACCCGGATGAGTTTATCGGGCCAGAGGATTTTGACGAGGAATTCAATTCCGAGTCGGCAAATCCTAAAAAAAAAATTTCCGGCATCGTTTCTTCCGTGGAAGAGGACGAAAAAACACTGAAAACTCCGGCCAAAGCGCCAGAAAATGAGCATAAACCCAAGGCTAAAAAATCCACGAAGCCTGAAAAATCTACGAAAAGCATAAAGAAAGACGAACATCTGCGCCAACTCCAGAACTCGGAGTTTGGCCGGATGGGTCTTTCCCGTGAGATCCTTCTGGCGCTCGATGATGCGCAGTACGAAACTCCTTCACCGATCCAGCAGGAATTCATTCCCAAGGCGCTGACCGGTGAAGACCTCATGGGTCAGGCGCAGACAGGAACCGGTAAAACCGCTGCTTTCGCCATTCCCATTTTACAGATCATCAAGTTCGACGAAAACTCTTACGACCCGCAGGCGCTGATTCTTGTTCCGACCCGTGAATTGGCCGTTCAGGTGAAAGACGAAATCGAGAAACTGGCCAAATACACAGATTTGGAATGTCTTGCGCTTTACGGTGGAAAACTTCTCGCGCCTCAGGTGCAGGCGCTTCGGGCCGGGGTGGACGTGGTCATTGGGACACCGGGCCGTATTATGGATCACATCAGCCGACGTACTCTGACGCTCCGAAACCTCAAAATCGTGGTTTTGGATGAAGCGGACCGTATGCTCGACATTGGTTTCCGGCCCGACATCGAAAAGATACTGCGCCAAGTCCCTCAGTCCCGGCAAACGCTTCTTTTGAGCGCGACCATTCCGCCTTCGGTCGAATCGATTGCCAGAAAGTATATGCGCGAGCCGGAAGTTCTTAACTGTTCACACGAAGAAATTTCAAGCGAAACGATCGAACAGTTTTATTTCACAGTGGACCCGGAACTGAAATACGACCTTCTTCTGAAACTTATAAATCGGGAAAAGCCCAGGCAGGCGATCATTTTCTGCCGCACCAAACGCGGAGTAGAAAAAATCGCGAATCGTCTCATTCGTGATGTGCAGGGCGTAGAAGCAATTCACGGTGACCTCCAGCAAAGACGGCGCGACCGTGTAATGGCATCCTTCCGGGCAGGCAAAACCCGTTACCTTGTCGCCACGGACGTAATCGGGCGAGGAATCGACGTTTCCGGGATTTCGCACATTATTAATTACGACATTCCAACCTTCTGCGACGATTATGTTCACCGTGTTGGGCGAACAGGCCGCATGGGGCAGGAGGGCGTGGCATTCACGTTCGTCGCCCCTGAAGAAGGAAACGAATTGACGCGCATTGAAATGCGGATCAACAAACTCCTCAAGCGCGACGAAATCGAGGGATTTTCCACCCTCCCAAAAATCAGGGCGGCTTCGCCCGAGGAACCCCCTGCGGGTACCGAGGCCAAAGCTCCTCCAACCCGACGTAAAAGAAGACTTTGATTTCAGCATAAGAAGATAAGCCTGAAAAACGAATAGTGAGTCGATAATTTTACGCTCTGATTTAAAACAAAAAAGAGCTGAAAGTCTTTGTCTCACTATTCGTTTTGTGTTTTTTCGGCTAAAATTTTAAAAATTTCCTTAAATCTTTCCTGTGGCCTCTTGCTTTTTCGGTTCTATGTGATACAATATATTTTATATATTTTTAAAATTGCGTACAATCCGTTTCGAATTTTCAGGAGTTTGGAATGCGTCAGAACTTTTTGATGCGACTTTTTACCGCGTTGCTCGTTTTGGGTCTCCTCTCGTGGGGCGAGAGTTTCCTTTTCGTTTCAGGTACTGATTTTTCTTTCATTTCCTCTGTTTCCGCCCAGGATGCCAATCAGGACGGTGCCGCCGATGAAGAAGAGATGGCGGGAGATGAGGAAGAATACGAAGAAGTCGAAGTGGAAGAAGAGGGCGAAGGTGAAGACGGAGCTGTGGTCGAAGGTGAAGAAAACGCCGAAGGGGAAGCGGAGCCTCTTCCAGAGCAGACAGCTGTCGTTGTTCCTCCGGCTCCTCAAGGCCCAATCGCGCCCACTGAAGCGGAAAACAAAGCGGCCATCGAGAAACTGGACCATTTCGGAAGCTACGCGGCTCTCTGGAAAATCATCGCGGCCATTGTGGTTTATCTTATCTGGGTACGCTCGCTTGACTGGATCAGTACAGACTGCATTTATTACGGCTTCGAGATCAAAAAGTGGGTTCCGATCTCCTATGGAGCTTTTTGGGGTGGGATGCTTGTTTTCTGGCTGATTCCCTTTTTCTGGGTTAGCTATCTGTTCCTCCTGGCGGGGTGCATCGTTCCGCTCGTCCTTTACGTAAGAATGCACAATCAGGACCTTTCCAGCGGCGAGCAGGTTTTTACGCCTGAGCACCTTCGTTTCGTGGCGGCGCAGTGGCTTGGTAAAGTCGGAATCAAGATCTCCGCGAAAGCCAAAGACCGTCACGAAATCGGTTTCCCGGCAGTCCTGACGACCCACGGCAAAGATAAAGAAAAGACCGAGCCTTGGCGTATTCAGGCCCGCGCCCATGACGGTTTCCCGAACGCACGTGAGATCCTTTCCAAACTGATGCTTTTCCAGCCGGAAGGATTAATGCTTGATTTCCAGGCGAATGGCGTCGCAGCCCGATATATGCTCGACGGCGTCTGGAACGGAACGGATGGATTTACGCGTGAACTTGCGGACCCGGCTCTGCAGGCGCTGAAAATCCTCTGTGGAATGAAACCCGAAGACCGCAGAAACAAACAGGAAGGCTCTTTTGAAGTCGATTTTGAGTACGATTACACGTATCCGGAAGACCGTCTGGCCGTGAAGCAGGCCGAAGAGAAACTGAAGGAAACGCAGGCGACCGAAAACAAAGCAAAGATCCGCGAGTGTGAACGTGCGCTGGAACGAGCGAAAGAAGCTGTTCGTCCTGCGGAAAAGCGTCATCGGAAATCCGTAGTTCATCTCACGACCCAGGGAACTCAAAACGGCGAGCGTGCGCTCTTCATGTTCGAGCAGGGGAAAACGACGTTCAAGTCGTTGGAAGACCTTGGAATGTCCACCGAAATGGCCGCAGAACTCAAAAAACAGATGGGAACCCCACGTGGATTTTTACTCTTCGCCGCTCCTCCGGCGGGAGGTCTGCGCACGACCGTCAAAATGGCCATTTCCAAAACGGACCGTTATGTTCGTGAATTCTACGAAATTGATGATGGGATCCACGAATATGAAGAAATCGAAAACCTCACCAAGTGCCCGATCCACACAAAAGACATGAACGAGTGGCGTGGCGAGTTGCGTAATATCCTGCTGAAAGACCCAAACGTCGTAGTCTGCCGGGACATTCCATCGGCGGAAGTGATGGACGATATGCTGGAAGAACTCGATACGGAAGACCGCCTTTTCATTACGACCGTTCGCGCAAAAGACGCTGCGGAAGCCCTTTTGCGTATCCAGGCGATGAAATGTGATACACAGAAATGGGCCAATCAGATCAAAGCCGTTCTGTGTCAGCGACTGATTCGTAAACTCTGCAATCACTGCAAAGAGTCATATATGCCGCCAATCGAAACGCTCAAAGCAGTTGGAGCCACCGAAAAGATCCGCCTGTTCCGACAGCCGACACCAGTTCAGCCTCAGCCGGGCGAGGAACCGCCTCAGCCCTGCCCCGAGTGCCACGGTCTGGGTTACCGCGGAAGAACGGCCATTTTCGAATTGGTCATCGTTGG
Source organism: Thermoguttaceae bacterium (assembly GCA_030530205.1). Taxonomy (GTDB): domain Bacteria; phylum Planctomycetota; class Planctomycetia; order Pirellulales; family Thermoguttaceae; genus RGIG3701. Next base: position 54,278 of record JAUMVK010000013.1, on the reverse strand, counting down.
TAACGAAACCCGTAAAGCGCTGCTTCAAACGCCCAAACTTGAACTTGTTCGTGCCGCACTGAAGAAAGACGGAAACCAGTTCATGATGAAAGAGGGCCTGAAACTCGTACGAGAAGGCGAAACCTCACTGCAGGAACTGAAGCGCGCGCTTTCGTGACCACTTTTTCAGACGATGCTGGAAGCATCGTTCCCATGGAAATACTTAAAATCATCATCCTTTTTCAAACCGGATTTAAATTATGTTTTACGCCGTTTTATTTTTCATTTTCGCCGCTGTTTTGGGGACGGTTTTGCGTGAAAGTCTTTGGTGCAACACGCTGCGCCTTTTCAACGTGATTTTCGCGGGTCTTGCCGCGTCCTCGTTTGGCCCGGTACTCGCGCATACGCTCCGGACGCTTTGGGGATCAAGGGCGTTTTTCTTCAATTTCCTTGCGATCTGGTTCGTTTTCTGGGTCGTTTGCGGTCTTCTTCAGGCGGCAACGAAAAATCTGAGCCGTGTAAAGGTGAAGTTTAACCCCAAAGTTAATCTTTACGGTGGGTATATCGCCGCGTTTCTGCTTGCGTTCACGTTCCTTTCGTTCTCGATTTTCACGATGCACCAGGCTCCGCTGGCCGAGAAATTCATGTACAAAGGGTTTAATTCCAATGGAATGATGGCCGGCGCGTGGTACAATTTCTACGCGTATGTAGGGGGCGGAGCAATGGCTGGAAGTAATGAGGCAAAATCGTTTGACGAATACCGCCGTGGCTGCGATGAATTCCGCCGCACGCTCGAAAAGCAGGTCGAAGCGACCGGAACGACGGCTTCCAATATGACGTTTAAATAATTCACCGGAATTTAGCCTTTCCACTTCCCAAGGTTACACAATGGAACGCACCGAAAATCTGATCGAGGAAACCCGCGACGTAAACCTGACGGCGATTATTGGCGGCTGCATCGGTTTTTTATCCCCGTTAGCGCTTTTCTCCCAGAATCTCCTGTTCATCCCGATCATTGCCATGGCGCTGATCCTCCTGGCGGGGTTTTTGCGGCTGATCCACCGTGCGCCGATGATCGGGACGAAACTTGCGCTCATCAGTTTCTACGTGACGCTCTTTTGCGGTGTGACGGGCGGCGTTTCCGCTCGTGTTTATCGGCTGAACGAGATGAAGTCTGCCGAGTATTTCGCCTCGCAGTGGTTTGAACTCATGACGACCGGGCGCCATCTGGAAGCGATCCAGCTCCAGAAAAATAAAAATCAGCGTGCGAAAGGCGCCGGAATCCTGAAACGGTACACGACTGAAAAAGAATACATGGATGACTATAAAATGTTCATGGAAAACGACGCGGTCCGAACGATCCTGCGCGACTTTCAGGGCGCTAAAATGCAATTCAAACGGGTGGAACGAGTTGCATTCAGCCGACGTTTGACGTCGTTCTTTGTCGTGTTCGAGCTTTCCAGGGGGGAAGGCGATATGCGTACATCCCGGGACTTCCAGATACAGATTGCCGCCGCGAAAGACAATTCTGACAAAAATCCACATTACGACTGGACGGTACGGCTGATGGAGGTTTTGCCCTGAAGCAGCCCGGAAGTTTGGATCAGGGTGGGGTATCCTCTAAAATTCCCTCTCCCCCCCTTGTATTTTTTTTTCTTTGTGTTACAATTTACCCTGTTAACCCGATAGTGTAATGGCAACACAAGGGCTTTTGGTGCCCTATTTAGAGGTTCGAGTCCTCTTCGGGTTGCTTTTTGTTTGAAATTTTCCAGAAAAAGTCCCATGAAAACCACGCAGGTCATCAATCCGATCCTCATTATCGCCGGCGGGAAAGCCGCCGCCGCGATTACGGTCGCCTGTACCTGCCGGGAGTTTCAGGGGTAAATTTCCAAAAAAAACGACTCATTTCCCTAGAATCCCTTGGACCCGAGCAGGTTCAAGGGATTTTTGTTTAAGTAGTCAGTAGTCAGGTCACACAAAATGAAGCACATCGAACTTTACGACACAACGCTGCGCGACGGTTCCCAGGCGGAGGGGATTTCCTTCTCTCTGCGCGATAAATGCCAGTTGGCCGAGCACCTCGCGAAGCTGGGATTTGACTTCGTGGAGGGCGGCTACCCTGCCTCGAACGACAAAGATGCCGATTTTTTCCGACGGATGGCCTGTCATTCGTTCCCCGAGACCGGCACGAAGATCTGCGCGTTCGGCATGACCCGCCGCAAGGGCGTAAGCGCGTCGGAGGACTCCGGCCTGGCCGCTCTGCTCGGCTCGCAGGCCCAGGTCATCACGATGGTCGGGAAATCCTCCCGGTTCCAGGTCGAGGACATTTTGCGCTGCTCGCTGGACGAAAATCTCGCGATGATCGCCGAGAGCACGGCCTTTCTGCGCGGCGCGGGACGTGAGGTGATTTTCGACGCGGAACACGCTTTTGACGGTTTCCGCTGCGACCCGAAATACTTCATCGAATGCCTGAAAGCGGCCGAGACCGCCGGGGCATCGCGCGTCGTTCTGTGCGATACGAACGGCGGCACCCTGCCGGGTGAGATCTACGAAATCGTCAAAAAAGTCGTTTCCGAGATGAATATTCCGGTCGGGATCCACTGCCACAACGACTGCGATCTGGCGGTCGCCAACTCGCTGGCGGCGGTCGATGCCGGCGCGACCCAGGTCCAGGGCTGCATCAACGGCTTCGGCGAGCGCTGCGGGAACGCCAACCTGATCTCCATCGCCGCCAATCTGGCTCTGAAAAAGGGACTGGACGTTTTGGCCCCCGGCGCCGTGCAGTCGCTCACGGACCTTTCCCGCTACGTGTACGAAATGGTCAACATGCACGCGCCGGTGAACCAGCCGTTCGTCGGCAAGAGCGCCTTCGCCCACAAAGGCGGGATGCACGTCAGTGCCGTGAACCGGAACTCGTGCAGCTACGAGCACATCGACCCGGCCGCGGTGGGGAACGAGCGGCGGATCCTCGTCAGCGAGCTTTCCGGCCGGTCCAACATCGTGGCGATGGCGAAAAAACACCACATCGAAAACGACCCGAAGCTGCTGGAGCGCATTCTGGAAGACGTCGTGGCGCGCGAGAGCATGGGCTACTCGTACGAAGCGGCGGACGGCTCGTTCGACCTGCTCGTGAAGAAGTGTTCCGGCTCGATCCGCTCGCATTTTGACGTGATCAAGTACCACGTGAACATGACCGGGCGCAACAAGGGGGACGAGTCGCGGATCTATACCGAGGCGATCGTGAAGCTGGTCGTGAACGGAGAGACGCTTTACGAGGTCGCGGACGGCGACGGCCCGGTGAACGCGCTCGACTCGGCTCTGCGAAAAGCGCTCATTCATCGGTTTCCGTCGTTGAAGAAGCTTCAGCTCGTGGACTACAAAGTGCGCGTGATCAACTCGGAGGCCGGGACGGCGGCGGGCGTGCGCGTCATCATCGAGAGCAAGGACGAGACGGAGACGTGGGGGACGGTCGGCGTGAGCGAGAACGTGGTGGAGGCGAGCTGGATCGCGCTGACGGACTCGTTCGAGTATAAGCTCTTTAAAGATGAAGAGGAAAAGAAAAACGCGGGGTGAAACCACCTTAAACTAAATCCCGTGTACGCGAAAATCAGCCCCTTCAGGAAACGACCAGAGCCGCACCAGGCCCCGCGGATCAGGCGGATGGGGCGGATTAAGGCGGATTAAGGCGGATTGGATTTAAGAATTTTAAAGGGAGTTTTCAAAACCTCAAACTCTTTCCCTGAGTGTGAGCGCTTCCTGGTTCAAACCTTAATTTAAACACGGATTTTCACGGATCAAAAGGATTTCCGCAGATTATTTAAAAGGGCCTTTTAAGCCATTTTCGTGATTTTCAATTAAAAAAACCAAATCCTTTTAATCCCCTAAATCCGTGAAAATCCGTGTTTAAATAAAAGGTTTGAAGTAGAACTGGTTTGGTGTTTACCAAATCTTTTTGGAAATTTCTTTTTTAAATCCAATCCGCCTTAATCCGCCCCATCCGCCTGATCCGCGGGGCCTATAATCGCTGGAGAGTGCAGTGAGCTGGACGTGAACCTTGAGTTGGACCCTTTTTCTCTCAATTCGTGAGTTGGCTCGGGCCCCCCTCTTTCAAAAACTTTTTGATCTTTTATAATAGAATCATTAATGTTTCTTTTTCTCAATTTCCCCCTTTTTCCCCTTTCCAATCATGAAATCCTCCATTTTCTTCGCTTTCGTGTTTTGTTTCGCTGCCGTCTGTTCCGCCCAGCCCGCGGCCTTCTGGGCATCCTCGCCGGTCTCCTTTGGAGAAACCGCCCTGGTTTACGGCGGGAATTTCACCTCCGACGCCGTCGCGGTCGTAGAGTCCACCCCCTTCGGAGAAACCTGCGAAGTTAAACCCGTGTACGCAAGCGAGACGTGCGTCATGTTCCCATGGCCCGAAGAGATCGGCGACGGGGAGGCCCTGGTCTCCATCCGCACGCCGGAAGGGGAAACGAAGCCGCTCGAGGTGAACCAGCTGCAAATCTGGTGGATCCAGGGGGACCAGGGTCGCACCGCCACGGCTAAGACCGGCTGGATTCGGCTCGTCAGCCCTGACGATTCATTGAGGTTGGTAAACGTCCAACTGCGCCTCGCATCCGACCCAAAAGCCCCTGAAATCAAGCTTCCTGAAACCTCTCCTTCAAAGGGGATCCCGCTCTCAGACGTGAAACAAAGCGGCGACTACACGGTTTTGGTGGGCGGCCGACCGGTCGGAACGATCGCGATCCGAAGCGAAAAAGAGCAGAATTTCATCCACGACGGAACCTTCCGCCTGACCGATTTCGGCGCGATCCCGAACGATGGGATCGACGATACGCCCGCGTTTCTGGCGGCGGTCGAGGCTTTACGGTCGAACGGCGGCGGAACGCTCCTCATTCCGTCGGGCCGGTTCCAGATGAACGAAACGCTGGAACTCCCGCCGCACTCCGCGCTCGTGGGGGAAGCCGACATTCTAAGCTTGTGGGACCCGTGGGAGTCTGGGAATCTCTGCGGCGCCCAGATTTACTGGCCGGACCGGTCGGAGCCGCTGGAATGCCTCGTCCACGGAACGCACGATTTCGCGGTAGAAAGCATCACGCTCACGTGTGGGAATCACCGCGACGGAATTTCAAACCAGCTCACCCCGGAACAAAAAGCCGCTCAGGAAGCCGGGCAGAAAATCGAGCCGCAGAAAAACGTCCGGATCCGGAACGTAACGCTCCGAATGATCTACTCCGAGTACGCGAACGCGGCGATGGATGAAACGGTACGACGTTTGAACCCGATCCATTACGCCCGCGCCCTGCGGCTTTGCGGCGAGAACGTTCAGGTCTGGCGAAATGACGTTTACTGCCAGGCCGGCGGCGTGTTCGAGATCAAATGCCGCTGGAGTTCCTTCACCGAAAACCGGTTCTCACGCGGAAACATCGTGGGCTGGAACGGCTTCGGCGGCCAGCAGATCATCTTCGCCGAAAACCATCTCGGCGGCGCGAACTGCACGTCCTTTTACGGTCTGCCCGAAGGCTCGGAAAATATTCTCTGGCAGAAGAACGTCCACGAGCAGAATTTCGACGGAAACAATCGGGAGACCATCACAGGCGACCTGCGGATCCACGGCTACATCGACCGCGTGGAGTCCATCACGCCGACCGGGTTCAACCTCCTGAAAGAGATCCAGGCCGAGCGCGGCGGCGGGACGCTTCAGGGCGAAAAGGTCCTGGACCGCGGCATTTCCACGTGGTACAAACCGGAAAATGAGCCGCAGCTCAATGGAATGGTCCAGCTCGCCGCCGGAACGGGAGCCGGCCAGATGCGCCGCATCCGCGAGATCAAAACGCTTGAAGACGGCACGATCCACGTGGAAGTCGATCGCCCGTGGGAGATCCTTCCCGACGAGGAAACGGTCGTGGTCATCGCGTCGTTCCGCCGTCATTTCATCTGCCGCGAGAACAAGTTCAACGACTCCACCGTCGCGTTCCAGTGCTACGGCTCGCTGCTGGAATCGGTCATTCAGGAAAACCATTCCACCAGAACGGGCGGGATCAACGCCGACTCGATGAGCGGGGAACCGAGCTGGTTCAACCAGTACCTCGAAAACCAAATTAATGGCTCCGGCGTGTTCCGAGGCCCGAGGAATGAAGTCCCCGCCACGAACGCCCAGTTCGGCGTTTTGAGCTACGGCAACGGCGCGAAATCGTACCAGTACCCGATGCTGCGCGGCTGCGTCGTGCGCAGAAATTGCCTCATACACAATACGAAGCTGAACGTCATGGGGCCGGTCTGCGAGGCGATCATCGAGAATAATTCCATCATTAACTCCCCGATCGGGATCACGGTGGACCCGGCGGCGCGCGGGATCTTCCTGCGTGAAAACGAAATGGATGAAGTGCAGCGCCCGTACGATTTTGCACCCGAGTCGGTCGTTTCGGACCCGGTCGAAATCTTCCGCGCGAACGTGCTGGCGGTTTCGGAGCGACCCGACGGAACGCTCCCCGAGACGATTTCCGAGATGCTTCCCGAGACGATTTCCCCGGACTCGCTCGACTCGCTGCGCGCCCGGGTCATCCGGGAATTCGCAGCCCTCTGCGCCAAAGAAAAACGCGTGGTGACTCCCCTTGAGGCGGAGCTTTTGACCGGCGTGAAACTCGATTTTCCGAACTGGCAGACCACGTGGCACGTCCTCCAGAACGGCGAGGCGGGCACGAATCCGCTCTACATTCAGGTCCGGAACCCACTCGTTGCCGCGACGCTTCAAATGCGCGTGAAGCCGGAAGACTTTCCGCTCGAGGGGTGGACGTTCGAGCTTCCCGAGTTCAGGCTGGAGCCGGGAAAAGCCGTGGCCGAAAACATGAAGATCACGAAGCCGGAGGGTTTTGGAGCGCTCGTCCCGATCCCGATCACGTGCACGCTCACGGCCGCGGACGGAAGCTGGACGCTGGAATTCACGACCCGCGCGATCAACCCGTGGGCCGAGGCCACGCCGAAGGATTGGCTCGTTTCCGCGCCGATGGAAAACCCCAACCCGACGAAGCACCCGGCGGGGATCGGCTACGTGAAATACGAAAATCTCCCGAAAGTCCCGGCGGACCAGCTGACGGAGCAGACCGCGCAGGACAAAAAACTGACGCTCATCCCGTCCGAGGCCGACCCGACCGCGCAGGCCGCCGCGGACGGTCAGGTCGTGTACGCCGTCACGACGATCACCGCGAAAAACCCGGCCCGGATCGGCCTGAAAAACTGGGCGCAAGGCGCGCTGGTTTTCGTGAACGGCCGGCTGATCGGGACCAACCAGCAGCGCGGCCAGTGGGGTTTCGCGGAACTGAATGAGGGAGAAAACCGGATCGAGTGCTGGATCTACGTCTCGAAGCGGAACCAGTTCCAGTTCAAGGTCCCGAGCGTCACGTGGGCTTCCGGGCCGTTTTAAAAGCCCTCCTCACCGAGGGGGGTGGCACGAAGTGCCGGGGGGAGTCAAGCCGTGCGGTCACGGAACTCCCCCAGTCTCGCTCCGCGAGTCCGCCCCCTCAAGGAGGGGGCCTTTAAACGACGCTGGAAGCGTCGTCCCCGTAAATTTTCCCCGGCTCTTTACAAAAAATAAAAATCTGCTATAATTAGATTTGGCTCATTTTACGCCCAAAAAATAAAAAATCAATTCATAATTCATCATTCATAATTCATAATTAAATACGATGCCACGCCACACGCTTTTATCGTCTCAGTCGGACGACGATTTTGATTCCCGGTCCAGTTTCGATCCGGGGGCCAGTTTTTCGGAAGACGATATACCGACGCGGCTGACCATTCCTGCGGACGGGATCGCCGACGATGATGGTGCGCTGCGTCCGACTCGTATCCACGAAATGATCGGCCAGCGTGACGTTTACGAGCGGATCCTGATCGCCATCGACGCGACGAAAAAACGCCGTGAGCCGCTTGGTCATATTCTTTTCGACGGTCCTCCGGGTCTCGGCAAAACGACGTTTTCGACGTGCATCCCGCACGAGTTGGGCGTTTCGTGCCAGATCGCCAGCGGCGCGACGCTCAAGGCCCCGAAAGACTTGATCCCGTATTTGACGAACGCGGAGGAACGCTCGGTCCTGTTCATCGACGAGATCCACCGAATGCAGAAGGCGGTCGAGGAATTTCTTTACCCTGCGATGGAAGACTTCCGGATCGATCTGGTCATCGGCGAAGGGAGCGGCGCACGGACGATCAACATGCAGCTCCGCCCGTTCACGATCATCGGCGCCACGACCCGGGCGGGCCTGCTCTCCGCGCCGCTTCGTGACCGGTTCACGATGCGCGAGCATCTGGATTTTTACCCGGAATCCGATCTGGCGCTGATCATCGAGCGGAACGCGGCCAAGCTGCGCGTGGACATTTCGCCGGACGCTGCCGCGGAGATCGCCCGCCGAAGCCGCGGGACCCCGCGAATCGCGAACAATCGGCTCCGCTGGGTCCGTGACTATGCCGTCAGCCGGGCGGACGGGAAAGTCACGCTCGACGTCGCCTGCCGTGCGATGCAGATGCAGGAGATCGACGTTTTGGGCCTGGACCGTCAGGACCGCAAATACCTGGAAGTGATCCTTCGCGTTTTCAACGGCGGCCCGGTCGGCGTGGAGGCGGTCGCCCACACGATGAACGTCGCGCCGGACACGCTGGTGGACGAGGTGGAGCCGTTCCTCCTGCGCAGCGAACTGATCGTCCGCTCCCCCCGCGGAAGAATGCTGACCGAAAAGGCGATCCAGCACTTGAGATTACATTAGAAATTCAAAATCAGGGACAGGAAATCAATTTCAGGTTTCCTGTTCCTTTTTTCTGTAACGCCCGCGGGACGTAAATTCCAAAAAACCTTTATCTCTCAGAACCTGAAGCTGCTGGCGAATTTTAGCGCGTATATGATGATTCTCCGGGTGCTTGAGCTTCAGGGCTTCCTCAAATCTGTAAATCTCATCAAGAGAAAAATTGGTTTCTGGAATCGCATTCACACAAGATAAAACGTCCAAAAGCCAGCCGCGCGAAGACAAATCGGCCGTTTCCAGCGCTTTCACCTGATTCAGTTGAGCCACCACCGACTCTTTTTCCCGCGGGACCCCATTGCAAATGATAAAAATGCGGCCTTGCCTGGGAATCTCGGTAAACAGAATGTTGCAGCCGACCCAATTGGCGCGTCTTGCGGTCTCTGCCAGAGGCGCCCTTTTTTCAATGATGCCCGGAACAAAGAAGTATTTGGGGACCACGATCAAATTCTGGACGTTTTGAGTATCAGCCGAGTAACTCATGAAGAAAAAATCGGGGTTGGAATTGCTCGTGATCCGTTCGATCATGGTATGGTAGGCCCCATCCGTGATTTTACTTCCAAAATTCCCTTTTTTGCTTTTTAATTCGTACTGATTACGGCAGGAAGGACAAAAAAAATCCGCGACCGGACTATTGTTCGGAAAATGCTGAATACGATCATTCCCGCAGCGAGGGCAGTAAATGTTTCGTTCGACCCAACCTTCCGTAACGACTCTGGCGCACTGCGAAAGACTGTGGTAACCGGTTGATTGATCGAAATTCAGGCTTACGTTAATCATTTTGATTTAATCAAGTCCGCGAAGGAAAACGGATTTTCACGAATAAAAAGATCAGGCGCAACCCGGTAAGGGGACGGAACGCGCGTCTCGGATGAACCACTTTTTACCTCACGCGGAGATGCGGAGCCGCGGAGTTTTTTGTTGAGCCGGTCTCTAATCCTCCGCGCCTCCGCATCTCCGCGTGAGATTTGAAAAAGACGCCACCTTTCACGTGTTCACGTCTTTTAATTGAAATTTCATTATTCCCGAAATCCGCCCTTTTGTCTAGTCCCGGGCACGGAAAATTTTCAAAAAATCAGAAAAAAAATTCCTCGACTCCTTGCCTATTTTATTTAAAGAGGCTATAATAAAAGTAGTATTTTATTTAAACCCCATTGTTTTTTTAAAAGGACTCCAACCATGCACATGGCAGACGCTCTCCTTTCTCCCGCCGTGGGTGGCGCGATGTGGGCCATTTCCGCGGGTTTGATCGGTTACTCCGTTCATAAAATCCGCCAGAACTTCGACGAAAGCCGTATCCCGCTGATGGGCGTGACCGGCGCGTTCGTTTTCGCGATGCAGATGATCAATTTTGCGATTCCCGGAACCGGTTCCAGCGGGCACATCGCGGGCGCGGTGCTGCTTTCCGCGCTGCTCGGGTCCTGCCCGGCCTTCATCGTGATGGCGAGCGTCATTTTGATCCAGGCGCTCTTTTTCGCCGACGGAGGAATATTGGCCTACGGAGGGAACCTCTTTAACATGGGGTTCTTCGGCTGCTTCCTCGCGTACCCGTACGTTTTCAAACCGATCCTGGGCAAATCCGGCTCGCCGTTCCGTCTGGCGCTGGCCTCGATCGTGTCGTGTATCGTTTCCATGACGCTGGGCGCGCTGAGCGTCACGATCATGACGCTCGTTTCCGGCGTGACGGAACTTCCGTTCAAAGTCTTTGCGGCGGCCATGATCCCGATCCATGTCGCGATCGGTTTCGGCGAAGGTCTCGCCACGATGGTGGTCCTCGAGTTCGTGCGGAAGAATCTCCCGGACTTCCAGGAATCCAAGCTGGAATCGCCCGGTTTCTCCTTCCGGAACCTTTGCTGGGTCTTCGCCCTGGCGGCGCTGGTCATCGGCGGCGGAATTTCGCTTCTCGCCTCCGGAGCCCCGGACGGGCTGGAATGGTCGATGGAAAAAGTGGCCCAAACCACCGAGCTGGACGCTCCCGCGAGTCCGCTTCATCAGCTATCCGAAACGATCACGGAGCGCTGCTCGTTCCTCCCCGATTACGAGATTCCCGGAACGGACGGCGCGTGGTACGGGACCGTCGTTTCCGGGATCGTCGGCGTGCTGATCCTGATCGTTGGCGGGATGCTTTTTTACCGGAAAAAGAAGCCGGCGGAAGCGAAGTAGGCCTCCCGTTTTTTGAGGGTTTTCCTTTTCAGTGACCGGAAGATTTTATGAAACTCGACCAATGCATTTCGACGCTCCAGGCGCTGAACGAAGAGGAACGCGGCCCGTTCCGCCACTTCGCGCCCATTCCGAAAGTCGTGCTTCTGGTCGGGTTTCTCGTCCTGATCGTTTCTTTTGAACGTTACGACTGGCTCGGGACGTTCATCCTCGCGCTGGTTCCGTACGTTCTGGCGGTTTTGGGAGGGCTTTCCCCCTGGTTCATCCTCAAGCGGGCGTGCGTCGCGCTTCCGTTCGTCCTTTTTGCCGGGGCCGCCAACTTTTTTTTCGACTCGCCCACCGGCGCCGCGATTTCCCTCGGCGTTTTGACGGCTAAAACCTTCGGGACGGTCGGCGCGGTCCTCCTTCTGACGCTCACCACGTCCATGAGCGGGATCACCGGCGCACTGGCCGTCCTGCACGTTCCGTGCCTGCTCATTCTTCAGATCCAGCTCATGTTTCGGTACCTGATCCTCGCGATGGAGGAGGCGCTGCACATCACGAACGCGTACCACCTCCGAAATCCCGAGTGCCGCATGATCCCCGTGCGCGACTGGGGCCAGCTGGCGGGTCAGCTTTTCATCCGGACGGTCCGCCGCGGGAACGGGGTTTACGCCGCGATGCAGTGCCGGCTTTTCTCGGCCCGAACGGTCATTTCCGAGGTCCGGCGGACACGGAAACGCGAGTGGCTAGTGGTTTTCGTCCTCCTTTTGGCCTTTGGCGCCGTGAGGTGGTTTTTATAAAAACGGCTTAAAAGGAAATGGGGCCTTAAAGCTCAAGCCCTTTTCCCAAGTGTGAGCGCTGCCTGGTTCAAACTTCAATTTAAACACGGATTTTCACGGATTAAAAAGATTTCCACGGATTATTTAAAGGAATTTCCGAGTGTTTTTTTGTGAGTCCCAATCCATTAAAATGAAATCCTTTTAATCCATTAAATCCGTGCAAATCCGTGTTTAAATAAAAGGTTTGAAGTGCAACTGGTTTGGTGTTTGGAATGGGTGATTTTTAGAACTCCTTTAAATCCGCCTCGATCCGCCTAATCCGCGGGGCCTTTTTCGCCCTCCTGATTTTTGGGATTTGATTTTCAAAAAATTTCTTTAAAAAATAACACATCTTCGTTCTATTAATGGGGAAAAATTTCCCCACCCCCTTGATTTTGGGTTGAAATGTTTTACAATTAATAAAAAGTCCTTACTCTATCATTTGTATCGGAGTTCCTGTCATGAAACGTTTTTTCACCGCCCTTTGTGTTTTTTGTCTCACGGCTGGTTTTGCTTCGGCACAAGAGCCGGAGCTGATAGACCGACCGCTCACTTGGAGTATCGACTCCATCCAAATTGTCTGGAATGTCGAAGAATCGCAGACGGAAAGTTATGAATGGCGTTCCAAAGCCGTCAATGAACGGACAGCAGGAACAGGCAAGACCACCAAAAATGCGAACTCTCAACTTTCCAGAGAATCCGATTCCGACCATTGGAATGGTTCAGTTGAATCAAAATTACATACTGGCATAGGTTTCGGAGAGTCATTTTTAGCCTCCTTTGGTCTCTCTAGTACCTATAGTATGAATGCCGGACTAGGTTTTAAAAATGAGAATTTAGATGAAACCTCAAACACAAAAGAATGGGTTAAAACCGAGCAGAACAATTCGCTGCGAACGACTTCCGCGACTGAAGTCGCGGCAGGGGTAACAACCAAATTCAACCGCCAGCTAATCTTTACGGTGAATTTCGTCAATCGTTCGGAAGAAACCCTCAAATTTAGTAGAGAATCCTCTAACACGATTCCCATTTACTGTAATAATGAACACCTCGGTGATGCAATTCCAGTCAATCCCTCTTTCCGTATTCCCGCGACAGGGCGCAAGTACCCGTGTCAGTTTGTGCTGCCTCTGGACAATTCCGGAAAAACCGCACTTCTGAATTCCGCGCCTGATATTCGGATTCTGGACAGTCAGATTCAAATCACCGGCAAAAATACTGGTGAAGAATATGATGACGCATTTACACAGTCGTTCCAATCCATCCCGCATTTTACGGTTTATCTGATTGCCGACCAGGCCAGCCGAAAGTGGGAATTCAAATGCTATAAAAAGAGCAAATACACGTTGCTTGAAGCGCTGGAAGTGCTCAATGATGAGTTCGAAGAGGATGATTTTCTCGAGTTCAAGGACGGAGTACTCTTCTCGGTCGCAGGTATCCCGATAAAGCCGAAAAAAAAAGCTTCGGCATTTGTACTTTTTGGGTGGAACGGCAAGCCTGTAACAGACTTGACGAAAATTAAGCCTCGCAAAGATCGGGTTTTTGACATTATTCTGGTCTCTCGTGAATTCCTTGAAGCTCGTCACTCCCAGCCCCTCACCACGCTCATCCCGTTCAGAGAAACTTTGGAAACGTGGGCTAAAGACGGCCTGTTCGATGGGAAATACTTGGGCTGGAATTTACTGGAAGATGAAAATCAAAGGTTCACGGAGATTAAGAAACTCGCGGAAGCCGGTGATGCGGAAATGCAGTTTGAATTGTCACGTTGTTATTCTCGCGGAACAGGTGTCGAAGAAAATGAAGCGGAAAGTAACAAGTGGCTCCTGAAATCTGCGGAAAATGATTTTCCTAAAGCTTGTGCCAAACTAGGATTTCATTCTTTTTTGGATCAAAATTATTCTGATGCCAAAAAATGGCTGTTAAAAGCGATTGAGTTGGGTGCACCAGTAGTAGCTCTTCTGGGTGCTGTCTATGAAAACGAAGACAATTATACTGAGGCCGTTAAATGGTATCAAAAAGGTGTAGACAAAGATGATGAAGCAGCACAATGCGAATTAGGCAGATGTTATCTTTTGGGCATCGGAGTCGAAAAGAATACTGCCAAAGGTTTGGATTTACTTAAAAAATCCGCAAGTCAGGAATATAAACATGCTTACGCCCTTTTAGGTCTCACATATGAAATGGGAAGGGATATTGAGAAAGACCTTAAAAAAGCAATCGAATACTATGAACTTGCCTCTAAAGAACCAAACCCTGATTTAACAGGAAAACAAGGTTTGGCAAGGTGTTACTATATTGAAAAAGACTACCAAAAATCATTAGACTTATTCTTGGAAATTCCTGAAGAAAGCCTTGCTCCTTATTCTCTTCGATTGTTAGCGCTGTGTTACGAATTTGGATTTGGAACTGAAATTGATTTTTCCAAGTCAAAAGACTATCTGCTAAAAGCTGCCCAAGGAGATGACGCTCCTGCAATGTACTTATTAGGTTTAAAGTATATTGGAGGTAAAGGGGTTCCTAAAAGCTACAACGAAGGAATTGCCTGGATACGCAAAGCAGCAGATAAAGGTGAGGAACTCGCTAAAAAGTTTCTTCAGGATAATCCATCTTCCAACAGTTACCAATCAACATACTCGTCGGGTGGTTCTCAATCCGGTGGTTCTTCTGGAGATATTGACTATTTCCAGACGGGGATGAATTATTTTACCGGCAATGGGGTCACGCAAAACTACAATTCCGCTATTTACTATTTCAGACAAGCACACGATAATGGGCATCCCGCTGCCTCATTGTACTTGGGTATTTGTTATGAGCTGTTAAAAAATAATACTGATGCTATTTTATGGTATCGTGTCGCGGCACGAAAAGGAAATGAAAAGGCAAAAGAAAGATTACGCCAAATGGGAGTATCTTATTAAACCTGAAATCTTAAAGGTGGGAACAGGCTTTTATCCTTTTTCCACCAAATCCTTTTGGGGTTGACAAACACGCCTGGACCATTGTAGTATTATTCATTTCGGCCCTTTATTCACTTCCCATGATCATCGAATTTCGTAACGTGACGATTTCCCGCGGCGGCGTGTCCGCGCTTGAGGACGTTTCCTGGACGTTTGACTCGGAAAAAACGCCCTCCGCGGCCATTCTCGGTGCGAATGGGGCCGGGAAGTCCACGCTTCTGGAGGCCGTGCTCGGCTTGCGTCCCCTCACCTCCGGGCAAATCCTCGTCGATGAAATGCCGGTCGGAAAAGGCCACCTCACCCAGATCCGCCGCCGGGTCGGGCTGGTTTTTCAGAACTCCGACGATCAGCTCTTTTCACAGACCGTCCGGGAGGACGTTTCCTTTGGGCCGACGCACATGGAACTCGACTCCGAGGAAGTGAAACACCGCGTTGATGAGGCGCTGGGAAAAATGGGGATCGTACCGCTTGCCGAGCGGAGCGTTTCCACCCTCTCCGGCGGGGAAAAACGTCGGGCGGCGCTGGCCGGCGTGCTGGCGATGCACCCCGAGGCGGTGCTTCTGGACGAGCCGACGAGCATGCTGGACCCGCGCGGCTGCCGCGAGCTGGCGGAGTATTTGAACTCGCTCGAAATGATGAAACTGGTGGCGACGCACGACCTTCTTTTTGCGGCGCGCGTCTGCCCGTTCTGCCTGATCCTGAAGGACGGCAGGATCCACGCCTCCGGCCTCACGGAGGAGCTTCTGAAGGACGAAACGCTCCTGATGGAGTGCGGCCTGGCGTAGAATCCCCTCCCAGAAACTCCAAGAACATCCCAGATAATTCCCAGATAATTCCAAGAAAATTCCAACAAAATTCCCAGCAAACTCCCAGCCTCTCCCGGAAAAACTCCCAGAAAAAAAACCGGCCCCGCTTGAAACCCCTCCCGAAATGTGCTATACTATGGTTAATCGCTTAACCATTAAAATCAAAGGAGTTTTTTTATGCTTCACCCCACCCCGTTTTCGATGCTTCTGAGGACTGGATTTTTTCTCGCGCTGGCCGTTTTCATGACGGTTTTGCGCCCCCAGCCGGTTTTCTCCGACGACGCTGCCGCGGCCCTTCCGCCGGACGTTCTGTTTGCCATCGGCGAGAAGGATTTCTCCCCGG
The DNA here is from genome assembly GCA_030530205.1 of Thermoguttaceae bacterium. Classification (GTDB taxonomy): domain Bacteria; phylum Planctomycetota; class Planctomycetia; order Pirellulales; family Thermoguttaceae; genus RGIG3701. Next base: position 38,438 of record JAUMVK010000013.1, on the reverse strand, counting down.
CCGAGTTCAAGTTTCTGCCGGAGTGGGCGGATTTTGCCGCCAAAGTCCCGGACAAATCGCAGCCGGTCCCGTTTTTGAAGTACGTGGTCGGGAAAAACACCGCGGCGGACTGGTCCCCGTGGCACTGGGGCACGGCCGAGGCGAAAGCGGGTTTCCGCCGTTTCACCTCCGAGATCGAGTTTGACTCCCCGGCCGACCAGGGGAAAATGTTCCTCGTCATCGGCGTCTGCCACGGGATTTCCAACCTCGGCTCCGAAATGCACGTCGAAACGAACGGGGTGGGATCGCCCGTCAAAAAGGTCCCGAATCCCGGAATGGTCCAGGGCCCGTGGCAGTCGTTCACCGCCTCCGGGTCGAGCGTTCCGTTCGTGGTCGAAATTCCCGCCGGCGCGATCCGAAAGGGCAGGAACACGCTGAAAATCACGCTCGACAAAGGCTCCTTCTTCTTCTACGACTACCTCTGCGTGCGCGAAAAGGCCGAGGAACTCCCCGCGCCGCCGCAGCCCTCCATGCTCGACTCGTTCCTCGAGGCGGGAATGCCGGAGGAGATCCTTTTCTGCACGCGTAAACCCGCGATGGAGCACTGGTACGCCTCGTTCGGGTACTACGGCGATAATGTGTGCCGCCTCCCCTTCCCGATGAACTCCGGAGGCGCGATCTACATTTACAACGTGAAGACGAAAGAATGCCGCAAGATCTTCGAAGACAAAGGCGGGAACATCCGCGACATGCAGATCCATTACGACTGCAAAAAGTTCATTTTCGCGTACCTGCCGAGCGGGAAGAAGCACTACAGTCTCTACGAAATGAACCTCGACGGGACCGGCCTGAAACAGATCACCGGCGTGGGTGAGGACGCGCCGCTGAAACTCCCCGAAGGGGTCACGCCGCTGGAAACCGACGAGCACCGTACCAGCGCCGCACCTCTGAACGAGCACCGCGACTTTGCGCCTCCGGGCTGGGACGACTACGAGCCGACGTACTGCCCCGACGGGAGCATCATTTTCTGCTCGACCCGCGCCCAGCGGTGGGTGAACTGCTGGCTGACCCAGGTCGGCACGATCTACAAATGCGACGGGGACGGGAAGAACATCCGCCAGCTTTCGTGCAACGTCGAGCAGGACAATACGCCGTGGATGCTCCCGAACGGCCAGGTCATTTACATGCGCTGGGAGTACGTGGACCGCGAGCAGGTCACGTACCACCACCTTTGGACGATGAACCCGGACGGCACGCGCCAGATGGTCTTTTACGGAAACCAGAAGCCGTACATTTGTATGCTGGCGCCGAAACCGATCCCCAACTCGAGCAAGATCGTGTGCGTCTTCTCGCCGGGACACGGCCGGCCGGAACATTACGGCCCGGTCACGATCGTGGACCCGCGCAAAGGGCCGGACGCGGACGAAAGCGCCGTCCGGATCTCGAAGCACGTGAACCACTGTGACCCGTGGGCGTTTAGCGAGGATAAATTCCTAACCGCCACGGAAAACAAGCTGATCCTCCTGAACGGAAAAGGTCAGGAAGAGGTCATTTACGAGCTTCCCAAGGAACTCGCGGAGGCGAAGTACTGGATCTCCGAGCCGCGGCCGATCATGAAACGCCAGCGGGAGGAACTGATCGCCGACCAGACGAACCCATCGCTGGAGTACGGCACGCTGGCGCTCGTCAACCTTTACAAAGGCCGCAAAATGAAGGACCTGAAGCCCGGAACGGTCAAGGAACTCCTGATTTACGAGACGCTTCCGAAGCCGATCCACTACTCGGGCGGGATGGAGCAGATCTCCACGTTCGGGACCTTCACGATCGAGCGTCTGTACGGGCGCGTCCCCGTGACGGAAGACGGCCGGGCGTACTTCAACCTCCCCGCGTGCCGCCCGTTCCTGTTCGTCGCACTGGACGAAAAGGGCCACTGCGTGAAACGAATGCACTCGTTCACCTCGGTGATGCCGGGCGAAAACACGGTCTGCATCGGCTGCCACGAGGAACGTACCGAAACCCCCGGCGCAGACGAGCGTGAACGCATTTCCCAGATCCTGCGCAACCCGCCGGTGAACCCCGAAAAAGTCGCGGGCGTGCCGGACATTTTCAGCTTCCCGCGGGACATTCAGCCGATCCTCGACAAACACTGCGTCGAGTGCCACAATCCCGACCGCGAAGAGGGCGGTTTCAACTGCTCCGGGCACTGGAACCCGCTTTACACGTTCAGCTACATGCAAATGTCGTGGCGCAAAATGTTCGGCGACAATCGAAACCGGCCGATGAGCAATTTCGACCCGTACGAGATCGGAACAGGAAACAGCGAACTGCTCCGCCTCATTGAAAACCACCACGAGGGCGTTAATATGCCGGAAGACGAGCAGAAGATCATCCGGTGCTGGCTCGACGCAGGCGCAAACTACGCCGGGACGTACGCCGCCAACGCCTCGGGCGGTCTGGGCTACTACATGCAGAACCGGAACGTCCGGAACGACAAAGACTGGCCGGAAACCGCCGCGATGGAAGAAGTGATCACGCGCCGCTGCGACCCGTGCCACTGCCCGACCGAGAAGGACCGCGAGATCGGCCGGTACAATCTGTACACGGACTACAAAGTGGACCATTTCCCGCCGCACCAGCAGAACCTCTTCGTCGCGCACACGCTCACGGAGGATAATGGAAAGTTCAACCGCCACGTGATTTTTGATCTTTCGTACCCGGAACAGTCCAAAGCCGTGCGCGGTCCGCTCTCGAAATCCGCCGGCGGGCTGGGAACGTGCGAGGCGAAATCGGGAAAAGTCATTTTCGCCGACACAAACGACCCGGACTACAAAACGATCCTGGCCTGCATCGAACGCGGCCGCCGCTACATCCTCGAGGAGGACAATCGATTCAGCATGATCACCCCCAGCCCGAACAATGGGCGCGACTGCCCGCAGAGATTCGTTCCTCGCTGGGCCTACTTGCGGGAAATGATCCGTTACGGCCTGCTCCCCATCGACGCTGATCCCAACGCGTCGTACGACCCATACGAACTGGACCGGAAGTACTTCGAGGCGCAGTGGTACAAACCCGTTAAGTAACGAATAATGAAGAACGAATAACGAATAATGGGGAACAGAGAATGAAAAAGTTTTTTTGCTGCCTCCTTTACGTTTTGCTTTTCCTCGTCCTCCTCATTGGCGGTCTGGGACTCTGGTTCTGGCACGCGGCCAAGCAGGTCCCGGAATTTTACAAAGAGCTTGAAATCTCGGAAGAGTCACGCCAGGACGCTGAAAAAGACAGTCAGGCGATGGAGCAGAAAGTCCAGTTACTCCGCCACAGGATGAAACTCGGAAGGATCTGGCTTCTGGAATTTTCGCAGGATGAACTGAACCACTGGCTCGCGATCGCGATCGGCGAGAAACGACCGGGGATGATCCCGCACCAGCTGAAAAATCCGCGCTGCGTGATCCTTTCCGACCGGATCCAGGCCGGCGTGACGGTCGATACACCGGAATATAAAGGGGTGGTTTCTCTGGAATGTGTGCCGGTAATCAGTGAGCCCAATGTTATAGATGTGGAACTTTTGAGCGTTTCCGCCGGTTCCATCAAAATGCCGGGAAAACTTTTCCGGAAAATCATCCAGCGTGGCGCGGCTTCCGCCTCGCTTCCCGTTGAGGTTTTGGACCGGGACGGGAAAATGGTCCTTCGTATGCCGCTGCGTAAAGGTGACCTGGCGTTTGAAAAGCACATCATTCAAGTGAACACGCTCACATTCAAGGACAAGAAAATCCTGATCACCGGGACGATCGTGGATGAAGTAAAGGATTAAAACGCGCCGAATTAAGGGCCGCCTAATACTCAATCCGGATTTTTCCGATGAGCTTCGCGGCAGGCAAAAGCGTCCCGGCAAGCGTCGCGGTGGAAAAACTCCCGGCGTTGATCCTCAGATGATTCACGCCGACGAAACCTTTCCCGATCGTCGCATCAAACGGGACCCAGCGGCCGTTCACGTACAACTCGTTCCAGACGTGCCACGCCATCTTGCCGGAATCCTTTTCGTAAATCAGTCCCTGCACGATCCTCGCGGGGATTTTTCGGTTTCGGGCCAGCGCCGCCAGGAGGACCGCGTGTTCCGTGCAGTCGCCCGACGGGTTCGTCGCCACCTCGAGCGCAGTCACAAACCCCCGCGAGTAATTTTTATTCACAATGAACTCAAAGACAAAACGTTCCAGCGCCGGAGCCAGTTTGGCCGGGTCGGTTTCTCCCGGAAGAACGTTTTGGGCCAGGGCAGCAATTTCGGGCGCGTCCGACTGGATCATCGGCCCCGCGGAGGTTTCGTCTGGCGTGGGAGTCTGCGTCTCACCGCTTCCCGGCGTGTCCTCAAAGCGCTCGCCGCCTGAATTTCTGACCGTGATTTTGAGGTGAAAATCGTCAAGAGCCTCCACCTCCTGAAAGTCGGAACTCTCAAAAAGCCCGCGAATCGATTCATTTCCCGTGGCCGAAACCGTGTACGTTCCCTCCACGTTGTTCACGAAGTCGGCGGTCTTTCCCTCCGTCAGCTTCAGCGGAACGTTCAGGTTTTCCGCGAAATCAAACGATTTTTCCAATTCAGAGGCCGGTTTTCCCCCGGTTGGCGCGGGCGGGTACTGGCCGGTCTGCGTAAAACGCGCAAGTTCGGCCTTCGAAACACGCCACGACGCCAGATTCATCAATGGAGAAAAACGTTTCCAGACCAGGCCTTTTCCATCACACCAGAGCGTCTCGTTCTGGGTCTGACCCGGGTCCGGACTTCCATCGGCCTGAAGCATCTGGGAGTGGGTTTCCACCCGTAAAAGCGGGAATTCCGCGCCGCTGGGAAGTTTTGTGTTTTCCGCCGCTTCCGCGTGAAGATCGACCAGTTCCCACCGCAGCATCGTGGGATTGAAACGCACGAGCCGCCGGGTTTCACCGAGTTTCAGCGGCTGGAGCAACAGTCCGGTTTCTACGCCATACCCACCCGAGACGGATTCCCTCGGCAAGTCTTCCGGCAAAACCGTTTTCACGCTTTGCGCCTGGGTCATATTCTGGCTCTGGACCTTCACATCAAGCGAAAGATTCCGTCCATCGCTTTTCGGCTCGCCCGTCTCATAAACCATCGGAGCGCCGCCCATTTCGATTTGGGTCCTGGATCCCAGAAACCTTCCGTTTTTTGCGAGGTGTTCGGAATGTGTGACGCTGGCCGTCACGTTTTTCCCGTAACGTTTGATCTCCAGTGAGGAATAATTCTCCACTTCAAGAGTCTCGCCAACGCGAAAAACCTGACGTTTCTCCGTTCCAACGTACACAGAATCGGCATAACACAGGAACGAAGCGTTTTCAAGCTCTTCTCTCTGGGGCGGAACAGAGACTGGGGTGGATTCCATTTTTTTCTCCTCCCGACAACCGGTTAAAAAAAGGAAAATCGTCAAAAGGCAGGCGGCAGTAAAACGGACTTTCATTTTGGATTTTCGGAAGATTTCTGAATTGATGGGCAATTTGATCGAGATGTAAAATCACCACTCCCAGGGCCATTACCATGGAAGCAGATTTTTCATCTTTTTCATGTAGGATTCCTTTTTCTCCGGTTCATCTTCATCTTCCGAATGGGCTGAATTCTTCTGGAAACTCGGAAGTTTCGGAGGCGAAGGAAGTTTCGGAAGAGGCGGCAGATTGGGACGCTGACCGATGTGAGGAAGCTGAATACCTGATTTCTCCGGTACGGTTTCCACGACCGGCAGATTCTTCTCCGGATTTTTCACCGCGAGCGGATTCGTTTGAGGCGGAGTGTTCGCACCGATGTTTTCCCTAAGGAAACGCATCCAGTAACACTCCAGCGCACTGACACAAGGCGCTATTTCGTTCCTGGCAATACGATCCTCAACCCTCGAAAAAATAGCCTGAAGCTGATGAATTTCCTCAGTCGAAAAATGCACGGCCATGAGCTGAATATTATCGAGCCAAACACTTCCCGGGCCGTAAAGTTCAAACCCAAGGCTCAACTGCGTCTCTTTCTCCAGCGGCAAATCGTTCATCTGAACGGTAATTTGTTCCCACTCACGGCCAGGTAAAGCCCCGCTGCCCGACAAATTGGCAGTTCGGGAAAAAGTTCCGTTTTTCGTTTTTCCTTCAAGGATCAAACGCAGAGGGGGGGAGGTCCCATTTCCCTGAGATTTCAGCCACAGAAGGATCGTCAGACGGCCGGTTGGATTCACTGCAAACGAGTGGCTCATAATCCGGACTGGTTTTCCGGAACTGTACAAATGGAGGGAATTTTCCCCAAATTGCGAATTTTCCGAAGCCTCCAGCTTCGCGCCAGAGGCAAGCCCCCCACCGGATTCTCCGTCCGAATAAGAAATGAACTGCCCACTGGACCTTTCATTTTGAGAGGAGACTGGCACATACTGCGCGGGGAAAGCAGGAAAAGTAACCGACCAAAATGGGATTGGCTCATCTTTCAACACCTGCGTTTCGAATCCCGGATTCTTCATCCCAAGATAAAAAGTTGGTTTTTTCAGGCATTCAATGAAGTATTGAAGACGCAAATACTCTTTCTGAAAAACGACCTGGGCTTCTGGTGAGACCTCTGTCTCCGGGTCGAGCATCATGAAGGGCGAGCCGGCAAACCGTACCGCCTCGATTTGGTACGGCACGAGCTGAACCCTCCAAAAAACGCCACGATCATCTTTTTCCAGCGGCGTATAGGTTCCGTTTTCCAGACGTTCGACCTGGTTGGGAAGTGTATTTGCAAGCTGATTTCCCGCACCAGCCTGTTGGTTCAGGGATGGCTGGAGATAAACCCGCGCTTTCACAGGGAACGGCGTCACGTTGACGGCGTAAGCATAATTCATACCCTGAAGTGAGCAAAAACGGAAAATGACCGGCTGCGATTTCACGACACTCATCCCGCTGGTCATCGCGGAGCTGAAATGAACAGCCGGGAGCTGATTCAACATCCGGATCGTTCCGCGAAGCGCTTCTTCTTTTCCGAAAACAGGGTTCCATCCTCCCTCAATAATCGTAAACGCATCGAGCATCGCGAGGGTTTCCGCGTAGGGGTGGCGGGCTTCTGCGGTCGTTTGCGCATAAGTACTCGCCATCCAGGTGAAAGTCGGTGTAAAAGGGCTTGCTTTATCAAACGACTCCAAACGTAAAATTTCCGGCGCGTGATAAAAAACCGCCGAAGGTGAATTCTGATCCTGAAACAGCCGGAACGTCCCAGGAGTCTGCGCCCACTGCAGGTCACCCGCCTGTTCTGCGAGGGTTCGATTCGTTATAATTTTTTGAGGTCTGGAAAGAATCAGATTGGGGATCGTTTTGAGTTCTCGCGCATCCAGACCAAAACATAGCAGCGCATCCTGAGCCGAGCAAATCCCATCCAAACGCGGAAGAAACTCAGGATACGCCTCAACAGAAAAAAGGTCTGTTCCGTTGAGGTAAAGTTTTGCGTCTTGAATATTGCTTAAAAGAGCGGCGGCACGGCGATAAAAATGCGTCATTCGACCCACGCGCCAGACAAGCCACTCACGAGCGCCGGGACCTGAACTTAAATACTGGATTTGGCCCGCAAAATCCTGAGGGAGTACTCGACCTGTTTCCTGCGCGAAAAGCGCAATGCTCTGCGGATCCATTCCCCATTGAGAGTTGGGCAGAACCAAAACACTATTCGCGTGAAGCTGGAGCGAAATCCCGCCAAACGATGGGTGATGACCGTAACGGCGAACGACTTCCGCGATGCTTTTCAGAATCGTTTCCTGTACAACAGGGTTTAAAATGTTGTAGTACTGCGCACCGTTTTTCAACGAGGCTTTTTCTTCACAAAGCTCTTTTCCCGCGCTATTTAGCCATCGTTTGGGGATGGAATCAGCGCCCGAGCTGCCCGTTCCTGGGCCCGCAAAACGCGCCTGAATTTCCAGACTGGGAATTGGGGACGAAAAATCCATTGCGGGAATCAATGTCAGGTTCTTCTGGTCGAACTGCCGCAAAAGCATCTCCACGATGTCCTTCCTCACCGGGTCCTGACCCATAGGAAAGTACAATCCATTGTCGAAACGCGGCGTAGGTGTCAAAATTCGGCTTGGGTAAATCGTACTTCCATCGGTATAAATCGAAAGTACAAGCGCGTTGTAACCCACGTGTTCCATGTACTCGATCATCCGTTTTCCGCCTTCGTAAAACGTCAGCCAGTCCGAAATACACAAACCCGTCTGAGCATTGTTCATTTCAGCGGCAGAGAAAGCCTGCGAAAACATCGGTTTGTCGAGCAGAAGCGCGACCCGACGAAGTTTTACGTTTCCAATCGACTTCCCGTTGGGAGTCAAATTCCCCGCCTTCACAGGCATCAGATGCGCCCCGGCATCGTAAAGACGTATTTTCCCGATACAAACCGGCTTTTTCTCGTGACGATTTACAAGCAGGACAAGCGGCGATTTACTCTTCGGCCAAAACAGTATGTGATGCCGGTCCAGACGAAAAAAGGAATTATCTGAGGTTCCAAGGGGAGCAGGAACATTCACTCCTGAATCAATTCCCGGTGGCGCGATGGCACCAGCTGAATTCGGCTCGAAAATGCTCACGCTGAACTTTTGCTCCATGTTGGCCAAATACTCAATTTCCAAAATGTACGGCGAGCCCGGATTTTCAACGACGAGTGGAAATGCCTCCCAGTTCGGTGCCGTCTCGGGAGCTTGCGACTGCGGGATCTCCAGGAAATTCATATTTCCAACTGTCCTGGTCTGACGATGTGGATTCTGAAGTGATTGTGCATCGGGAAACCAGCTATTAAACTGGCGAAGAACCGAACGGTCGAAACCTTCCCACCACCGAGCCCGGGCAGAATCGATCTCCAGTTTCAGTGTGATCTTTTCAGAACCTGTGTTCCCCACGGTCCCGGAAGAAACATCGGGATTCCCAACATCTACAGCGGAATCCGCCAAAACGATGAACTGGATCTTCCTTTCCGCGAGCAGTAAATTATTCGCCCTGCCCCGAAACGGGATTTTCAGAGAATCGAGCCGATGAGCGTCTGAACGTCCATTTTCCGTGCGGCTTCGCTTCAAGGTAAGTGTAACGTCGTACACACCCTCCTGATCCGGTACAGGAAATTGTAGCTGGGCGGCTGAAAGGCCATTCAGGTCCACATTTGAAATGGTGCCGCGTGTCAGCTCGAACGTTTCACGTCCGCGAAAAACAATGTATTCCAATTCCCCCAGTTGATTCTGTGACGGATTTTCATCATTCCCGGAATCGCGCACTTCGGTCGGGATTTGTAAAAGATTCGGGGTAACCGTACATTGAAAGACATCATGCGGAGAGAAGACCAAATTATCTTTCCCAAGTTCAACACGCAGAGAATCACCAGGGACCCGGTTCACCGAACATTGAAAAGCCTTTTTTTCCTGTGAAACCGGAAAGGTTTTATTTCCATCGACCAATTCTTTGAGAGGAATTTCCACGCGGGAAGCACCTTCCCCATTCGGGTGGATTCCCAACTGAACCACAAGCAAACCTTCCGGCTTCCACGGAACCGTGACATCAAATCCGTTGTATTTTTTGGGAAGTCCCTGTGAAATTACTGCTTTGCCATTAACCAGCCAGGCCCCACCCGGACATTCTGCGTCCATGGATATGGGGGTTAAATTCGTCAATGGGCCGGAATCGCAGCTAACTTCGCCATAGGCCTGGGTTTCTTCACCACCCCAACGTAAACGCAGGCGCATCGTCCCCGTACTTTCCGCGAAAATCACGGCAGTAAACGAGCAAAAAAACAAAATGAAAAACACCTGCTTCATAAATATGTACCAAAGACAAAGTTTAAACCAAATTATTATAAACACTTTAGAGATTTCTGGCTATAGCAAAATTAAAGATTTTACCTGAGAATCTTCTTTTTTTGAAAATGAGGATTATTTTTAAAATAAGAAATTTCCCAAATAAAGTGATGATTTTTGACGAAAAAACCGATACGTAAAACAAAATGGATTTTTCAAACTCAACTGGAGGTTGGAATGCGTAAACAAATCAAACTTTTTTTATTCACCGCTCTTGGAATTGCCGGGTTATTCCTGTTTATTTCACAGAGTATGTCGGAAATGCCCTATACGACGACCAAGTCCCAGGACTGCGGGCAGTATGTTGGAGCTCCCAAAGGACATGTTGGCCTGCATCGAATTGCGGATCCTGAAGGCGGCTGGCAGACCAAAGGTTTTATCATTGATTCTTTCGGTCCGATGCCGCAGACAGCTTATGACCCCAACTATGGCTGTTACCCCGGAAACGCCCGGACGATTCATCGTTACCCGGCTTTCCACGGTTACTACTACGACCGTCCGTACAATTACCGCCACTATTCCGAGTACCCGTGGAATGCCGAAATTACCGAGCCGCGGCCCTACCCGGACCGCTCGAGGCAAGTAGGTTCGCAGATCATTATGCCTTCCGTTGTTACGCCCGCCGAAAGCATTATGGATGCGGATCCCGTTTCCGAGATCGAGCCGGAACCCTCCAGTAATGTGGTTCCATCTCCGATGGAAGTTGAGACAACACTTCCTGTCACGCCAAAAAGTGATCCGCTTCTGGAAGATCTTATGTAGTCGTGTCAGAGGAAAACTTTAGCGGGGACGACGCTGGAAGCGTCGTCTCTAATTCATAATTCTAAATTCTTAATTAAAAGACGACGCTGGAAGCGTCGTCCCCGTAAGTTGACACGTATGTGCTAAAACTTCACGGAAAAAGATTTTACCCTGGGATTGAGTGGAACTCAAAACAACGATTTCCACTCAATTCCTGTTTTAAATTGCTTTGAGTCTGATTCCTGTTCAATTACCGAAAATCTCTGTCCCTCCTGAATTTCTGACAATCTTCGCACTTTTTGGCGAAATATTCTTAAAATTTCCTTCAAGAGCCTTGACTTCTTACGTGTTTCGGATAGAATGCAGATTAGAAAGGATAATTTGCATCATAGGTACTTCATGGACGAGTTGAACGGTCATTTAAGTGTTTTCTTCACAGAAGGTCCAACGGCTGAAAATCACGCCGGCGGGAATGTCGTGCCTGTGCTTCTTTCAATCGTCACGCCAGCTTACAACGAAGAGGCCAATATTGAAAATTTCTGCGAGAAAGTCTCGGCCGTTCTGGAAAGCATGAACATCACTTGGGAAATCGTCTTTGTAAACGATGGAAGTGAAGACCGTTCCGCTGAGATCATGCGTCAGATGCACGAACGTGACCCGCGGATCAAGTCGGTGATTTTCGCGAGGAATTTCGGGAACCAGATCGCCATTTCTGCCGGGCTTCGCGCCTCACAAGGAAAAGCGGTCATCGTGATGGACGCGGACCTCCAGCAGCCGCCTGAGATGATTCCGCAAATGGTCGAGCTTTGGAAGCAGGGGTATCACGTCGTCAACACCGTACGGCAAGGTTACGGCAAAAACGCAGGTTGGCTCAAGAAAAAAACTTCCTCCCTGTTCTACAGTTTCATGAATTTCGTTTCGGACGTGAAACTGGAACCGAATTCCTCTGAGTTTCGTCTCATGGACCGCGTCGTAGTGAATGTTCTGGCCCAAATGTCGGAGCAGACGCAGTTTTTACGCGGCCTGATCCGCTGGATGGGTTTCCGCCAGATTTCAATTCCATGCGAAATAAACGCACGTTACGCCGGGGCACCTTCCTTTACGCCGAAAAAACTCCTGAATCTCGCAATCGATGGAATCATCAGCTTTTCCACAAAACCTCTGCGTTGGGTGGCATATCTGGGAGTTTTTTGCCTCGCCCTTCTTCTGCCGTGGATCGTGTTTGATGTTTCACGCTGCGTGTTTATGGGGGGAAGCTGGAATCTCGCGTCGATTCTGGTGCCGATTAACCTTGTGATTGGCGGGGCGGTTCTTATTTCTCTCGGGATCATCGGCGAGTACGTGGGCCGCATTTACACCGAAGCGAAACGACGGCCGCTCTTTACTGTTCAGGAACAATATGGGCTGGACGGTGTTAACTTTGCGCCTCAATCCAAAATTGGTCACTCCTGGAAATCGGCCTCTCCGAAAGCTCCGGAAGATTCCCAGGCACAGGAACCTGCCTCTTCCGATGCTTCAGACGGTCCGAAGGTTTCCACGGATTCGGCTCAAAATTCCCGCTCGCAGGATGCCGCGTAATGAACAAAAAACTTTTGATGATCACGGCCGACGATTTCGGGATCTCCCCTTCCCTCAACGAGGCGGTACTGCTTGGCGCCGAGAAAGGCATTTTGACCTCCACGAGTCTGCTCTGCGCGATGCCGTTCGCTCGGGAAGCGTTGGAATCTTCCCGAACCCGCACGCCGCGGCTGGGGATCGGTCTCCATTTGACGCTTACGAGCGGTCCGTCTGTTCTTTCGCCGGAAAGGATACCGCTTTTGGTGGACGAAAAAGGCCGGTTTCGTCACAGTTTCGCATCGCTTTTTTCGGGTTTAAATTGGGGATCGGCTGAAAAACGCCGTGATTTTCAGCGTCAGGTCCATGAGGAATGGCTGGCGCAGTTTTACCTTTTCAAGGCTCTCCATCTTGAATACGGTTTTCGTGTGGATCATCTGGACTCGCACCAGCACATCCACCTGATCCCCGGTCTGGACGAAATTTTCTGGCAAATCGACCGGCTTGGGAAAGAAGAGGCGGGTTTCGACTGGGTTTCACGTCTGCCAATGGAAATTTACGGCTCGCCGGGCCGGTTTCTGCGTCGGGTCGGTACATGGTTTCCGATGGGGCTGATGAAATGCTGGATCCTGTACTTCCTTGGGCTGCGTTCTTTGCGCAAAAACGGGCTGAAACGGACCGATTTCCCGCAGTATTTCGGTGTCCTCGATTCGGGCCGCATGGATTCGAAGGCCGGGATAGAAATTTTATCCATCTGGGACGGCAAGCGCCCATTCGAGATCAACCTTCACCCCTCCACGGACTGCAAACTGGCCCCGGAGTGTATTCTCTCGGAAGAGGATCGAAAGTTTCACACGTCCCCGTGGCGCCGCGAGGAGCTTGATTTTCTGTTGGCTCCAGAAGCCCGGCAAACTTTGCTTTTTAAAACCTCCGCTGAACTGGAAAGCGTTCCTCTGGACCAGAAAGGCTGAATGCCGGGCGACGCTTCCAGCGTTTTTTTGGAAGGCGGTAAATGGAGGCCGAAGGCCGGAATTACGCGTCGAAGGGATTTGCTCGGTGTATTCACAAAACTCCCCCAATCTCGCTTTTGAGCCAGCCGCCTCAGCGAGGGACCTTTAAAAGACGCTGGAAGCGTCGTCCCCGTAAATTACCCCAAGGAAACGTTTTAGCGGCTCACCTTCACCTTTTTTCGGGGATTTTCCCCACCCGCCTGATCATGAAAATAATCCTTCCCGTTTTTCTTCTGGCCTTTTTTGGCTCACTCGCCGTTTTCGCTGATTACATGACCCCCGAGGAGGCCGGTTTCCGAAACTGCGCTCTGATTTACCATTCGAACGCAAACCTCACAAACGCCGAGTACTTCAAGCGGCTGCTCGTGAAATACGAGGCCGACGCGCCGACTGACCAGGCCGGTTTCGACTCGTTCCTCTTCCTTTACTTCACGGTAAACGGGAAGCAGACGGCGCTTGATGAAACACTTCTGACCGACTGGAACACGATTTTGGACGCGTACTTCCACAGCGCCGAGATCAACGTTCCTCAGCTTGCGAAAGCGGTCCGGGAACTGAAAGCCGTGGGGAAACTCAACGCCGACGCGCCGATCAAGCTCTGGTTTGCGATCCCCTGGCTCAACCAGAAGGTCCTCGATTTTGGGGACGTGAACGGGGACGGAAAGTCAGAAGACCTTTCCACCGAAGCGGGACGCGACGCGGTTCTGCGCTGGTACATCAATACCGTAAAAACCGAGATGAAACGTTTCCCGGAGCTGAAACTCGAGGGCTTTTACATGATGACCGAAGGGATGGGCGAACGGAATCGCGAAGAGTTCATCCAGTACAATCGCGTGATCCACGACGAGGGGTTCCGCACGTTCTGGATCCCGTACTATAACGCGAGCGGCCTGGAATCTGCGTACGACGTCGGTTTCGACGTCGTGATCCTTCAGAGCAACTGGACGTTCAACACGCGCCCCGACGGTTCCGGCACGCGCCGAAATCGGCTCGTTCAGGCGGCGGATTTTGCCCGAAAACACCACTTCGGGATCGAGCTGGAAATCAACACGGGACGCGAACCGGTCTGGTGGGACATCTACCGCCAGTCACTCGAAACCGGGACGCAGACCGGCTTCCAGAAGGCCGTAAGCGCGGTCTATTTCGGGACCGATTTCTACTGGCCGACGAGCGAAAACGCGGAGTGCCGCGAGCTGTACGCTCTCTGGATGGATTACGTGGCGGGGAAACCGGTAAGCCTTCCGAAGCCCGGAACGTGGAGCCGGAAGGAGCTGAAAAACGGTGCGACCCAATTCGTTTACACGCTGAACGAGCCGCAGGCGGTGCAGCTTTTCGACGTTTTTCTGGAAGAAGACCCGGAAAACGGTTTTGAAGGGCTGGTCCAGGCGGAGGGCCGCTCTGACGCCGGCGCGCCGTGGGAACCGCTCGCGTGGCTTTTGCATACGGGTCCCAATCCGATGAACGGGACGCACCAGAATATTACGCTGAACTTCCCCGGCACCCAAAAAACGCGCGAGATCCGTCTGACCTTCACCCCTAAGCCCGGCAAAAGCCCGCTGGGGACCGTGACGGAACTCATGCCCGACCTGAAAGCGCCGGTGAAACTTTTCTCGAAGTGCTTCCGCAAACCGTACACGACCAACACGCGGACGGAAGACGCCATCACCTACCCCGACGAAACGGGCCGCCAGCTTCTGGACGGCGTGGTGAGTACCAAGTGGAGCGAAAACGTCGGCTGGTTCGGCACGTCCCCGGCAAGGATCGATTTCTCCTTCGGAGAAACGCTGGAATTCGATGAGATCCGGGTCTGCACGATGGAAGGTCCCGATGCCGGAATTCACTGGCCCGCGACGGTTTCGGCCATTTACTCTCTGGAAGACGGGATCCCTCAAAAGGCCGGTTTCGGCCTGGCCCCCAAAGGAATTTCGACGCTGAACGGTTTTGAATTCAACCCGGAAAAGAAGCGGTTTGAGGCCCACTTTGAAAAGATCTCCGCGCGGTCCCTCAGTCTGTTCGTCGTTCAGAACGGCTGGCTTTTCCTTTCGGAGATTCAGTTTCTGCGGGATGGAAAAATACTTCCGACCGAAAAAATACTCTACCGTCTCTCAACGCAGCAGCGCGGCGGAACGAAAGATCGCCCATACCAGGATGACGGGCAGATGCTGACTGATGGTCAGACCTCCACAAATTATGCGCGTCAATGCGTAGGAATGAGCGGAAAAGAAAACCTGAAAATCTGCATTGACCTGGAGCAAAACCAGCCGGTCAAAAAAGTCACGGCGATGATCCTGGACGGCGGCACGGCCGGGATCTGGCTCACGAGCGGGATGAGCGTCCGGTTCTCGGCGGACGGCGAAAACTGGTCGGACCCCATTGTGGCCCAACTCCCGGAAAGACAAAAGCGTCCCGTTTTGTTGAACATTCCGGTTTCGGTTTCCGCTCCGGAAGGACAGATGGCCCGGTTCGTCGAGATTCAGGTGAAACCCTTTGGCTGGGCGTTCGTGACGGAGGTTTTGGTGGATTAAAACGCTCAAAAGCCTCCCCTGAAAGGGAGGGGAACCGCCGACGGGGGTGGAGGGGTTCAGGAAGTGGGGCGGTTTCTCACCATTTTCGGAACCCCCCAGTCTCGCTTCGCGAGCCAGCCCCTCTTTCAGGTGCGGCTTTAATCCATAAAAAGCCGAAGGCTTTTCCCAACTCCACCCTCCACTATCCCTTCTGAAATTCCTCTTGCTTTTTCTTTTAAAAGATGTTATACTTCCCGCTAATTGGATTTTCACCTTCATTTTACTCAGGAGTTTTTTATGTTTCGTTCCATTTTCTTCGCAGTTCTTTCCCTTGGACTCATCCTTTCCAGTTTCGTTCAGGCTCAAAACGCTCCTAGCGCAGCGCCGGGACGTACGGTTTTGCAGGTGCTGGCGAACGTAAACAATCAGGAGATCAGCCGTCAGAAGGTCATTGACGCCGCTCTGGAAGACCATGCGGAGCAGGTACTCGTTTCACTCGTGAACCGGATGGTCATTGAAAACGCCTGCACAGCCGCGAACGTTGTGGTCACTGAGGAAGAGATCCTTGCTGAAATCGACGCGACGGCAAAAAAATTCTCGATTCCGAAAGAGCAGTACCTCAAAATGATCGAGGAAGAACGTGGTATTACCCCCAAAATGTACGTTGATGAAATCATTCGTCCGCAGCTCGCCGTCAAAAAACTCGCCGGCAAAGCCGTGAATGTTACCGACGCTGATCTGCAAATCGAATACGACCGCACGTACGGCCCGGCGGTGAAAGTCCGTATGATCTCTGTCAAAACAAAAGAAGAAGCCGATAAAATCCGTGCCGAGATCGAAAAAGACCCGAGCCAGTTCGCGGCTCTGGCGCAGAAATATTCGACCGACAGTTACACCGCAGCCCTCGGAGGCGTGGTTCCCCCGCTCCGCCGTCACACAAACGACAAAGCAGTCGAAAATGTCATTTTCTCGATGAAACCCGGAGATTTAAGCCAGCCCGTTCCGATCGGGGATCAGTTCGTCATTCTGCTTTGTGAGCAGTTGATCCCCGCCAACGCGAAACTGGAAGACGTAAAAGATGAGCTGACCGCCCTCGTTTCCCAGAAGAAACAGCGCGACATTGGTCAGGAATACATGAAAAAACTCTTTGAAAAGGCCAAAATTGAAATCATCTACGGTGACAAAGCGAAGATGGACCGCCGTCCCGGTGTCGCTGCCGTGGTTGACGGTCGTGTAATCAGTACACAGGTCCTTGGAAATGAATGCCTCTCCCTGTTCGGTAAGGAAGTGTTGACCGGCGTGATCAACCGTACGCTCATCGAGCAGGAACTCAAAAAACGTAAAATCACCATCACAGACGCCGACCTGCAAGCCAAAATGGCCTCGGAAGCTGAAGTCAGTTTCCCCGTCGGAAAAGACGGCAAACCCAATGTGCAAGGCTGGCTCAAAACAGTCTGCCAAAAGTTCGGAGTCACCGAAGAACGCTACATTCGCGACGCGATTTGGCCTTCCGTCGCACTGGAAAAACTCGCTGCGGGCCGTTTTGAAGTCACGAATGAGGACCTCCAAAACAGCTACCAGGCCAACTACGGCAAGAAGGTCCGGGTGCGCGCCATCGTCCTGAACGATATGCGGACGGCTCAACGTGTTTGGGAAAAAGCCCGTAAAGCTGGCACGGAGGAAGAATTTGCCCAGCTCGCCCGTCAGTACTCTATCGAGGCCAGCAGCCGAGAAAATGGCGGTGAAGTCCCGCCCATCGCGAGATTCAGCGGCCAGCCCGAACTCGAAGAAGCCGCTTTCAACCTCAAAGAAGGCGAACTATCGGGCATTATTCAGGTCGAGAACGTCTGCATCATTCTGCTATGCACAGGTTTCACCGAGCCGATTGGTATCACGTTCGACGAAGCGAAAGAGTTGATCCGCAAAGACGTGGAATTCAAGAAAATGCAACTCGCCGTTGCGGAAGTATTCGAGGAAATTCAGGACCGCGCCTCGATCGAGAACTACCTCGAAGGAACCGTGAAAAGCTCCAAAGACGCCCAGAATGCCGCAAATCCGAAAACCTCCCTCCAGGAAGTCGCTCCCACCGGCCAGATAAAGAATTAAGGGAAAACCCAATTTCAATTCATTACCACCCATAACAGTAAGGAGGATGAATTATGCCGCAGTGTATCAAAGCACTCAAACGGGTAAATGTTGCGAACATGAAATCCTTCGTGGCTGGAGCCGTTTGGGGATTGAGTCTCCTTTTGACCGCTTCTGCTGCTCAGGCGCAGCGATTCACTACTCGCACGGTCCCTCAAGTGAATGCCGCTGCGAAACCAGCAGTGGTCACTCCTGCAGAAGACCCGGTCGTCAGCCAGATCCAATCCGTAAGTATGTTCAAAAACGGCGTTGCGCTGATCCGTGAAGAGTTCGTCGCCCCCCAAAGTGGACGGTACGCTCTTGACGCCGTCCCCTACGCGATCCACGGCACGTTTTTCATTCAGTCCACCGCCAACGTGGAAGCGGTTTTGACCCAGCGTCCGTGCGAGGAGTCGGTCGGCGCAGTAAACGATCTGAACTACCAGAAAGACCTGACCGGCAAGAAAGTCCGCGTCTATTTCACCAACGCGAATCTCCCGCCCGTGGACGGAATGGTCGCCGCGGTGGATCCATCGGCCTCTCATACGCTCCCGCCGCCGTCCGCGTCCGACGCCACTTCCCGCTATTACCTGCAGTACGCGTCGGCCTATTATTCCAGCAGGCGGGATCCATTTGAAACGCCCAACGCCTCCGGCCCGATTTTGGTCCTGAATACGGAAACCGGCCAGACGGTTTTGCAGCAATCCTCCATCGCCCGCATCGACGTGGAAGGCCAGATCGGGACAGTCACCCGGACGCGCCCGACGCTCCTTTTTAACGTCCGAACGGACAAACCGGCCAAAATCAGCGTCTCGTACCTGACCAAAGGGATCGCGTGGGCGCCGGCCTACAAAATTCAGCTTCCGGACGAAAAATCCAACCGCGGAACGATGACGATCGAGCAGACCGCGACGCTCGTCAACCAGTGGCGGGATTTTCGGGACGCGGAAGTCAGCCTGATCAGCGGCTACCCCAAAATCGGGTGCGAAAACGTCATTTCGCCAATCTCAAACAAAGCGAATCTTTCGGCCTTTTTCAACCAGATGCTCCGGCCGGAGTCGGGCGACCGCGGGAGTATGATGTCCCAGATGGTCATGAACTCCCGGATGCCGGATGATGATTCAAACGACTTCCCCTCCGGCTCAGTCGCCGCGTCGGGTGACGGCCCGGACATTTACTACCACGCGATCGGCGTGCGCTCCATGAACAAAGAGGAGGTTTTGGCTCTTTCCAATGGCAAAAAGGAAGCCGAGTTTGAACGCATCGTCGAGTGGACGGTTTCCAACACGCGCGACGAAAACGGCCACCCCCGCGGCGATCAGCAAAATCTCAACACGCCGTGGGATTCCATTCAGTTCATCAATCCGTTCGACTTCCCCATGACGACCGGCCCGGCCGCGATCGTGACCGAAAAGCAGTTCCTCGGCCAGAGCACGAGTTACTGGACCTCCGCGGGAGAAAGGACCACGATCCCCATCACGAAATCGCTCAGTGTCAGCGTCAAGGCCGATGAAAAGGAAGTGGGCCGCACCGACGAGCTCCACTACATGGGCGTACGCTGCCGCCGCATCACCGTTGCGGTCGAGCTGACGATCGCCAACCGCCGCGCGGAACCGATCAAAGCGGTGGTCAAAAAGCAGTTTTCGGGCGAGATGGAAAACCCGGTCGAAGGCGCCAAGGTCGCTCAGCTCGCCAACCAGAATCTCAACGCACTGAATCGCCAAAATGAAATTCGCTGGGAACTTCCGCTTCAGCCTGGCGAGAAGAAAACGCTCGAGTTCGAGTACTTTTATTACCTCGCCTACTGATTGGCGTGCCTCCAAACTCGCTCCGCCTCCGAATTTCATTTAAACACGGATTTCCACAGATTAGATGGATTAAAAAGATTTCCAAGGATTTTTAACCACTTTTCATCTCACATGGAGATGCGGAAAGAGGCGCTTCCGGTCTCTCTCAGTGAGGAATCCTTTTAATCCCTCTAATCCGTGGAAATCCGTGTTTAAATCCCGTGTTGAAGCGGGACGGATGTGGTGTTTACCCTCTCGAGTCTCTTTTTTCTGAAAAACTTGAAAAATCCGGAAAATTTTCTCTATTTTACCGTTCATTCTCTTGTAATACTTCGTAAAATATGGTAAAATCCGGCAGGAATTTTGTAAACACTCAATCATCAAATCAGGATCGAAATGTCAGCACAGCAGTCATTCACCCCCGATATGGTCGAGAAGACCAAACAGCATATTAAGGAACTGGTCGGCGAAATCACGGAGCTTTCTCGCAGTGATATGCCTGAGGCGGAGTTTTACGCCCAGTTTCTCCAGCGGGTCGTCGCGGCAGTGGCGGCCGTCGGTGGTGTAGTTTGGAAAGTCGGTGAAACGGGAACGCTCGCTCTTCAGTGTCAGGTCAATATTCGTGAGACCGGCCTGACTGAACTCGAAAAAGACAAAATGACCGAGCACTCCCGCCTCCTCTACAAATCTCTGAAGCATCCGGAAGGTCTTTCTACCGCGCCTTATACGTCGTCAGAAGAAGAAAACGGTATGACCGGAAACCCAACGGGGTGCATCGTTCTGCTCCAACCGCTCATTACGGAAGTCGAAACGGTCGGGCTGGTCGAAATCTTCCAACGCCCTGAGGTCACCGAAAACACGCTGGGCGGCTACAGACGTTTCCTGCGTCAGATGGGTGATCTGGCCGTCGAATTCCTGCGTACCGGTCAACTGAAAAATCTGGCCGACCGTCAGCTTCTCTGGAACCGGGTGGAAGAATTCGTCAAAACGATCCACGAGTCGCTCGACCCCTACCAGACCGCCTACACGATCGCCAATGAGGGCCGACGCCTGATCGAGTGTGACCGCGTTAGCGTCGCCATTCGCCGCGGTTCCAAATGCAAAGTGGAAGCGGTCAGTGGCCAGGACCTTTTCGATAAACGCTCCAATATGATTCGGCTCCTGAACAAGCTGGCGACCTCCGTCGTTTCGGTTGAGGAACCGCTCTGGTACTCAGGCGACACGACGAACCTTGCGCCCCAGGTCGAGAAAATCGTGGACGCCTACGTCGATGAGTCTCACAGTAAGGCGGTGGTGGTGATCCCACTCATTGAACCACTTCGGGAAGAGGACAAAGAAGACTTCAAAAAGCGCCAGGACAACAAAAAGAAACCGATCGGTGCGCTGATCGTGGAGCAGATCGAGAACAGCGCTCTGCAAAGCACGCTCCGTCAGAGGGTTGATTTGGTGGAAAAGCACGCATGCGTCGCTTTGGCCAACTCGCTGGAACATAACAGTCTGTTCCTCATGCCCCTCTGGCGTGCGATCGGCCGCTGGTCTTGGGTCGTGAAAGCGCGTACTCTTCCCAAAACGATCCTGGTCGTACTCCTGCTCGCGGCTCTTTTAGTCGGCTGCTTCGTTTTCCCATACAAGTTTGAAGTGGAATCGGACGGGAAACTCCTGCCGGTAAACCGCGCCGAGATTTTCGCCCAAATGGACGGTGACATCACCTCGGTCGAAGTCTCCCACGGCTCGATCGTTCAGCCCGGTACACCGCTCGCGACCCTTCGGAACATCGATTTTGAGGCCCAGGTCACGAAACTCAAAGGTGACATGGTGCGAACCGCGTCGGAACGCTCCAGCAAAACCGCGCTCCTGCGCAAGACTACGGACAAAATGGAGCAAAGCCGGCTGGCAGGCGAGATTCAGGAACTTTCGGTCCAGCTCGACTATTATGCCCGGGAAATGGCCCTCCTGCAGCAGAAACAGCAGGACCTGGTCGTAAAAAGTCAGATCGCCGGCATAGTCGTAACGTTTGACGTGAAAGAGAAACTCGAAAACCGCCCGGTCCAGCGCGGCCAGGTCCTCATGGAAGTCGCAGACCCGACAGGGGACTGGGAAGTGGAGCTCTATATGCCTGAAAACCGGATCGGACTGGTTCGGGAAGCGCAGAAAAACCTGGTCAAAGAATTCCCTGATGGCGATTTACGCGTTACATTCATTCTGGCCTCACAGCCCGATAAAAAAATCAAAGGGCGAATCGTCGAAATCCATAAAACCGCCGAAGTCCGAGAAGAGATGGGAAACACGGTCCTGGTCCGTGTCGCGTTCGACAAATCCCAGGTTCCCAACCCGAACATGGGGGCGAGCGTCACAGGCAAGATTTACTGCGGCGAACGTTCCATCGGCTACGTGTGGTTCTACGACCTGATCGCGTTCATCCAGCAGAAGATCCTGTTCCGGTGGTTCTGAACACGGATTTCGGGAATTTACAGGATTAGAAGGATTCAAAAAAGATTTTCAAGACGGACGTACTCATGAAACGCACATTCATCTCCCTTTTCATAATTTTGATGGTTTCCTCCGTGTTTGCCGCGGATGACTCATTGGACTTTTCCCTGGATTCGATAGAAGTTTCCAACACAGCTCCGGCCAAGGCTCCAGCGGCAGTTCCGGCCAGCACAGACTCAGCCCCCAAAACCACTCCGCGCCGGACGAAATTTCAGACGGTCAGCGAACTGCCGGGCGGTTCTCCGGTTCCTGCAAGCAACACGGCAGTGGATCCTTACACATCGCCGGCCGTTCCTGAAACTCCATCGCTTCCCGCCATTGGTCTTCCAACCCCGCCAACCCCTACGGCAGCCCCTGCCGCGGATCGGAATACCTCATCGGGAGTCGTGAAAGTCAATTCTATCTCACGTTCTGTTGAGAACGGCTTGATCATTCCGATTTATGAAGTGGACGTTCCCGCTGAGGAAGCCGGCGTTTTGATGAAACTTTACATCACGGACTTCCAGCAGATCAAAGCCGATGATTTGATCGTCCAGATCGACGACCGTCAGGCGAAAATGGCCGTGAATGTGGCCGAGGCGAAAAAAGAATCCGCCGAGATCCAGATGAAGAATAACGTAAACGTCCGATACGCGATGGCGGCCCGCGACGTTGCAAACGCGGAGGTTCTTCAGGCCGACGAGGCCAACCACAAGGTTCCGAACACGGTCCCGGTAGTCGAGTACAACCGCCTGATCCTCTCCCGCACACAGGCTGCTCTGCAGATCGAGCAGGCTGAGCAGGAAATCAAAGTCGCGGGGGAAAATTTCAAAGTGGCCAAAGCCGAGCTGGAAGCGGCTCAGCTCGACCAGACGAAATTCGAGATCCACTCTCCGCATGACGGCGTGGTCATGGAGCTTTACCGTAAAGAGGGAGAATGGCTCAAACCGGGCGACCCGATCCTTCATCTGGTCCAGATGAACCCGATCCGCTACAGTTTCCGAATCGAAAGCAAAACTCCACCCGAGTCGATTTTTAACCAGACCGTCACGATTTACGTCCCGACGCTGGACAAAACGTTCCAGGGAAAAGTAACCTACATCAAACCGTCGCACGACATTGGTGATATGTACCAGGTCTGGGTCGATATCGAAAACCAGTGGCAGGACTTCAAAAACCTCGACGGTACAGAAAAACAAAAAGGCTACTGGACCCTCCAGCCAGGAATGAGAGCAGAAGTACGAAATATTGGGAAATAATTAAGAATTAAGAATGATGAATTATGAATTAGAGTGAAGCGATTCCTTCCCTGATTCTTAATTTCTCATTCATAATTCACAATTCATAATTCATAATTAATTTATGGCCACTTTATCCGACAGTCTGGTTTCGAGCAGCGCACGCGCACTTCCGATTCGCGTCCGCCCCGACTTGAGCGCCAAAAAGCAGCGCTACCTGGGGAAGTCGTATTGGATTGTGAAAGACCCGGTCGGTCTGAAGTATTACCGTTTTCAGGAGGAAGAATACGCTATCCTGAACATGCTGGACGGAAGGCGGTCACTCGACGAGATCAAGGAGAAATTTCAGAAGGAATTCCCGCCCCAGAAAATCACGCTGGAGGAGCTTTCCCAGTTCATTGGCACGCTCCACCGCAGCGGTCTGATCCTCACGGGCGTTCATGATCAGGGGTATCAGCTTTACGAACGCTCCCTAAAACGTCGCCGGCAGGAACTGATCCAGGCCTTTTCGAACATTTTGTGCATTCGCTTCAAGGGGATCGACCCGGAACGGATACTGAATTTCCTCTACCCGTTCGTCTCGTGGGTTTTCACGCCGTTCACGATGTTCATTTCCATCGTGATGATGATCTCCGCCGGTTTGCTGGTCCTGACGCATTTCGACACTTTTTACAGTAAACTCCCCAGCTTTTATCAGTTTTTCACGCCGGAAAACGGTTTATGGCTCGCCGTCATCCTTGGCTTGACGAAGATCCTGCACGAGTTCGGCCACGGCCTGACGTGCAAACATTTTGGCGGTGAGTGCCACGAAATGGGAGTCATGATCCTCGTTTTGACCCCGTGCCTGTACTGCAACGTTTCGGACTCGTGGATGCTTCCGAGCAAGTGGGCGCGCGCCGCTATCGGTTTCGCCGGAATCTTCGTCGAGGTTTGGCTAGCGGCCTTCTGTACTTTCCTTTGGTGGTATTCAAACCCCGGACTCCTGCACAATATTTGCCTGAATATCATGTTCATCTCGTCGGTAAGTACGATCATTTTCAACGCCAACCCGCTTCTGCGGTACGACGGTTACTACGTGCTGGCCGACCTGATGGAAATCCCGAATATGCGCCAGAAAGCGAGCAGCATTCTGAGCCGCAAGGCGGGTGAGTGGTGCCTGGGGCTCGAATACCCGGACGACCCGTTCCTTCCGCAGCGGAACCAGATCCTGTTCGCGCTCTATGCCATCGCATCGGCGTGCTACCGCTGGATCGTGACCCTTTCCATTACGATGTTCCTCCTGCGTGTTTTCAAGCCTTACGGCTTGCAGATCCTCGGCGAGGTGATCGTTTTGATGTCACTGTACGGCCTGCTTATCATGCCGCTCTGGAAAATCGGCAAGTTTTTTTATGTTCCTGGAAGACTTGAAAAAGTGAAAAAAGTACGTTTTTACATTTCGTTGGCCTGCTTCATCGGCCTGATCTGTTTCCTCCTATTCGTGAAACTTCCCTTCCGGATTTTCACGCCCGTGGAGATTCAGTACGACCAGGGTGATACCGTGTACGTTCTTCAGCCTGGAACGCTTTCAGAACTGTGCGCCCTGCCGGGTGAAACCGTGAAAAAGGGGCAAGTACTGGCCATTCTGACCAATCCTGACCTTGAGCTTCAGATCCGTGAACTGGAACGTGAGGTGCAGCGTCTTCGCGCCCAGCTCGCTTATTTGCCTTCCCTTTCCAAAGAAGACCCTTCGGCAGAAGCTCAGATCCCCATCGTTCAGAAGGCGCTTGACGCCGCGGTCCATGATCTGGCCCAACGCAGAGAAGATCAGGAAAGGCTGAATATCCGCGCTTCTCGAGATGGCGTGCTGGTCCCCGCAACGCTTCAGAAGAAAATCGAGCGCGACGGTCTCCTTCCAATGTGGTACGACACGCCGTTCGAACAGAAAAACCTCGGCGCGTTTTTGAATACGGGTGACGCATTCTGTCTGCTCGGTGACCCGAAACGGATGAAGGCGACGCTGGTCGTTACGCAATCGCAGAAAGATTTCATCAAGGAAGGTCAGGACGTGGACGTGAATCTGAACGAGTGCCCGTTCCGTGTCTTTTCAGGAAAAACCAAAGACGTGGCAACGGAGGAGTTAAAGTCGGTCTCTCCGCGCCTCTCGAACAAGAACAAGGGAGAAGTTTCGACCACGACCGAGCAGGACGGTACGGAAAAGCCGCAAACGCCATCGTATAAAGTCGATGTTCCTCTTGACAATTCAGAGGGGCTTCTTTCGGTGGGACTCACTGGCCAGGCCAAAATCCACGCAGAGCCGCAGACGATCGCGTTTCGTATCTGGCGAATCATCGCAGAAACGTTCAATTTCAAGATTTAAGAAAACACTTTACAAGATTTTATGGCATACACGCACCCTGATCTGCTCTTTCAGACCCGTTCCGGCATCACCCCGCACGTTTTGTGGGCCGTACCGTGGGCGGAGTCTTTTTTTGGTAAAGTTCTGGCCGGCTGGGAAAACCCCGTTCGGAAAATGATTTACGCCCTTTTCCAACTCACGACCCAGCCCGACACCCCATTTCCGCGTGAGATTTTGAACTCCGCAAATCTGCTCAGGATACTCGACTGGGCGATGAGGCCGGAATCCGTAAAAGTCGGCGCATTCCCTCTCCTCGCCATCGCACGAAGTCTCAACGCTTTGACCGACGCAAAGATTTTCACGCAGGAAGAAGCCGAAAAATGTTTCTCGGATCTGGAGCGGGTTGCGACGGATGCACAGGCCATTTCACCGGACGCGGAGCCGCTTGCGCATCTGCTTCTGGCGGGTGAACTGCCACTTACGCTCGCTTGCGTGGGCCGGAAACTGGCAGCTTCCCGGAGAAATACCCTTTTAACGCAGGCCAAAAAAATCCTGGCCGAAACTCTGGACACGTTCCTCGACGGAGCAGGCACGCCTCGTGCGGACCTTCTGCCCATTTCTCGTCTGCTGGCCGCCTCGTGGATCCGCTCCCGCTGGCTCGACTTGATGCGGATCGAAGCCCTGCCTGATTCCAACGGGAACGAAGAAACGTCCACCGAGCCCAAAACAAGCAAAAACTCGAAATCCATTTTCACCGAAAATTCCCTTTCGGCTCTGGAATGGGCGATCCGCCTTTTGATGTACTTCACGCGGCCAGACGGGGCGATGGTTTTCACACGACCGTCTGAAAAAACCGCTTTCTGGTGCCCGGAGCTTTTTATTGCTGCGCTGAAAATCGATTCTGACCTCGACGACAAAAAACTCGCGGTTTCGATCCTTCCCGATCTGACCCCGAAACAGGCCAAGCGAACGTGGACACTTCCCAATGCCTCGAACGACTCGCCGTGGGGCCAGGTGAGCATCCTCCAGACGAACTGGCAAACACGCACCGGCGCAGTGGTCACGTGGGAGCGAATGTTGTTCCCCAAGCTGGAAATTCTGAGCCGAAAAGTCCCTTTGATCTCCGGCGAGTGGCGCTTCCGAGGAACGTGGAAGCGGAAAGAACTCACGCCCCAGAGCGCGTGGCGGGAGATTTTCTCGCACAGCACGGAGCAGGTCGATTACCTCGAGCTGGAGCTGGAACTTTCGGAAGGTTTCACCCTTCAACGCCATGCGCTTTTGGCCAAGGAGGAACATTTTCTGCTGCTCGGCGACGCGCTCTCCGGCGACGGTTTTCAGGGCGAAAAAGTCCATGACGGTGAACTGCGCTGGCAGACTGCGCTCCCCATTTTTCCGGCCTCGAAAGTTTACGCAACGGAAGACTCGCTGGAGCTTTTTGCCGGAAACTCGAATGGTCCATGCGCCGCTTTTATGCCGCTGGCTCTTCCGGAATGGCGCGAAAAACTGACCAAGGGGAACGATTTTCTGGTTGAGAATGGTTTCATCCGCGCCGACTACCGAACGGAAAAGAGCGCTTTGTACGCCCCGATCTTCATCGATCTGGACCCGCAAAGAATGGGAGCCGCGCTGACTTGGCGCCAGTTGAAAGTCGGTGAGAAACTCCAGAACGTCCCGCCGTACCGCGCGGCCGGTTTTCGGGTCCAGGTCGCAGACGCGCAGTGGCTCTTCTTCCGCTCACTGGCCGAGTGCTGCAACCGCTCCGTTTTGGGGCATAATCTGAATTCCGAAACGTACGCCGGGATCTTCAAGCCCGACGGGAACACGACGGCGATTCTGGAAGTGGAAAAGGGGTAAAGAGAGAGAAAAAAAATCGAAACCCAACGCTCAAAGACGTTCAGAAACTTCACTTTTTAAACACTGAGTCCAGCACGCTCCAGACTTTTATTTAAACACGGATTTCCACGGATTAAAGGGATTAAAAGGATTTTTGATTCATTAAAGGAAACGCTTTAATTTGATTCAAATGTAATCCGTGAAAATCCTTCCAATCCGTGGAAATCCGTGTTTAAATCCCGGTTGGAAGTGGGTTAGACTCACCCCCCTGGAACCGGGTTAAGGCTTTAATCCTGGTTTTTAACCGGGCCGTTTCTTAAAAGTCCGCGCATCCCGGCGTTCTTGGGAACGGGATCACGTCGCGCACGTTTTGCATTCCGGTGACGTACATGATGATGCGTTCCAGACCCAGCCCAAACCCACTGTGCGGCACGGTCCCGAAACGACGCAGATCCATGTACCACCAGTAATCCGCCGGGTTCAGGCCCATTTCGATCATGCGACGTTCCAGCACGTCCGGGCGGTACTCGCGTTCACTTCCGCCGATGATCTCGCCGACGCCGGGGACCAGCACGTCCATCGCGCGGACCGTCTTTTCGTCGTCGTTCAGGCGCATGTAGAACGCCTTGATCTCTTTCGGGTAGTTATACACGATGACCGGCGCCTTGAAATATTTCTCGGTCAGGAACCTCTCGTGCTCGCTCTGCAGGTCGATCCCCCACTTGACCGGGAACTCGAATTTCTGGCCCGACTTTTCCAGGATCTCGATCGCTTCCGTGTAGGAGCAGCGCTGGAACGTGCTGTTCAGCAGGCCGTTCAGACGCTCCAGAAGCTGGTGCGTTTCGTCGATCCGGTCGTTGAAGAACTGCATGTCCTCCGGGCAATCATCCAGTACGGTCTTGATCACGAATTTGAGGAACTTCTCGACCAGCTCCATATTATCTTCGAGGAGGTAAAACGCCATTTCCGGCTCGATCATCCAGAACTCGGCCAAATGGCGCGGCGTGTTCGAGTTTTCCGCCCGGAACGTCGGCCCGAAAGTGTAAACCTTCCCGAAAGCGTGCGCGAAGTTTTCCACGGCAAGCTGGCCCGAAACCGTCAGTGAGGTCTTTTTCCCAAAGAAATCCTGAGCGTAATCGATTTTTCCATCCGGGGTCTTCGGAAGGTTTTCCAGATCCATCGTCGTGACCTGGAACATTTCACCGGCCCCCTCGCAGTCCGAGGCCGTGATCAGCGGCGTATGAACGTAAATGAAGCCCTCATTCTGGAAGAACTGGTGGATCGCGTAGCTGATGCGGCTGCGCACGCGGAACACCGCATTGTACGAGTTGGTACGCGGACGCAGGTGGGCGATCGTGCGGAGGAACTCGAACGACGCGCGCTTCTTCTGGATCGGATAGTCAGCTGCAGCGTATCCGTAGATTTCCACGGCCGTCGCCTGGATCTCGGTCGGCTGCTTGCTTCCGGGGGACTGCACGACTTTACCCGTCACGGCGATGCTGGAGCCGGAGGTGAGTTTCCGCACGTCATCGAAGTTCGGGATGGAATTCGGAACGACGACTTGCACGTTTCCGAAGCAGGAACCATCGTTCAACTCGACGAAACAAAACGTCTTCTGGTCGCGGCACGTACGCACCCAGCCCTGAAGAAAAACTTCCTTCCCGATTGCGTCGGCGAGACGCGCGGACTTCACACTCATTTTTTCCGGCATAAAGCACCTTTTCTAAATTTCTGTAAATTTTCAGAATCAAAGAAAGCCTGGCCCCCTACACGCGCCACGGCTTTTTAAAAACATTGCGTCAATTATATTTGAATTTCAGGAAAGCGCAAGGTCCCACGATGGAATTTTTTGGGAAAAAGCCCCGAATATTCGGGAAAATCACCAGCTTCCCGAGGCTCCTCCTCCGCCGAAACTTCCCCCTCCGCCGGAATAGCCGCCTCCAGATGACCCACCGCTGGAAGAACCTCCGCCGCCTGAATAACCGCCTCCGCCAGAGCCACCGGAACCGCCGGACGGCAGTAAAGAATCCAGACTGGGCACAGGGAATGGGATCCTGAACAGACGCAAAACCAGCCAAAGGAGCAGCCAGATCGGAAAAATGATGAAGATTTTCATCAGAGGCCAAAAAACCATCCAGAGAAGAGGCACGAAGATGACGAGGAAAACGAGGATCCCGAGAATGATCTCCCAAACGGAAGCTTCGGAAGGGGCGAGTTTACGCGCTTCCGGCGTCATTTGGGAATCTTTCGCATCGACCGGTTTTCCCGTCACGAATTCCTGGACCTTTTCCACCGCGTAGATCGCACCATCGGCGTACTTTTCCGCCCTGAAAAACGGGACCAGAGCGCGGATCACGTCCCCCGCCCGCGCATCGTTCACCGGGCCTTCCCAGCCGCGGCCGATCTCAAGCCGCATTTTGCGCTCCGGAACGACGAAAAGCAGGATCGCCCCGTCGTCTTTTCCGGCGTGACCGATTTTCCAGGTGTCGCCCAGCTTGATCCCGGCCTCCTCGATCGGGATTCCATCGAGCGTGGGGAGCGTCGCGACGACCATCTGCCCGCCGGTTGCTTCCTCAAATTTCAGGATCGTCTGCTCGATGCGCAATTCATCCTCCGGAGTGAAAACTCCGCCAGCGTCCACCACCCGACCGGTGAGCGTCGGGACCTGGAACTCCGCAAGGACGGAAGAGCAAAGAATCATCCAAAGGCAAAAAAAGCAGCAAACGTTTTTCATGGCTTTTCCTGAAAATCAACTTCCGGGACTTTCTGAACCGCTTCACGTCCGGCGGGGACTTCATAAAATTCGGCCTTTTCAAGCCCCATCCTCCCCGCAAAAAGGAAGCCCGGGAACTGGCGGATCGCCGAATTATAGACCTTCACCGCCTCATTGTACCGGGTCCTCGCCACGGTGATGCGGTTTTCCGTCCCGGCCAGTTCGTCCTGCAGGCGCACAAAAGCATCGACCGCTTTCAGGTCCGGGTAGTTTTCCGCGATGGCGAGCAAACGCCCCAAAGCCGAATTCATCTCGGCCTCCGCCTCCGCTTTTTCTCCGAGGGTTTCGGCTTTCAGGAGGTTTTCGCGGGATTTCGTGACTTCTTCAAAGATTTTCTCCTCGTGGGCAGCGTACCCTTTCACCGTCGCGACGAGATTGGGGATCAGGTCCGCTCGGCGCTGGAGCTGGGAATCGATTTCGCTCCACATTTCCTTGACCGTTTCGTCTTTGTGGATCAGTCCATTGTAGGTCGAAAAGCCCCACCCCACGAAAAGAATAAGAACGAGCAGAAGGAAAACGAAAAACTGTTTCATGTAAAACTCCTTTCCTGAAAAAACCGAAAAACCATCGTGCGGAATTCCGGCATTAAGCCAATCGTCGGGACGCGGAGGAACTCCAGTCTCAGGGACTCGGCGAACGTCCGCGCCTCCGTGTCGAGGTCATACGCCACTTCCATGTTCTCGAACGGAAAGCCGAACGGGATGAGCAAAAGCCGCGTTTCAGGGCCGTAATGGGCCGCGATTTCCTGAATCGTTTCGGTCGTTTTCGGCTCCAGCCACGGAACCGGGCCCGGCGCCGCGCTCTGCCACGCCAGAAATGAATCCACCTCCGGAAAACGCGCTTTTACCGCTTCAAACGCCGTTCGGACCGCCGCCTCGTAGCCGCTCCTTTGGGCCAGAGAAACCGGGAGGGAATGGACCGAAAAAAGCAGAACGGTCTTTACGGGGACGACGCTTCCAGCGTCGTTTTTTACGGAGGTGAGACTTTCCAGAGACGACACTGGAAGCGTCGCCCCCGCAGAAATCGCCTTCTCCTGCGCCTTCAGAAAGAGCGGATCCTCCGAAAACGGCGGGATGAACGTCAGTTCCGGGCAAAAATCCATCCCGGCGCGAAGGGACGCGAGTTTTTCGTGGTAGGCGGCCTGGTAGCCAACGAACGGCGCGGGGATCAGGACCAGCGTATTCCGCCGCCCGTCCGAAACCATCTGACAAAGCGTTTTTTCAAGCCCCGGCTCCGCGAAACAGGCGCCGAAATAGACCGGGACTTCCGGGTGTTCCACCCTCCAGAGACGCATAAATTCCCGGATAGCGCCGTTCATGGGGCTTACCCCGCCGAACATGGCGTAGTGTGTCTGAACCTCTGCCAGACGCTCCGCGGAAACCCGACCGCCCGTCACGCTGCGGATGAAATCGGGGACCTCGGCCATGGACTCCGGGCCGCCGTAAGCGTAAATCAAAAGGGAATCGTAAGGCATACACGCTGAAAAAGGTTAAATCTCGATCAGGTCGGAGCACGCGAAATGATGCGCCAAATCACACTGAAACTCTTTGCCGATAATTTTGCGATGCGTTTCCATAACCAGTTCTTCCGTGTTGTTCTCGTTGGAAATGTGGCCCAGCAAAACGCGCTCCAGCCGACTGCCATGTTCGGCCAGCAGATGGGCGGATTCCTCGTTGGAAAGATGGCCCGCCGGGGATTGGATCCGCTTCTTCGCCCACGGCGTGTAAAACCCGTTCCGAAGCATTTCCGGGTCGTAATTGCTTTCGAGGAGCACCCCATCCAGCGAGTCGAGGACCTGCGGAAGCGCCGGGAAAACACAGCCCAAATCGGTACAGATCCCAAACCTTTTCCGGCCGTCATCGACCACGAAGCACACGCCATCGGCCGCATCATGGGCCGTGGAGATCGCCTCGATCCAGAGGTTTTTGAACTGGAACCGCGTATTGGAGCAGAAATGCTCAACGTTTCCCGGGACTTTCAACCCTTTCGCCCGCACCGCCTCGCACGTCCGGAGCGTCATCCAGACCGGGATCTTGAATTTCCGGTGGAAAGTGTTCACGCTGGACGTGTGGTCCGAGTGGTCGTGTGTCACGAAAAGCGCATCCGCTGACCGAATATCGATCCCAAAAGCTGAAAGGCGGTTTTGCGCACAGATCCCGCTGATTCCTGCGTCGAAAAGGAGACGTGTCCCGCCGCTTTCGACGTAAATACAGTTCCCGCTGCTCCCGGATTGAAGGGCTATGATTTTCATTGGAATCCCGGTTCCGAAAAGACTTTGCACACAAAAAAACCCGTCCAGCATATCCGAACGGGTTCGATGCGGAAAACAGGACTTGAACCTGCATGAAATCAGCTTTCACCAGGCCCTCAACCTGGCGCGTCTACCAATTCCGCCATTTCCGCAATTGATAGACTATACTATACCACAGAATAAAAAACCGTCAAGGGGGGCAGAGGGAAAAAAAGGAAAAATTTTCCCGGAGAATTTTGGAGTGTGGCAATACAGAAGCCGAAGGTTTCCTTTGCCGCTTTCACTTAGCGGCCGAAAGATTTAGCGGCGAATAACAGTTTTCTCGTGGGAAACGTCCAGCGTGCTTCAGCGGCAAATGCCTCTTCGAGGCTGTATTGCCGCAAGTGAAAGCGGTGAATGTCGTTTACGCGACTGTATCACCGCACTCCGAAAGATGACGCTTTCGCGTCGTCGCCGCCCCCGCTGGAAATTTTCTGAAAACGTGGTAAAATAAACGGGTCGTTTTGATTCTTTTCACTTTACACTGGAGAAACCCATGGAAAATCACAAGAAAATCGATCCGTTCCACGCTCGCGCCGCCTTTGAGACCGGCACGGGGTCCGCCGTCATGTACCGTCTGTCCGCACTCGAGTCCGTCACGGATCTGGAGAAACTCCCCTACTCCATCCGGATTTTGCTCGAAGCCGCGCTTCGGAACTGCGACGATTTTGAGGTCACGGAACAGGACATTCGGAACATCGCGAACTGGACGCCGAACGGCCCGCGTATGGAGATCCCGTTCAAACCCGCCCGCGTGATTTTGCAGGACTTCACCGGTGTACCGTGCGTCGTGGACCTGGCCGCCATGCGCGGAGCCATGGAGCGTCTCGGCGGTGACACGAAGAAGATCAACCCGTTGATCCCGGTCGATCTCGTGATCGATCACTCGGTCCAGACCGACTTTTTCGGGACGTGCGACGCCTTCGCGAAGAACCTCCAGCTTGAGTTCCACCGCAACTCGGAGCGTTATGCGCTACTCCGCTGGGCGCAGAAATCGCTCGCGAATTTCCGGGCCGTCCCGCCGAGCATGGGGATCATTCACCAGATCAATCTCGAGTACCTCGCCAAATGCGTGTTCCTCCAGAAAGATGAAACCGGCGAAGACGTCGCGTTCCCCGACACGCTGGTCGGAACCGACTCGCATACGGTCATGATCAACGGTCTCGGCGTACTCGGTTGGGGCGTCGGCGGGATCGAGGCCGAAGCCGTCATGCTGGGCCAGCCGCTCTACATGCTCCTGCCGGATGTCATCGGCGTGAACCTCACCGGGAAACTCCGCCCGGGAGTCACCGCGACCGATCTGGTCCTCACGATCACCGAGATGCTCCGGAAAGAGGGCGTGGTCGGGAAATTCGTCGAGTACTTTGGCGACGGCGTCCCGACCATGAAACTCGCGGACCGCGCCACCATCGCGAACATGGGGCCGGAATACGGCGCGACCATGGGATTCTTCCCCGTGGATGCGCAGACGATCGACTACCTGCGCCAGACCGGCCGCAGCGACGCGGAAGTCGCTCTGGTCGAAAACTACACGAAAGAGCAGAAACTCTTCCGCACGCCGGACGCGCCGACGCCGGAATACACGAAAGTGCTGACGCTCGACCTTTCGACCGTCGAGCCGTGCCTCGCGGGGCCGAAACGCCCGCAGGACCGCGTGCTTCTTTCCCAAATGAAGGCGAAATTCGCGGAATCCCTGGCCGCCCCTGTCGAAAAGCGTGGTTTTGCGCTCGACGCCGAAGCCGCCAAACGGACCGGAACGGTCACGAACGCGGACGGATCTGAAAGCGTCATCGGGCACGGCGCCGTGGTGATCGCCTCGATCACGTCCTGCACGAACACGAGCAACCCGGGCGTCATGCTCGCCGCCGGCCTTCTGGCAAAACACGCGGTCGAAAAGGGCCTGAAATCGAAGCCGTGGGTGAAGACTTCGCTCGCTCCCGGAAGCCGCGTCGTGACCGACTACCTGGACAAAGCGGGCCTGAGCGACTCGCTCGACCAGCTCGGTTTCAACACGGTGGGCTACGGGTGCCTCACCTGCATCGGGAACAGCGGCCAGGTCATTGAAAACGTCGGAAAAGCCATCACGGAAAACGAACTCGTCGCCGCGGCCGTCGTGAGCGGAAACCGGAATTTCGAAGGCCGCGTGAACCCGCTCGTGAAGGCGAATTACCTCGCGAGCCCGCCGCTGGTCGTGGCGTACGCGCTGGCCGGGACGGTCGATTTCGACTTTGAGAAAGACCCGCTCGGAAAGGACGCGGACGGCCAGCCGGTCTTCCTGCGAGACATTTTCCCGACGAACGAGGAGATCGCCGCGGCCGAAAAAGCGTCGGTCCTGCCCGAAATGTTCACGGAGCGGTACTCGAGCGTCTTCGAGTGCGACGCCAGCACGACGGACGAAGGGATGAAGCGATGGAACGCGATCCCGGCCGGGGATTCTGATCTTTTCCCGTGGGACCTGAAGAGCACGTACATTCAGGAGCCGCCGTTCATGACCGAAATGACGGCCGCTTACGACGCGGAGAAAGACTACTCGATCCGCTCGGCCCGCGTTTTGCTGGCACTGGGCGACTCGATCACGACCGACCACATTTCCCCCGCCGGCGCGATCAAAAAGGACTCGCCCGCCGGTCTGTTCCTCCAGCAGAACGGCGTCGATCAGAAAGAGTTCAACAGTTACGGCTCCCGCCGCGGAAATGACCGCGTAATGACCCGCGGAACGTTCGCGAATATTCGCCTGCGGAACCTTCTGGCTCCCGGCACGGAAGGCGGCGTCACGCGCTTCATGCCTTCCGGCGAGCAAATGTCCGTTTACGATGCGGCCGTGAAATACCGCGCGGAAAACGTTCCGCTCATCGTTCTGGCCGGGGCGGAATACGGGACCGGCTCCAGCCGCGACTGGGCCGCCAAGGGCGCGTGCCTGCTGGGCGTGCGTGCGGTCATCGCTCAGAGTTACGAGCGCATCCACCGCAGCAATCTGGTCGGGATGGGCGTTTTGCCGCTCCAGTTCCAGAACGGCGAGTCGTGGCAGTCGCTGGGCCTGACGGGCGAGGAGGTCTTCGACATTCAGTTCGACATGAAATCGCTGAAACCCGCGCAGACGCTCACCGTGACGGCGAAAAAGGCCGACGGAACGGAAATCACGTTCAACACGACGGTCCGGATCGACACGCCGGTCGAGATCGAGTACTACCGCAACGGTGGGATCCTTCAGACGGTCCTGAGGAAACTGCTCTAAATCTTGAAAGGCTCCCTCTTTGAGGGGGCTGGCGAGCGCAGCGAGACTGGGGGAGTGAGGTGTGTTCCATTCAACTCCCCCCGGCCCTTCGGGCCACCCCCCTCGATGAGGAGGGCTTTAAATTAAAGGAGTCGCCCATGGAAAAAACATTCAAAATCCGCCTGGATGCCGCGTCGCAGACGTTTTCCGCCGCGCATTTCATCACTTACGATTCGAACCACTGCGAGCCACTGCACGGGCATGATTTTCACTGCACGATCGAGCTGGAGCAGCCGCTGAACTCCGCCGGGTACGTCGTGGATTTTGTCCCGTTTTCTGAAAGTCTGCACGAGATCCTGAAAAAGCTGGACCACAAAACGCTCCTGCAGGGGGAAAACCCGAAATTCAGATTCACCATGACCGAAAAAGAGCCGGAGGAAACGCCCGGCACGATGGACTGGCTGAACCGCGTCGGCGGGTGGCTCTCCTCGGTGAACGAATACAAAGACCCGGAAAAGGAACTGACCTCGGACGATTATTTCCAGAAAATGGCCCAGATGGTCAGCGCAAGCGTCAACCCGACCAAAGAAACGGCCCCGGAAGAAGAAACGGAAGCCACGAAAGCCGACGAGATCTCCAACGGCATGGCCCCGATGGAGGTCGAGCTGGAAGTGCGTTTCGGGTCGCGCCGGTGGGTTTTTCCGCTCGAGGAATGCGTCATTCTGCCCATTTTTAACACGACCGCAGAACTTCTCGCCGGGTACATCGCCGAGCAGCTCATTCAGACCAACTGCCTGACGGACGGGAGATGGATACGCCTGACGGTCGAAGTGGAAGAGGCTCCGGGAATGAAAGGGGTGTGCGAGATTTTAAGTAATCAAAACTGACTACTTAAAAAAGAGCATCAAAATGCCCACCGGGATCAGGTAAACCGCGAACCAGCCGATGCACCTCGTGCGCAGAATACGCACCAAAAGCGCCAGCGCACAAAAGCTCACGACGAAACAGACCACGAACGAAATGACGAGCGGGAGGAGCCCCACGTCCGATGGGGTACCATTTTTCAGAAGTTTCAAAACTTCTGCAGCGCCTGCCGCGCCAATCGCAGGAATGGCGAGCAGGAACGAAAAAGTCCCAGCCTGCTGACGGGTCAGTCCCGCCCAAAGACCAGCCGTGATCGTCGAGCCGCTTCTGGAAAGGCCCGGCAGGACCGCCAGCGCCTGCATGCAGCCGATTCCAAAGGCTCGCAGAGGCGAAAGCGTTTTCAAGTTCCGCCGCAGTTTTTTCTCGTGCATCACCTTCGGGTCCTGACGTGAAAGCCTTTGGGCGAGGATCAAAAGCCCCGCCGTGACGAGCATCATGACGCCCGTCACCTGCACGTTCTGGAGGATCGCGTCAAATTCTTCCTCAAAACAGACTTTTGCCAAAACACCAACGATTCCGACCGGGATGGTTCCGAAAATCAACAGTTTCACCAGTGGCCAGTCGTTTCCCATGAGCATCCGAAGTACCGGGCGCCAGTAGTAGCACAGAATCGCCATCAGTGAAGCGAGATGAAACAGAACTTCCAGCGTCACAGGCTCCTCAAGTGAGCCCCAGCCAGCCCGCTCAAAAATCTGATTCAAAAAAGCCATGTGGCCCGAGGAACTGACCGGCAAAAACTCGGTAATTCCCTGAAGGATCGCCATGAAAATGGTTTGTAAATAAATCATCCTGAAAACCGCTCCTGAAATAATTCGGGCTTCTCATTACTCTTTATTTCTGAAGAATGCCCAAAACTGCCGGTGGGTACGCCCGAATATCCCACTCACCAAAGGATTCCAGAACAGTCCAGTCGAAAGTCGTATCCGACTCCACGACCAAAACACTTTGAGCTGGCGCCTGTTCATACAAATGGGTCAGAAGTTCCAGAAGGTCCTCCATCCTTTCCTGAAAGAAAAAATAGGGCGGCGAACAAAAAATGAGCCAAGGGTGATCTTTCGGAAGGGGCTGTTCCTTTTTGTAATGCAGAAAAACGTCCCCCGCAAAAACCTGAGCCTGCGATTCAAGCCCCAGCGAAGCGATGTTTTGCCTGATGATTCGGACGGTTGGAAAATGCTGCTCTGTAAAAACCGCTCCAACGGCTCCACGGCTGAGCGCTTCCAGACCAAGTGCGCCGGTTCCGCCGAAAAGGTCAAGAACGAACGAGTCTTTCACGTACGAATGGATCAGATTAAAAGCCGCCTCGCGAACACGATCCTTCATCGGGCGAAGACGCCGGTCTCCCAGGTAGCTCAGTTTGCTTCCGCGAAATTTTCCTCCGATGATGCGCAAACCAACCGGATCAATCTCCATCGAGTATGACCCGACATTTCGACCCGCTTTTCGGGAAGGATTATTTGAAGGGGTTGATTTTCCCCCGGATTTATACGGGACGATCTGAGATTTCCTGGGATTGGGTCTGGCCATGGCTGGTTCCTTCTGATTGACAAACAGATTCCTGTTTTTCTCATAATACACAATAATCCATTTTAAAGAAAGAGGAAGTCCCCGTTTTTTAGACAAAAAGCTCCAAAAGAGATCGTTTCCAAACAAAAAACGCGGCCAGAATCCTGACCGCGCCCGAAATTAATTCCTCATGGAATCATTTTTTGTTCATTTGCAGCGATAGAAACGCGGAACATAAACCGGACGAGCGACTTTCTGGCACGGAACGCAAGCATGTTTCGCATCGTCATCATCGTCGTCTTTTTCTTCAGCTGCCTTGGCTTTGGCTTCAGC
>JAUMVK010000058.1:3540-23180 GCA_030530205.1 Thermoguttaceae bacterium | reverse complement strand
GGAGCGGGTTCTTCAGCCGGAGCGGGTTCTTTGGTTGTTGCCGTATCTTCTTTTGAAACAGCGGCCTCTTCTTCTGGCACTCCCTCGGAAGATTCTGCCACTGGCGGAGCCTCGGGAACCGTAGAGGGAAGTGTAAAGTAAGCATGGCTTCCCGCAATAATTCGTGATGCCAAAACCAAAATGGCCGTGACAAAAATGACGAAGGACGTTAAATCATACAGGAGAGAATTTGTGTTAGGATTATTCTCCTTATTTCTTTTCCTGAAGAAAATATTCAAAGGAGTGTAAATGAAAATTGAAAAATAAGAAATTCCCAGAGCAAATAAAAACGTTAGCACCCAGTAGGCAGTCAACCACCCGTGAGACTGTGGGACTTTTCTTCCAATTCCGAACCAGACCAAACAGAAAATGATGGCCCAAAAGAACTCATCTGTCAAGTCCCGAAGGCAATAATGCCACACTTTTGTTTCGGTTGGAATGAAATCGGCCGAATTATTTGATTTGGGCTGCGCCTGGTCAAATTTGTTCGGTTCCGAAGACTGATCCGGCATAAATTCCTCGACTTCAGCCGTTGGAACAGTTTCTTCCTTAAAATTAAAATCATTATTAAAATTTTCGTCGCTCATCTTGTGTTCCTTTGGAAACCGACGTTTCGCAAGTACTCCTTGCCCAATAAAGTTTCTTTAATTTTATCACTTTTCCCGTTTCTTTTCAAGGACCACAGAGAAAATATTGCCAATATTTCAAAAAAATTTTTCTTTTTTCTCTCTAAATTCAATATTTTCCCGAAATTACTATTTCCCAAACAGGAAAAAAGTTTTATAATTTATCAGGTTTCAAAGTTTTTTATTCGGAGATTTCACCCATGATGTGTCCAAGCTGTCATCAGGATAACGATCGAGTTATAGATTCACGCGCCTGCGAAGACGGTTTCGTCATTCGGCGCCGAAGGGAATGCCAGTTCTGTGGCCGTCGTTTTACAACGTATGAACGCATCGAAAGAACCAGTGTTAAGGTCATCAAACGTGACGGAACGCGAGAACCATTTGACCGCGAGAAACTCCGCACCGGTCTGGAAATCGCCTGCCGCAAACGTCCGATCAAGAGCGAGCAGATCGAGGAGATCCTGACCTATGTCGAAAATGAGGTGGAAAACCGTTTCGACGGCGAGGTAGAGAGTCAGTTCCTCGGCGAGATTCTGATGGAAAAACTTTTTACCCTGGACCAAATCGCTTTCGTTCGTTTTGCCAGTGTTTACAGGCAGTTCAACGACGCGAAAGACTTCGTGGAAGTCCTCAAGCCCATGCTGGGGAAGAAGAAATAAAAAACAAAACGGCGCACCAAACTTTAACGCGTCGTTTTGCATGATTTAAGGAAATAAACCAACAACGAAAACTTTCCGGAACACAAGCACACAACGTTTGGCCCCGGAATGGATCTGTTATAACCTTTCAAATCTAAAAATCCATCGAGTTAATATTCACCGTTGGAGAAGAATCATCCTGACGGATTTTCTGGCTCAATACAGCGGCGTCGTACCACGTGAAACTCAATTCCGGGTCCGATGCATAGCGCGCCATGACGTGAAAAACCTCTTTACGATTTTGATCTTTGAAAAGGAACAAATAGCGCTCTGTTCCCTTGGAGAGCGCTAGGATATTAACTTCCTGACTCACAAAAAACTCCGATTTCAATGAAAAAAGTGCCTTGGTTTAAACTGTTCATTTTATCGGGTTTCAGGTCCTTTCCTGACAAAAAAACATTTTCTGCCGTCAAAACAGATGTAAACCGTATTTCTGACCAGGAAAATTTTCCAAAAACGAACACTCGACCGCGGCGGGCCTTGATTTCTTTCTGGTTTGAGGTAAAATAGAACACAGTTCAAATCCCCTCGCTTATTTTATCGGCAAAATCAGACCAAAGATTGAAATTTTTGTGAAATTTACCATGAACACGTCCACGCCGCAAAGATCAACCCGAGAAGTCCGTATCGGTTCTTTTTTCATCGGAGCCAGTCACCCGATCGCCGTTCAGACGATGTGCGCCACCAAAACGCGCGACGTGGAAGCGACGTTCCGCCAGATCATCGAGCTGACCGAGGCCGGCGCCAAGCTGGTCCGCGTGGCGTGCGACTCCCAGAACGACGCGGAGGCTCTCGAGGCCATTTCGGGCAAGATCCGGCAGTTGAACCCCTCGCTTCGGGAAAAGATCAATCTTTCGGTGGACCTCCAGGAGAATTACCGCATCGCGGAGAAGATCGCCCCTTTCGTTGCGAAGATCCGGTACAACCCCGGACATTTGCATCATGCCGAGCCGGAAATTCCGTGGCGGGAAAAGGTGCGCTGGCTCGCGGAAATCGCCCGAAAAAACGACGTCGCCCTGC
The DNA here is from genome assembly GCA_030530205.1 of Thermoguttaceae bacterium. Classification (GTDB taxonomy): domain Bacteria; phylum Planctomycetota; class Planctomycetia; order Pirellulales; family Thermoguttaceae; genus RGIG3701. The sequence goes on along the minus strand of JAUMVK010000058.1, from coordinate 20,797 downwards.
GCATCGGCATTAATTGCGGCTCCATCGACCCGACCAAGAAAGCCGAAGAAGACCCCATTTTCGCCAGCGCTCTGGAGCACGTCGCGTGGCTTGAAGAGATCGGTTTTGACCGGTTTTGCGTCTCGATGAAGGACTCGAATCCCGAAACGGTCCTGCGGATCAACCGCCTTTTCGCTGAGCGTCACCCCGAGGTCCCGATTCATCTGGGCGTCACGGAAGCCGGGGTCCCGCCGATCGGGATTTTGAAGACGCGGGCGGCGCTGGAGCCTTTGCTTTTCGAGGGGATCGGCGACACGCTGCGCGTTTCCCTGACCGTCCCGAACGAGCGCAAGCGGGAGGAGGTCGAAGCCGGCCTGAGCCTCATCAACGACGTGGCCGCCGGGCGGAGAACCGTCACGGAGGGCTGGAAGTGCGCCGGCCTGAACATCATCAGCTGCCCGAGCTGCTCCCGCGTCGAGAACGGCCGGTTTGTCGAGCTGGCGATGAAAGTCCACGAAATGGCCCGATACGCGCAGGAGTACCCGATCACGATTGCGGTGATGGGCTGCCGCGTCAACGGTCCCGGCGAGACGGACCACGCCGACCTTGGCCTCTGGTGCGGCCCGAACCTCGTCAACCTGAAGCGCCGCGGCGAGCTTCTGGGGAGTTTCCCCTATGACGAGATCCTGGGGAAATTAAAAGAACAGCTGGATCAGCTGATTAAAAATGAGAACCCTCAATACGGCGCGTAATTCCGTGCAGTGCGCTCCGTTACTGCATGGCATTCTAACATTCAATCCCATAGAGAACGACGCTGGAAGCGTCGTCCCCGTATTTTTCGTCTCCCCGTAACCCTTAACCCCCTGATTAAAAATGAAGCATTTAACTTTCATCCTGACCGTTTTGATTTCCGTTTCCTCCCTTTTTGCGGACGAGCTTTACAAGCAGTTTCAGCCGGCGAAAACCTCCCGCACACGCGAAGCGATCGAGTGGAGTAACTTCCGGGCGAACGCCACCAACGACGAGACGCTTCCGCGCGTCCTGCTCATTGGCGACTCCATCGTGGCCGGCTACAATGGAAAAGTGGCCGAAAAACTCAAGGGCAAAATGAACGTTTCGTTCTGGGCCTCCTCCAAGTGCGTGACCGACCGCGACTACTTCCGCGAGCTGGACCTCGTGCTGGGCGCCGACGAGTATGACGTCATTTCGTTCAATAACGGCCTGCATAGTCTTAGTACCGACCGCGCCGAGTGGGAATTCGCCTACACGCAGGCGGTGAAATTCATTCGTGTCAAGTGCCCGAAAGCGAAACTGTTCCTCACGACCTCCACGCCGCTGAAGGACCCGAACCTGACCGAGAAGGCGAAGGATCTGAACGTGATCGTCTGGAAGACGGCCGAGGCCGAGAAACTGCCGGTGATCGACCTGTTCAGCCTGATGGACCCGCTCGACCGGAACGAGTACTGGATCGACACGTTCCACTACCGGGCCCCGGGAATCGAGATGGAAGCGGAGAAAATCGCTCAAACGGTTAAGGGGAGTGGGGATTGAATGTAAGTGTCTGTTAGAAATGGAGAGCGGCGGCAGTGATGCCACCATTACGGGGACGACGCTTCCAGCGTCGTCAAATTCAGATTTGGCAGATGGTTTTATTACGACGCTGGAAGCGTCGTCCCCGCAAATACTTCGTCAGACGACGCTGGAAGCGTCGTCCCCGCGATCTTCAAGACACGATTTTGCTTTAAATTCGTCCCATTTCAAGAGTCTCTTTGAAAAATTTCATAAAAAATCCCAAAAAATCATCAAGAACGTCTGGACAAAATATTTATTTGTGGTTTAATAGAATATAGGTATGTACATTAATATTATGTTTATCCCCTTTTTTATTCATCAATTGGACAAAACACCATGACACGCGTAGCGATTTTAGGCGCAACAGGTTACACTGCATTAGAAACGATCCTCCTCCTTTTGCGTCACCCGGATGTTCAGATCACCGCCCTGACGACCCGCTCGGATGAAAATCTGCATGTTTCGCAGGTTCACCCTCAGCTGACCGGCCGGCTGGACCTTCATCTGGAGAATCTGACGCCCGAACAAATCGCCGAACGCGCGGATTGTGTTTTTTGCTGCCTGCCGCACAAAGCGAGCGCCGAGCGTATTCCTGCGCTGCTCGCATTGGGGTGCAAAGTCATTGACCTGAGCGCCGATTACCGGCTCGACTCGCCTGAAGTTTTCGAGAAGTGGTACGGCGTGAAGCATCCGGATCCGGACCGTCTTGGGCACGTGCCGTACGGATTCCCGGAACTTTTCCGCAAGGAGATCGTCGGGGCGCAGCTCGTGGCCAATCCGGGATGTTACCCGCAAACAGCAATCACGGCCCTGGCCCCCTTGCTTGTCAAGAAAATGATTCGCCCGAACGGGATCATCATCGACTCGAAAAGCGGCGCCTCGGGTGCTGGCAAAAGCCTGAAACCGCACCTGCTTTACTGCGAGCTGAACGAAGGTTTCAGCGCGTACGGCGTTGGTGTTCACCGTCACCAGCCGGAAATCGAGCAGGTTCTGGGCAAAGTCGCGGGGGAGCCGGTCGATGTGATTTTCACGCCGCACCTGGTTCCCATGGAACGGGGTATCCTTTCGACGATTTATTCCATCCCGACGAAAGAATACACTCAAGACGAAGTGATCGCCGCGCTGGAGGACTTCTGGAAGGACGAGCCATTTGTGCGCGTCGTGGAGCATTTACCGAACACGCGTGAGTGCCGTTTCACGAATTACGTGAATGTAACGGCCCGAATCGTCAAAGACCGAATCGTTACAGTTTCCTGTATCGATAATATTACGAAGGGCGCGTCCGGTTCCGCTGTACAGAACTTCAACATTCTGTTCGGCTACCCGGAAAACACCGCGCTGAACTAGTTCATTTCAAAGGAGGAACTCATGAAACGAACATTCCTTTTCCTGCTGGTGGTTCTTGGGCTGGTTTGGTTCAGCTGCCGTGCACAGGCGGGGGTTTCTGTTTCGGTCGGCATTGGAACGCCGGGTTACTACGCGCCGTACTATACGCCGTACTACGCCCCTTATACCGCTCCGGTGGTTGTCTATCCGGGAGGTTACTACACGTATCCGGGCCCGTATTATTACCGTCCCGCTCCGCCTCCACCGCCGCACCACCATCATCACCCGGCCCCGCCGCCGCCCCATCATCATGGGCATCCGGCTCCGCCGCCACATCCCCATCATCGGTAATAATCCAGCAATTTCACCCTTTTTGCCGTGTAGTGAACCGGCAGAATATGTGAGGAACCCATGAAACGCACACTTTTTTTCCTGCTTGCAGGATTGATTTTGACTTTGTGCGCGGTTCAGGTGAACGCCCGGACGTACGTCGTTACGACTACGCCGGTAGTGACCGCGCCGCCGATTTATTGGCAGTACTATAACAATTATTATGCGCCTATGGCGGTTCGGACATACTATGCGGTTCCGCCGGCGTACCGCCCGGTAAGAGTTTACCGTCCTGGCTACGTTGTACCGCCGCCACCTCCGGTTCCGTACGGTTACCCGCCAGCGTCAGTGCCGGTTTATTACTATTGATCCCCAACCTTTTCGGCGGTCTAACTGCCGCTGATCACCAGTTTTTGCGGGGACGGTGCTGAGGAATCGTCCCTCGTGGCGTGTAATTTTATTACCACCTTGCGTTTTTGAACACTGAGATTCACCATGAGATTCGTTTTTGGGCTTCCGCTTTTTTTATTCGCAGCAGCGTTTACTCTTTCCGCGCAGGAAATTCCCGAGCCGGAGTGGACCCCCGTTTTTCAGGGCGTGGACTATGCGCATTTCGAGGTCACAGACCCATTGCTGAAGGTGTATGTTCTGCGGATAGATACGCAGACCCCCGGTATTTCGTTCGTGACGACAGGCCGCTGCGAAAATTTCAAAGCGGACGAAGCCGAAACGGATCGCCGGACCGTGCCCGATTTTCTGATGGAGAACGACCTGGAAGTTGCCATCAACGCGAATTTTTACTCGCCGTTCAACCATCAGACCCTCATTTCTCGCGGTCCCTCGGATCAGAAAGGGCTTGTCATTTCCGATGGCGTGCTGGTTTCGCCGCCACAGATCGGTTTCGCGTCATTTATCCAAGATCAGAACGATGGTCTTTTTTACGTTCGCACGTTTAAGCCGGGTGACTCGCTTGACGGTATCCGAACGGCGGTTTCCGGTAACCGGATCCTTATGGAAGGGGGCAAACGGGTGGATTCCCCGGATCGTGCGCGCCATCCACGGACCGCAGTCGGCGTTTCTCCGGACCGCAGAACCGTTTATTTCGTAGTCGTGGATGGACGTCAGGCAGGTTTCAGTATTGGCGCAACGTATAACGATTTGGGAGCCATATTCGAGCGTCTGGGGGCGTATGAAGCAGTCAATCTTGACGGCGGCGGCTCCACGACGATGGTCATACGTGACGCGGAGGACCAACCCAAAGTTCTGAATCGTCCTGTAGGTCTGGGGCCTGTGAATACGCTCCGCCACAACGGAAACTCGATCGGAATTCACGCCAACCGACTTTGAGCCAGCATCCCCATTCCGTGATTTCCCATTTACACATATTTCCCCGTTAAATTCGACCCATGAAAAATCCCCTGAAACCCATTTTCGATTTTTTGACGATTACGGGTGGCGAAGCCCTCGTTCTGTTTGTACTCACGGGGATCAGCGTAGCTGGACTCGTTTGGGGATGCACGTCCATGAATGCGGCCTCATGGTTGAATTGGAAAGCCGTTCTGGGGAATATCCCGCTGATGGTCGGAGCGGGAACGCTTGTTTTGACGTTTCTTGTTTACATAGGATGTATGCACGATTCTGAAAAACGTGGCCTCGTCCTCTGCGCGGCGCTCAGCATTCTGTTCCATTTCGGTCTTTTTTCATGGTTCGCCTGTGTGATGGTCGGAAATCGGCCGATTTATGAGGATCAGGAAGTCGCGCTGAATCTGAACTCCAAACCGCCGCTCATCGTGAACGATTACTATATGTCGGAAATGCCCGGCGATGAAATTCTGGACGGAGAGTCAGCGGATTCCATGCCGTATGCTAAAGAAGGACCGCAAATCGGCGCTCCCGAAGCCTCTGATGCGGTTTCTGAAGATAAACTTCAGGAAGATCTGAAACGAGTGGCCCAAGCCCATGAGGAAATGGAGTCCCAAGCTGACGAATCCGCTGAAAAAAACTCGGAAGCACGCTCCAGGGCCAATGAAATCCAGGTCTCGGAACCTTCCAAGGTCGAGCAGGAAATGACCGAAAAAGAGCCTCAAGCCCCTCAATCATTTGTGGACGCCCAGAAGTTTGGTCAGAATGTAACTGCTGAAGGAATCATCGGCGCGGAAAATCCCACCGTGCAAGTGAAAAACGAATCTGCAGAACTTGTGTCGGCGGAAAACATCAAGCTCGAAAAAATCAATCTTCGTGAAGAAGCCCTTAAAAAGCAGAAACAAAAATCCGAATTTCGAGAAAAACTGGAGCAAAACCGTCCTCAATCCATCGAAAAGGAAGAATCCAAAAACGGGACGATTCCTTCTAATTTAATTCATGATGGCGCTAACGAAGTCGCGGGGATGGCCCAGAATTGGGGCGAAACCTCCAAAGACGCTCCGCAAGGGGGAGCGGGTGATACAGTGGGTGAGATCCGTTCAGGCCTGGGTGAGGAACGCGGCCCAGCCGCCAACGCTGCCAGCCTGAAAGTGGATAAAACTCCAAAGAATTCCAAAAATGGAAAGAAAATTCTCGTTTCGGAAGATTCCAAGTCCGTTTCGGGCGGGCAGACGGTTGGGGCTCGTGCCGGAAATGGTGAAAACCTGGATGAATTGATTTCTGGAGCGATCAATGGTGTTTCCGATGCGGTTCTGGAATCGACGGCCAAGCCCGAAAAAGTCGCGGGCTCGAACGTCATGCAAACCGAAAAAGACGAAATTCTGAAAAATGTCGTGGTTTTCCGTTTCGAGAAACCGACAGTTCCAGAAATGGGGTTAAGCCGGGATACGGAAATTTCCCGTGAAGAATCACTCAAGTCGCTGCGGGAGGCCCTTCAAAACAACCAGTCGGAGGAAGACACTGTTACCGGCCCTGACATGTCCTCGCCCGAGGCGAATAATCTGCTTTTGAAACCGGGAGACGCCATTCTGCCTGAAACGTCTCTTCCTTACCGCCAGCGTATGCGCAAGAACCACCGCCAGATGATCGAAGATGCCGGCGGAAATCCCGCTTCCGAGCAAATCGTTGAACAAGGATTGCAGTTTCTCGAACGGAATCAGTTTGAGGACGGGCACTGGTCGCTGAACTTTTTGCCTTATGATTTACCGGAAGGAATGACGGAGGAAAAGCTTGCGCTTGGAACCATTCACGCCGATACTGCCGCGACAGGGCTTTCACTTCTCGCGCTCCTCGGGGCTGGTTATACGCATTTAAATACGGATTCGGAGAATGATTACGCCGAAACAGTGGGCAAGGGTTTGCGGTGGCTTCTGAATAATCAGCAAAAAGATGGCAGTCTTTTCTCTGTCTCCACCGATATGGATCGTTACAGCAGGATTTACTCGCAGGGGATCGCAACGATCGCTCTGTGTGAAGCGTACGGAATGACCCATGATTCCCGTCTCCGCGAACCGGCACAGCGATCGATCGATTTCATTCTGAAGGCGCAGACACCCCAGGGTGGCTGGCGGTACACACCGGAGAAAAATGATGGGGTTTGGCGCGGTGAATCGGACACGTCCGTTACTGGCTGGCAGGCGATGGCGCTCGTCAGCGCGAAAATGGCCGGGCTAAAAGTGCCTGACGAAGCCTTCAAAAAGCTGGAGCTTTGGGTGAAAAAAGCCTCGATCGACGGTGGAAAACGTTTCTGTTACCTGCCAGTCGAAAAGCCGCTGAATGATGAAATGAGAGAATGGAAAAAGCCATCTTTCGCGATGACTGCTGAAGGGCTTTTAATGGAGCTTTACCTGAACTACGACCCGCAAAAACCGGAATTTCAGGACGCTGTAGATTATCTCATGACCAATCTGCCGACCGTAACCACAAAGCGTCGTGACACCTACTACTGGTACTACGCCACGCAAGTTCTTTTCCACCTGAACGATGCCCGCTGGAAGGAATGGCAGACGACTTTGGTTCAGTCCCTCCAAAACTCCCAGGAGAAAGAAAATGAATTGCTGCGCGGAAGCTGGGATCCTGCTGGTCCCGCCCCCGATAATTGGGGTATGACTGCCGGCAGACATTACGTCACCGCGATGCACCTTCTTATGCTGGAAGTTTATTACCGTCACCTCCCGCTCTTCCGCGAGTTAAATTCCGAGCCGGAAGTTGAAAAGTAAAATGAAGCGCCGCCATTATCGCGGCGTTTTTTTTCGTCACATCGTTTTTTCTCCTCCAATTTTTATTACACTTTTTCGGATTTTAAGACGATAAATAGGAAAAGCAATTTTACCTATTTTTTTTGTATTACGGTTTATTCCATTTCTATTGCTCATTTTTACAAGGAATTAGCTCATGATTTCCACATACTACCGGTTTTCAGTCACACGGCTTTTTCTCGGTACTCTGGCACTCATTTTTGCCTTTTCTTTGACGAATGTTTTCGCGCAAGGTCAAGCCTCTTCCGATTTCAATTTCGCTGAATATAAAGCAAAAGCGGAAAAAGGTGACGCCGAAGCGCAGTTGATCGTCGGAATGTGCTATTCCGCGGGTGAAGGAGGAGTGAAACAGGACGATAAAGAGGCTCTCAAATGGCTCCAAATGGCCGCCAAGCAAAAAAACTATCAGGCCATGTACGTCCTCTCCGTTTACTGCATGGAAGGCCGTGGCGGCATCCCAAAAAATGAAGAACTCGGCAAAAAATTGCTGATCAACGCATCCAACGGAGGATTTGCAGAGGCCCAGTACGAGTACGCATCGTCGCTGGCCGAAGAGAAAAAAATGGATGAAGCCCTTCCGTTGATGAAGAAGTCCGCAGATCAGGGATTTGTTCCGGCCCAAACCGCACTGGGAACGTACTACGTGAACATGATGAAGCCCGGTTCCAAGGAACACGAAGAAGGGCTGACGCTGCTTTCCCTCGCAGCAGCGGAAGGCGATTTGGATGCGCAAATGACGCTTGCCGGAACGCTTATCGACCAGAAAAACGTCGTGGCGGGTGTCGTCTGGCTGGAAATTGCCGGAATGAACGGAGAAAAAAGCATTCCCGACCTTATAAAAAATATCACACTCACCCCGAAAGACTGCTATGAGATTTCTTCGGCGTTCTTTATGGGGGACGGAATCATCCCGAAAAATTACGAGAAATACAAACAATGGGGCGAACGCGCCGTTGCGCAGAACAATGCAGACGCGTTTTTCTCGCTTGGAGTTTATTACTTCGGGGGCTACAATCACGAGCAAAATTTGAGCAAAGGGATCGCCTATCTGACGAAAGCCGCAGATCAGGGTAATGCGGAGGCGCAGGCGCTTCTCGCCATCGCGTACCGGAACGGGCGTGGAGTTCCGCAGGATTACAAGAAAGCGATCGAACTCCTTCAGAAGTCCGCGAAACAGCAAAACGCAGACGCTTACAAGCAACTTGCGTTCACCTCGCTCTTTGGACTTGGAATCACCTCCAAAGAAGAAACCACCCAGAAGCTCTTCGAGAAAGCGGTTGAAATGAAAGAACCGACTTCCACGATCTTTATGGATTATTGCAAGACGAACAGTATTTCACTTGAAAACGGTCCAGCGATCATTAAGCAGCTTACCGACTCTGCCAAAAACGGGGATGCAACGGCTCAGTTTCTGATGGCGGAGTGCTTCAGCGACGGGTATGGAATGAAGATGGACGAAAAAGGCATGGTGGCCTACTACACCATGGCGGCCAAACAGAATTATGCCCCGGCGCTGACGGCTCTTTCCTGGATCTATGAAATGGGGATTTACGTGAAAGAAAATCGTGAAACCGCCATTCAGCTTGCTCTTCGGGCGGCCAATCAGGGTGATCATGAAGCGCTGTCTTATCTCGCTACCGTGGGCAATGTCGAAGTGACGGAAAATCAGACGCCGGCTTCAAAATAGAAAGGCACTGGCCATTTATGTGGACGACGCTTCCTGCTTTCTGAGGGGCGCCGTCCCGTTAGTCATCTAAAGTAAATCCATCCACTTCCAAAGCGCCAAATCCGATAAAAAATTCACCCGCAAAAAGCCCCTTGGCTTCTTGCGGGTTTTGTATTTAATTTGCAATTTTATTAACTTGACCGGCGAGGACGCCGGCCCTCCGCATTTAAATGCGCTTTCATTTTAGGCTGCGGCCATCCGGATCAATCTTTATTTCTTCTTCCAGACCATCAGCCCGCCAAAGCCCAGAGCGAGGAGCAGCCACGTGGCCGGTTCCGGAACATCACCTCCCGGCCCGGGTCCAGGAGGAACAACGCCCATCATCGCGACGATGGAACCGTTCTGGGGCATCAGACTCCAAACCTTCGCAGAATCATCCGAGAGGAAATTCGCCAGTTCCTCGGCGATGTCCTCAAGGGTCGTTTGGCCGTTTACCAACGCGCCGTCTTCGAGCCGCATGAGCATGACGACCGTGTCCTCCGGCACGTTTTCGGTCGGAATGTAGATTTCGCCGTCGATCGAGAAATCGCCCAGGAGCCTGAGCCCTTCCTGATCAAGCTGGTTGAGCCACGAGCCGCTGAACGTGATGTCGCCGCCCGCCGTGCCGTTCATGACCGCCGAGACGCCGTTCTGAACTTCCAGACCGTTGACCGTGCCGCTCAGGTTCAAATCACCGGCGGAAACGATCAGGTTCGACGAGACCACGCAGGAATCACCGACCGTGAGCGTGCCCGGGCCGGTTTTCGTCAGGCTGAAATTACTCGCTGCGACCGAACCGGCAAGCGTGGCGTTTTGGCCGTCCGCGACGTTGATCGTCGCGTCGGCGCCAAGCGTCACGGCACCGCTCAAGGTTCCATCAGTCAGGAAATTCACCGCGCCGGCGTTAGAAACTCCAGTTCCGCTGATCGTCATCGGATTGGCGACCGTCGCGCCATTGGCGATTTCCAGCGTCGCACCGTCCTTCACCGTGACGGTCTTGCCAGCGTTTCCAAGCGTCCCGGCTTCCGAAAGCCGCAGCGTTCCGGCGTTCACGTTGGTCGCGAGGTTGTACGTGTTCGCTTTCGTGAAGTTCAGAACGCCCGCGCCCTCTTTGGTGATGGACGTCATTCCCCAGTTTGCCGTGGACTTGACGACCGCGTTCAAATCGAGCTGGGCACCCTCCATGACCTGGATCGCTTTCGTCGTATCACCACCCCGGCGGAACTCGAAATCGACGGCGTTGGCGTTGATCTCGCTCACGTTCCCGTATTCGTCGCTCGGGTTCACGATGATATTCCCGTCAAACAGGAAATTTCCGTAATCGTTGGAGCCGTTCCCCAGGCCGGTCAGCGTACCGCCGTAGAAAGTCACGGGGCCGGTGGTCAGGTGATTGTTCGGAATGTTGCTGATCAGCTCACCGCCGTAAAGCGTGTAAGAGTTGATATGCGCCGCCTGTTTTGGGTTATTAAGGTACTCGACCGCCGCGCCCTGGTAAACCTCCACGTCGCTTGAGGTCGGAAAAACAAGCGCCTGGAATTCCGCACTTTGTGCGCTCGGGTCCTTAATGTAAATCTGGATCTTGCCTTCCTGGATCTTCACGCTTTCAAGGGTTTGGCTGCTGTAATTCCCCGACATGCGGACGGTCCCCGCGCCGGTTTTCACCAAAGAAATATTCTCGCCGGTCTGGTAATTGGCCAGATCCCACGACTCGCCGGCCGCAGCGTTCAGTTCGATCGTGCCCGACGGGGTGAAAACTTCTTCCTCAGCCGCCGCGAATTTCATCGTGCCGACGTCCGTCTTGAGGCGCAGCGTGCCGCCGTCCAGCTTCACGTTATTCCCGTTTGCGCCACCCAGAGCGTTAGCGGAAGCCGCTTCCAGAACGCCTTCCTGAATGACCACGCCTTTGAGCGAGTTTTTCTCCGCCGCAGTGGCAATGGAAAGGGTTCCCGCGCCGGTCTTCGTCAGCGTATTCGCGTTCGTCTTGCCCCAGAGTTCGTTCGTGATCTGGCCGGTCTTGTTTTCCGCAACGTTGATCGTCGAGTCGGTGTTCAGCGTGATGATGCCGTCAAGCGTGGAATTCGCCGTGAAATTCAGCGCGCCGGCGTACGTCGTCACGTCTTCGACGGTCGTGGAAACCCCAGCTCCGTTAAGGGTGATCGCGTTGGAGTGCGTCTTCTCGTTGGCGATTTCCAGCGTCGCGCCGTCTTTCACGGTCGTGGTTTTGCTGGCATTGCCCAGAGTCCCGGCTTCCGCGAGTTTCAGCGTTCCTTCGTTCACGTTGGTCGGAAGATTGTAAACGTTCTCTTTCGTGAAGACCAAAAGGCCGCCGCCCAATTTGTTGATGTAAGTGACGCCGCCGGTAAATGCCGAGGTGATCACCGCGTTCACGTTGAGCTGCGCTCCCTCTTTGACCTGGATCGCTTTCGTCGCGCTGCCGTTGCGGAAGCTGAAATCGACTTTGCCCGCGTTGATGTTGCTCACGCCGCCGTTGATGTCGCTCTGGTACGCGGTCAGGTTGCCGTCAAAAAGGAAACTTCCGTAGGAGGAGCCTTCCCCAACGCCGGTCAGCGTACCGCCGTAAAGCCCCAGGTGACCGGCTGTCAGGTGGGTACCTTCGATATTACTGATCAGTTCGCCGCCGTAGATCGAGTAAGGGCAAATGTTGTTGAAATCCTGCGAGTTTTTAAGATACTCGACCGATGCGCCCTCGCGGATCTGAACATTCGTGTAGGCCGGGAACACGCGCGCCTGTTCTGCCGTATCACCGTAAATCTGGATCCTGCCTTCCCGGATCTCCGCACTGTTCAGTGCGCCGCCGCTGTAATTCCCGGTCATGCGGACGGTCCCCTCGCCGGTTTTCACGAATTTAATATTCTGACCAGTCTGGTAATTGGCCAGATCCCACGATTCACCAGCCGCGGCGTTTACCTCGATCGTTCCCGAGGGATTATCCGTCGCAAACGTCATCGTGCCGACGTTCGTCTTGAGGCGCAGCGTACCACCGGCCATTTTGACGTTATTCCCGCCCAGCGCGTTAGCCGAGGCCGCTTCCAGAACGCCCTGCTGAACGACCACGCCCTTGATGGAGTTCATACCATCCTTGGTGGAAATGGAGAGGGTCCCCGCGCCGGTCTTCGTCAGGGTATTCGCTTGGGATTTTCCCCAGAGCTGGTTCGTGATCTTGCTTGTATAGTTGGGTTGGACGTAAACCGTGGAATCCGCGTTGAGCGTCAGGTTGCCGGTAAACGTAATGTTTCCGTAGATCCGCAGCGCGGCCGTATTATTCCCGACGCCTGTGCCGGCGAACTCGATGGTGTTGCCGACGGTTTGCGTCTCATTGAAATAGAGCGACGTGCCGGGATTCACATACACATGAGCGGAACCAAGCGCGGTCGATTTGTTGGAAACCAGCATACCGCCCTCAATGTCGATCCGGTTGTTGGCGGTAAAGCCGTAGTTATTGCCGGAAAGGGTCTGCGTGTTCGTACCGACTTTTTTCAGGTTGAAATTGCTCTGCCCGCCAATATTAATGTTCCACGTGGTGATGTTCCCTGCAAAATGGTGGCCGTTCGCGCCGTCATAATTGGCCGTATCCGTCCCGAGGACGAGCGTACAGGTTTGGACTTTCGTGCCGTTGCTCGTGCGGACAGTGCCGGTGCCGTTCAGAACGCTGTAGTGGAATTCGATGGGGTTGGCCGCGTCCGGGTCCGTCAAGACCAGCTGGCCGTTTTGTTCGACTCTCATTTCCAGATCATTTCCGGACCCTTTGACCAAGTTCGGACCGCCCATGACCCAGAACTGACCGGACGTTCCGGTTAATTTCAGGACGCCTGAAAAACCGGTCAGTGAGCCGGTATAAGCGACGGGATTCTGCCCCTGCCCGTTCTGGATGATCGTGCCCGTACCGGTAAACACCGACGCCTTGTTCGCATCCGAAACCGTGTAGGAATTCTGTCCGGTATCGTTCCCATCGACGACCACAGACGCACGGGCCGCTGAAGCGAAAAGAATCAATGAACTCAAAAACAGGCAAAACGATGTGTAACGCATTTTTTAACCCCATTTGGAATTTAAACCATTATTTCATTTAGAATATTATACGCCAAGGGGGCGGAATGTCAACAAAAAAAGCCAAAATTCGAGAAAAAAACAAAAATTTTCCAAAAAACCACCCAGAGAAAAGCGTTTTTGGCTAAAGACCAGTCCAGTCGCGCTTCAACCCTTTATTTAAACACGGATTTTCACGGATTAAAAAGATTAAAAGGATTTCTTCAGAAAAGACTCCTCATTTTTTTTAAAAATCTGTGTAAATCCTTTTCATCCGTGTAAATCCGTGTTTAAATAAAATGAGGCGGCGGGACGCGTTCTCTGTTCCGCCGCCTTTTACCCTTTGGGAAGACTTCTTATTTCGTCATTCTCTTCTTCCAGATCATCAACCCGCCGAATCCAAGCGCGAGCAGAATCCACGACGACGGTTCCGGGACGGCGTTTCGGTCGTACGTCGCGGTGATGGCGTACAAGCCGCTCGGAAGCAGCTCGTAGGCCAGATCCGTGAAAATCGTGGAACGGACGTACTTTTCGATGAAATCGCTCTCGGGAGTGTAACCTGTCCCCACGGAACGGGACAAAATGGCCGTAACGCGGTCGCCGTTGGTCAGGCTGTACGTGTCCGCCAGCTCCAGGTAAATCAGACCGTCGTTCAGATTCAGGTCCCCCGTGACGACGAGCGAGTCGTTCTGATCCGGTTCCGTGCCGGCGACTTCCATCAAAAGGATCGAGTTACCGGAACAGAGCGTAAACGCGCCGCCGACCGTTGCCGCGCCGGGGGAATTGCCCGGTGAAAAAATCGCGTCCTGAACCGTGATCCCGCCCGTTGTGTTGCCTATAAAATCGACCTGGCCCGCGGAAACGATCAGGTCTTTCACGTCAAAGAGGCTTTGCGACGCGTCGATTTTCAGCGTTCCCGCGCCGGTTTTCGTCAGGTCGAAGGAACTGCCCGAGACCGAGCCGGTGAGTTTTCCGATCTTGCCGTCCGCGACGTTGATCGACGAGTTGGCGCCAAGCGTCATGGCCCCGGAAAGCGTTGCGTTCGAGGTGAAATTCACCGCGCCGGCGTTCAAAACGCCCGTTCCGCTGATCGTCAGGGGGTTGGCGACCGTCGTGCCGTTGGCGATTTCCAGCGTTGCGCCGTCTTTCACGGTCGTGGTTTTGCTGGCATTGCCCAGCGTCCCGGCTTCCGCGAGTTTCAGCGTTCCTTCGTTCACGTTGGTCGGCAGATTGTACGTGTTCGCTTTCGTAAAGACCAAAAGGCCGCCGCCCAGTTTCGTGATGTGGCTGACGCCGTCGGTAAATGCCGAGGTGATCACCGCGTTCAGGTTGAGCTGCGCGCCCGGTTTGACCTGGATCGCTTTCGTCGCTCTGTCGTTGCGGAAGCTGAAATCGACTTTAGACGCATTGATGTTGCTCACGCCGCCGTTGATGTCGCTCTGGTATGCGGTCAGGTTGCCATCAAAAAGGAAACTTCCGTAGGAGGAGCCGTCCCCAACGCCGGTGAGCGTACCGCCGTAAAGCCCCAGGTGGCCGGCTGTCAGGTGGGTACCTTCGATGTTGCTGATCAGTTCGCCGCCGTAGATCGAGTAAGGGCAAATGTTGTTGAAATCCTGCGAGTTTTTAAGATACTCGACCGATGCGCCCTCGCGGATCTGAACATTCGTGTAGGCCGGGAACACGCGCGCCTGTTCTGCCGTATCACCGTAAATCTGGATCCTGCCTTCCCGGATCTCCGCACTGTTCAGTGCGCCGCCGCTGTAATTTCCGGTCATGCGGACGGTCCCCTCGCCGGTTTTCACGAAATTGATCATCGAGCCGGTCTGGTATTTTTCCAAATCCCACGACTCGCCCGCCGCGGCATTTACCTCGATCGTTCCATTCGGGGTGTAATCGCCCGAGGCCGCAGCATAATTGATCCCGCCAATGGCCTGATCGAGCCGGAGGGTTCCGCCGTTGAGTTTTACGTTTTTCGCCCCGAGCGCGGTGGCCGAGGCCGCTTCCAGAACGCCCCCCTGGATCTCCACGTTGACCAGACCGCTGCTGTTATTGCCCGAGAGGATCTGCGTGTTCGTGCCGACTTTTATGAGGTTAAAATGGCTTTTCCTACTGCCAGAGATGTCCCAATCGCGGATGTTTCCAGAGAAATCGTTACCGTATTGGGGGGCGTAATTTGCCGTATCCGTTCCGAGAACGAGCGTGCAGGTTTGAACCAGCGTACCGTTGCTCGTGCGGACCGTACCGGTGCCGTTCAGGACGCTGAAATGGTAAGAGATGGGATTGGCCTCGTCCGGATCGTTGAAAACCAGCGAGGCGTTGCTCGCGGCGATGTTCATCTCCAGGTCCTTGCCTTCCCCTTTGACGAGGTTCGGACCGCTCAGAAGCCAGTACTCCCCGGTCGTTCTCGTGAGGCGCAGAACACCGGAAAAGCCGGTAAAAGAACCCGTATATTTGGCAGGATTCACCCCAGACCCGGTCTGAATGATCGTCCCGGTCCCGGTAAAGACGGCGGCGGCATCCGTCGAGTCCGAAACGGTATAGGAATCCCCTTTTTCGACCCCATTCACGATCACGGCCGCGGGGGTGGTCCCGGCGAACAAAACGAGCAAACTCAAAAAAAGGCAAAACAATGAATGACGCATTCTTGACACCTACGGGAAAGTAATCTCTAATATCATATCAATTATTATACGTCAGATGGCCGGTTTGTCAACAAAAAAACAAATATTTATGAAAAAAAAGGATGAGATTCTACTCTGTGGGGATGACGCTTCCAGCGTCGTCAGATTTTATTGAGGTTTTCTTAACGACGCTGGAAGCGTCGTCCCCGTAGGGTGGAGGAGTCGTCCCCGCTATGGATTTGGCTTCAATCCCCACGGGGTGAGGGCCAGCGCGGTTGGGTCACCGCCGTAGATACGCACCAGCTCGTCAAGCCATGCGTCGATGAGCGTTGACTGGTTGACGTTGCGCTGGATCAGCTCCAGATAGTCGGAAGTTTTGAGGGCTGCGTGGGCTGCTCCTTCCGCATCGAATGGCCAGATTTCGGCTGCGCGGGTCAGGATCGGGCGCCATTCTTTTTCCGTTAGCGGGTCAGACGGCGGGTTCCCGGCAAGCCAGAACGCGAGTCGGCGGAAGAAATCGGCGGCCGTCTCGAAAATGATCCGCAGGCGGGTACGGCGTTTGGCCGGTACTTTACCCATGAGTTCCATCTGGTCGTCGATCGCCTTTCCAAGTGTGATCCGGTCGTGTACCCCCGAGGCGAGCCATTTCAGGAACTGCTCACGGAAGTCCCAGAAACCCTCGTCCGCCAGTGCCAGCGCTTCCTGAACACTCCCTCCGGAAACCGCGGCCGCAAGCGGGATCAGTTCTTCTGACAGAATATTCGAGGCGGAATCCGTTTTTTTGGTCACCTTTTTCTTTCCAAGCATCTGCGAAACCGACTCGGCCAGTGCGATCTGCTCCGCCCGTTTTTCCCGCAGAATTTCCTCCACGACCGAGGTTTCGAGCGGCTGAAACCGGATGATCTGGCACCGGGAACGAATCGTCGGAAGCTGACGTGATGCGGTGGTCCCAAGCAGGATCAGGATGGAGTTCTTCGGCGGCTCCTCGAGCGTTTTCAACATGGCGTTCGCGCCCTCAATATTCAGAAAATCCGCGTCGTCGATGATGGCGATCTTGCGCTTTTCGTAGATGGGTTTTTTGGCCAGTTCGGTACAAAGGCCGATTTGCCTCCGGGCTTCCTTGGGGCCGATGAAGAGATCGATCGGAATAGACGCGCGGTCCTCAGGTTTGGAAACCCGCAAAAGGTCCGGGTGCGTTCCGGCAAGGAACTGGCGGCACGACTCGCATTTCCCGCACGGCTCCATCAGCCCCGGGTCGTTGCGTGTACAAAGGAACGTCATGGCGAGACGTTCTGCGAACATACGCTTCCCGATCCCAGCAGGCCCGAGGAAAAGGAACGTCGAGGCGACCCTTCCCTGACGGATGGCACGCTGGAAGCGTGAAACGATTTCGTCGTGACCGTGAATGCCGAACCAGCTCATATTCAATTATGAATTATGAATGATGAATTATGAATTATGAATCTTCGGAAAACGTGACCTTGAAGGATCGACGC
>JAUMVK010000058.1:0-3530 GCA_030530205.1 Thermoguttaceae bacterium | reverse complement strand
TCATAATTCATAATTCTTAATTCATAATTTCTCCTGTATCGCCGCATCTTTCTGCAAAATCTTTTCCACCAGCTTGTTGCGGAACGCGGCGAGTTTTTCCGCAAGCGCATCGTCCGAGACGGCGAGGATCTCGACCGCCAAAAAACCGGCGTTCTTCGCGCCGCCGCTCCCCGTGCCGACCGTTGCGACCGGAATGTCGCCCGGCATTTGCAGGGTCGAGAGGATGGAATCCAGCCCGCCCATCATCTCCGTGGCGACCGGGATCCCAATGACCGGGAGCGTCGTATGTGACGCGGCGACGCCCGCCAGATGTGCGGCTCCGCCGGCCGCGGCGATGATGACGCGGAACCCGTTTTTCCGGGCGTTTCCAACGAAATCCTCGACCAGATGCGGCGTCCGGTGCGCGCTCATGACGTGGACCTCGAACGGAACGTCAAAGTCCTTCAAAACGGTCAGCGCGTTCTGGATTTTCGGGAAATCACTGTCGCTTCCCATGATGATCCCGACGAGTGGCTTTCTTTCCATGGTTTTGATCCTTGATTTTAACCTCTGAGAAAAGGGTTTCTTCCAAAAAAATCATTTTACCCCATTTCCGGGAAAATTTCAAGCGGGAGGCCGTTGATTTTTTTGGGAAATCACTTAAAATAAAAGGAGGATTTACAGTCCGGACGCGCTTTTTTTGACCCAAGGAGTTTTTATGAAACGTTTACTCACCCTTTTTTTCATGGTCTTCACGGCCGTTTCAGGCTTTGCCGATGAAGTCACTTTCACGCTCGATTTTCAGTCCCCCGCGGTTCAGAAGGCGGTCGATTCGTGCCCGTTCGCGAGGGTGGAGGGCGACACGCTGATCTTTGACGTGCCGGAAACCTCCCAGGGGGCGATGATCCACGTCGTGATGGAGGAGGTTTTTCCCGGTTTTCAGGAGGCGATGAAGGGCCGCTACGTCTATACGGATGCGGACGTCACGTTTTCGAACATTCCGGAAGGAAAGGTCGGCTACCACGGCGGGAAATTCCAGTTCCACATGCCGGGGGCCAAGGGAAATGCGTGGCCGGGGCTTCTGCACATTAACCAAAAAGCGTGGGGAAATCTGGATTGGACGCACTCGCGTTCGGCGGTCCTCTACGAGAATCAGATCCACGACGTGACCCTTGAGTTCGGAATTCAGGGAGGAAACGGCCACATCGCGTACAAAAATATTCGTTTCACCCGCGGGAGAAAAGGGCCGGTCTCGGTTTTCTCACTGAAGGAGATCCCGCAGGCGAAATACTCCAAAAATCAGCCTCACCGCATGCGCGGGGTGATGTCGCCTGGCAAGCCGCTCCCGGAGGAACAGGACTTTGCCGACCTGGAAAAATGGGGTGCGAACCTGATCCGCTGGCAGATGGGTTTCGGCCAACTGAAGAATGTTGAGGAAGCGCGGGAGAACCTATGGAGCCGCTTCGCTCAGATCGACGAAGTTTTGCGCCTGGCGGAAAAGTACCACCTGAGCGTTGTGCTGGACGTGCACACGATGAGCGGCTCGCGCCCGGTCATTCTGGGGACGCCGGAGGGGCGTGACCTGATGGTCGAGTTCTGGGAAGAAGTCGCCCGCCGGTACAAAGGAAACCCCAATATTTTCGGCTACAATCTGATGAACGAGCCGGTCACGAGCGACATCGAGGTGGGCGGACCGTCGCTGAACAAACAGTACTACCGCCTCATCAAGGCGATCCGCGCGATCGACCCGGAAACGCCGATCATTCTGGACTGCGACGGCTGCGGAGTCATCAGCCAGATCGAGTTCATGCGGGTCTTCCCGTTCCAAAACATCATTTACTCGCCGCACTTTTATATTCCATTCGAGCTGACGCACCAGCTCAACCAGAAGCAGGACGGTTATTTCGCGTACCCGAACGAGGAAAAGGGGTGGAATAAAGAGTTCCTGCGCCAGCAGATGGAGGTCGCCCGTCAGTTCCAGCTGAAAACCGGCGCTAGGATCTACGTCGGGGAGTTCAGCTGTATCCGCTGGGCGCCCGGTGCGGAAAAGTTCATCGGGGACTGCATCGACCTGTTCGAGGAGTACGGCTGGGACTGGAGCTACCACGCCTACCGCGAGTGGCAGGGGTGGAGCGTCGAGCACGAAGGAGCGCCGAGCCAGCCGGAAAAAGTCGAAATGACGCCGCGGAAGGAAGTGCTTCTGAAGGCGTTCGAACGGAACAGAAAAAAGCGGTGAAATTTGAACTCCGTGTACGCGAAACCTGAACCCAAAGAAAACGCCCAAGGCCGCAATGGGCCCCGCGGATCAGGCGGATGAGGCGGATTTGGGCGGATGGGATTTTAAATTTTTAAGGAAGATTCAAAACCAATTCCTTTCAAATACCACGCCCGTTCCACTTCAGACTTTGATTTAAACACGGATTTACAGGATTTCAAGGATTCAAAGGAATTCACTTTTACGATTGGAACGCACAGGAATTTCTTTTAATCCTTTTAATCTTTTTAATCCGTGGAAATCCGTGTTTAAATCAAGGTTTGAAATGGTTTCGATTCCCACTTTGGAGACCAGCTTGAGGTTTTTAAAATTTCTTTTTGAAAAAATCCGCATTAATCCGCCCCATCTGCCTCATCCGCGGGGCCTATAGTCGCTGGAGTTTGCGGCGAGCTGGGCGTGAACTTCAGGCCGGTCCCATTTTGCCTCGTTCCTGGATCGAGCCCCACCGCAAAATCCTTAAAACCCGCAAAATCCTCGCATTTTAACGGGAAATCTTTTCAAAAACCTCCTCATTTGCTTGACTTTTGCCCTAAAATAAGGTTTAATAGAAGAAGAAATGTGTTTTTTTGGGGAGGTTTAGGGATGAATATGACTCTGCGCGCAATCACGTTTTTTGGGGTTCTGGCAAGTACCATTACATTGGCGCTGGCTCAGTCGGAGCCTACGCTTGTTGTTCCATTTGGGCGGAACAAAGAGCTGGTCCCGTCTCACGACGTGTACAAATTTCCGTACAAAGAAAATTACATCATGCTTCCGTTGACGAACGGCCAGATGGTCACCGAGGAAGGCGGGATGCGTGTCATCGTGAACAAGCCGGTACAGATCAACAAAAGACGTACTACTGTGATTCCGCTTGGTCAGGGCGCGCCGAATATTTCTCCGACGCCGATCGTTCCGCAGGGGTTCAATGGCGGGAGCGTCCCTTTGCCGGTCAATCGTCCGGAAGGGGCCGTGGTTCGACGCATTTATCCGAACGAAAACGAATGCGCTTCGACCGTTTTGCCGGCAGAGCAGGTGATCCGAACGTACGAGGAGCCTGCCGTTACGGAACGAACAGAAGCGCTTCCTTCGGTCGTCGTGCCGGAAAACCCGAGTGCCTTGACCTCGCCGGAACATTCCATCGTTACACCGAATCAGGTGGTACCTTCTGAAACGGTCCCTTCCCCTTCAACAGATACCTCTCAGACTACCCCGTCTCCTTATGAGGTTCCGGCCAATCCGCAGCCGTCAAATACTTACGAGGCCACGACAACGCCGCAGCCGTCAGATCCTGACG
>JAUMVK010000094.1:0-3952 GCA_030530205.1 Thermoguttaceae bacterium | reverse complement strand
GGCGCGTCCTGAAGGAATTCCCTAATTCATAATTCAAAATTCATAATTCATAATTTGGCCCTACTCCCGGTCCAGGTCTTCGCTCTGGGGGAGGTCGCTGATGGATTCCAGCTCGAAAAGTTTGAGAAAGCGGTCCGTCGTGTAATAGACCGTCACGAATTTGGTCCCCTGCCGCATTTTCTGAGTCCGCAGAAGCTGGCGTTTTACGAGGTTTGCGAGAATATTGGCACTGGACGCTCCACGAGTCTGGTTGATCTCATCGAGCGAGACCGGCTGCTCGTACGCCACGATCGCCAGGACGTCGATCGCCCCTTGCGAAAGTTTCGCCTGACGGATCTTTCCGTAGAAATTTTCACGCAAAGGGGCGAACGACTCGCGCAGGCGCATGAAGTAGCCGCCCTCGTCCTCGAACCAGACGATCTCCCACGGCGTGCCGGCTTTTTCGTATTTCTCGTTGAGTTCTTCGACCAGACCAGAGATTTCGTCCACCGAAACGCCGCGCATCAGATTGGAGAGAATTTCCGGCGCGATCGGAGTGTTGGAGGGATTCCCCACAAAAAGCATCGCCTCCAGGATCGATTCGGGACTCACCGGAACGATCTGGTCGTCGTCGATCTCGTCGGTGAACGACCGAAATCCGGACTCCTGCGGGTCGTCTTCGTCGTACATCGCCAGGTCCGGCTCGTTTTCTTCCTGAAATTCGTCCAGATCAACGACCGGGAAATCGTCCCCAAGAAATTCCTCCGGAATCTCCACAGAATCTTCTGCCGCCGGATTTTTCGGTTCCTGGCGGGATTGGGACTCCTGAGCGGAATTTCCTCTCATGGCCCTCACAATGGCCTGAGTCAGTTCTTCAAAGGAAAGTTCGTCGGACATAAAATGGAAATTAACCTGGCGCGTAAATCCGGCCTTCGGCCCCCATTACCGCCTTTCATTATTCGTTGTTCGTTCTTCATTATTCGTTTTGATTCTACCACAAACCCCTCAAAATTTCAACCCCATCTCCTCTTTTTCCCTCAAAATTTCGTCCCCCCCACTGGGAAAGGTTTCATTTTCGGGTATAATTGGCGTGAATATACGAATTTATTTTTTCTCATCATCAGGAACCGACTCATGTCAAACCAGCCGAACGCACTCCGAATCGCCGTCGTGGGGGGGGGAATTTCCGGTCTTTCCGCCGCGTTTTATCTGCGGGAAAACTGCCCGGTCGCGCAGATCTCCCTCTTCGAAAAACGGGATCGACTCGGCGGTGTACTGCACACCGAATTCATCGACGGTTTTGAGATCGAGCAGAGCGTCGATAATTTCATCACAACGATCCCCTATGGTCTTGATTTGTGTCGTCGGCTGGGGCTTGAACCCGACGTCGTGACCACCACGCCGCGCCACAGGCAAACGTTCATCCTCTGGCGCGGCCGGCTCTGTAAACTCCCCGACGGTTTCATGATGATGGCCCCGACAAAATGGTGGCCGATGGCCGTCACGCCTCTGCTCTCGCCTCTCGGTAAACTGCGCGCCGCTCTGGAGTACATCATTCCCGGCCGCAAGGACGACGAAGATGAATCGATGGAACATTTTGCCGTCCGCCGGCTTGGAACTCAGGTCTTTGAGCGGCTGATCGAGCCTCTGGTCAGCGGCGTCTATGCGGCCGATATGAAAAAGCTTTCCCTCATGGCCACCCTGCCCCGTTTCCGCGAAATGGAGAAAAAATACGGCTCTCTTATCCGTGCCATGCGCGCCAATCAGGCCGAAGCCCGCAAAAAAGCCCGAGCAGAAAAAAGGACCGTTCAGGAAACGGTACAAAGCGGCCCGCGCTACAATATGTTCGTGACCGTCAAAGGCGGTTTAAGCCGTATCGTGGACGGGATCCAGGACCGTCTCGACCCGCAGGGGATCCACCTCGACGCACAAGTCACCTGCCTTGAGCTGCTTCCCAGTGGTAAATGGAACATCACGTGGCGGGAAAACGACGCGCCGGAAGATAAGGCACAAACGACTGAATTTGACGCGGTGATCCTCGCGACGGAATCCCACGCCATGAGCAAAATCGTTCAAACGGCCAATTTTGCCCGAATGGCAGAACTTTTGGGTGGCATCGAGCACACCGGGACGGTCGTCGTGACGGCAGCGTTTCGGCGCGAAGACGTTGGTCACCCTCTCGACGGGATGGGCGTAGTGGTTCCTGCAGCCGAACACAATCCGATTTTAGCCCTTAGTTTCAGCAACGAGAAGTACCCGCACCGGGCGCCGGAAGGGACGGTCCTTTTGCGCATTTTCAGCGGCGGCGCACGAAATCCCGAAATGGTGACGCTTCCGGAAAAAGAAGTCGAAAAGGTTTTGCTGGAAAAGGCGGCCGAGTGCCTGAAAATCACGGGAACCCCCCTGATGGTCTCAACCTCGCGCTGGGCCGATGCGATGCCGCAGCTGCATCTCGGCCATCTGGAACGGATCGCTGAGCTGAAAAAAGAGCTTGAGGCTTTTCCTACACTTGCCGTGGCGGGGAATTTCCTGACTGCCGTGGGTTTACCGCACTGCATTCACTCAGGTGAGGAAGCGGCCAGAAAGATTTTAGAAAATACCCGCCCACTCTCAGATTAAAACGTCCCGGAAAAAGTTAAACACAAAAAAACTCCCAATCTTCAAAAAAGAGAGGGAGTTTTTTAATGGCGGGGACAGGATTCGAACCTGCGACCTCGAGGTTATGAGCCTCGCAAGCTACCAGCTGCTCTACCCCGCGAACTATAAATCATTTCTCAATGATAAAATAAGTATAGCACAAATCTCAATAAATACAAGGGGGGTACATGACGTTTTTTTCACAATTTTTAAATTTCAGGGTTTTCTGTCAAAATTGCTCTGGTCAAAAAAAACGTTTTTTGGTACTCTATACTGATTTATTCCATTAATTTTTATGGGGCCATCATCCCCCTCCTGCGATGCGTATTTTCCCCCGTTTCCATCACTGGAACCTTGTGGTTCTGGGTCTGCTTTTCGTTACCATGACCGGGTGCAGGGTCTGGAATCGAACCCATGTGACTTCCGCGGGAACACTTGCCAGCCGGCAATACGTTCAGCAAGCAGCCAGATCGCTCGAACAGAATAATGAGGAAGACGCAGAGGTCCAGCTAAGTGAGGCGCTTGATTCCAATCCCGCAAATACCGAAGCGCGCGTCATGATGGCCGAGATTCTTTGGAAGAAAGGAAAGCAAAAAGAAGCCACGGCTGAAATGGAACGTGTCGCGGCAAGTGTCGAAGCCGCTCCGGAACATGTAACCCGGCTGGCTCAAATGTATTTTGACCAGGGGAATTTTCAGGACGCGCAAAAATGGGTCTCCACCTCGTTTCGGTTTAACGACTCTCTTTCCGCCACATGGGTCCTGCAGGGAGAAATTTATGAAAAACAAGCCAGAAACGAAGACGCACTGGCATCGTATCATCAAGCGGCTTTTTACGCACCGGAAGATTCTAAAATTCAATTAAAAATCGCGAGTATCTACTTGAGGATCGGGAAACCACAGCGAGCCCTGGAAACGGCACAAAACGCACGTCTCAAAGGTTTAGCAGAAGACGCTTCTGCGGAGATGCTTTTGTGTGAGAGCAAAGCGCTGGCAGAACTGAATCGTTCAACAGACGCCCGACGCCTTTTGATGATCGCTTATCAAAAAGATCCGGAAAACACCGAAATCCAAACCGCGTTAGCCCAGCTTCAACCAATTCTGTCCCCCACGTTGGTCGATCCTGAAACCAGATACGGTTCCGAAATCAAAATTTTGCCAAAACCTGAAAAAACAGACCACTAGACAAAAAAGAAGCGTGACTCTTCGCCACGCTCCCAAAATTCGCTCATTCAAGTGGGGCGGGATTGTCTATTTCTGGTTTAGGCGCTTCCGGCTCCACAGCTTCTTCCTCAGCCGGGGCAGGTTCTTCGGTCGGAGCAGGTTCTTCAGCCGGA